>CAYTAU010000138.1:0-7217 GCA_964435855.1 uncultured Bacteroidales bacterium | reverse complement strand
ATAGAATAAAGATAGGAAATATTTTTTAATCCACCCTAATGTTATTATGATCCGTTTATTGATCACTTTTTACCCCAAATATGCTGATGCTAATATCATCAACCATAATTTGTTGTTCTGAATTATTCCATATATATATTTTTAATATGCAGTTACCTAAGCTGTGTTTGTAAGTAACGTAGTTCAGAATATGATTCCATTGCATTTTATCATTAACTCGCTTATCAATAACTAGGGGTTCATACATCAGATTTTCTTCAGTACTGTCCTCAACAGAGATTACAAGATACACATCTTTTGTCAAATTATAATCAGGGCATTTTACCCAGCATTCGCTAAGTATTTTTAACTTATCAAATGGCAGATTATCCAACTTATATATAAAAGTTGCCGAAAAGGCTCCAGCATTTATAAGATGTAGTTTTTCTCCTTGAAAAGCATCACCTGACAATACTTTATCATTAGACAATTCATTCCAAAAATCAATTGGACTTTGTTCAAAACCATTTTTAGAATAAAGTAATAAGCTATCCCTTCCCTCAGGCAATGGGTCAAAAAACTGTTTAGCAAGTTCTGGTTCGTTTTCAAATTTTATAAGTTCCCACTCAACTTCAATTCCTTCATTCATAATATCTACATTAGATGACTTAAATAAAACTTTTTCAACGATTAAAGCATCTTCAATATTTCCAGGTTTAGAAATATAAGGATACACCCACAAGCCATCTAAAGCATTCTTTGGGACAATACGATATTTGTGAATAATGCCATTATTTAGTTTTAAGTGTATCCAAAACTGTTCGTCTTTATATAAAAAGCTTTTAAATTTTTGCTTAAAACTCCTATTATATTTAAATTTTGCACGAAGTATACCATTTATAGTCTCAGGTACATCTATCCACCTATTCCATTGTGTTTTATCTGTTATTAATAAAGTGGCTACTGGTTTGCTTTTTATTGTTTTTTTGCGGAAAACAATTAAATTTTCACCAAAATAAACCTGCTTATAAGATGAAAGTAGTTGTATCATGCATTGGGGTTCATCATTTAGTAAGTAACGCTGGTCTATGCTCACCATATCCCCACCATTTATAGTATCAAGAACCACCTTATTAAGCTCCCAGATTAAAAATTCTGGGGCTTTTTCCGAATTGAAGTGCTGTGAATTTTGTTTATCTAACCATGATGAATATGCAGCATAACTCTGAATAACAGGTCGTGGCTGCCAGTTTAAATTATTTATTGCAATTATAAAATAATTCCAGGGATAAATATCTACACTTGCATTTCCTATTTGTTTTCTAATGCCATCAGGCAATAAATATTTTTCTGCCTCAAGGTTTATTTGTTTGTTCTCTTTTACTTTAATGCTATTTATATCAAAAAGTAAATCTGTAAAATTATTAATCTTGAAAGATTCGTAAATCAAAGGAGGATAATTATTTGATTGTTTCATATTAACAACGAATAAAAAAATTGCCAATACTCCTATTATCAGGCTTCTGAACATATGCTTTTTTTCATAAAACAGGTAAATAAGCAAGCTGATGATTACAAAAGCAAGGTAACTTTTCATATGCGTAGCATCTTCACGTGCCATACCATGTTTCCATGCAGCAAAATGTGCCAAAAGCATAAGGGAACCATAGAACACTGACTTTTTTGTTATTGCAATAAATGGCAACATGATTACCATTAATAAAAATAAGATCAGTAGCCACCAGTTATTATCAGGATGCAATGCTGCAGCTGCAGAATTATCCTGTGCCAATTGAAATATTCCATAGAAATACCTGAGGAAACCTGTATAACTACCGTACATAATAAGCCAAGTAAGACCAAGTCCTCCCACAATTGTTAAAGAATCAATTATACTTGTTTTAAATTTTCTTTCTGCCAGAAAATAATATATAATAAAAGAAAATGTGATTGTTCCTGTAACTATTGCCACATAGGATTTTATATAAAAGGCAAAAGCTGTTAAACCAAAAGCAATCAGTTTGTGTACCGTTTTTTTAGTATCGTAATATGTAGTATATGAAAGTATAACATTGGCAATAATCAAATGGTTGAACTCTGATAAAACTGAAATAGTGACAGCTAAAATAAAAGTCAAAATCCACTTTAGTTTTTCATTACAATTTAACAAACGAGCTATATTAAAACACAGCAATAATTTTAAGAGGGAGCCAATAATAGCCGCAATGAACATATTACCAGACATAGGATACATTAGGAATGCCAACGGCCCATGTGGAAAAACAATGTTTTTGCCTAATTCCATTCCCTCGCTGAACAGGTAATTAAAAGCCCAAACCAACGGACCATCAACCCCTTTTATACTAAGTGTTTGATCTATGGGAAAAGTCCCTGCTATCACCAATAACCCAACAAGGAAACCCTGTAGGAAATCTTTACTTTTTATAAACTTCAATACATCGCTGAGTTTTTCCTGTATTTTCATAATTTAGGTAGTTTTCTTCAAATTTATATAATGCTCTTATATTTTAATACCCAAAACCACCACATCATCAATTTGTTTTAAATCTCCTTTCCATTCCTCAAAAGTTTGAGCAAGTATATCCCGTTGTTCTAACATTGGTTTTCCTGCATTTGCAAGTAACATTTCTTTAAAAGGTTTATATCTGAATTTTCTACCTTTTGCACCACCAAATTGATCTGCATAGCCATCAGAGAATATATATAAAGAATCACCTTTTTGCAATTGTATTTCATTATTTGTAAATGATCCCATTTTTGCATAAATTGATATTGGCATTTTGTCTGACTTCACTTCAAATAAAGTTCTTGTTTCGGCAGATAAATCGGCTTTAATTTCTGTTAATTCGTGTTGTAGAGTCGTTGCAACTTGTCCCGACATCTTGGGATGCAACGTCTTTACATTACCATTATTATTCCCATTTCGTATTATATACAAGGGATTATTTGCCCCTGCAAACTGCAACATATTGGTTTCAGTATTTAAGACACAAAAAGCGATATCAAGTCCATCTCTTTGTCCCTCGTCAATACCTTTTTGTTGCAATGCTCCTATTACATCTCTCCTTAACTCATTTAATACTTCATTTGCCTGTGTTATTTCCGATTTGCGCACAATCTCATTTAAAAAAGAAATACCCAGCATACTCATAAAAGCACCGGGAACACCGTGACCTGTGCAGTCTGCTGCAGTAAAAATTAACCATTTGTTTACACGAGTAACCCAGTAAAAATCACCACTTACTACACTGTGCGGCATGAATAATACAAAATGGTCATGAAAATTTTCCAATAAAAATTTATTTCCCGGCAAAACAGCCTGTTGTATGCGTTCTGCATAGTTAATACTGTCTGTAAGGTTTTTGTGTATTTCTTCTATATGTTCTTTTTGTTTGATTACAATATCACGATGTGATTCAATTTCATCTCTTTGTGTTAAAATTTCTTCGTTTTGTTGGTTTAATTCTTCATTTTTTTCCTCTATCTCGTATTTTTGTTCAGCAAGCAAAATATTTGCTTTCTTCTTTTGCCTGTAACTTATGAAAACAATAAATGCAAGAACAAGCATTAATGCAAATCCTCCAATAAAAGCATTACGCTGAATTTTTTGCCTGCTTGTTTTTGCTTCCTGCATTTTTATTTCTGCATCTTTTTTCTCAAGTATTATCTGTTGTTTTTCTATTTCCTGTTGTTTTTTTTCCGTCTGATATTTTGCTTCCATTTCATGTAATTGCTTGCTACTTTCTTTATTAAAAATAGTATCTTTGATATCTGAATACAATTGATTATAATGGTATGCTTTTTCAAAATCTTTAATTTCCGCATAAATGACCGCCAAACTGCTGTATGTGTCTTTTATTTCATTTTTTGCTCCTACTTCTTTTGCTAATACAAGACTTTTTTCAACTGATTGAATGGCTTTGTTGTAATTGCCCATTTTGAGATATAAATTACCTAAATTAATCAAACAGGAAGACATTCCTATTTTATCTTTTATTCCTTCATTTATCTTAAAAGCATCCTTGTAATTTATAACTGCTTGCTCATATTTGCCTAAATTTTTGTTGATTATTCCAATATTATTCAAACATCTGGACATGCCTTTTTTATTGTCAGTTTCTTTATTGATTTTTAATGCTTTTTGATAATAGTCAAGAGCTTTTATAAAATCTGATTGTTTAATATAAATACCTCCAATATTATTTAAAGCATATGAAATTCCTTCCATATCATTTAACTTTTTTGAAATATCTAAAGCTTTTTTGTAATAATCAATTGCGAGTTCATAATTTTCCATATACAGATATATAATGCCTATATTATTTAGACAAATTGAAATTCTTTGAAGATTCCCATTCTGTTCAACAATTTTTAAGGATTTCTGGTAATATTCTATAGCTTTATTATAATTGCACTGATTTATGTGAATATTCCCGATGTTGACGTAGCTTGCCGAAACACCATTCTTATCACCGATTTCTTCTTTAATTTTCAAAGATTTTTTAAAACATTTTATTGCCTTTACGTAATTGTCTTGATTTCTGTAAACATACCCGATATAATCTATGCATTGAGCTTCAAATTCTTTGTCTTTTGCCCTACACGAAAGTTCAAGTGCTTTGTTGTAATAATAAAGTGCTGTATCAGGGATACTGTATTCAAATTCATCTCCTATTTTCAGGTATAATTTTATTTTTGTGGTGTCTGCTTTTTCTTTTTTGAGTTTTGTTAATAAACTGTCCACCTCTGCCGAAGTTTTATAGGATAAATTCGTTTTTGTTTGTTGAGAAATAGAGAAAATGCTAAAAAAAAGGCTTATGATTATTGTAAATAATACTTTTTTCATACTATTTTTTTATTGTTTGATGCTATTATTAAACCGGAAGTTTTAATTTTCAATAATCAAATTTTTATTCCGACAATACAAACATCGTCAATTTATACAAAGAAATAGTAATGTTTTACTAACATTTTCAACCTTATATTTTAATCCCAAGTACAACTACATCATCAATCTGCTTTAAATCTCCTTTCCATTCCTTAAAAGTTTTAGCAAGTATATCCTGTTGTTCTAACATTGGTTTTCCTGCATTTGCAAGCAGAATTTCTTTAAATGCTTTATATTTGAATTTTCTACCTCCTGCCTGCTGGCAGGCAAGGCCTGCACCACCAAATTGATCTGCATAACCATCAGAGAATATATATAGAGAATCACCTTTTTGCAATTGTATTTCATTGTTTGTAAACGATCTCATTTTTGCATAAATAGATATGGGCATTTTGTCTGCTTTTACCTCAAATAAAGTTCTTGTTTCGGAAGATAAATCGGCTTTGATTTCAATTAATTCGTGTTGTAGGGACGAGACACGCCTCATCTTTATATTGCCATTATTATTACCATTTCGTATTATATACAAGGGATTATTCGCTCCTGCAAACTGCAATATATTGGTTTCTGTATTTAAGGCACAAAAAGCGATATCAAGGCCATCTATTTGCTCCCCAATAACACCTTTTTGTTGCAATGCTTCTATTACATTTTTCCTTAATCCATTTAATACTTCATTTGCCTGTGTTATTTCTGATTTACGCACTATCTCATTTAAAAAGGAAATACCCAACATACTCATAAAAGCCCCGGGAACACCGTGCCCAGTGCAGTCTGCTGCTGTAAAGATCAACCATTTATTTACACGAGTAACCCAGTAAAAATCACCACTTACTACACTATGCGGCATGAATAATACAAAATGGTCATGAAAATTTTCCAGTAAAAAATTATTTCCCGGCAAAACAGCCTGTTGTATGCGTTCTGCATAGTTAATACTGTCTGTAAGGTTTTTGTGAATTTCTTCTATATGTTCTTTTTGTTTGGTTACAGTATCGCGCTGTGCTTCTATTTCATCTCTTTGTGTTAAAATTTCTTCGTTTTGTTGGTTTAGTTCTTCATTTTTTTCTTCTATCTCGTATTTTTGTTCAGCAAGCAAAATATTTGCCTTTTTCTTTTGCTTGTAACTTATGAAAACAATAAAGGCAAGAACAAGCATTAATGCAAACCCTCCAATAAAAGCATTTCGCTGTATACGCTGCCTGCTTACTACTGCCTCTTGCTTCATAGCTTCTAAATCTTTTTTTTCAAGCATTATTTGTTGTTTTTCTATTTCCTGTTGTTTTTTCTCTGCCTGATATTTGGTTTCCATTTCAACTATCTGCTTATTCTTTTTTTCATTGAACAGGCTATCATTAGCTTTATGATAAAGTTTATAATATTCAAATGCTTTATAATATTGTTTTAAGCCATTATGGCTATTTGATAATGTCAGATAAGCAATTTTTTTTTGTGGAAGAGATTTTATTTTTTCAGCAATTTCGAGACTTTGCTCTCCATACTCTTTAGCGTTATAAAATTTTCCCATATCATTATACAGAGTTGCTATATTTAATAAAATTAAGGATTTTCCCCTTTTATCTCCTAATAGTTCTTTGATATCTAATGATTTTTGATAATATTTCAAAGCTTTGGCAAAGTTCTCGCTATCTCTGTAAATACTTCCAATATTAGCATAACATTTTGAAATTACTAGATTGTCTTTTTGTTCTTTACTAATTTCCAGTGCTTTGTGATAATATTCCAAGGCTTTTTCAGTATCTTTTTTTAAATACAGTATTGCCCCGATATTTGTACAACAAAAAGCTATACCTCTTTTATCATTTAATTCTTCTTTAACCTCTAATGCTTTTTGGTAGTAATTAAGTGCCTCATCAAAGTTATCCTGAAAATAATGTATAACTCCTATATTTATATAAAACAATGATACATTTTCTTTATCATCGAGGTCTTCAAATATTTTTAATGCTTTTTGGTAGTATTTAAGTGCTTCGGAATATTCTCCCTTAGTACGTAATACTATGCCCATACTGTTATATATACCACCAGCTTCTCTTTTACACAATTCTTTATTCTGGCAGCTTACTGAATCAAGAGTATTAACTAAGGCCTTTTTATAATATTCCATAGCTTTTTCATATTCTCCTTTATTACGATGAACAATACCAATATATCGTAAAGATCTTATTACTAAAGTTTGATAAAAAGAAATATCCGCTGTTTCTTTGGCATTGTTTGAACGATCCTTTTGTGCAAGCGATAATGCTTTCTTATAATAGTATAATGCTGTGTCTTGATTGATAAATTCATATTCATATCCAATAGTATG
>CAYTAU010000137.1:0-7251 GCA_964435855.1 uncultured Bacteroidales bacterium | reverse complement strand
AATATGAATTTAAATCTAGATTACTAAAAATTACAAAACAAACAATGGCTAACAATGAATATAGTGCATTTGGCAAATAGTGCTAAAAATGAAGATGATAGCAATAAATAAAATTTAGAGTAAGTTGAAAGCAAAGTGTTTCAAAATGCCAAATGTACCATATTCAAACCGTTACTCTTTAATAAATTTTATAGTTTCAAACGAGTTATCCTTATATCTAATGCTTATTAAATAAATTCCTTTTTCCAAACCTTCAGTATTATATGTAAAACTACTTTCATTAACATTGGTGTTAACATAAACAGTCTGGCATAAAATATCGTTTATCTGAATAAAATTTACATTACTCAAATTATCAATATTAAGACTTTCTTTAACAGGATTTGGATAAAGCACCAATTTTTCTCTGCTAATTGAATTAATATCAGCAATATTAGTAATTGAAAACGAGTAAGTTGATTCGTCTGTACTTACTTCTTTATTTGTTACAACAAGCATGAGTTTGGTTAAAGTATATGCTGTTGGTTTATCAAAATCAGTAATAGTGGTAGTACTAATTGGAATTATTTCTTTAACAAATAAATTTTGATAAGCAATTAAATTAATATCCCATTCGCCACCGGCTGATAAGTCAAAATCAAATTGCAGTGATGTGAAATTTGCTGTTAATTGGTAATAATGTGCTGCACATGCATTAAGCGAATTTGAATTGCTTACAGGATATGAGCCAAAATACTGCTCTGATGCAAAATTTGGTATGTTAAGTATTTCATAATTATAAGCTGTTTCAAGGCTTGTGTCATCAATATAATTTGCCAGAGTCCAGTTAGATAATATTTCCTGAAAATTTAATGGGTATGATATACTTGTTAATGAGCTGTTAATACCGCTAACTCCATTTAAAGTATTGGCAACAAGATTTGTTATAAAAGCAGGTCCAATTGTTTGTTCCGACAAGTATGTGAAAAACAACATTGTTTGAACATAATCTGAAAATTGTTGATCCCATACAATTAAATTGTTGTCAGAATCAGCAGGGAAATCAACTATAGGGTCGGGGTAACCAAACAAAACCATTGCAAATTCTGCACATCCTTCATCAAGCCATGTTTCTTCGTTAGGGTCGGCTCCAAAATGTATTAAATGTTGTAATTCATGCGATAAAACAGAAAGAGTGCTGTAGCTTGTCGGGTCAACAGGGTTACAACTCATATAAAGCATTTCACATTCATTACTGTGGTCTCCTGTTATTTGAGCTTCTGTTTCGGTTATTTGATTAAAGGCAGAAAAATATCCGTCAAAAGTAGAGCCGTTATAAGTACCAAGAGCGGAGTAATAAAAAATAACCTTAGGGTCGCCATCTAATTCATCAGGGATTACACCAAAATAATGAATATCCATTTCAACAATTCCCATACTTGTATCAGCAAGAGTAACATCTTCGAGATAATGAATTACGGTATCAACATCTTGTTGTGTCATTGAACTTCCCCATTCAGAATCAGCAACAAAAACATAAGAATTGTCGCCAACTGCTCTGCAGCTTGCATTTTCCTGAATCCATTGTGGTGGCATAACAGTAAGATCCCATCTCCAGAAAGTTTTAGTATCGCCAACAATGTATGCATTTATATCTTTCGATGCTTTTATTTGCTCGTGAAGAGCTTTATCGGCATTTTTTAAATATGCCTGTTTCCCTTTTTCAATATGCTCTGATAACTGAGCTTTTACAGTATAAAAAGAAAAAATGGAAATTAACAGAATAAGTAAATTTGTTTTCATTTTAAGGTTTTATTGATTAGAAATGTAAAAGTAATAAGTATAAAGGAATTTCTTAAATATATATTAAAAAATATTTGATTTATGTTTAATTTCCTTTGATAGATAGTATCGTTTAAAACATTGTAAACATCTTGTTAAAGCGATATATTTTAGCAATTTGCAAATCTGTTAAAAAAAGAATAAATTATTAATTTGATACATTAATAATTAATTCCTACATTTAGGTCTTTAAAATTTACATAAATTCAAGTTATAAAACTATGAGAAGAATTACTGCATTTTTAAACAAAAACAAGTCTTTAATTTTCTTTTTTCTTTTTTTAATTGTTGCTCTATTAATTACAGATGATGCATTTGCACGTTTGGGTGGTGCAGGAGGAAGCAGAAGTGGCGGTGGTGGCGGCGATGGAATAGGTGCTTTAATTTTTTATATATTTATGTTAATCCCGTTTCCTTTTAATTTAATAGTTATAGCAATAATTATTGTTGGATACATTTATGTAAAGAAAAAAGCAAAACAAAAATCTGTATTTAACAAACTTCCAACAGGAGCAACTACAGGAGCTAAGGCAGTTGGTTATGATACATTTATTGCAAACAATCCAAGTTTTGACGAAGCCAAGTTTAAAGAGAAAGTGAAAATTGCATTTACCGATTTACAGTATGCATGGCAGGATAAAGATATGACGAAAGTTAGAAAGTATATTTCTGATGGAATGTATCAAAGACTTAACACCCAGTTTAAAATGATGGATATTCTTTCTCAGAAAAATACCATTGAAAAACTTAATGTTAAAAACATATATATTGACAAAATTGAAAGCGACGGATTTTACGATATTGTTCATGTTGCTGTACATGCATCAATAGTCGATAAGTTTATTAGTGATAAATACAAATCGTTGAACTCCGGTGGTGCAGAAGACTTTGTTGAATACTGGTCGTTTTTAAGAAAACGCGGAGCTGAAGAAAAAGATATGTATTCTACTAACAATTGTCCTAAATGTGGTGGCGATTTACCTACAAAAGCAAGTGAAGTTAGTAAGTGTGAGTATTGTGGCAGTATAACAAACTCAGGTGAATTTGATTGGGTTCTTTCTGAGATTACTCAGGCTGACGATTATGTTACATCTAATCCTATGGCAGTAAAATCAGCAAATCTTAACGAAGCAGTTTTAGGTTTGGTTGAAGATAACGAAGATTTTGCTGTTCAGCTTATTGAAGATAAAGCAAGCAATGGATACTTGCAGATACAAACGGCAAGGGTTGCTAAAGAGCCTAAGCTGATGCGAAGGTTTGTTTCAGATGAAGTTTTCGAAAAACTAACAAAACAATTTGATGCTGAAGAAGAATTTGTTTACAACAGACTTTATCTTAATGATGTTGCATTAATAGGAGCAATGCAGAAGGATAACAAAAATGTATTGATGATATCTATAAAATCATCTTATCAGAGAGTTATTCCAAGAGATAAAAAAGTTGACATTCTCGATGTTGCTGTTACTTCAAAAAATGAGGTAGTAATAATGAGTCGTGATATTAAAGCAGGAGAATCAAAAGGTTCTCTTTATTCTCATAGTTGTCCAAGTTGTGGCGCTCCTGTTGGCGATACAATAGATACTAAATGCGAATATTGCGGAGCTGAACTAAATAGTACAAGCAACGAGTGGATAATTACAGATATAATGGATATACAAGCTTATTATTCATATTATGCAGCAAATGCAGCTAATTTTGTTGCTAAAGTTGACCCTGAAAAATTAGACAGTCTTTACAAAGTTCGTGATTATGCATTTAATAATGTATTAATTATGGTTGCTGCCGACGGTGTATTTGATAACGAAGAACTTGAGTTTACTAAAAAACTTGCTAAAAAGTGGGGATATAAACTTGAGAAAATACAACCAATGTTCCAAATGGCACAAAATGGTAAGTTAGTTGTTCGTATGCCCGAAGATGATAAATCGCGTAATAAGATTTACAAATTAATGGAAAAAGCTGCTAATATTGATGGTAATGTTTCACAGGAAGAGCAACAATTACTTGATAGTATTAAACAGCAATATATACAGAGTGCATAAGCTTATTATAAAAATAAAGACAAAAAACAAAAAATTAAAGTAGAAAAATAAATATTAACCAAGTCACAAAATCCCTCCCCTTTGGGGAGAGCCTGTCCCGAATTTATTTCGGGATTAGGTGGGGCTTTAAAAAAAATAACAAATGAAAAATTTTATTATTTTATTCTTATTTGCAGGTCTAGTAATGCTTTATTCTTGCGGTGAAAACACTTCTGAAACAACAGATAATAATGAAGTTGTTGAAAATAGTGAAACAACAGATAACTCTGACGTTGTGGAAAAAACTTCTGATAATAAAACAGGAGATGCAAAAAATTGTGACGAGTTTCTTGATGAATATGAGGTGTGGATTGAAAGCTATATAGAAATAATGGCTAAGTATTTGAAAAATCCTATGGACGCTGCTTTAGCAGAAGAATACATTGAAGTTGTTCAGGATGCTGCAACATGGTCAACACAATGGCTGAAAATGATATCTTGTGCCAGCGATGAAAAATATCAAAAACGATTTGACGAGATAGCAGAAAAAGCTGATAAAAAAATGGAAGAGCTTGGTTTGCAATAAACAGGGTGAATTAATTTGCGATTTTAAATTTTAGATTAAAGGACTTTTTCTTCTTTTTTACTCCTTTGGTAAAATAAATTTGAATAAGGGGTTTTTGTAATGGAAATAAATGGAAGTTTTCGGTTATACTAATATTAGGACGCATAAAAACAGCACAATATGACAGATAAGCAAAAGGAATTTTTACAATTAGCTGTGATTGAGAAACTCACCTATGATGAAATTTCAAAGAAACTTGAATTAGAAAGAAAAGTCTTTGCTCCTTGGTGGGATGCATTAAAAACGGAAAGAGAACAACTTACTTTAGTTCGAGATAAATGGCAAGCTAAATGTCCTGAGCTTGATTTCAACGAATTTAGAGAGTGGTTTGAAAAAGCTGATAAAAAATGTTTCTATTGCGATATTACAGAAAAGGAAGTTTTGGAGTTGTGGAATAAATATCCTGATTTAACAAAAAGAAACCGAGGCAGAAAATTAGAGATTGAGAGATTAGAACCAAATCTACCTTATAATATAACTTCAAATCTTGTTTTCTCATGTTATTGGTGCAATAATGCAAAAACAGATACTTTTACTAAAGATGAGTTTATTGAGATAGGTAAAGTAATTAGAAAGATTTGGAAAGAGAGGCTTAAATGATTGCAGATTGGTTAACAAATAAAGTTTACTTGGCGGGCAAGCTGAAACTTGATAATACTAAAACTTGCAGAGATATTGAGAAAGTGTTAAAATTTTTCAATTGCGAATATGATTTTCTTCCCAACACTAGAGATATTTGGGCAAGAGACTTTATGCCAATTCAAGTATCACACGACAAGTTTGTTGAGTATAGATACGACCCTGACTATTTACAAGGTACAACTCTGGCATCAAGAGAAATAAAAACCTATCCAGATATTGTATGTGATGCAATAGGGCTAAAAACCACCAAGTCGGACATCATATTAGATGGTGGGAATGTTGTAAAATCTTCAAATGCAGTAATTCTAACGGATAAAATTTTAGAGGAAAACAAATATCACTACAAGAAAAAACAGCTACTTGATAAGCTAAAAGAGGTTTTTGAGGTTGATAAAGTGGTGCTGATTCCTTGGGATTATGAATGTGAATTTGGTCATTCGGATGGAATGTTAAGATTTATAAACGAAAATACCGTCTTGATAAGTGGTTTCTATGAATTTGCAGATTTGGAATTGAAAGAACAAATGCTAAAATCATTCAAAAAAGCAAAATTAGAATGGGAATGGCTAAGGTGTTCTGAGAAGGAAGAAAACGAACAGAATATTGCATACATTAATTTTTTGCAAACAAAAGATTTGATAATAATTCCAAAACTAAATGTAAAGAAAACCGACAACCTTGCATTTGAACAAATTTCAGAATATTATACAGACTATGCAAAGAACAAAAGGATAGCACAAGTTGATATGAGTGAGATTATTAAATATGGAGGTGCTTTAAACTGTATATCATGGACAATAAAAGAAAAATAAATAAATCTATGAATGAAAAATTAAGAAAGTTAGAAAAAGAAATGTTTGAGGAAATTTAAGGTAAAGAGGAAGTTGAAAAGGTAGAAAAATTACCAAAAGTAAATTTGCCTAAGGAATATAGTTCGATTCCAAAAAGAAAAAGATTTGAAATTGATAAAGAATAATAATAAAAAATAAAGATATATGTGTCTTGACAAACGTTTAAAATCATAGTCACCCTGCGGGATGGCAACGCTTTTTAGTGCCATTGTTACCACATGTTTAAAAAATGGAAAGTTTCAACGATATTTGTAACACATTAAATGAAACATACGAAAAGCTTTTTGATAAATTAGTAAGCACAATAAAAATATATAACTAAAACCTTGTATACCATGCCGAAAAAAGAGCCAAATTTACCAATTGCACAATAAAAAACTGATTTAGAAGCTTCAATTATAAAAGAGAATAAAAATGAGCGATAAAAACAAACCGATAATTTATAATAACGAAAAACTAACAGAGTTTTTACTTTATAAATCTTCTAATGGAGATGTAAAAATTGATGTTTTATTGCAAAATGAGACAATATGGCTTCCTCAGAAAAAAATAGCGCAACTTTTTGATGTTAATGTTCCTGCAATTTCTAAACATTTGAATAATATTTTTGAAAGTGTAGAATTGGAAAAAGGAGCAACTGTTTCCATTTTGGAAATAGTTCAAAATGAAAATGGAAGAAAAGTAAAACGAAAATTGGAGTATTATAATCTTGATGCGATTATTGCAGTTGGTTACAGAGTAAATTCGAGCAGAGCTACACAGTTTAGAATTTGGGCAACACAAGTTTTAAAAGAGTTTATAATAAAAGGTTATACAATGGATGTAGAGAGACTGAAAAATCCTACTCCAATATTTGGCAAAGATTATTTTGACGAACAACTGGAAAAAATTCGTGATATTCGAAGTAGTGAAAGGCGTTTGTATCAAAAAATAACAGATATTTATGCGGAATGCAGTATTGATTATGAGAAAAATAGTGAAATAACAAAAATCTTTTTTGCAACTGTACAAAATAAACTTCATTGGGCTATAACCAAGCAAACTGCTGCTGAAATAATAACATCAAGAGCTAATCATAAAAAAGATAAAATGGGGCTTACCTCATGGAAAAACTCACCAAAAGGAAAAATTAGAAAATCGGATGTTTCTATTGCTAAAAATTATCTTACAGAAGTTGAATTAAAACCATTAAATCGTTTTGTAACCATGTATCTTGATTATGCCGAGCATCAGGCAGAAAAAAGTATTCCAATGACAATGAAAGATTGGGCAAATAAATTAGATGTATTTT
>CAYTAU010000136.1:0-7452 GCA_964435855.1 uncultured Bacteroidales bacterium | reverse complement strand
TCTTCAAATTCCGGATATAAAAGGGTTTTTCCCTTTAATATCTGTTGAAAGAACTACATTAAGAGAGCAAAAAATGAGATTAGAAGTAATTGAGATTATTAAAAAACCAATTGATAATACTGTTTTTGAGATACCAAAAACTTATCGTCCTTACGATCATTAATAATTTAAGGAAAATATCTACTTTTTTAAATAATAAAATCTATTTCATCAATATTAAATTTAAGCTGAATTTTATTCTTGTCAACTAAAACAATATTTCCTGAAGGCAAAATATCAATGATTTTGGCATAGAATTTATTAGAGTTATTTTCAAATAGGTGATATTTATTAAATCTATAAAGATTTTCAAGGTAATCTTTATCTAATTGTTCAAATTTGCCCATTTGCAATTGAATATATCTTGATTCAACATTGCCACAAAGTTCCTCTATACTTTCATTAAGATCAATATCATTTTTTAAGATTAATTTTAAAGATGTAGGATTTGGGGCATCACTTTTAAAAATAGTTTGATTAACATTCAGGCCAATACCAACGACACAATTTGTAATTTTTTTCCCCTTTATGCTGTTTTCAATTAAAATTCCCGATATTTTTTTATTCTTCACATAAATATCATTAGGCCATTTAATTGTTACATTGTCCGAAAAAGATTTAATATAGTCTAAAACCCCCAGTGAAACGGCTTTGGAAATATAAAATTGTTGTTCAACATTTATAAAATCAGGATATAAAATAATACTGAAAGTTAAATTTTTGCCACCCTCACTTTCCCAAAGACTATTGTTCCTTCCCAGTCCTGCGGCTTGTTCCATTGCCCAAACAACCGCACCTTCAATAGGATCAATTTTTGGAATAAGTTCAATAGCATACTTATTTGTTGAATCAACAGTTTTTAATTTTATTAAATTATGTCCAAAAAATTGTGTATTCATTTATAATTCAAGCAAATTTTTAAAAAGTGTATTTTTAACAAAAATACGACATTTAATAATATTTTTCAAAAGAATATAAAATTAGTTGTAATAAATTGATTTGTTGCATAATAAAATATTTAATTGTTTTTATTTATTATTGTAAAAGTAAAAAAATGTGCTAATTGACAATATTTTTATATTTTTGAGGCCTAATTAACAAAAAGTTGATATATGTATAAAAAAATATTTTATTTATTTATTGTCATATTGTTTATCTTTATTACGTCTTGTACTCAACATAAAAAAATAATATATTTTCATAATTTACCCGAAGAAAATGACACAACACAACATTATTCCAATAATCAGCCAAGTTATACTTTAAAATCAGGAGATATTATTTTTATCAAAGTTATAAGCATTAATGAGGAAATCTCAAATATGTTTAATATAAATACGGGGGCAATAAATTATACATTTTATTCGGATGCAGGTATGTATATTAATGGATTTTCAATTAATGATACAGGATATGTGAATGCGCCCGTACTCGGTCATATTAAAGTTGCCGGTTTTACTGTTGATGAGGCACAACTTGTTGTTCAGGAAAAGCTTGATAAATACTTAAAAGGAGCGACTGCGGTTGTTAAATTATTGACGTATAAGATAACTATTTTGGGAGAAGTGAACAGGCCCGGGGTTTATACTAATTATAATGATAATATAACTATTCTTGAAGCTTTAGGAATGGCGGGAGATATAACGGTATATGGTAATAAAAAAAATATTTTATTATTAAGACCGGCTAAAAATGGAATAGAAACAATAAGGGTAAATCTTAATGATGCAAAACTTTTAGAAACATCAAATTTTTATATGTTACCAAATGACATATTATATGTTGAGCCAGTTAAAACAAAGGCGTTTAGAATGAATGCCCCAAATATTTCAATAATTCTTTCAACAATTACAACTTTTATTTTGGTATTGAATTTTATTAAATAAAAATGGAAATTAATTCGGAAAATCATATACGACAAGAAAACACTATCGATATTAAGAAGTTTATTTTTAAAATAATTTCTAATTGGTATTGGTTTATAATTACTGTATTTATTGCATTGGGAATTACATATTATATTAATAAATATGCGGATCCTATGTACAAAGTTAATGCAAGCATATTAGTTAAAGATAAAAATAGTTCTATGTCGGGTGGTGTTGAAAACATTGTTCAAGAACTGGGATTATATAGTAGAATAAGAAAAAAGAATGTAGAAAATGAAATAGGGATATTAAAATCTTACTCTATAGCTAATAGAACAATAAAAGAATTAGATTTTCAAATTTCATATTTTTCTGTTGGAAGAATAAGAACTCCCGAAAGGTATAAAACAGCTCCATTTAAAATTGAAATAGATACGTCTAAAATTAATGTTACAGCTTATCCTATTTATATTAAAATAATATCGGAATATGAATATCAGCTTGAAATAAATGACCGTTATTCAATTAATACCATAATGAAATTCGGGAAACCGTTTGTTAACGAAAACTTTAACTTTAACGTTGTACTGACTAAACAATATGATACAGATGATATAAATTTTAATTACCAATATTATTTTATCATTAATGACATTAATAGTTTAACAAATCAATATAAAAATAAACTCGCGATTGAAACATCTGATAAAAAAAGTTCTGTTTTGATACTTTCAACACAAGGGTATAGTCCTCAAAAAGAAGTTGATTATTTAAATAAACTTTGTGATGTTTACATTAAGATGGATTTAGAAGAAAAAAATCAAATTGCAATAAATACAATTAAATTTATTGATGAACAATTAATGGATATTACCGATTCATTATCAGGTGTTGAAAACAAACTGCTTGATTTTAGGCAATACAATAAAATAATAGATATTAGTCAGGAAGGTTCTGCAATATTTTTAAAATTTGAAAACTATCAAGCTGAAAAAGCAATAATTAAAATCAAATTAGAATATTATAATTATTTGAAAAATTATTTAACAGATAATACAGATTTTTCTGATGCTATTGCTCCTTCGGTAATGGGGATTGACGACCAATTACTTAATTCATTAGTTGCACAATTAAATTTATTAAATACTGAAAGAGGTGTTACGGCCTACAGCTCAACAGAAAAGAATCCCGCATTAAGTTTAATAGATTTAAAAATTGGAAATGTTCGACAAACTTTAATTGAAAATGTTAATAATATAATTAAGGTAACCGAATTAACTCTTAATGCCGTTAATCAACAAATTGCCACCGTTAATGCAGAAATTCAAAAACTACCTGTAACAGAAAAAGAATTTCTAAATATTCAAAGAAAGTTTACATTAAATGACAATATTTATACTTATTTACTTGAGAAAAGAGCCGAAGCAGGAATTGCTAAAGCTTCTAATATCCCTGAAAATAGAATATTAGATTACGCAATAGTTCAAAATGTTTCACAAATTGCTCCAAAAAAATCGTTAAATTATACAATTGCAATTATTATTGCCTTGTTAATTCCTTTGATAATAATAATACTTCGCGATTTCTTTAATGATAAAATTGTTGAAAGAAAAGATATAGAAGATAATACAAAAGTACCACTTATTGGGACTATTGGGCATAATGATAAAAAAATAGAAAAAGTAGTGTATGAAAAACCAAAATCTTCTATTGCAGAATCATTTAGGACTATTAGAACAAGTTTGCAATATTTTGCTATTGAAAAAAAGGAAAAATGCTTGGTAATTTCTATTAATTCTACAATTAGTGGAGAAGGTAAAACTTTTTGTGCAATAAATCTAGCTACAATTTTTGCCTTATCAAATAAGAAAACACTTATAATGGGTCTTGATCTTAGAAAACCAAAATTGCATAAAGAATTTGACAATAACAACTCCGCAGGATTAAGTACATATTTAATTGGAAAAAACACAAAAGAAGAAGTTATTCATAAAACCGAAATAGAAAATCTTTATTTTTTACCTTCTGGGCCTATTCCCCCAAATCCTGCAGAATTAATTGATACTGATACAATGAACGACCTTATGAAAGAATTAAAAAATGAATATGATTACATAATAATGGATACTCCACCAATTGCACTTGTTACTGATGCATTACTAATCAGTAAATTTGCAATGGCCAACATTTTTGTAGTTCGTCAGAATTATTCAACTAAAACAGTTTTAAAGTTTATTAATGACCTATATCATGAAAAGGGCATGAAATCTTTAACCATACTAATTAATGATGTTAAAGTCCCAAGTTACTACGGATACAGAACAGGTTATGGTTATCGTTATGGAGGCTATGGATATGGGTATGGTTACGGATATGGTTATGGATATGGTTATGGATATTATGAAGGAGATGATGAAATAGATAAAAATAAAGGGATTATTAATTCTATTCTTAGAGTTTTAAAAATTAAAAAAATGAAATAACAGTATCTTATAAATGATTAAAAAACCAACTTTATTTCAGTCACTTATACCAATTATTTTTTTAATCATTTTCTTAGTTTTAAATGTTAGATATTTTGATGATACACTAGAAGGAGCTAACCAAATTATACTACTATTATCAGCTGCTGTTGCTGCAATAATTGCTATTTCCCTAAAAGTAAAATGGAAAAACATAATAAATGGTATGGTTAATAGCATTGGCTCTGCCATGCCCTCAATATTAATTTTATTAATGATTGGTGCTTTAGCGGGAACATGGTTAATAAGCGGGGTTGTTCCTGCAATGATATACTATGGTTTACAAATCCTTAATCCTACAATATTTCTTTTTGCCACTGTTATTATATGTGCACTTGTTTCTATAGCTACTGGAAGTTCCTGGTCTACTATTGCCACAATAGGAATTGCTTTAATGGGAATTGGAATTACCCTTGGTTTTAATAAAGGAGCTATTGCGGGAGCAATAATTTCCGGTGCTTATTTTGGCGATAAAATGTCTCCTCTTTCTGACACAACTAACTTAGCTTCTGCTATGGTGGGTACTGATATTTTCACTCATATTAGATATATGCTCTATACAACAGTTCCTTCTTTAATAATAACATTATTATTTTTTCTAATTTTAGGATTTAGTTATAATCATGGTAACAATACAACGGATATTAATGCTGTTTTGACAGCAATTGAAGCTAAATTTTATATTAGCCCTTTATTATTTATTGTTCCCGTGATATTGATAATTATCATTATTAAAAAAGTACCGCC
Organism: uncultured Bacteroidales bacterium; assembly: GCA_964435855.1. Taxonomy (GTDB): domain Bacteria; phylum Bacteroidota; class Bacteroidia; order Bacteroidales; family CAYTAU01; genus CAYTAU01. Next base: position 2,276 of record CAYTAU010000136.1, on the reverse strand, counting down.
TTTACCAGCTCTTTTTGCAGGAACTATATTGGGAGGCATTTTTGCTATTATTTTTCAGCCGGATATTATCAAGCAGATTGCCGATGTACATGAAAATTATGCTATTTCTTCTTATATATCAATTGTTAAGTCGATGTACGGAAAAGTAAGTATTGATTCTAATGTCGAAATAGTAAAAAATCTTTTTTCAACAAATGGTATGGCGGGCATGTTAAATACAATATGGCTAATAATTGCTGCCATGGTGTTTGGAGGAGCAATGGAAACGGCAGGATTCTTAAAACGCATTACAGAAACATTAATCAAATTTGCAAAATCAACAGGCTCATTAGTAGCAGCAACAGCAGGAGCGTGTATCTTTTTCAATACTACAGCTTCTGACCAATATATTTCAATTGTTGTTCCGGGACGCATGTTTGCCAAAATATACAAAGAAAAAGGATATAAGCCCGAGCTCTTAAGTCGTACACTTGAAGATGCCGGAACAGTAACAGCGCCGCTTATTCCGTGGAATACCGGAGGAGCTACTCAATCAAGAGTTTTGGGGGTTGACGTAATTTCTTATTTGCCATATTGTATATTTAATATAATTAGTCCAATTATGACGGTATTGGTAGCTTATCTAAATTTTAAAATTAGAAGAATAAGCGACAAAGAAATAACAGACTCTAAATTACCAGAAAATTAGCTAAAATATAGATTTTAAGAATACTTGTTAAAGTGAGCGGTATAATCACTCAAGAGCAGGGGTTGTTAAAATACAACATTAAAATTGTAGGCGTCAATTTCTTTTACATTTTCTTTTGGTAAATTAAGTATCTTCTTCATATCATCTAAATAAATAGTTTTACCTTTTTTTATTTTTGTGATATTAAAGAAGTAAAACTTATAAGAGTCGACAACTATTGCAATACTATTTTTACTGTAACCAGTCTTTGAAACAAAATAGTAGCAAGTGCTAATATCTGTCACGTACTCTTCAAAGAAAGAACAATTATCCAAAGTTCTTTCTACAATATATAAATCGTATAATACGACTCCTCTACTAATTTTCTTTTCTGGTATATCAAACATTGTGAAAGGACCTATATATGTAACAACACTATCAATTGTCGTTTTACACTTATATTTCAATGTTGCGATTCTTTTATCATTTACAAGTATCGATTTCTCTTTTCCTTTTCTAATTGATTCAGCAAGATTTATTTCAATCGAATCATATTTAAATTCTTGCTGTCCAAATAAAGAACTCGTTAATATTATTAAATATATTGATATTAATATTTTCATGTTCATATTAATAATTACTTCTGTAAATGCGAGCTTTTACATACAGATACATCAGCATTTCTCAATTTCAATCTCAATTATTTTTATGTAAAGATAAAAAATATCTACATTATTATTTGCAAATAATTAAAGCCCGCATATAGCGGGCTTTTTTTATAAAATAGCTAAAATGCAGTATATGAGATATAAAAACTACTATACTTACTAGTTTAAAGTAGTACAAGGACTAGTAAAAAGTAGTATCAGGACTAATTAAAAGTACTTAAATACTAGTAAAAGATACTTAGATACTAGTAAAAGGTACTTAGATACTAGTAAAAGATACTTAGATACTAGTAAAAGGTACTTAGATACTGGTAAAAAGTACTTAGATACTGGTAAAAGTAGTATCAGGACTAATTAAAAGTACTTAGATACTAGTAAAAGTCGGAAATAAGTAGTTAAAAGTAGCACTAAGGCTAGTAAAAGGTATGGTTGGGCTAGTTAAAACTAGGACAGAATTACTAAAAGGTCGGAATTAAGGTGTAAAAAGTGGTTCTGAACGAGTAAAAGCTAATAATAGACTACTTAAAAGTCGAAACATAGGTGTAAAAACATGTCTGAATGGAAATAAAACTTGGTATTATATCAAAACAAATCTTAATACAGCTTGCCTCGCTTAATAAGATAAGAAAGAAGAACATTATCAAAATTTTTATTAATATCGGCTTCAACCATATCAATATTAAATTGACCACATTTTAGTTTTAGTTCGTTAAAATGTTTTGAAACGGAATTAATATAATGGGTTCTAATTTCATTAGGATTTAATTTTAATTCTTCTCCTGTTTCCATATCAATAAATTTATATGGTCGGTTAGAATATTTAAAATCTTTTTCTAAGTTTTTATCAGTTACATGAAACATTATAACTTCATGTTTTTTGTATCTTAAATGTTGTAATGCAGAAAACATTTCATCGTTATTGTCTGTTTCAAACATATCGC
>CAYTAU010000135.1:3267-7701 GCA_964435855.1 uncultured Bacteroidales bacterium | reverse complement strand
TATAATAAAACATCGTTGGTATTGGAATATATTATGATAATAAAATCTTTAGCAGACGATATTAAAGTTGGTCAATTTTTTGATTTTGCTACTTTAAAAAAATTAGCTCTCAATAGTGAAAATATTGATTCTTTAACCTATATCTCTGTGCACAGTTTTAATAATATAGATAAATTTTTAAGAGAAAATGACAGGGGTAATTATAGTGCTTTGATAGTTGCAGGGGCATGGTTGGAAGGAATGTTTCTGTCAACACAAATAATTAAAGATAAGCCAAATAAAGAAATTGCCGAAAAAATTGGCGAACAAAAATTACTTTTAAATGATCTTATGTTAATATTAAAAAACTATGATAATAACAATTTTTTCCATGGTGTTTTAGCTGAGTTTACTAAAATTAAGGACGAACTGGATAAGGTTAAAATAACATACGAAAAAGGAGAACCTACTTCTGTTGAACAAGATGGTATGCTTACTATTGTTCAAAATGAAACAAGCATCATACACATTCGCGACCAACAACTAAAGGATATTGTTGCAATTACAGAAGAAGTAAGGAACAATTTAGTTGAAATAACAGAAAATGAAATACAATAATAATAGTATTTAAATAAACCATTATAAGGCGTCCATACGACAATTAAAAATTAAATTTTATACGTATGAAAAAGTTAATATTTTTAATAATCCCGGTATTAATATTTTTGAATTATAATACAACTGCTCAATGCAATAGTCAATTACATGACAAGTGCTATGTTGAAATTAAAGGAACAACATATTTAAAAGACTTTAAAGTCAGATTACAAACTGCAGAAAAAAACAAAAAATCTCCTATTGCAAAATATTCTATTGCCTTTTCAAAAGGCAATCATTATCGTTTTACTGTTTGTTGTGATGTAAATAAAGATTCTGAAGCAATAATTCAGATATATCAGTCAAATAGACTTATCGGAAGTAATTTTGTTAAAGGCTCTGATAAAATTTATTCTGCATTTGATTTTGTTTGCAATAAAACAGGTATTTATTCAATAATGATCTCATACAGAGATGGAAAAGACGGTTGTTCTGTTACTATGTTATCTTTAGTGCAATGATTAATTATATGTTTTTTGACATTCTATCAATATCTCTTTTAGAATCTTTTTTCTTAATCGTTTCACGTTTATCATATAATTTTTTTCCTCTTGCAAGAGCTATTTCAATTTTGGCATAACCGTTTTCATTAATAAAACAGCGTGTAGGAACTATTGTAAAGCCTTTTTCCGTAATTTTTTTATTTAATTTCAATAATTCTTTTTGGTTCAATAGTAGTTTTCTTTCTCTTTTGGGTTCATGATTATTAATTGTACCGTAAGTGTATTCTGAAATATGCATGCCTTTTAACCAAAGTTCGCCATTTTTAAATATACAAAAAGGGTCAACAAAGCTTAATTTACCCTGTCGTATGGATTTAATTTCGGTACCTTTCAACACTATGCCTGCTATATAAAATTCAGACAACTGATAATTATAATAAGCTTTTTTATTTTTTATATTTATTTTAGTATTCATTTCTCAACAATCAAACCGCAAAAGAAATTGAATTTGTGTGTGTTTTATGTTTATCAATAATGAAAAATGCAGCTAAATTTTATTCATAAAATCATTTATATTGATTATAAAACGAGTATGCGTTCCAAAACCAATTTTTCCTTTTTCGTCTCTTGCAATAATTTTAAAAATCAACTTTTTTTTGTCTATTTCAATAAGTTCTGATTCACAAATAACTTTTTGTCCAACAGGAGTTGCTTTAATATGATTTATATCTACAGCTGTTCCCACAGTATTAAATCCTTTTGGTAAAAATGAAAGTACCGATTCGAGAGCTGTTTTTTCCATTAAAGAAATCATTGCGGGAGTAGCAAAAACCTCAACCATACCAGAGCCATATTTTATAGCAGTATCCACTTGCGATATAATTTTTTCAATTTTATGTTTAATTCCTATTTGAATATTAAATTCCATAACACATTATTCAACTGTAACTGATTTTGCAAGGTTTCTTGGTTGATCAACATTACAATTACGCATTACAGCAATATGGTAAGAAAATAGTTGTAATGGAATTACTGCAAGTAAAGGAGTAAGGGCATTATGTGTTTCAGGAATTTCTATTACATGGTCTGCCATATTTTTTATAACTGTGTCTCCTTCAGTAACCACGGCTAAAACAACACCTTTTCTCGCCTTAACTTCCTGAATATTACTAACAATTTTTTCATAAGAATTATCTTTTGCCGCAATAACAACTACGGGCATACTTTCATCAATAAGAGCAATAGGGCCATGTTTCATTTCTGCTGCAGGATAACCTTCTGCGTGAATATACGATATTTCTTTAAGTTTTAAAGCTCCCTCTAAGGCTACGGGGAAAAAATAACCTCTTCCTAAATAAAGACTATTAGAAGCATTTTTATAAAGTTTAGAAATTTCTTTAATCTTATCATTCAGATTTAAGATTTTTTCAATTTTAGATGGTATTTGACTAAGCTCTTTTACAACATACAGGTATTCATCTTCATTTAAAACGCCTTTTTCTTTTCCAAGAAAAGTTGCCATTAATGTAAGAACTGTTATCTGTGCAGTAAAAGCTTTTGTGGAGGCAACACCTATTTCCGGTCCTGCATGAGTATACACTCCTGCATCTGTTTCGCGAGGAATGCTTGAGCCAACAACATTACATATTCCAAGCACAAGTGCTCCTGCTTTTTTTGCTTGTTTTATTGCTGACAAAGTATCAGCAGTTTCTCCACTCTGACTAATTGCAATAACAATATCATCTTTAAATAATATAGGATTTCTGTATCTGAATTCTGATGCATATTCAACTTCTGTAGGTATTCTTGCAAATTCTTCAAATAAATATTCACCAACAAGTCCCGCATGCCATGATGTACCACATCCAATAATAATAATTCTTTTTGCAACTGTAAGTTTGTCAATAACATTGTGTAATCCACCTAAATGAACTTTTGTATTGTCGGCAGAAATTCTACCCCTGAAAGTATCTTTTATTGATTTTGGTTGTTCAAATATTTCCTTGAGCATAAAGTGCTCATAACCACTTTTTTCAATTTCCCCAATATCTAAATCAAGTTTTTGTACTTTTGGATCAATATCAATATTATCAATGGTTTTTAAAAAAAGTTCTCCTTTATTAATTATAGCAATATCATTGTCGTTTAAATATATAACACTATTAGTATGTTCAATAATTGGTGTTGCATCAGATGCAAAAAAATATTCTCCATCGCCAATTCCAATTACTAATGGGCTTCCTTTTCTTGCCGCAATCAACTGTTCTGGTTCATTTGGACAAACAATAAGTAATCCATAAGCACCAATTACCTTGGTTAATGCTAAACGAACAGCAATTTCTGCAGAAACTTTTCCTTTTATATAAATATATTCTATTAAATTCACCAATACTTCGGTATCTGTTTCGCTATTAAAAATATATCCTCTATCTTGTAATTTCTTTTTTAACCGGGAATAGTTCTCAATAATTCCATTATGAATTAGAACAAATAAACCATTATTTGATGTATGTGGATGGGCATTAATATCATTCGGCTCTCCGTGTGTAGCCCATCGTGTATGCCCAATTCCAATTGTACCAAAAACATCTTTATCTTTTATAAATTCTTCAAGGTCGGCAACTTTTCCTTTGCACTTATGAACACTAATATTTCCGTTTAAAATTGCAATACCGGCTGAATCATATCCTCTATATTCAAGACGTTTTAAACCATTAATTAGTATTGGATATGCTTGTTTTTTACCTATATAGCCAACTATTCCACACATTTTAGATTTTTTGATTTATAGCTTTGTGTAACTTATTAATAATTGCATTTTATTAGAATGAGTACCACCTGTAATCACCACCCTGTTGGCAGTTATTCTTTTATCATAAGAAAATAAATACAAACCATTATCAGAATAATTTCCTGAAAGTAAATATTGAAAATATCGTGTAATATTTATTTTATATGCTTGAATTTCTTCATTATAATATCCATCAAAATATGTGTTATTTTCGTTATAAATTGGGTCGTCGGGCAATAAGCTTACGGTTCCGTTTTCATTAATAGCTCTTAATGTCATGCGCTCAGGTAAATCAAAATCGTTATGACTTGTTTCATTTGTTTCTATATTTATAATTAGCTCTGCTTTATTAATGACAATACTATTTAGGCCTCGCCAATTATTTATAAAAGGAAACTTTATTTTTGCTTTAGTGCCACCCATTCCCTGTACATACAAAACACTATCTGTAACTGTAAAATTATCTATCATTAAGGAATCTAAAACAGAAAGACCTGTATTATAATCATGAGTATAGGCATTTATTCGCTGACAATTACTATTTATTACAAAATCAAATTCATG
>CAYTAU010000135.1:0-3167 GCA_964435855.1 uncultured Bacteroidales bacterium | reverse complement strand
ATTCTAAAAAAGCAGCATTATCTACAAAATCGGATATATTGGCAGATAATAAAAAATTGGCAAATGTACTATCTAATGTTATGTTTAAAGTTGAATCAATTTGGTCGGGAGTATATGTTTTTTCACCAATTAAATCAGCGATATCATCATAATAATCACCCACATTAATATCGGAATAATAAGTTGAATCGTGATATATGGGTGTATTTAATTTATATACTTTTATGTGTTGAGGTGTTGATTCGTTGCCGTAAGAATTTGCTTTTTCCAAATACAACACTATTGAATTTGCAACAGGAGTTCCGTTTGTATGAAAATTTACATTTTGAGATGATAGTCGAACATGTGTTAAAAATGATGCTTTTGCTTTTCCAAAAACAGGGTCGAAATAACATCCAAGTAAATTTGTAGAATTTCTATAAGATGTAAGAGAATCTTCTGATACTGTATAGGTACTTAATGTTGTTGTATCAGAATAATAAAGCAATATTCTGTCTCCTTCGGGTTGAACATTTAATCCTATATCACTAATTTCTTTTTTACATCCGGAAATAAAACTAATTGAAACAAATAAAAAAATAACCACCTTATAAAAGGTCTTTTTAAGGGAATTAACAGGTCTTAACATGTTGTTCTTTTAAAATTTTATTATAAAAAACAGAATAAGCATCAATATATTGCTCTTGGTTTTGATATTCTAATATTGGCTTACCAATTTCTTTAACAAATTTATCTATGGTATCATTTATTTTTTTACTGCCATAAATAACTGCATCAGACATGTTTACTGCCATTTTGGTAACATTTACAAAATTTGGTTCGCCCATAACATCAACATGCTCATTTTCAACACCTTCAATAATTAATCTGTTTTTATAATCTTTGTTGAGTGAACCCGTAAAATCATCATCATAAATTGAATAAATTATTTTCGAATTATTAAATAGGGGGTCTTCTTTAAATGCCTTTTTTATATATAATGGAATTAAATTAGTAATCCAACCTTGACAGTGTACAATATCGGGTGCCCAACGAAGTTTTTTCACCGTTTCCAAAACACCTCTGGCAAAAAATATTGCTCTTTCATCGTTGTCGCTAAAATGCTTACCCTCACCGTCTTGCAACATGTATTTTCTTTGAAAAAATTCTTCATTATCAATAAAATAAATTTGCATTCGTGCTGACTGGATAGACGCAACTTTTATTAATAATGGGTTATCGGTTTCATTAATAATTATATTCATCCCAGATAAACGAATAACTTCATGTAATTGATTTCGTCTTTCGTTAATATTGCCATATTTTGGCATAAAAGTTCTTATCTCATTCCCTTTTTCTTGAATTCCCTGAGGTAGATACCGCCCTATAATAGACATTTCGGTTTCTGCCGTATACGGTGTAATTTCCTGTGAGACAAATAATATTTTAGTCTTTTCCATTTTTTTTTTTTTAGATATGCAAAATTACAAATATTACAGCTAATTATCAACATTTTTAAACTTTAAATAAAAAGAATGTTATTTATTTTAAACCTTTTTAATTTAATTTCGTCTAAAAATTATTATTGTTACTTAAATTAAAAATGAAAAAATTATGAGAAAAATGGAAAAAATTATGTTTATTGTTATAGCTGTAATAATAAGCATTAATGCCAACGTGTTGGCACAGGAAAAACAAAATTTTACAAGGAAATACCAAATGCATCAAAATAATTATTGCAATATGGATATTCCCAATCTTTCTGACGAGCAAAAGGAAAAAATTGAGAAGTTTCGTATAGACCACATGAAAGAAATGTTGCAATTTAAAAACCAATTAGCAGAAAAAGTGGCTAAAAAACAAACATTAATGACAGCAGATGATCCTGATATAAATGTTATAAATACAATTATTGATGAAATAGGGGCTATTAAAATAGAAATGATGAAAAAGCAAGCAGAAGGCAAATTAAGTATTAGAAACTTGCTAAATGATGATCAAAAGGTATTTTTTGACATGCATGGTAATAAGCATGGAAACAAAATGCTTGGAAAAAGTCACCCTGAAAAAGGAAAATGCCAGGGACATTTAAAGTAGAAAACATATAATTTTGATGAAAAAGCACAGGTTTTACTTGTGCTTTTTTAATATGAAAATTAAAAAAATGTCTGAAATGCCCGAAAAATAAGGAAAAACAAGTGTAGTTATTAACAATTTTGCCTACTTATCAACAAAATCGGTGTTTTTTGCGTTAAAATTTGCCAAGAATGTTACTTGGCGTATCTTTGCCAAGAATTTTAAAATAATATTAACAAATTAAATTGAATTATTATGAACAAATCACAATTAGTTGATTCAATTGCTAAAGAAGCAAAAATTACAAAAGCAGATGCAAAAAAAGCTTTAGAAGCATTTATGGTAACAACAAAAGGTGCACTTAAAAAAAGTGACAAAATTTCATTAGTAGGATTTGGTACTTTCTCAATTTCTAAAAGAAAAGCTAGAAAAGGTAGAAACCCACAAACTGGTGCAGAAATTAACATTTCAGCTAGAAAAGTTGTTAAATTTAAAGCAGGTGCTGATTTAGCAAATACTGTTAAATAAAATTAATAGTTTTTTATAATAAAAAGGGAGTACATTGTACTCCCTTTTTTTATACACTTAATTAATAACATGAAACAAAAATTAATTGAACACCTTTTTAAATTTGTTAGTGAAAACAAGTACAATTTGTTTCAGGAAAAAATACAAGAACGAACTAAATATACTACAGTTGTATTAGAAGATATTTATCAGCCACATAATGCAAGTGCAGTATTACGAACATGCGATTGTTTTGGAATACAAGATGTACACATTATTGAAAATAAAAACCAATACCAAATAAATCCTGATGTTGCTCTAGGCTCAAATCAATGGATTGATATAAAAAAATATAACAAAAAAAAACATAATACTCTGGCAACTATCAAACATCTAAAATCTAAAGGATATAGAATAATTGCCACTACTCCACATAAAAATGATGTAAACCTTAATGAATTGGATCTTGAAAAAGGAAAAATTGCTCTCTTTTTTGGTGCTGAACTTTCCGGACTTAGTGATGTAATACTTAACGATGCTGATGAATTTGTAAAAATACCAATGTATGGATTTACAGAAAGTTATAATATTTCGGTTTCGGCAGC
>CAYTAU010000134.1:0-8015 GCA_964435855.1 uncultured Bacteroidales bacterium | reverse complement strand
GGTGGAGCAAAAGCAAATGGCAGCAGAGGCGGTTTTGCAGTAGGTGGTTTTAATCCTGCAAAAGCAGGTTTTACAAACGAATATCTTCGTGTTACGCCTGATAGTGTGAGAGTATATATTGATGAAACTTATGTTTCTGCAAAAGCTAATGGTAGTAGAGGAGGTTTTGCAGTTGGCGGTTTTAATCCTGCAAAAGGAACAAATACAGAAAATTATATGATTGTTTCATTAGATACAACTGAAACAATAGTTCCAAGTGAACCAAGGGTTCTCTGGTATCCTACTAAGGAAGCATTTCTTATAGGTAGAGTTATTATTGAAAGTAAAGATAGTGTTGGTATTAATTCCTTTGCATCCGGTTTTGAATCAAAAGCAATTGGTAATTTTTCACAAGCTTTAGGATATCATGCAAGAGCATTTGGTAATAATTCAACAGCAATTGGTAATTACGCAAATGCAAATGCTGAAAGCTCTTTTGCTATGGGCGACTCTGCTATTGCCAAAGGAATAGGCTCTTATGCTTTTGGAACAACTGGATTAGATACAACTTTAGGTGAATCAACTACCGTACAAACTATTGCAAATGGTGACCATTCTTTTGCCTTTGGTTTTGGTTCATATGCTGATACAGTAGGATGTGTAGCAATTGGGACAGGTGCTGCTGCTATAGGGAAATTCTCTATGGCTTTTGGTTTAAGCGATACGGCTTATGCTGATTTTTCATATGCTATGGGAGCAAACTCAATATCTTCAGGAAAATACTCTTTTGCAATTGGTGCATCTAATCAGGCGATTAGTAAAGGATCTTATGCTATAGGTAGTCTATGTGTAGCTAGTGGACTAACTTCTTTTGCAATAGGTTATCAGGATACTGCATCAGCTTTTAGTGCATTTGCAATGGGTTTTAATACAGATGCTACAGAATGGTTTTCGACTGCAATGGGAACAGGTTCTACAGCTAGCGGTTATGGATCAACAGCAATGGGATGGTATACATCAGCAACAAATAGTTATGCAACAAGTTTTGGAAGAGCTACGGAGGCGAGTGGTGGATCTTCAACAGCATTTGGATATCTATCTAATGCTAGTGGTATGAGATCAACAGCATTTGGACATGGATCGGTCGCTAGCGGAGAGTCTTCAACAGCATTTGGTAATTTAACAGAAGCTTCAAATTATTTTGCCACAAGTTTTGGTGCTTCAACAGTAGCATCGGGTCATACTTCAACAGCGATGGGTAATTTAATTACAGTATCAGGGTATAGTTCTTTTGGGATAGGATTAGATGCTACTAGTTATACAGTTTCGCAAGATAATACAATGGCTATTATGGGTGGTAATGTTGGTATAGGAGTAACTAATCCTCTTGCAAACCTTCATATTGTTGGTGACCCAACTATGGGGTCAGTAATAATTGCTCCATCGGGTGGTGCTAATAATTCATCACAATTGGTTTTAGCCGAAATTTCAGGAAATGAATACAATATGTCTTTGGTTTTTGATGGAGTTGATAATTATTTGAAAGTATTTGGTTATTCAGATCCAATAACTTATGGTCCACATCTAATGATAAAAAGAGACGGAGGTGAAATATTTATGCCCGGTGTTTATGCTGATGCTGTTGCTGATTCACCCAGAAATTTATACATTAATGATGATGGCCAGTTGGGTTTTATAATATCTTCAAAAAGATACAAGAAAAACATCAAGAATATGGAAAACACAGACTGGCTCTATGAGTTACGTCCTGTTAATTTCAATTATAAAAAAGATAAGACAAATATAAAACAATACGGTTTAATTGCCGAAGAAGTTGAATTAATTAACCCATCATTTGTGAGTTATAATGAAAAAGGCATAGTAGAAACAGTTAGCTATAGCAAATTGATTACACCAATGTTAAAAGCCTTAATTGAACAAAAAAATATTAATAAAAATCAAGATAATAGAATAATTAGTTTAGAAAATCAAAATAAGAGTTTAAAAGCAGAAATTGAGAATATTAAAACATTACTTAATCAATCAGTTAAAAAATAAAATATTATTAAAAACAAACATTTAAAATTTTAAAACACATGAAAAAGATTTTTTTATTTATTGTTACATTAGTTTTTGGAATTAATTTAACTTTTGCTCAATCACCACAAAGTTTCAAATATCAAGCTGTAGTTAGAGATGCGTCTGGTATTGTAATAGAAAACCAAAATGTAGGTATAATGATTGATATTCTTAATTCGGGCGGAGTAACTGTTTATAGCGAGGAACATTTTGCTACTACAAATCAATTTGGATTGATAAATATTGAAATAGGTGGAGGTACGGTATACAGTGGAGATTTTACTACAATAAACTGGGGAACCGACAGTTATTTTGTTCAGATTGAGCTTGATGAAACAGGTGGTGGTACTTATCAATTAATGGGTACATCACAACTTTTATCAGTTCCGTATGCCATTTACGCCAATAAATCCGGCAATATTAACAACAATGACACAAGCGCAATCAACGAATTACAATTGTTAAATTTATCAAATGACACATTATATTTAAGTAATGGGAACTATGTTGTTTTACCTGATAATGTTAATGATGCAGATTCTGATCCGACAAACGAATTTCAGATATTAAGTTTTTCAAGTAACACTCTTGATTTAAGTAATGGTAATTCTGTTTATATCCCAGATAATATTAATGATGCAGATTCTGATCCAACAAATGAACTTCAGATATTAAGTTTTTCAAGTAACACTCTTGATTTAAGTAATGGTAATTCTGTTTATATCCCAGATAATATTAATGATGCAGATTCTGATCCAACAAATGAACTTCAAGTATTAAATTTTTCAAATGATACCTTGTATTTATCAAATGGGAATAATATATATCTTACTAATTTAAGCGATACATCTTACTGGGAAAAAAATGGTAATGATATTTATTATAATTTAGGTAATGTTGGAATTGGAGCAGTAACTCCAAATAGCAAACTACTAGTGCAAAGTGACGCTATTGCAGGAATAAACGACGATATTTTTAGTGTATTAAATGCTAATGGCGATACGGTATTTGCAGTTTATCAGGAAGGAGTTAGAATTTGGGTTGATGATGATGGCGGAACAAAAGCAAATGGTAGCCGAGGAGGTTTTGCTGTAGGAGGATTTAGTCCAACAAAAGCTGGATTTACAAATGAATACTTTCGTGTTACACCTGATAGTGTCAGGGTTTACATTGATGATGATTTTGTTTCAGCAAAAGCAACCGGTAGTAGAGGAGGATTTGCAGTAGGAGGATTTAATCCTACTAAAGGAACTCTATCGGACAATTATCTTTTTGTTCAGGATGACAGTACACGAATTTGGACAAATGGTAACGCTGGTTTTGAGATTAGAGATTTGGCAACTGGTTCATCTAATTATTTGGATCTTACTCCTAGTAATTATTTTATTGGGCATGAATCAGGAATAAGTAATAACAATGGTTTATATAATTGCCTTTTTGGTTATCAGGCAGGCATGGCAAATTACGATGGCGATAACAATGTTTTTATTGGATATCAAACAGGCATGGTAAATGATTATGGAGATAACAATATTTTTATTGGATCTCAGAGTGGATTTAACAATGAAAGTGGAAGCGATAATGTTGGAATAGGAACAGAGGCACTTTTCCAAAATATTTCAGGAACAGATAATACAGCTGTTGGTTATAATACACTTTATAATAATGTAAATGGAATGAGTAATACTGCAATTGGAAACACTTCTTTATATTATAATAATTCAGGATGGAGTAATGTAGCATGTGGAGAGCAAGCCTTATATATGAATACATCGGGAGGTAGTAATGTTTCCATTGGAACCTGGGCATTATACAGCAATACGACTGGTAGCAATAACACAGCAGTTGGAAATCTTGCATTTTTCATGGGTAGTGGTCATACTAACTCAACGGCATTAGGTTATCAAGCTGCTATATCTGCAAGCAACAAAGTTCGCATTGGAAATACAACTGTAACAGTAATTGAAGGTCAAGCTCCTTATTCTTTTCCATCTGATGGAAGATTTAAAAACAATGTAACAGAAGAAGTAAAAGGTCTTGATTTTATTATTCGTTTACGTCCTATAGAATATAATTTTGATACAAGAAAGTTTGATGCCTTTCTCATGAAAAATATGCCTGATAGCATAAAGGAATCAATAATGAGTAAAAATGATTATAGTTTATCTTCAAATATTCGTCAAAGCGGTTTTATTGCACAAGAAGTGGTGGAAGCCGCTAAAGAATCTGGGTATAATTTTAATGGGGTTCATATACCTGTAAATGATGACGATAATTATAATATTGCATATTCATTGTTTACTGTGCCATTGGTAAAAGCAGTTCAGGAACAGCAAGAAGTTATTGAAAATCAAAAATCAAAAATAGAAAAAATAGAAAAAGAAAATGCAGAATTTAAGCAACAAATGCAATCTCTTCTTCAACGTATAGAAATACTTGAAAATTGAGATATTGAAAATATTATTAAATCAATGAGAAAAAAAATGATATAAGTAAAACAACTTAAATGTTATTGAAATAATTATGAAAAAACTAGTATTAATTTTTGGAATTATTCTGTTAATTGGTGTTCTGAGCATAGTTAAAGGACAAAACATTGCAATAACAGATGATAATGCCTATACAGCACATAGTAGTGCAATGCTTGATGTAAAATCATCAACCAAAGGCATGTTAGTGCCAAGAATGACAACAGTTCAAAGAGATGCAATTGTCTCACCTGCAACAGGTTTGTTGGTTTTTGACACTAACGAAAATGTATATTATTATTATACAGGTTCAATTTGGTCAAATCTTTCAGTAGGTCAACTATGGACAAAGAATGGTAGTTATGTCTATTTGTCAAACACAGATGATAATGTAGGTATTGGAGTAACTGATCCTGATAATAAATTGTTGGTAAAAGCTGATGCAAGTACAGGAATAGACGAATCAATTTTTGCTGTATTAAATAATGCCGGTGATACTGTATTTGCAGTTTATCAGGAAGGAGTAAGAATTTGGGTTAACGATGCTGGTGGCTCAAAAGCAACCGGCAGCAGAGGAGGTTTTGCAGTTGGAGGTTTTAATCCTGCAAAAGCGGGTTTAACCAATGAATATTTAAGAGTAACACCTGATAGCGTAAGAATATATATTGATGATGATTTTGTTGGCTCAAAAGCAAGCGGTAGTAGAGGAGGATTTGCAGTAGGAGGATTTAATCCTGCCAAAGGAACTA
Organism: uncultured Bacteroidales bacterium; assembly: GCA_964435855.1. GTDB lineage: Bacteria > Bacteroidota > Bacteroidia > Bacteroidales > CAYTAU01 > CAYTAU01. Next base: position 2,740 of record CAYTAU010000134.1, on the reverse strand, counting down.
CAACAGATAATTATTTATTTATACAGGATGATAGTACAAGAATATATACAGGCGATACTGTTTCTGGTTTTGGAGTTGAAAATCTTGGTGTTGGTACTTCTACCAGTTATATGCGTTTAACGCCTAACAATTATTTTATTGGGCATCAGGCAGGCGATTCTATAACTTCAGGTTTATATAATTCCTTTTTTGGATACAAAAGTGGTATAAGTAATAAAGGTGGGAATTTTAATGTGTTTACTGGATATGAATCTGGTTACTTAAATGACGGAGGAGAATTTAATACTTTTATGGGGTACAAATCAGGCAAGATGAATACAAGTAGTGATAATACATTTATAGGTTTTGAAGCAGGGAGTACGCATGAAAGTGGTGGCGGTAATGTTTTTATTGGAAGCAAGGCAGGACAATTAGATATTAGTGGTTCACAAAATATATTTATTGGAGAAAATTCAGGTGTAAATAATGTTAATGGTTCACAAAATATTTTTCTTGGATATTCATCAGGATATAGCAATAACAGCGGTAGCTATAATGTATTGTTAGGGTTTGAAAGTGGATATAATAATACGCTTAGTTCATACAATACTTTTTTAGGTTATCAGACAGGAAGAAATACTGTTGACGGAGGAAGCAATGTCTTTTTGGGATTTCAGTCCGGATTTAGTAATACCGATGGTTCTAGCAATGTTATGATTGGGACAATGTCAGGATATAATAATACAACAGGTTTTGTAAATAATTTTATTGGACAAGAAGCTGGATATTTTAATACAGAAGGTACAAATAATGTTTTTATTGGTTATCAGTGTGGATATAACAATTTAACAGCTAGTGGAAATATTTTTATGGGACGTCAAACAGGTTTTAACAATACAATTGGAACTGGAAATTTATATCTGGGAAATCATGCTGGCTTTATGAATAATGTAGGAAATTATAATGTATTTTTAGGAATTAGTTCGGGAATGAATTCTTTAGGTGAAGAAAATGTATATGTTGGAGCAGAATCAAACTTAAATAATACAAATGGAATTAGAAACGTGAGTATTGGTACATATGCTGGTTATTGGTCAACCGGAAGTGGTAGTGTATTTATTGGATATCAGGCAGGTTATAACGAATTAGGGCCTAATAAATTATATATAGAGAACTCTTCTAACAGTATTTCACCTTTAATTAATGGCGACTTTATGGCCAATCGATTGGCAATAAACAGGCAGGCTGATACTTATCCGTTTCAGGTTGGAACAGATGCCTCTAATGGAAATGACGCATATTTAACATCTGGTGGAACCTGGACTAATACTTCTTCAAAAACCTTAAAAGATAGATTTGTAGAATTAAACAAATCTGATGTGCTTTCAAAAATTGAAAATCTTGATATTCAAGGTTGGTTCTATAAGGAAACTCAGGAGTACCATATTAGTCCTTTTGCTGAAGATTTTTTTCAGGCTTTTGGAACCGGAGTGTTAAATGAGTCTAAGTATCTTGGAAAATCCCTTGCTGCCAGTGATATTGCAGGCGTTAGTTTGCTTGCGGCAAAAGAATTGATTAAGCAAAATAATGAACTTTTTTCAAGAAATAATGATTTACAATGGCAGATTGATTTTTTGAAAACAGAAAACAATTTACAAAAAGCACAAAATGAATTAATTTTAGAAAAATACGAATCTCTTAAAAATCAAATAGAAAATATTAATTCTTTATTAAATCAATCAGTTGAAAAATAAATATTATGAAAAAATTAAACAAATTATTTATCATTACTCTTATTTTATTAATTGGTGTCATGGGCTTAGTCGAAGGGCAAAACACCGCAATAACAGACGATAATGCATATACTGCACACAGTAGTGCAATGCTTGATGTAAAATCATTAACTAAAGGCATGTTAGTGCCAAGAATGACAAGTGTTCAAAGAGATGCAATTGTTTTACCTGCAACAGGTTTGTTGATTTTTGATACTAACGAAAATGTGTTTTATTATTATACAGGTTCAACTTGGTCAAATTTATCAGTAGGTCAATTATGGACCAAAAACGGTAATTATGTTTATTTGTCAAATACAGATGATAATGTAGGGATTGGAGTAACTACACCTGAAAATAAATTACTTGTAAAAGCAGATGCCAGTACAGGAATAGATGAATCTATTTTTGCAGTATTAAATAATGTTGGTGATACTGTATTTGCAGTTTATCAGGAAGGGGTAAGAATTTGGGTAAACGATGCCGGTGGAGCAAAAGCAAATGGTAGCAGAGGTGGTTTTGCTGTTGGAGGCTTTAATCCTGCAAAAGCAGGTTTAACCAATGAATATTTAAGAGTAACACCTGATAGCGTAAGAATATATATTGATGATGATTTTGTTGGCTCAAAAGCAAGCGGTAGTAGAGGAGGATTTGCAGTAGGAGGATTTAATCCTGCTAAAGGAACGCCAACAGACAATTATTTATTTGTTCAAGATGATAGTACAAGAGTTTATGTGGATGGAGATGAGGGCTTTGCTGTTGATAATATTGAGTCAGGGAATGAAGGAAGATATATGGATCTTACTCCCGAAAATTATTTAATAGGACACCGTGCTGGTGACTCAATAACAAGTGCTGTGTACAACACTTTTATAGGATATGAAAGTGGTATTTCAGATACAAGTGGATCGAACAATATTTTCTTGGGATATAGGAGTGGATATTCAACAAAAGATGGATTAAACAATATATTTATAGGAAACGAATCA
>CAYTAU010000133.1:0-8037 GCA_964435855.1 uncultured Bacteroidales bacterium | reverse complement strand
ACAACCATTAATTTTGATAAAGATGAAGATAAACCATCTTGTGCATTTTGAAAATTCTGAATTGTTTGTTCATTTAAATTTTCAGCATTTATATTTATTGATGTAGCTTTAGAACGTGCTTCAATTACACTTGTTAAAGTTGTTTGCTCATGAGTTGCATATCCTTTTACTGTTTCAGCCAAATTAATAATTAAATCTGCTCTGCGTTGATAAGTATTTTCAACTTGAGCCCACTGTGCAACAACCGCTTCTTCTTTTGTTACCATACGATTATAACTTCGGTACATCCATATTGCCAAAATTAAAATAATAATAATTACCGGTATTCCTATTAATGTAGTTGCCAAACAGCCTGTTCCTTTTATTTTTTCCTTCTTTGCCATAATTTATGTTTTAAATGATTAGCAAAATTAAGAAGAAATAATACTATATAAAAAAAAATTTGTGCTAATAAATTTCTATTTTTGATTTTTAAAATTTATATTTTTATTTAGAATGTGTGGAATAACCGGCATATATGCTTTTAATGAAAATGCTTTTAATTATAAAAATAAAGTTGAAAAAGCTGTATCATCATTAAGGCACAGAGGTCCTGATGACAATGGGATTTATATTCACAGCAATGTAGCTTTAGGTCATTCAAGATTAGCTATTATTGACACTTCTGCGGCTGCATCACAACCTTTTACAGATGCATCTAAAAGATATACAATTGTATTTAATGGAGAATTTTATAATTTCAAAGAACATCGAAAAATTCTTAAAGAAAAAGGCGTTCAATTTAGATCTAATAGTGATACTGAAGTTCTTTTATATTTATACATTAAATATGGTGTTGATTTCATTGCAAAAGTTAACGGATGTTTTGCATTAGCTATTTATGATAATGTAGAAAAATCCCTTTTGTTGGCAAGAGATAGAATGGGAATTAATCCTTTGCATATATATCAAGATGAAAATAAACTGATATTTGGTTCAGAAATTAAAGCTATACTGGAATATAACATTAATAGAGAAATTGATTATGAATCTTTATATACTTATTTGCAATTAAATTACATTCCCGGGCCTCATTCAATATTTAAAAACATATACAAATTAACACCGGGTACATATTTGAAAATTAAAAATGATAAAATTGAGAAAAATGTTTATTATAAGATCAAATCGAAAATAACAAATGAGATATTATCTTATAATGATGCTAAAGATTCACTAAATACACATATTGATAATGCAGTTAAAAGCAGATTAGTATCAGATGTTCCATTAGGAACCTTTTTAAGTGGAGGTATTGATTCATCGGTAATTACAGCTATTGCATCAAAATATACAGATAAGCTAAAAACATTTTCTATAGGTTTTAAAGATGAGCCATTTTTTGATGAAACCTATTATGCTAATTTGGTTGCAAAAAAATTTAACACAGAACATACCGTTTTTTCTTTAACAAATAAGGAACTTTTTGAGCATCTGTTTTCAACAATAGATTCCCTTGATGAGCCCTTTGCAGATTCTTCTGCACTAGCTGTAAATATTCTAAGCTTTCATACACGCAAACATGTAACAGTTGTATTATCAGGCGATGGCGCTGACGAGATGTTTGGCGGATACAATAAACATTATGCTCATTTTAATGCTTTAAATAATAATTTTAGAAATTCTGCAATTAAAAACAGTAATTTTATTTTCAATATATTACCAAAATCAAGAAATAATAAATACGAAAATAAAGCAAGACAAATTCACAAATATTCAAAAGGCTTAAACCTTAACGATAAAGAAAGATATTGGTTATGGTGTTCAATTGCAAACGAAAATTACGCATCTAACATTTTAAATTTTAATATTAATCAACAAATTTATTATTCAAGAAAAAATGAGATTCTTGAATACATTAACAATGACTCAAAAATTAATGACATTTTATTATCTGATATGCATTTGGTGTTACAAAATGACATGCTTGTTAAAGTTGATATGATGTCTATGGCAAACAGTTTAGAAGTTAGAACTCCTTTTCTGGATCACAATGTTGTTAATTTTGTTTTTTCATTACCGGATTCGTATAAAATTAACAACAATATTAGAAAAAGAATTTTACAAGACACATATAAAAACATATTACCTAATGAGCTATATAATAGACAAAAACAAGGATTTGAAGTTCCTTTATTAAAATGGTTTCAAAATGACCTTAATTCATTTATTTTTGACAATTTATTAAAGAAAAGCTTTATTAAAGAACAAAATATATTTAATATTGAACAAATTGAATATATGAGAAAGCGTTTATCATCTAATAACCCGGGTGATATTACTTCTAAAATATGGGGATTATTAGTTTTTCAGTACTGGTGGAATAAATATTATAATTAATCATCTTTTTTAAACCATTCGCAAAAATAACTAGTACATATTAAAATAATTGTCGTATAATTGAATAGAAATAAAGAACTAAATGCCCAAAATATTAAGAATAATAAATAGATTTAATTTAGGAGGTCCAACATATAACGCTACATATCTGACCAAATTTTTAGAACCAGAATTTGAAACATTATTAATAGGTGGTCAAAAAGATGAAAGTGAAGACAGCTCTGAATTTATTGCAAAAAGTGTAGGTTTAAGACCATTTGTTATTTCTGAAATGCGTAGAGAAATTAACTTTAAAAATGATATAATAGCCTACCAAAAAATTAAAAATATTATTAAAAAATTTAAACCAGACATTGTTCATACTCATGCATCAAAAGCTGGAATGCTAGGAAGAATAGCTGCTTACAAAATGAATGTACCTGTTATTGTCCACACTTTTCACGGACATATTTTTCATTCATATTTTAATTCTTATAAATCAAAAATCTTTCAAAAAGTCGAACACAATTTAGCAAAAAAAACCACAAAGATTATAGCGCTAAGTGAACAACAAAAACATGAACTTTCTAATGTTTACAATATAACATCTACTGAAAATATTAAAGTAATACCATTAGGTTTTGATCTTGACAGATTTAAGATTGATATGGATAAAAAACGAATTCAATTTCGAAAAGATTATAATATCTCTGATAATGAAATTGCTATTGGAATTATTGGCAGATTAGTTCCAATAAAAAATCATAATCTTTTTCTTGAATCAATTAAACAAGTAACACAAAAAAGTTCTAAAAAATTACGCATATTCATTGTAGGTGATGGTGAAAACAGAGAACATCTTATAAAGAAAGCAAAAAAACTCAAGCTTGATTATGCTCAAAATGGTGAAAGTAAAATTAAAAATGCAACATTAACTTTTACCTCATGGATTACCAATATTGATTATGTATATGCAGGTTTAGATATTTTAGCATTAACATCGTTAAACGAAGGAACACCAGTTAGTCTTATTGAAGCACAAGCATCAAATACACCAATAGTAAGTACAAATGTTGGTGGGATTAAAAATATTGTTATTCCAAATGAAACTGCAATTCTCACAAAAAATGGAAATATGAATGAATTTTCAGAGAAATTATTATCTGTTGTAGAAAATGATGAATTAAGAAAAAAATTAAGCCTTAAAGGCAGACAATTTGTTAATGAAAGATATCATTATACTCAACTTGTAAAGAACATGAAAGAGCTTTATTATGAATTACTAAACAATTGATTTTCCTATTTACATTTTACTAAGCAATATATTTTTCATCTTTCTTGAAAAAATATTAATTTCACTAAAATAAATTCTTATCAAAATATACTTATTTAAATTCAATAAATGTTTTTTTCAAATTTAAATGACTGTTAAAATATTTTTTTACCTTTGAAGCTTTATTATTATTCAAATAATGAGATATTTTATTATTGCTATAATTATTATCAGTTTCACTTCATGTAGAGTATTTCGTTCAAGTGAAATGTTTACCACTGATAAAAACTTTGAATTTTCGAAATTTAAAGAATCTGCAAAAGAATATAAGATTCAACCATTTGATAAATTAGATGTTAAAATTTTCACAAATGACGGATACAAATTAATTAACATTGGTAGTTCAGATTATATTTTTAGAAATCAAAACGATATACTTTATAACGTGAATTATGATGGTTTTATTAAATTACCATCTTTAGGAAAAATTAGTATTTCAGGATATACTATTGAAGAAGCAGAAAATTTATTAGAAAAGGAATATAAAACCTTATATCAAAATCCATTTGTCATTATTAACGTTACAAATAGGCGAGTTATTGTTTTTTCAGGAGGTAGTGATAATGGAAAAGTTATTGAGCTTAAAAATGAGAATTACACATTAATTGAAGCTTTAGCTGAATCCGGCGGCATATCAAATACAAGCAAATCATATAGAATTAAATTAATTAGAGGAGATTTAAATAATCCTGAAATATATTTATTCAATATTGCAAAAATTGAAGATATGCAAAAAGCAAATTTTCTATTAGAAACAAATGATATTATTTATGTTGAAACCAGAAATAGATATGCATCTATATTACTTGCTGAAATTACTCCATATTTAAGCTTATTTACAACAGGTTTATTAATTTACGGCTTATTTGCTAACTAAAATACTATGGCACAAAAAAAAATACCTATAATTAATGAAAAATTTGACCTTAAAGTATTTTTACAAATATTTCGTAAAAGTTTATTATTATTATTATTTATCTTCATCATAGCATTTGTTGCCGCTTTTGCATATTTACGGTATACTCATCCTTTATTTAATTCAAGTTCAATTCTTCAAATTAATGAAGAAAAAACAACCGATAAAATATTACAAATTGAGAGCATTTATGAAAATACTGAAATTTCACATGTTATTGAACTTTTAAGATCTAAAGAATTTCTTAAAAGAACATTCTCAAAACTACCTTTTAAAACAGCATATTTTATTGAAGGAACATTTTTAACAGAAGAACTATACAAAAGTAATCCATTCTCTGTAGAAACAAACGATATTAATTCAAGTCTTTACGGAATCCCAATTTATATTTATTTTAATGATACAAATAATTTTAACATCAGTTTTGAACTATCCGGGAAAGAATACTATTATAGCAACAAAATTAATCAATGGTTAAAAACTGAATTTGGAAATATTTTAATAAACATTACAGATTTTCAGAGAATTAACAACATCCAAACAGAAATAAAAAAACAAAATCTATATTTCAAAATATTTAACATTGACATGATTTTGGCTATAAACACCTCCAAATTAGATATAAAACTACTAAATAGTACCGCGCAAACTATTGAAATAGTTTTCACTAATCACAATGCAAATAAAACTTCAGATGTTGTAAATACGATTGCTGAAGATTTTTTAAATTACAATATTGAAAAAAAGAAAGAAAGCGCTTATCAAATTTTATCTTTTATAGACGAACAGCAAACAGCCTTAAAAAGCGAACTTGCTATTTTGGAAAAATCACTTCATGATTTTAAAAAAGAAAATGACATACAAATTAATAACGATTTCAAAAAAAATACTTCTTCAATTTTTTTTGAAAAATCAGAAGAACTCAGGCAACAAGTATTAGACATTAATATAGAATTATCTACTCTTAAAATAATACAAGAAGAAATTAAGAACAATACTAACAATGTTTATGAATTAATTGCACTTATGACAGACATTAAATCAAATGCTGCAATTACAAACATTTTAAACTCCTTGCAAGAATTAATAAATAAAAAAGAAGGACTCCTTAACGATGTTACAACAAATAATATTAGTTATAAAATTATTAATAAACAAATAGATAATCAAAAGAAAATTTTAACTGAATTTTTGGGAACAAGTATTAATCGGCTACAACTAAAAAAAACAAGCTACTTGAAAGAAATATTAGAGTATGACAAAAAAATATACAATAGTGAAAATATTAATACAATTGAATTATCGAAGCTTGACAGACTTTATACAATTAATGAAGAATTTTACACAAAATTAATTGAAAAAAAAGCAGAATATTTAATCAGTCAGGCAGGATATGTTTCTAAAAATATTATCTTAGAGAAATCTATTATCCCTCGTTTTCCTATTTCACCTATCAGTAATCAAATTTTATTAATAGCATTTATTATTGCTACGTTAATTTCATTTTTCATATTAGCAATTAAATATTTGCTCCATAATCAAATTACTAGTGCCAGTGATATAAAAACTTATACCGATGCTCCATTAATTGGAGTTATTCCTCTTTATACTAAATCAAAACTGCAAGTATCTCAATTATTAGTTGATTTGAAACCAAGTTCAATGTTATCTGAGTCATTTAGGACCATACGCTCAAACCTTGAATTTATTCACAGATCTGATGAATCAAAAATAATTACAGTCTCTTCAACTATTTCAGGAGAAGGTAAAACATTTATTTCCATAAATTTAGCCGGCATTATTGCAATTTCGGGGAAAAAAGTAGTGTTAATTGATCTTGACCTTAGAAAACCTGTAGTTCATAAAAGTTTTAACGTTAGCAATAAAATTGGTATGAGTACATTGCTAATTAAAAAATGTAATCTTGATGATTGTTTACACAAATCAACAATTAATAATTTCGATTTTATTTCTTCCGGGCCTACTCCACCAAATCCTTCAGAATTACAAATTGGAGATGAAATGAAAAATATTTTAAAAGAATTAAAAACTAGATATGATATTATTATTATTGATACTCCTCCAATAGGATTGGTAACAGACGCTGTTTTTCATTTTAATAATTCAGACTATCCAATTTATGTTACTAAAGTTAACTTTTCAAAACGAGTATTTATTCAAAACATTAATGATTTAATTAAAAATAAGGGCATTACCAAGCTATCAGTAGTATTAAATGGTATGAATATTCAAAAAAGCAAATATGGATATGGATACGGTTATGGTTATGGATATGGATATTATGAAGAAGATAAAGAAAGGGATGCAAAAAAAGGCATTTTCAAATTCTTAAAAAAGAAAAAATAATAACTTGAGTGGATTCAATATACGTTTACATAATATTTTTTATATCAATTTTTTTATTTAGTTTATTTCTTAATTCATTTTTTCTAAAAAAATCGAAGAAATACACTCTTGTTAAAGCAAATCAGGGTGGTATAAGATGGAGAAAACAATCTAAACCTGTATTTGGTGGAATTACTTTTTACACAGCATTCCTTTTTACTGCAATTGCTTTTATTTTTATTTGGAAAGATACAGATTATTTAAATCCAAAAAATATTGGTTTTGCTTTAATTATCACATTATCCTTTATTATGGGATTAGCTGATGATATTATTAATACATCCCCATATTTTAAATTTTTCGTACAAATATTAAATGCCGTTATTTTAATAAACTTTGGTATCTATATTGATGTTTTTTCTAATATTTATTTGAATTATGGACTTACCATATTATGGATAGTTGGTATAATGAATTCTATAAATATGCTAGATAATATGGATGCAATAACTTCCCTTACTATAATTACTATAATTTTAGGAATACTTGCCAATATTTTCTTGTTAAATAATTTAGATGCGAACTTTCTATCAATCATCTTATGTTTTGGAATATTATCTGTACTTATCGGGTTTCTATTTTTTAACTGGTCTCCTTCTAAATTATATATGGGAGATAGCGGCAGTCAATTTCTTGGAGCATTTATAGCCTGTATTAGTATTATTTATATTTGGAATAATCCACAAATACAAACTCAAGATGTTCCAACAATTAATATTATTGCAATATTCTTAGCTTTTTTAATTCCTTTAACAGATACTACTACAGTTTTTATTAACAGATTATTAAAAAAGAAATCTCCTTTTGTGGGCGGAAAAGACCATACAACTCACCACCTATTCTACTTAGGTTTTAATGAGCATAAAATTGCAATTATTCTTTTCAGCCTGTCATTAATCTCGGTATTTTTCTCTGTTTATCTAATCAATTTTAAAACAAGCTTATTATTGAAAATAGTATTTATTTCTTATGCATTTATTGTATTTATATTGCTTTATTTGAATACTAAATTTTCTAAACCTAA
>CAYTAU010000132.1:0-8210 GCA_964435855.1 uncultured Bacteroidales bacterium | reverse complement strand
GGAAAAAATATTCTACCATTAGAAGAATTAATAGTTACTCCTTCTACAAAATCAAAGACACCATCCGGGTGAGGATCAAGCTGAGAATTAAGTTTATCTAAATTTAAAACTTTTAATAATATTTTGTCCTCAATATTTCCAACAGGTAAAAAATTAATTGCTTTTCCTGTTTTATCGTTCTGATACATTACCTCTAAATAAAACTCAGCAGGATTAATACGATATGCTCCAATTGCGTAAACATTTTTCATCATCAAGTTCCATGTAGGATAACGAGGTGTTAATGAAGTTCCCTTTAGTAACTTAACAATTAAAACATCCGGAGCATCAATTCCGCTATTTGAAAATTCACCCACCCTATATGTTTTTCCCCCAATGGTATATTCATAGGCAACTGCCAATACTTCGTCAGAATTTAATGAAGAACTTAAGGAAATATAACCTAACTTAGAATTTAAAACATACTCCGAAGGTGATAATTTTCGTGCCGATTCAATTTTCTCAAAATCAATTCCATTTCTATAACCCAAGCCTTCAAGGTGTATTGAGGCCTGATCTATTTCTCTAACCTGTGGATAATTTTTAACATCATTAATTGAGTTTAAAGAATCGGCAGGATATAAATTTGGATTCTCCGGGTTATAATATGGATTAACAATACTCGAATAAATAGTATTGTACTCTGCTAAATCCATAAAACCTACAATATTTCTTGACTGATCATATCTGGCAGTTTTATTGGTTATCCAAACTTCAATTCTGGTAATATTTATTCCTGAATTAATAATTGGAAGACTTGCAAGAGATTTATCATAATTGTCATAAAAATATTGAGCAAGGAAAAAGTGTTTGTTAGCTTCATATTCATCTGCATAAACTTCAAATTCGCTTGTTTGTGCTCCGCCTTCTACTTCAATTACAGATGTTTTACCTTTTTGCTGTGAAAAAATAGAAGTTGCAGTTAATCTTCCAAAACGCAACTCTGTTTTTATTCCAAATAAACTCTGACTTCCTGTTATAAGTGAACCTGATAATGGAAGAGTTACGTCTCCTGCTTCAATTTTTTGAATTATATCATCTTCTTTTCCTTCATAAGCAAGGTTCATTTTATTTTCAAAATCGAAAGTAGCCTCTGTATTATAATTAATACCTAATTTCATTTTATCACCAATCTGACCGGTAACATTCATCTGTATTTTTTCCTGAAAATCGAAAGTAGTTGTACTTCTTAATTTCTCTGCTAACTGCGGATTATCAGTTTTAGAAATTTTTAAGCCAAATATTAATTCTGCCGAACCTTGTGGACGTATATCAATTGTATTACTACCAAATATTTTATCAAACACTTCGCCACCAACATGCAATTTTGGTATTAATGAACCGTGGTGCTCAAAACTTTCTCCTCTGGCACGTTGTCTCCAATAACTACGTATTGATCTGTCAAAATCATATTTACGATATTCATCAATAGACATTGTTGTAGGATTTCTGTAATTTATGTCTCCAATTTTCTCGGAAAATTCGTAAGAGTTGGTTTTTATGTTATATTCTACTTCTCCGGTAATATTTGCGGGTTGTCCTAAATATAGTGGCGAAACAAATTCTGAATTCGAAAAAGGATATCCATCAGGTTCAGTAAATGGATATTTCATGCTATCAGGCTCATCCGGCAAATCAAACAGATAGCTGTAATTTTGAGATTTGTATTTATTATCAACAGAAGCATTAGTAGGCCATATTACTGCCCATAATCCTGTAATAACAAAAATAATAATTATATATTTTAATACTACTTTCAACTTTAATTAAATACTTCTTAAATTCTTATGAAATTTCGTGCTAAAATTATACATTTTATCTATAAAAATACAAATGACTAAAATGACTAAAGTGAACTAAAATGCCTAAATTCAAACAATTGCAATTTTAAGTATTTTAGGCATTTTAAATTTTAGACATTCATAATATATCGTTTTATTTTATCCCGAGTACTCGGTATCAATCATATACAATTTTTTTGAAGATCTTTAAAAAGTTTCACTTTTACTACAACCTTTTTAAAGCTTCTTTCACAACACTCTCAATACTTTGTGATTCTGCCCCTTGCATAATATTATTAACTGTTTTTTCAACAGCCTTTTTCGAAAAACCCAACATAACTAATGCAGATAACGCTTCTTCTTTTATTGTATTGTGTTTTTCAACAAAAATATTATCACCTTCATCAAATTTTCCAAGCTTATCGCTAAGGTCTACAATTACTCTTTGAGCTGTTTTTGCTCCAATACCCTTTATTCCTTTTAATAAAGCGACATTTCCTGTTATTATTGCATGTTGAATTTCTTCAGGTGTCATAGACGATAACATCATTCTGGCAGTATTTGCTCCAATACCCGAAACCGATATTAAATATCTAAAAAGCTCTCGTTCTTTTTTATCTGCAAAACCAAATAAAGTATGTGAATCTTCACGAATAACGTGATGAATAAATAACTGTGCTTCTTTTAAACCGTCAATTTTAGAATAAGAATAAAGTGAAATATTGATAAAATAACCAATATCATTATTCTCAACTATAACGCAGGTGGGCTTTAAGTCCCTAATTTCTCCTTTAATATATTCAAACATATCTTATTGATAAATAAACAATACCAAATAGTTATCAAGATGCAGACTTAGAATTTGAATTATTTTTTGTCTGAATAATGAATAAAATCTTTGCATAGCCATAGCTACGGAAACATTTCATGAAGAAATTCAGGCAAAAAAGAAACATATTATATTGTGCATCTTGGTGACTTTTTGGTATAAATATTAAATTCTTGTAAAATTTGCTAAAATAATGAAAAAATAAATATAAGTTTGTATAATAAATTAAAAAGCATAAAATGAATAAATCAATTTCGTTTTTGCAAATGTAAGCGCTTATTTAAAAATGGATACAGCACGATTAGAATTAATTTCATTTGAATTATTGCTTAAAAAAGAAAGATGGGCAATATATTTTATTTTAGCAACAAAACATCCAACTGAAAAAGGGAAGTATATTCTTACAATTGTTCCAGATACAGGAACAATACCTTTAAGAAAACTGGCAGACAATAAATTTTCATTTAGACCCGAAGGTGTTGGAGCTGATGGCTTTAGTATAATTGAAACTGAAATAGAAAGAAATGAAACAACTAGAGCACATATGTATATGATGCATTCCCGTTCAGGTGTAAGAAAATTTGGGGAGATATTAGGTGAAATTAAAGATGAAATAATTAAAGATGGCACACTGATTTCAAGCATCACTAATATTGCTGCTAGTAAATCACCACAATGGATTTTAATTGATAAAGGATTTGATTTTATACAAAACATTTTGAAAAATACAAAAGACAGGAATCTCGGTCTTGTATCATTAGATGATGATTTTGGTAAGGAGTTCGACAAAAACCTATATCAGGAAAGGTCAAATACACTAAGTACGGGTAATGCTAAAATTACATGGTCTTGGAGTATTCGGTGAACATTATTCATTATAATAGCTTAATTTGTAAAAAATATAGTATTTTTATTTAAATTTTAAATTGCCAATTATGAAAAAGAAACTATTTCTCGGACTACTATTGTTAATTACGGTTTATTCATTTTCAATTGATAAACCCAAGCCGGTTAAGTCTAAAATTAAAAACGTAACAGTTTTTTTAAACGGTGCCCAAATTAACAGAACAGCTTCTACACAGTTAAGCCCAGATGTTACATATTTGCTATTCGAAAACCTTCCTCAGAATATTAATGCACAAAGTATTCAGGTTAAGGGAAAAGGGAATTTTATTATTTTGTCAGTTAAACATCAGATTAATTATTTAAAAAGTCAGAAAAAAACTAAAGAAATAATTAATATGGAAGATTCTTTAGTTTTGTTACAAGATAAATTGAACTTTAGAAACAGTATGTTATCCGTTTATTCCGAAGAGGAAGCAATGATTAAGGCAAACAGAGCAATTGGAGGTAATGATAATGGAGTAAATATTACTGACCTTAAAACAGCTGTAGAATATTTTAGAAGCAGATTAACAGATATAAAAACGAAACAACTAGGTCTTAACAAAGAAATTTTAAAATTAAACAAAGAGATATCACAAATTAACAATCATTTAAATCAGGCAAATGCAAAAAAAAATCAACCAACAAGCGAAATTATTGTAACTGTATCGGCAAAAGCTGCAACAACAGCCAAATTCGATTTAAGTTACCTTGTTATGGGAGCCGGTTGGACACCAACTTACGATTTACGGGCAAAAGATGTTAAAAATCCTATTGAACTTTTTTATAAAGCAAATGTCAGACAATCAACAGGAGAAAACTGGGATAAAGTAAATCTTACACTTTCAACAGGAAATCCTACCATAAGTGGTACAAAGCCTATTTTAAATGCATGGTATTTAAATTTTAATATAACTTACGAAGTCGACAAAGAAAAATATAACAGAGCATCTAAAGGTATTGCTAAAGAATCTGTTTCAGCATATAAACTTGAGGACATTGTAACTGAAGAAGAAACAGGATACAGCTATCAATATACTCAGGCAAGTGAATCTCAAACCAGTGTGGAATTTAAAATAAGTATTCCTTACGATGTACCAAGCGACAATAAAGTTTATACAGTTGATATTCAGAAATATTCTCTTGATGCTACATATAAATATTTTGCAGTTCCCAAGTTAGACAAAGATGCTTTTTTACTGGCACAAGTAACAGGATGGGAGGAATACAATTTGCTGTCGGGCAATGTTAATTTATTCTTTGAAGGAACTTATATTGGCAAATCGCATATAAATGTTCGCAATACAAAAGATACATTAGATTTTTCTCTTGGCAGAGATAAAAATATTGTTGTTACCAGAATTAAATTAAAGGAATTCAGCAGTAAAAAAATGATAGGACTGAATCAGAAAGAAATAATTGCATGGGAAATTAATGTAAAAAACAAGAAAAAGCAGAATATAGATATTATTATTGAAGATCAATTTCCAATTTCTTCAAATAAAGATATTGTGGTGGAGCACATTGAATATATTGAAGCAAACTATAATAAAGATACAGGAAAACTTATCTGGAATTTGAAACTGAAACCATCGGAAAGCAAAAAAATGAAGCTTATGTATTCAGTTAAATACCCGAAAAATCAGACAATTTACTTAAATTAAGTAAAAAACATTTTAATATTTACAAAGCTAATTTTTTAAAAAATATACTAATTATGAAACATTTACATTTACTATTAACAATATTGTTATTGCCTTTTGTTCTTATTTCTCAAAACAAAAAGGATAAAGCAGTTTTTAAAGAATATGATAAAGGTGAAAGCTATTATTAT
Source organism: uncultured Bacteroidales bacterium (assembly GCA_964435855.1). GTDB lineage: Bacteria > Bacteroidota > Bacteroidia > Bacteroidales > CAYTAU01 > CAYTAU01. The sequence continues at coordinate 2,842 of CAYTAU010000132.1, read as the reverse complement.
AATTCCATACTTAAAGATGTTAGGTTTCAGGAAAACAAAACAAAAACCACGAAACCATATAAACGATTAAAAATTGATGTAAATAATAAGGAGTTTCCTAACAAAGTTGACTTATATAAAAATCAGGTTTGGCATCAAAAACCAATTTCACAAGGTAATGCAGGATCGTGCTGGTGCTATTCTACTACATCATTTATGGAATCTGAAGTTTATCGCATACACAAGAAAAAAGTTGACTTATCAGAAATATATACTGTTTACTGGGAATACGTGGAAAAAGCCAAAAGTTTTATTAGTTCAAGAGGAAAAACAATTTTTGAACAAGGCTCTGAGTCTAATGCAGTAACAAAACTTTACAAAAAACATGGCATTGTTCCTTATGAAGCATATACAGGTTTATTGAATAACAGAAAATTCCATTCGCATGAGAAAATGTATACAGAAATGAATAAATTTTTAAAATCTATTAAAAAACAAAATGCCTGGGATGAGGAAGCTACACTTTCAACAATAAAGTCGATTATGAATCATTACATTGGAGAACCCCCAACAAAAATAAGTATTGAAGGTAAAGAATATACACCAAAAGAATATTTGAGCAATGTACTTAAATTAAATATGGACGATTATATTGAAATTTTGTCATACATGCAAGAACCATATTATACAAAATGCTCTTACGATGTACCCGATAATTGGTGGAATAGTGAAGACTACTATAATGTGCCACTTGATGAATATATGAAAGTTGTAAAATCGAGTATTAAAAACGGATATTCTTATGTTATTGGTGGTGATGTATCTGAGGCAGGACTTATTTCTTCTAAAGGAGACCCACAAATTGGAGTTATACCAAGTTTTGATATCCCATCTAATCATATTAATGAAAGTGCTAGGCAATTTCGTTTTTCAAATAAAACAACAACTGATGACCACGGTATGCAAGTTGTTGGAAGTTATGAAGAAGACGGCACTACATGGTATTTGATAAAAGACTCAAGTTCGGGCTCCAGAAATAACGATGAAAACGCTAAGGAATTTGGTTATTATTTCTTTCACGAAGATTATATTAAGTTAAAAATTATGGAATTTACAATACATAAAGACGCAGTGAAAGATATTTTGAAAAAATTCAAATAAGGTTTTCTTGGTTCTGCTTCACTTAAAGTAAAACCCTGACTTGATAAATATGTGTATGTAAAATATGTGTATTTTTGGGAGTTAATAAAACAATAAACCTATGAAAAAACAAATTTTGTTTCTTGTAATAATATTATCATTACTTTGTTTACAAAACTTTGCACAAATTACCTTTACCGAGCATATCATATCTACAAATGCAGATCATGCTAAGTCAGTATTTGCAATTGATATAGATGGCGATTCCGACATAGATGTACTTTCGGCTTCTTCTTGGGATTCTAAAATAGCCTGGTACGAAAATGATGGTAACCAAAATTTTACAGAGCATAGCATATCTACAAATGCAGATGGTGGTGTTTCAGTATTTGCTATTGATATAGATGGCGACTCTGATATTGATGTACTTTCGGCTTCCGAGTTTGATGATAAAATAGCCTGGTACGAAAATGATGGTAACCAAAACTTTACCGAACATATCATATCTACAAATGCGAATAATGCTATTTCAGTATTTGCTATTGATATAGATGGCGACTCTGATATTGATGTACTTTCAGCTTCACGATATGATTATAAAATAGCTTGGTACGAAAATGATGGCAGTCAAAATTTTACCGAGCATATCATATCTGCAAATGTTTATAGTGCAACATCAGTATTTGCTATTGATATAGATGGCGACTCCGATATAGACGTACTTTCGTCTTCAGGAAGTAGTGGCAAAATAGTATGGTACGAAAATAATGGCAGCCAAAGCTTTACCGAGCATAGTATAACTACAAATGCAAATGGTGCTAACGCAGTATTTGCTATTGATATAGATGGCGACTCCGATATAGATGTACTTTCGGCTTCTTCTAATAATGATAAAATAGCTTTGTACAATAACGATGGCAACCAAATTTTTACAGAGCAAAGCTTATCTACAGATGCAGATAATGCTAAGTCAGTGTTTGCTATTGATATAGATGGCGATTCCGATATAGATGTACTTTCGGCTTCTTGTTATGATAATAAAATAGCTTGGTACGAAAGCGGTGGTAGTCCGGATTTTATCAGCATATCTACAAATGCAGATTGTGCTTGGTCGGTATTTGCTATTGATATAGATGGCGACTCTGATATAGATATACTTTCGGCTTCTAATGATGATGATAAAATAGCCTGGTACGAAAACAATAGTATAGGAAGCCTTGAAACTTATGATAATAAACTTAACATCTCAATTTACCCCAACCCCACAACAGGAAAAATAAAAATACAAGCAAAGGATATTAAAAAAATAGAAATAATAAATTTAATAGGAAAAACTATATACACAGGCAATAAAAAGGAAATAGATTTACAAAAAGAACCTAATGGAATTTATTTTATCAAAATTACAAGCGATAAAAAAACAGTAAGTAAAAAAATAATAAAACAATAAATAAGCTTGTAAATTTTATCAATTCCATTTTCAAAACTTATAATTAATTCCAAATGAAATGCCTGCTAATCCATCCATTATTTTTAATGCCAGATAATTGGAGTTATTAAAAAAGAAATCTCTAATTCCTATTATTTTATAAAAAGGAACAATATTAATATCAATTTTGTTTGCTATGCAATTATTCATAATTGATAATAAAACAAAAAGACATTATGTTTTTTCATGATTAATAATATTTAAATAGCTCGTCATTCTCATATTGAGATAAAG
>CAYTAU010000131.1:0-8282 GCA_964435855.1 uncultured Bacteroidales bacterium | reverse complement strand
TTAATTTTACATTAAATAATGTTCCTCCCGGAACAACAATTGAAAGTGTATCATACACCGATGCAAACAATGCAGACCTTGCATTAGCCTTTGACGGAACCGATTTTGATATTGATTATACTACTGTTAATGTTACTATTGCAGGTATTGAACTAACAGGTGGGAATCCACTCACCAGTGACGATGCTACAATTACTGCTCTAATTGAAGCTCTTTCAATAACACCTGATATTGCAATGGATGAATCAAATCTTGATGATAGGGTTTTAACCTTAACTTTAACCAATGAAACTTTTGCTGATGCAACTCTTGCTCAGGTTAACTTCACTTTAAATAATGTGCCGGCTGGAACAACAATTGAAAGTGTATCATACACCGATGCAAACAATGCAGACCTTGCATTAGCCTTTGACGGAACTGATTTTGATATTGATTATACAACAGTTAATGTAACAATAGCTGGAGCAGAACTAAATCTAGCAGCACCATTAACAAGTGATGATCTTACTATTACTGCAATTGTAGAAGCCGCTGTTTTAACAATAACACCTGATATTGCGATGGATGAATCAAATCTTGATGACAGGGTTTTAACTTTAACATTAACAAATGAAACTTTTGCTGATGCAATTCTCAATCAGATTAATTTCACATTAAATAATGTTCCTACAGGTACAACAATTGAAAGTGTATCATACACCGATGCAAACAATGCAGACCTTGCATTAGCCTTTGACGGAACCGATTTTGATGTTGATTATACAACAGTTAATGTAACAATAGCCGGAGTAGAATTAAACCTTGGTACTCCACTAACAAGTGATGACCTTACAATTACTGCAGTAATTGAAACCCCTGTACTAATTCTTACAGTAGATTCATTTTTAACAGAACCAACATTAGATAGCAGAAGTTTAAATTTGATTCTTTCTAATGAGACTTATGCAGACAATGTTTTTGATGTAAACAATTTTACTCTAAACGAAGCACCGGCAGGTTTAACAATTGATACACTTATTTATATTTCTGTAAATAATATTACTCTCGAATTTGCTTTTGATGGTACTGATTTTGATTTGGACTCTACACATTTTAGTGTAACAATTGCCGGAGCAGAATTAACAGGAGCAAGTGATCTTACAAGTAATGAAACTACAATTTATGCACATGATGAAATAGCAGCAATTATAATTACATCTGATACAATTATGACTGAAGATAATCTTGATGATAGATATTTATCTATATCAGTCATTAACGAACAATTTATGGATGATACTTTAAGTATTACAAATTTTAGCTTAAATAACGTGCCGACAGGAACAACAATCGATAGCGTAATATATACCGATTCCGTTAATGCTGTTCTTTATATTGCTTTTGACGGAACCGATTTTGATATTGATTATACAACAGTTAATGTAACAATTGATAGTGCTGAATTTATTAGTGGAGTTGATATAACAAGTAATGACCTTACAATTATAGCTAATCCTGAAACTCCAATAATAACTGTTACATCTGATACAACACTTGTTGAGAATATACTTGATGACAGAATGCTTATTTTAGAACTAACTTATGAAACTTTATCGGACACAATTCTTGATTCAGCAAATTTTGTAATTAATAATGCACCAGAAAGTGTAATTGTTGAAATGGTTGAATATGTTGATGCATTAACATTAAATCTCTATTTAGCTTATAATGACACTAATGATTTTGATGTTGATTCAACGCATGTTACGGTTACTATTTTGGGAGCAGAACTTTCAGGAGCTTTAGATGTTACCAGTCATGAATTTACAATATATGCTGTTGATGAAGATTTAATGCAAGCAATTAGTCATGCAGCTGATAGTATTAGTATAGTCATGACAGATTCTGTTCTTATAGAAATTGGCAATTATGCAAGTTTTGATATTGTTGTTAACTATCCCGATTCATTTAGTGTTGATCTTACAACAGATTATCTTTTTGATATGCTGTTTAATTTTGGATATAATATGCAGCCAGGCGATGAAACAATTATTCTATACGAAGGTGCAGTAATTGATACTTTTATAGCAACAGGTGGTGAAAACGAAATGTGGCTTAGCGAAATGCTTGGTACTGCTAGAACAGTTCTTGTGAATGATACTGATGCAACCTGGGCATTATCTATTAGTGGAATTTTAGAAGGTCAATTTGCCTATAACGCAAAAGCATATACAGCAGTAGCCAGTAATTTTGATGATGAAAATAACAGGTTCCTTTTAGCAGAAGATACTACTATTATAATAGTTTATCAGTTAATTTCAATTTCAAGTCAGCCGCAAGATCTTACAGTATGCTCAAATTATCTTTCAACATTTAGTGTTAGTACTACATCAGTTGTCCCTGTTTATTATCAATGGAGATTTAATGGTGTAGATATTATTAATGCAATAGATTCAACTTATGCATTAGACAGTACACTAACAATTAGTTCAACACAATTAAGCGATGCAGGAGAGTACAGTTGTTATATTTATAATGATTATTTTTCTGTAATTTCAGATACTGTTACATTAACAGTTTTGGAATCTCCAAATGTTGGACTTGAGGAAAATACTTATATAACAACTGACAATGTTACAATTCTTGGAGCTACTGCAGGATATGATTCTTATTTGTGGAATACAGGAGAAACATCTACTTTTATAGTTGTAGAAGGTAGTATACTGGGAGTAGGAGTTTACATATATTGGGTAAGTGTAACTGATAATGGAAATTCATGTGTTACTATTGATACATCAATTGTAACTGTGGCAAGTGGGTTATTTATTGAAGATAATAATGTATTTAATTTTAAAGTTTATCCAAACCCTGCTAACGATATTGTGAACATTACATATTTTGGAATTGACAATAGTCAATTAAAATTTGAGATTATTGATATAACCGGAAAAGTAATATATAACAACAAGTTTGAGATAGTTTCAAATAAACTTAATAAAACTATTAACTTATCTGATTTTCCAAAAGGAGTTTATATAATAAAAGCTACAGTTAGTGATAAGGAAATGATAGACAAATTGATTATTTATTAATTTTTCAATAATTTTAAAAAAACCGTTATCATATTTTGATAGCGGTTTTTTATTTGTCAAATTATACCAATTTGATTTCCAATTTTTCAGATAATTGTAATCGGTATTATTATAAATTTATGTATCTTTGAGAATATTATTAATAACACAAAAAATTAAAATAATTTAATTATGAAAAAATTACTTTACACATTTATTGCAATAATGCTAAGTGTTTGTATATATGCACAGACGCCACCGAGTTTTAGTTATCAGGCAGTAGTAAGAGATAACGGAGGCGTAATAATACCTAACCAGAGTATTGGTGTAATGATAACTATTCTTCAAGGAAGCTCAAGCGGAACAATGGTTTATTTAGAAACTTTTACAGATACCACAAACGATTTTGGGCTAATGAACCTTAATATTGGTACGGGTACAATTGCTTATGGTAACCTTGTAACTATAAATTGGAGTTCCGACATATACTTTATTCAGGTAGAAATTGATGTTACCGGCGGTACTGTGTATCAAACAATGGGTGTTAGTCAGCTTATGAGTGTGCCTTACGCTTTGCATGCAAAAACTGTAGAAGTAGATTTGGTTGATGATGCCGATGCCGATGCAACTAACGAATTGCAAGATTGGAGTACTTTACCAGGTATACCTGCAAACATTGACACAGATGTAACCGACGATTTTGATGGTAATTACAGCAGTTTAACGGGAGCACCTACAAATGTAAGCACATTTACAAATGATGCAGGATATATCACTGACCCTGATGATGCTGATGCTGACCCAAGCAATGAATTGCAAGATTGGAGTAATTTACCCGGCATACCTGCCAATATTGATATAGATGTAACCGACGATTTTGACGGAAATTACAGCAGTTTAACAGGTTCACCAACCAATGTAAGTACATTTACAAATGATGCAGTATATATTACTGACCCGGATGATGCTGACGCTGACCCAAGCAATGAATTGCAAAACTGGAGTAATTTACCAGGTATACCTATTAACATTGATACAGATGCAACCGACGATTTTGACGGGAACTACACTAGTCTTTCAGGTGCACCAACCAATGTAAGTGCATTTACCAACGATGCAGGATATATAACAGCAGGAGTTGCCGGATGGGAGCTTGACGGTAATACAGGAACTATAGTAGGAACAGATTTTATTGGTACTACCGATAATAAAGACCTTGATATCAGAACAAATAATACAATAAAGTGGAGATTAAAAACCAAAGGAACTTTAGAATTTCTTAATACAGGCAATTCTGTATTTATTGGTGAAGGAGCTGGATCCGCAGATAACCTTTCAGATAATAGAAATACTTTTATAGGTACTCAATCAGGAAGTTCAACTTCAACCGGTGCCCAAAACACAGCTTGTGGTTACAATTCTCTAAGTGCCAATATTGCAGGTCTTTACAATACTGCCGTGGGTGTTGGAGCTTTAGCAAGTAACACTGCTTCATACAATACAGCTGTAGGGTACATGAATCTTACTTCAAATACAGTAGGATTAGGAAATACTGCTGTGGGAAATCAGGTTCTTTTTACTAATATTGGCGGACAACAGAATGTTGGTATTGGAACAGCAGCACTTAATTTAAATAATAACGGTTCTTACAATATAGCTATTGGTTTTAACTCTCTTCAAAAAAATGTTGATAAAAATAACAATATTGCTATTGGGCAAAAAGCCATGTTTAACAATACCGATGGCTTTAATAATACTGCAGTAGGTGCTTTTGCTTATGAGAACGGTGCCAGTTATTCAAATTCTTCTGCATTTGGTTATCTTGCTCCTATTACTGCAAGTAATCAGATAAGCATTGGAAATACGAATGTTACAAGTATACGCGGACAGGTAAGTTGGGGGACCTATTCTGACAAAAGATTTAAAAAAGATATTAAAGAAACTGTTCCCGGACTTGATTTTATTTTGAAACTTCGTCCTGTAACTTATCATCCCGACATGAATTATATTGCTGAATTTCTTAATATCCCTCAAGATTTACGTGATATGGAATCTGAAAAAGCTAAAGGAGCAATTTTACAAACAGGTTTTATAGCTCAGGAAGTAGAAAAAGCTGCAAGTGACCTTGGATTTGATTTTAGCGGAGTTGATAAACCTAAAAACAAAAACGATTTTTATAGTTTACGTTATGCAGAGTTTACTGTACCTTTGGTAAAAGCTACTCAGGAACAACAAGCAATTATTGAGCAACAACAAAAGGAAATTGACGAACTGAAAGAACAATTACAAGAGCAAAAACAATTGATTCAAGAAATTAAGCAGAGCATTGATAATAAATAATACACTTTGTTGGGTTTTGTCTACCTAAGTTAGGTTGTTTTACTTGGTTACTAAAGCACATTTTATGAATTTATAAAAGTAGAAACGATGAAAATACTAATCAGCACATTCTTCATTCTATTTTTCTCTGCATCTATATGTTCACAGTCATTGATTCGTGTCAAGCACTTCGGAAGAAACAAAGGACATTTAAAAATGTATCTACATATTCCTCCTAATGCAAACAGTAACAAAGCAATGCCAATAGTAGTGGTATTACATGGCTGCATGCAGTGTGCAGGTACTGTAGCTACACAAACCGGTTGGAACAAACTGGCGGATGAATACGGTTTTTATGTATTGTATCCTGAACAACGAATTATCAACAATCCGATGAAATGTTTCAAATGGTATAAAAGGAAACACATTAAGAAAAATAGAGGCGAAAATTATTCGATAAAAAAAATGATCGATTATATGAAAGCCAATTACGCCATTGACTCTTCAGAAGTATACATCACAGGTCTTTCAGCAGGTGCTGCCATGAGCGTAATTATGATGGTAGATTATCCAAGAACATTTAATTCAGGAGCTATTTTTGCAGGAGCACCTTATAAAGCCGGAAAAGGACTAATTACCGCTTCAATGGCTATGTTTGGATGGAGAATGAAATCGCCACAAGAATGGGGAAATGTTGTTCGTAAAAGTAATCCCGGTTACACCGGTGGGTACCCTAATATGATTATTTATCAAGGTAATAATGACTGGATAGTGAGCAAAAGAAATGGAGTTGAATTAATGGAGCAATGGACCAATCTGCACAATATTTCTATACAACCATCTGAAACAGTCACGCAATTTTTGAATAATAAAGACATTGAACGAAATGTCTATCGTGATTCCATAAATAAAGATGTTGTTATTTTTTATAAAGTGAACAGGTTGAGTCATGCATTACTGGTAAACCCCGGATCGTGCAAAACAGAAGGTGGCATAATAGGGTTTTTTGCAAAAGACAAAGATTTTCATTCTACTTTATGGACCGCTTATGATTTTGGATTGATTACAACACCTGTGATAAGTGGAAAAACAGTTGTTGAAAAAGGAGAAAGAAATATAAGCTATAGAGTTCCTTATACAGATAAATCAACTTATGAATGGACTTTCCCAAACGCTTGTGTAGTTATTAAAAACGATAATTCTAACATAATTACTTTAGACTGGGGAAATTTTTCCGGAAGTATAAATGTTACCGAAACCAATTCGTTGTTTTGTAAAAAACAATACAAAACACTTTTTGTAAATGTAATTGATGGTAATAAAGAGTGAGTGAACTTCTTGTAGTGAAACTAAAAAGAAAACATGAATCTATATAACTGTGATGTTATTGATTTAAGCAAACAAACAAAAGACATCTATATAATAAAAGTAACTACAGGTAAAGACGTAGCTATTGGGAAAGTGGTTTTTAGAGTAAAAACTTTAGGCATTTTTTATTTTCTCTTCAATAAAACTTTCGCCAAGAAGTTTTATAGTTTCTGCAACAGGTGTAAATGTACAACATGGTTTATTACATAATTCTAGTTGGTTAAATTGTTCCATTATTTTTTTATTAGAATATAATAGCTTTTTATGCGATGTTCTTGCAGATTCTTTTGTTAGTAAGGCTTGCTTGCCTGCTATTCTGCTTCTTAACAAATCAAGTTTCCACACTAAACCGGTTAAAAATGTAGTAGCATATTTTACAGGAGGTTTAATACTTATTGAACCGGCAATCATTTCAAAAAGATTTTTATAACAAACATTTTCTGATGATAAAATAAAGGCTTCATTAACAATATTGCTTTCCATTAATTGTATCATTATTTTACAAACATCTGCAACATCAACAAATCCTGTGTATCCCTTAGTGTAATATTTAAATCCATTATATATATTTTTAAACAAAGCAGAACTTCCGTTATCCCAATTGTTATAACCCAGAATAACAGAAGGATTAACAATTACAGTATTTAAACCCTCGGTTATGCCACGCCATGCTTCTAATTCCGCATTAAATTTGCTGATAGAATAACCGGAGTTACTATCAGTTGATTGCCATAAGGTTTTTTCATTTATCGTTTCACCATTTACAGTCTCTCCAAGTGTTGCAATTGAACTAACATGGCAAAGTTTTTCAATATTATTTTGCAGACAAGCGTTAACAATATTTGAAGTCCCATTTACATTTATATTGTAAATTTTGTCTCTATCACGAAAATCGTAAGAAACTCCTGCTGCTGCATGATAAACATGTGAAACACCTTTTAAGACTTCAGAAACATCATGAAAATCTAAAATATCAGCTTTAATCCATTTAATTTTTTCAAAAAGATTTTTGTTATCAGTATAATATGAGAATATTTTTTTAACAAGATCAAAATTGCTTGTGTTACGATAAATAGCTCTGATACTTTCATCTTTATAATTAATAAGATGAAATAATAAATGTGCCCCTAAAAAACCGGTACCACCTGTTACTAAAATCATTTTGCAAATTTAAAATCCGAAGTTAATAATAATTTTGTAACCGTTCACGATAAACCATTAAAACGGTTATTAACAGCAATATTGATATGTATTAGCCCCCTTGATAAACCAAGGGGTTAATGAAAAATATTATATTATTAACTCTTTGCGAGCTTTGCGTATTTTTTCTTTGCAGTCTTTGTGTGAGATAAAATCACACAACGCATTGTTTTCCATCCCAATGTTTCGGATAAATAATTGATAGAATTTATTTCAAAAATATTAAATAAATCTTTTTGAAAAAACGTAATTATCTATATAGTTTCAAAAAAACAAAAAGGGGAGTAACCAACCAAGGGTGGTCGGAAGAAATTCCGACCACTTTTTTTATGTTTCAAAGAAGGC
>CAYTAU010000130.1:0-8353 GCA_964435855.1 uncultured Bacteroidales bacterium | reverse complement strand
TTCAGTACCGCTTCTTCGGTAACCAACTCAAGACAGCGAGGAGCGAGATGTTCTAGTCGCCGATGATCTTTACGAGGATGCGTTTCTTGCGGCGGCCGTCGAACTCGCCGTAGAAGATCTGTTCCCATGGGCCGAAGTCAAGTTTACCCTCGGTGATCGCCACCACTACTTCGCGGCCCATTACCTGACGCTTGAGGTGCGCATCCCCATTGTCCTCCCCGGTGCGATTGTGGCGATACTGGGAGATCGGTTCATGCGGGGCTAATCCTTCGAGCCACTTTTCGTAATCGGCGAGGAGGCCGGATTCGTCGTCGTTGATGTATACGCTTGCCGTGATGTGCATCGCATTCACCAAGCATAGTCCTTCCTTGATCCCACTTTCGCATAGGGCGCCCTCCACCTGCGGCGTGATGTTGATGAACGCTCGACGTGTGGGTATCTCAAACCACAGTTCCTTACGATAGCTTTTCATTGGGATTCCTCCTGCTCTTGCTCAATCGTCATCTTGAGAGAGTCGCGGCATTGCCTGTACAAGAATCATGGTCAATTGTACAACCAAGGTATACAACTGGCATCTTCCACAATCCGGATTTCTTCTGCCGTGATCCCTGCAGATATGCATTTCAAAGGCACAAGTGCACGGAAAGAGAAGTGTCATACATGTAGGCGTAGTTGACAATCCGGGCGTAGGCGTCTACTCATCAGATGCTGCACTCCGCCTGTGAGGAGCACCGATCAGGAGTAGGCGGTCGAGCTGTGCGTGCAGAGGGAGGGGTTGGAGTACAAGGCCAGTGGTGGACTATGTCTACATGCCTTCGGATTATGCTTGCACTTGTCGATAGCACTTTGTACAATGACCAGGCCGGCTCAAAGTCAGGAACCAGGGGGGCATCATATGAAACCAACAAAGACACGCTTGACTGTCGATCTACCACGAGAGTTGGTGAAGTGGGCCGATACGGCTGTTGAGCGGGGAGCAGCACGCAGTCGCAACCAGCTGATTACCAAGGCGATTGATGTGTATCTCCACAGCCTAGAAGAGGCCGAGATTGACGCCCGATTCAAAGCAATGGCTGAGGATGAACCATACCGGGAACTGGCATTGCAGATAACCCAAGAGCTAGAGCATTCCGATTGGGAGGCCTTTCAGCTAGGGGAAGGCCAGGAATCATGAATTCTTCTCCGCTGCAAGCTTCTGCGGGAGAGTATCCTCGTCGTGGCGAAGTGTATTCGCTGAGGCTCGATACTGTAGAAGGCTCGGAGCAGCGCGGCAGCAGACCCGCGGTGGTCGTCTCGCGCGATGCGATCAATCAGGCCAGCCCAGTGATTGTCGTCTGTCCGGTGACCGATGCGCGCCACGTCTCTCGACCCTATCCGAGTGATGTTCTGGTGAAAGCCCCAGAGGGCAGTCTTACCAAGGATTCGGTGGTGCTGACGGGACAGATTCGAGCGGTAGCCAAGACTCGATTGCTCGTGCGCCTGGGTGAACTTCAGCCGGATACGATGCGCGAGGTTGAGCAAGCACTTAGAATTACGCTGCACTTGCGTTGAGTCTGTCACATCGGACATGGAGTTCGCGCAGCCGAGGACTCGCGTCACTGGGTAACAATGTAGTAGCTGGTTGCCATTCTCCCAGACGTGATCACCTATGTGCTCCAGAGAGAGGTCGATCAAGCGGACTTCCGTATCTGTTGTTGTGTCGATATACTCGGTCTATCCGATATCAACCGAGGTGGGACATGAGCCCAACGGGAAGGTCAGGGATACGTAGGCGAATGGCAATTGCGTTTCTCTTTGGTGCGGCTGCTTTGGCATGGTTCGCGACAGGGATTGGCGCGGAAAAGGATTTGATTCCGCATGCACCGATCGAAATCCTCGGCGATGATGGCTTTACAGTGGAGAGTGGTGTCGTCGGGGGAACGGGAACTAGCGAGGATCCGTATCTGATCGTGGGGTGGTTGATTGATGCCACGGATACTTCGTTTGGTGTGCATGTGGAAGGGACGACAAAGGCATTTGCCATCGAATGCTGTCGCGTCTTTGGCGCAAGCTCCACGGCTATTAACCTTGTGGATGTGAAGATGGCGTGTATCACTGGCTGCAAAATGGAGAACAGTTTCTTCGGGCTTGCCATTGAGAATAGTGACAATGTGTGCATCAGTGATAATACCTTTGTGGAGAATGAATATGCAGCTTTGTTCATTCTCAACAGCTCTAACAACGATGTCCATGAGAATCTCTTTCGTGCAGGAGGGCCGGGGATCCTGTTCTACGAGAACGCAATGAACAATACTGTGCATGATAACGTGTTCGATCACTGTAAGATTGGGATTTCCATCTTATCGCTTGCTGGTGGTGGAAACCGCATTTACTACAACGACTTCCTCTCCTGCCGTGCGGCGAGCGAGGCGTGCAACCTGTGGAACGATGGCAAGGGAACTGGAAACTACTGGAGCGAATACGGGTACAAGGATGCCGATGGAGATGGAATTGGAGATGTTGCCTACCGCATCTTTGGGTCCGGTTACGAATACGACTACCATCCAGCGATGAACCCGTTCCACGCGATACCGGACGAATAGAGCGAATCATGCCCCTTTCTGGTTTGTGGTTAGCAATTTTCGCCGTTATTCGAAACGTACGCGAAGCGTTTCTTGTCAAAGGACCGGGGAAGGAATTGGATTGTCAGAGCGTATGACCATAGGCAGAGCGTTGAGTGAGAAGGCAAAACACCAAAAGCAAAGATCTGGCGCTACAGTATGCGTAATACAGTATCTGACCACTTTGCTTCTTCCGCAAGACGCTGAGCGACAAGGCATCGAATCGGAATTCAGTAGCGCAGCCTGTGGAATAGTCGTGATTACCTGCATTCGCTATAATGTTCCTAAATGACACAGCAAATGGAGCTTCCTGAAGGAGTCACCTGGGAGGAGAAGACAACGCACACGGCACGTGGTCTTCCACGAACCGAGATCGTGATCACACACAAGGACCTCAATGCGATCCATGTCATACGAGATGTCTCGTACTTCGTGGCGGCCAGCAAGGCGGCAGCATGGATCCAATCATGGGATCAGCAATGGCACACCCAGAAGTTCATTCTCTCGGCGGAAGCCACCGCTGAACAAAGGACAGAGCAGGCTCAAGCCGCTCTCCGCAAGCTCCAAAGCATCCTCCACGAAGGCGTGCGTCCTAGCTGCCGTGTTGAGTGGTCGGAGTTGGAGTCTTCTTTCACGGAGAGCAAGCCTTCCAGACCGATACTTCAAGGTCAACCAGAGCGCCCAACCAAGCCGGAGGAGGCTGGGGAAGAACCACTTGAGAGCAAAGATCGATACCAACCTGAATTGGGAGCTTCCTTTCTGGATGTGTTCATCCCAAGTCGCTGGAGGAAACGCAAAGAGGAAGCCTGGCAGCGCTTTGAGCATGATCATTCTAAGTGGGAGAAGGCCGTTGAGGCTCTAGAACGCTATACAGTATTGCTCGAAGAGTGGGAGAAATGGATACGCCAGGAAAACGAGCGGTTGCTGCCCAAGTGGAAGAATGATGTCGCCACTTGGGAGAATCGCAAGAAACAGCATGAGAAAGATGAGAAGGCTCGTGTGAGTTCTTTCAAGGAAGCCGTCACCTCGGGCGAGCGGGCCGCTATTGAGGACTTTTTCTCAATTGTGCTTGAGAGATCAGACTACCCCGACTACTTCCCTCACGAGTTCACGATTGCGTACAACCGGGAGACAAAGATCCTCGTCTGTGACTATCAGCTTCCTTCGCCTGGAGCGCTTCCCACGCTGAGGGAGGTTGCGTACGTCAAGACACGAAAGGCTTTGGCAGAGAAGCACCTCAGTAAAAAAGACAGTCAAGCGCTGTATGATTCCGTTGCCTACCAGATTTGTTTGCGCACGACTTACGAGCTTTTCGCTGCTGACCAGTTTGGAGTTCTTGATCTTGTTACCTTCAACGGATGGGTAAAGGAAGTGGATCGGGGAACTGGCAGGGATATTAACCCGTGCATTCTCTCTCTTCAGGCAACGCGGAAGGCGCTTGAGGAGATCGATCTGAGCCGGGTGGAGCCTAAGGCTTGCTTCAAGACGCTGAAGGGTGTTGGCAGTACAAAGCTTCACGCTCTTGCCCCTGTTGCGCCTCTCTTGCAGCTGGACACCGAAGACAATCGCTTCGTTGAGGGAAGGAGTATCGCAAATGGACTGGCCGAGGGAACAAATCTGGCAGCAATGGATTGGGAAGACTTCGAACATCTAATACGCGAACTCTTTGAAGCTGAATTTGCAGAGCGTGATGCCGTTGTGAAGATCACCCAGGCTAGTCGTGATAGAGGCGTTGACGCAGTTGTCTTCGATCCCGACCCAATCCGTGGGGGAAAGATCATCCTGCAGGCAAAACGATACACAAATACGGTAGGAGCAGACGCTGTACGTGATCTTTACGGTACGGTTGTCAAGGAAGGCGCGAACAAGGGAATTCTGATCACCACCTCGGATTTTGGTCCCGATTCATATGAATACGTGAAGGGACTACCGATCACTCTTCTCAGTGGAGGGAATCTTGTGCATCTACTAGGCAAACACGGTCACAAAGCAAGGATTGATCTGGTAGAAGCAAAGCAAATACAGGCTGAGAAAGACGCCGAAGCCCGCCGTTAGAATGAAGCTGAGAATAACTGATAGTGAAGCACCATACAACCAAAGCAGGGATCGACAAGGAGGCAGAGACAGATCTCAAATCCTTTCATTGGGCGGAGGCAGTGCTCGCATAGGGGGGGGCGATGAACGAGAGATGTAAAATAAAGGGAGGAAGCAGATGATCGACACGATCTACACGACTTACATAATCTACGTGATAGTCGGTTGGGTATGCTCAGCGTGTCTTTGCGCGTATATCGCCCTGCAGAAGAATAGGGATAATATCGGATGGTTTTTCTCTGGACTCGTCTTCGGCATATTTACGGTCATCGCGATAGTGGCCGTTCCTTTACTGAGCAAAGAGGAAAGAAAGCAGCGAGAACGAGACAGAATGAACGCGGAAGACCCTGAGCTGGAAGAATGGAAACGGAAGATGGGACGATCGAACAGCGAAGAGGGCAGTAAACGAACTGAGTGAGATTAGGGCCTGGAATGATCTCCGTGAACCGTTTAGCTGGGATAAAGCAGTGATTTCCTGTCAACCCACAGATGGATGAACAGACAGCGAAGCACAGAGGCAGTTGGCACACTACCAACTTGAGAATACGCGGCGCAATATCCAAATGATGAGTTGCTATAGCGGATCAGGCAATCTTTAATCTGCGAGGGATGTCATGCACGATAACAACGGAAATTCCATCTGTGTAAGCAGGTATGATGTAGATGCCGGAGATGTTGCATCAATAGGCTACAACACGTGTGCGAGTAACGAAGACCCAGTTTCAACGCGAATATGCAACGATAGGGGAGAGGCTCTAATGGCGATGAATTTGTGTTATGACGTTGATGGAGCGGCGTATAGCATTACAAGTGCAAGCGATTTGCTTGGCAGTGTGTTTACGAAAAACCACTTGCGCACGATCATCAAGAAAAGTGACACGTACAGTAAACAGACAGAGAGGTGGAGATATGAACATTAAGGCACTTGGGAAAAGACGAGTGGCTTTTTGCGAACATCTATCGCTGGGAGATCAAGTACCGATCACGCTGAGCAGATTAACGCTATGGAACATCCCAAGATAACGAGATTGTATAAGTACTTCGACAAGTATGAGCGCGTGATCGATATTTTGACGACTGGACGCATATATTATCCAAAGCCAGATAAGCTGAATGACCCATTTGACTGCAACATAGATATCATTAGCAGCGTCTCGTCGGATCAATTTGAACAACGTATCCGATCTGAAGGTGAAGAGCTGAATAAGAAGGCAGAGGAAGTGGAACAGAAGATCAGATCTCTCCGAAGCGAGGGTGGGGCTGCAATTGGCGGATACGAAACAAGAGTAAAAGAGGGGATCAAGCAAGTTCGTAGGACTCTGAAACAACAGGGAGTTCTGTGTCTGAGTACAATCTCTGATAGCATTCCAATGTGGAGTCACTATGCAAAAGGGCATGAAGGAATATGCATTGAACTTCGGAGGAGACCAGAGAATGTCCTTGGTTCTACTGCCACCAGGCAGGTGCGTTATGTACATGCCTACCCAGAAGTGTCATGGGCCGACTTGTTCGAAAGCCCAGGATTACTAAGTGAGACCGTTATGTATACGAAGTCCAAGAAGTGGAAGAACGAACAGGAATGGCGGGTTTTCCTAACGAATGGGAATATCTTGGGGAATCTTCCAGGAGACATCACAGGTATTCTTTTCGGATTACGTACTTTAAAGGAGCACAAGTGTGAGATAGCTAGGCTGGCGCGCAATAAGGGGATAGATCTGCGGCAAGCGGTCAAGGTACCAAGGTACTTCCAGATTGGTTTTGTGAAGTACTAGGCACAGAGGGACTTCCATACTTTATGGTAAGCTGTGAGCTCTTTTCGGGCTGTTTCACGCAGACGTAGCATCCTTACAGGACGTGGCGTAGCGTGCAGTGGCGTTGCGTTTCCCTTGTTCCTTGCAATTTTGCATTTGAAATGCATGATTGCACGACTTAAGTGGTGTCACAGTTTCGTGGGCGTTACGCAATCCACTGCAAGCCCTGATTATGGGAGGCTGCATTGTAGTCAAGACGCGCAACAGGCAGTGAGCTTAAGTACTCAACGAAACGAAGAAAGGCCTCGGCCGTCGATTTCCGCAACACGTCACACAGTCGGCAGCGTGAAGTGGAAGCAGGCACCACCTGTTAAAGGGTTCTCTGCCCAGATCTTACCAGCGTGCGCTTCGATCAGAGCTTTGGCGATGGCCAGGCCGAGGCCGGAACCGCTGGATTCTCCGTTCTCTCTGGTTCGTGCAGCATCAGCGCGGTAGAAGCGGTCGAAGACGTGCTCCAGATCTTCTTTGGAGAAGCCTGGTCCGCTATTGCAGACGCTTACCTGCACCCTCTTCTCATCCGTGCTCTTGGCGGCGATGCTGATTGCACCACCTGATGGTGTGTAGCGCATGGCATTGGCGAGCAGGTTCAATAGCACCTGCTCGATTCGCTGACGATCGGCATGAACGTGCGGCAGATCTACGGGAATGTCTATCCGCAGTGCGACTCCGCGATCCTCAAGTTCGACTTCCACGGTTGCACGTATCCGCTCGACAAGTTCTGTAAGATCGAGTGCTTCCTTGTGGATCGATAGCTGCCCCGCGTCGGCGAGGGCGAGCTGTTGCAGGTCTCCCACAAGGCGTGTCGTCAACAGAATCTTGTCGTGCAACGCGGCGATGTTCGCCGGTGTTGCCTCCAACAGACCATCACGCATCGCCTCCAGCCCAGTGCGCACAACACTGATCGGCGTACGCAGTTCGTGCGATACATCAGCGATCATCCGTCGCTTTGCCTGTTCAGACTTCTCCAAACTTGCGGCCATCTTGTTGAACGAGTCAGCAAGGTGACCGAGTTCGTCTTGACTGTGCACCTCCACACGGCTCGTCAGTTTTCCGCGGGCAATCTCTCCGGCGGCTGCATTGAGACGCTTCAGCGGTCCGGTCAGTTGCCTAAACAGGAAGATGCTGAGGAGTATGCCGATTAGGCTGACGATAACCGCCGATGTCCACAGCGAGACGGTGACTGTGCCCAGGAAGTGCTTCTCGACCGGGTCGCGCAACCGCAGGAGCCCTCGCGAGAGGAGAGTTCCAACTGTCTTGCCATCAACGACGATCGGAAGGCCGGCTGCCAGTTCGCCGCGAGAGAGCTGATCGCGAATCATATGGAGATCGGGAGCACTGACGATGATTCCATCCGCATTGGCGATGACGAATGGGAGCACATCCCGGTTGCGCAGGAACAGGCGGTCGAGGCCGCTCCAGCTCCCGTTGCGCTCGTAGTATTCTACGAGCATCTGTTGGAAGACCAGATCCTGATTGCTCATATTGTGCTTGGAAAAATCGGTGAATGCTCGATTGATCGCCGCGTGGATGAGGAGGTAGCCAAGGACGGTCGTGAGCACGATGACCAGGATGAGCGACACGACAAGCTTGGTCTGAAACGATAGGTGTCGGAAGAACCTCATTTCTCGCCTCCATCATCTGCCAGCTTATAGCCGATTCCAAATATGGTCTGCACGTAGCGTGGTGAGGAAGGATCTGGCTCGATCTTCTCCCGCAGCCTTTTCACGTGCGAGTCGATCGAGCGGGCAAAGCTCTCGTACGTTGTTCCACGCACCGCTTCCAGCAGCTCCAGGCGCGTGAAGACATGCCCGGGATTGCGCAGGAGAAAGGCCAGTAGATCGAACTCCA
>CAYTAU010000129.1:1365-8460 GCA_964435855.1 uncultured Bacteroidales bacterium | reverse complement strand
TATACTACATTTGAAACTTCTGTCGGCATTGGAACAACTACCCCAACAGGGAAGCTTCATGTTGATGCTTCAGCTACAACTTCAGGAACTAAGTATGGAATTTACAATTATCTTGATAATCAATATGCTGGATATGCAACAGATTATGGGATATATAATTATGTTAGAAATAATACAAGTAATTCTAATAATTCCTCTCAATATGGGATACGAAATAGTTTGTATAAATATGGTACAGGAACAGGATATGGTTTGTATAATTATTTGTACAATTATAGTTCAGGAACATCATATTGTGGTTATTTTAGTTCATCTAGAAGTTCTGATGTTGCTTCTAATTACGGAGTCCGCGGTTATGCATACAATGGCACTTATGTCTATGGCATTTATGGTTATGGTTCTGGTGGGTCAACAGCATCATATGCAGTATATGCTGCAGGTAATTTTACATGTACAGGAACAAAAGCTGCAACTGTTCGCACAGAAGAAGGCCCAAAATCTCTATATTGTCAGGAATCGCCCGAAAACTGGTTTGAAGATTTCGGTAATGGAGAGATTAATAATGGGAAGTCTATTGTAAAGATAAAAGAAGATTACCTCATGACAGTGACAATTAATGACCAGCATTCTATGAAGGTATTTGTTACTCCAAATGGAAATATGGGTGAATGGTGGGTTGAAAAACAGAATGATTGTTTTATTGTTCATGCTCCTTCTGCACAAAATGGAACAGAATTTGATTTCAGGATAGTTGCAAAACGAAAAGGTTATGAAGATTTGCGTTTAAAATATGCACCAGAAGCGTATGCTGATCATTTCTTATATCCAGATATTGAGGATGTCCCACTAGAGCACAGAGAAGAGTGGCAGAATAATAGTGATGAAATAGACGCTGAACAAATGGCAGAATTGAATTCAAAGAATACGGATAATAATGATCATGTAATGGATAATGCAAATACTGAAGAAACAATTCTATCAAAAGAATGGGGGACGCTTTCTCTAAAACAGCAATTTATTGAGGATATGAAAACTGAGATGAAAGCTGCAAGAGAAGATAATGATATGGAATTGTTTGAAATACTTAAATCAAAGGTTCAGGAATTAAATAAAAGAAAGACAAAAGAATGGACTGATATTTCTGATGAACAAATGAAGATGAAGAAATTAATTGAAGAAATGAAAGAGGCTAAAGTAAATAGCTTGAATCAGAAAAGAGAATAGCTAGGCTAGGTCAGGAATAATTATAGGCTAAGATAGAATCTCAAAAACAAAAGATAAATTCTCTATAAGTTCAGCTTTAAAAAGTAAAGTTGTTTGATGATAGGATTATGTAGTTAGAAAGAAGCAAATAGTAATATTGTCCTATTTTCTACAGTTGCTGCGCGATTTCTATCGCGTTCCATAAAATACTAGCAGATCTCTCGTGTACTAATACCCCTGCCTTTTTGCTGTAAAGGATTTTGTTATCTTTGTATTATCAATTTGATATCTATGAAGAAGCTATATTTCTTATTCATTTTTCTGTTTATAATTAATCTTTCAAATGCCCAGTGTGAAATAACAGCTTCTGGTTCTCCTCTTCAAATTTGTTTTGGAGAGTATGTTGTTCTAAATTCTTCTGGCAATTGTGAAGATACTATCATATTATCTAATGATTTCAACAGTCAGACAATTGGTAGTGGATGGACATCAAATTTTAATCCTATTTTTAATAATCCTTGTGGAGTTGGTGATGGCACTCCTCATATGTGGGTTGATACATCTGCTTCTTATCCCAGATATATTACATCACCTCCTTGTATTGTAACTGATTGGTGTGATATTTGTTTTGATATGGTTTATGGTATAGAAGGACAATCTTATCCCTGTGAAGGACCTGATATGCCAAGTGAAGGTATACATTTACAATATTCTACAAATGGAGGAGTTATCTGGTCTGACATTAATTATTGGGTTCCAACTATGCCAGAGATGTATAGTTGGATTAACTTATGTGAAGAAGTACCATCTGCTGCTGCAGGTCCAAACACTCAGTTTCAGTGGTATCAGGATGTAACTAGTGGTAATGATCAGGACACTTGGGGAATAGATAATATTCAAATTTCTTGCCCTCCTTCAATGGAAACAGTTCTGTGGACAAATAATTATGATGCATGGACTTATAATGATTTTAATCCACCTCCTCAATATCCACCAGTTGGAACATGGGAATATGTTGTCACTTTAACTGGTGATTCTTATGTAGATTCAGATACTATAACAGTAACAGTAGTAGAACCACCTATTATTGACTTTACATTTGATAATTATATATGTGCAGACTCACCACCAATTACTTTATCAGCAACACCTTCTGGTGGAACTTTTGCAGGACCTGGTGTAATAGGAAATATGTTTTACCCCGATTCAACTGGTGGACTTTATATATGTCCTATCACATATGATATTAATAGTAATTGTATTACACTTCCAGAAATTAATATTAATATAATTCAGAATCCTGTCTCTACTTTTTCAATTTACTCTGCTTGTGAGGAAGATAATTCAATTGCAACATATTTAGGTTATTCTTTCCCTTCTGATACTTTTATCTGGGATTTTCCTGCAGGAAATGTTGTTCATGGTACAGGAGAGGGTCCAATAACTATGATTTGGCCAAATGGTACAGCCACTAATAGTCCTTATACATGTTCATTAACAGTAACTGATTTTTATGGATGTAGTTCCACTGATTCAATAAGTGTAGATATATACCCCATCTATAATTATTATGAATATGATACTATTTGTAATGGAGATAGTATTTTGTGGCATGGAGATTATTATTATCATGGAGTATACACTGATAATTATAATACTATAAACGGGTGTGACAGCACTTATACACTTGATCTGAATGTCATAAAACCTTATGCAACCATTAATCCTGTTGCATGTGGAAATTATACTTCACCTAGTGGAAATAATATTTGGTCAAGTTCGGGATCTTATTTAGATACAATTCCAAATGCATCAGGATGTGATAGTTTAATAACTATTGAATTAACTATTAATAATAGTTCATTTTCAACAATTAATCCTATATTTTGTAATACTTATACTTCACCCAGCGGAAATTATATATGGACATCAACAGGTATATATCAAGATACTATTCCAAATGCCGTAGGTTGCGATAGTATTATTACTCTAGATTTGACAATCAATAGTAGCACAAGTTCTAGTATTTATCCAACAGTCTGTGATAATAATTTTTATACATCCCCAAGTAGTAATTATGTATGGAATAGTTCAGGAACATATTTAGACACTATTCCTAATGCCAATGCTTGTGATTCTCTAATAACAATAAATCTAACACAATTACCTGCACCAGATGTAAATCTTAGTAATGATATTACAATGTCAGAAAGCCAGACTGTAATTATTGGAGGAGGAAATAATTTGCCAAATTATTTATGGAATACAGGAGATACTGTTCCTAATATTGTTGTCGAGGGTACAATGGGTGCAGGGACATATTATTATTGGTTATATTCAGAAGGTGCTAATGGATGCTCTAATATAGATACAATAATCATTAATGTAACAAATAGTATTAATGTAGATAAAATAAATAATGAAAGTGATATTCAACTTACAACTGGTCAAGTGGTGGAAATGCTCAAGCCGAAGCAGTAACTAATGCTGATAATCCAATTACTGTAACTGTAGAAGATGCTAATGGTTGTTTTGGAACAAGTGCGGCTGTGAATGTAACGGAAAATCCTCTTCCAACACCAATAATTACAGGAACATTATCATACTGTGCTGGAAATACTGCAACTTTAGACGCAGGCGCAGGATATTCTGATTACAACTGGTCAAGTGGTGGTAATGCTCAAACGGAAGCAGTAACTACTGCTGATAATCCAATTACTGTTACAGTGGAAAATGCTAACGGTTGTTTTGGAACAAGCCCAGCTGTGAATGTAACAGAAAATGCTCTTCCAACGCCAACAATTACAGGTACATTATCATACTGTACTGGAAATACTGCAAGTTTAAATGCAGGCACAGGATATTCTGATTACAACTGGTCAAGTGGTGGTAATACACAAACGGAAGCAGTAACTATTGCAAATAATCCAATTACTGTAACAGTAGAAGATGCTAATGGTTGTTTTGGAACAAGCCCGGCTGTAAATGTTACAGAAAATGCTCTTCCAACACCAACAATTACAGGAACATTAACATACTGTTCTGGAAATACTGCAACTTTAGATGCAGGAGCAGGATATTTAGGTTATAATTGGTCAAGTATAGGAAATACACAAACAGATAATGTAACCATAGCTGATAATCCAATTACAGTGACAGTAACAGATGCTAATGGTTGTTTTGGTACAAGTGTGGCTGTGAATGTTACAGAGAATGCTCTTCCAACACCAACAATTACAGGAACATTAACATACTGTGCAGGAAGTAACACAACTTTAGATGCAGGCACAGGGTATTCTGATTACAACTGGTCAAGTGGTGGTAATGCTCAATCGGAAACAGTAACTATTGCAAATAATCCAATTACTGTAACAGTAGAAGATGCTAACGGTTGTTTTGGAACAAGCCCGGCTGTAAATGTTACAGAGAATGCTCTTCCAACACCAACAATTACAGGAACATTATCATACTGTGCCGGAAATACTGCAAGTTTAGATGCAGGCGCAGGGTATTCTGATTACAACTGGTCAAGTGGTGGTAATACACAAACGGAAGCAGTAACTACTGCTGATAATCCAATTACTGTTACAGTGGAAGATGCTAATGGTTGTTTTGGAACAAGTCCGGCTGTAAATGTTACAGAAAACCCTCTTCCAACACCAACAATTACAGGAACATTAACATATTGTGCAGGAAATAACACAACTTTAGATGCAGGCATAGGGTATTCGAGCTATAACTGGTCAAGTGGTGGTAATGCTCAAACGGAAACAGTAACTATTGCTGATAATCCAATTACTGTTACAGTGGAAAATGCTAACGGTTGTTTTGGAACAAGTACGGCTGTGAATGTTACAGAGAATGATCTTACTGCAACAATTAGTACAATAAATGCTTCATGTGGTAATGCAGATGGAACAGCTACTGTAAATCCATTAGGAGGAACAGGTACTTATACTTTTACTTGGGATGCAAATGCAGGAAGTCAAATTACACAAACTGCCACAGGATTATTAGGTGGTGTATATTGGATTACAGTTGATGATGGTTTATGTTCGGTATCTGATTCTGTAATAGTTATTCAGGATGGTTCACCAACAATAACTATTGTTGCGGTAATTGACACAATTTGTGAAGGAGAATCAGTCCAGATTATAGCTTCCGGAGCTGATTCATACTTATGGACACCAGGAACAGGTTTAAATACAACAATTAATGATACGGTTGTTGCAAGTCCTATTTCAACTATTACATATACTGTTGAAGGGACAACAGCTGCATGCTCTTCATTTGAGAATATTACAATTGTTGTTGACCCACTGCCAGTTGCAGGATTTACATATATCGATAATAATTTAATTGTTGATTTTACTAATACTTCGATGTATGCAACTTCTTATAACTGGGACTTTGGTGACAGCAATACTTCAACTGATACAGACCCTACGCATACTTATGCTACAGGAGGAAGTTATAATATTACATTAATTGCTACTAATTCTTGTGGTAATGATACAATCACTATTTTAGTTGATGTTATTACAGGAATTCATGGAGTTAATATAACTTCTGATGCATTATCAATTTATCCTAATCCAAATAATGGTTACTTTGAATTAGAGTACTCATCAATTAATAATAATGATTTTTACATTCAAATTATTAATATGACAGGTCAAAAAGTATTTACACAAAAGTATTCAAAGAACATTATTGAATTTAATACTACTATTGATTTAAATAGTCTTGCAAAAGGAGTATATCAATTACAACTTGTTCAAAATAAGAAAATTTATAATGCAAGAATTGTGATTGACAGATATTAAAATCATATTCCAAATAAAAACCCCGAAATATTTTCGGGGTTTTTTTATGCATATTTTTATAAAAAATTTAGCATTTCATAGCTTACAGAATTACTAGTAATATTTCATCTATTATGTTACATGTTGAAATAGAAGTTGAGTTAACACAATAATAAATGTAACAGGAAAATAAATAAGTAGAAAGTAAAAAGTGAGAAAGTTAACATTAACGTATCAGAACACACCATGAATTTACTTTGTGGAAATTAGAAGTGATAAAGTGTTTAAAGGAAAGTTTGTTGTAGAATAAACATCAGTTACTATAGACAAAATATTTTAAAGCAATTCTGCAAATGAAACAATAAAACACTAACCCGCAAGTGTAAATCTAACACTTACTCCAAAATTAGTGTTAACTCTTCTAAATGCAACAGACGTATATGGTTTATTAAGTACTCTGTCAAAAAATAATCTAAGGTTAAATCTATCACTTAAAACATAATCGGCCGTTAATTTTAATGTTACAATTGATTGTCCAGTTGTTAAATCACTATAATCTTCTACTAATTTTCTGATAAAAGTTAATTGTTTTCTAAATGATAGATCGGCTCTTAAATTCAAATCACTCTCTAATTTAGTTTTATTTCCATTAAGTGAAACAAAGTTAATTTTTACTTTATTAAAACGATAGCCACCACCAATGATATAATCATCGCCCGTAACTTCTATTAATTGATTATTAGAAAAGCTGAAGTTAAGGTTTCTCGTTTTCTTGATCTCAAATTTTGTAATAAGACTATTGTTCCATGTCATATCAATACTGGCTAAGGGACTAAATTGCTCGGTTATAGAAACTGTGTTTATTTCCCTTTCTGCCAAAAAGTTACCGGAAGCCAGAGCTTGTTGCTCCTGTAAATTGTCTCTAACCCAGTTCATTCCATCACGACCTTCCTGATAATATAAATTTGTAGTATAAGAATTAACAGCATAAGAAGACCTAAAAGAGTGTCCAAAAGAAACTTTCTTAAAATAACGCTTCACAAATTTTATTTTTGCCAAACCATCATAAGTTATTCTCCAATTTGGC
>CAYTAU010000129.1:0-1265 GCA_964435855.1 uncultured Bacteroidales bacterium | reverse complement strand
AAATTACCCAATGAGTCTGCAACCCAATATTCAGTAACGTTTTGTGAATAGCTTCTATTTGCTGTTACATCAATTCTAAAACCTTTAATTGGTTCAATAGAACTTCTTAAATTTAAATTATTTGTATGACTCATTGTAACAGCATTATTCAAAGAGGCATCTGTTGTTATCCAACCCATTTCGGAAGCTCTTTGTGCGAAATTTGGATCTTGAATACCCATAACAAACTGCCAGTCGGGAGCAAATGTGCCGTTATAATTTTCTCTGCCTAAAATATTTGTTTTTGGAAGATAACCAGGTAAAAATGTTCCTTCAGATTGATTATACGAAACAGAAAAATTCTTCACACTCATCATAACCAACGCTGTACGTTCCATTATCTTTATAAATAAACTCTCTTTAATCTCCTTGTTTCCTTCAATTGAAACCGTTGCATTTTTATAATCATCATCAATTGTAAATGATATTTTATTATCGGTTAAAATCTTTATTTTCCCTTTTATTTCCACCCCGCTACTATCAAGAATTTTAACAGTAATATCATCTGTCATTAATTTGTGATATATTATTTTAGGCACATCTTCTTTTAAATCAATTTCCTTAGGTGGATCACCTTTTTTTGGATAATAAACTTTTTCTGTTTTTATTTCTGGTTTTCTTTTTCTTCCTCTACTTCTAAATTTCTGATTTACACGTTTTAAAAACCCAACCTTATTATAAAGATTTATCATATTTAATTGCCCGTTCAATTGTGCTGTATTGGAATTTTTAATTGTATTTCCAAGTACTATTGTATCTGCTGTAGTAGGACCAACAACCCAGTCATAGTTTCCTGAATATCTTGCCGATGCCGTTATCCAATTAAATAATGGGATTTTATTTATTGGAATACTATAATTTATATTGTACTGATGATGATATTGTGTGTTTCTTCCAAAATTTCTAATATTTGACATTACAGAATCTTTCCAAAGCTCATAAGTTTCCACAGAATCTTTAGTAACAAGACCTTCGGGCTCATCTATTCTTGCATGATTATTTGCTGAAAAATCAAATTTTAACGAACGTGTTATATCATACCTAAAATCATATATACGATTCCATGTAAAATCCTTATTATATGTAGGTTCAATTAAAATGTCAGGATTACTGATATTTCTCAATTTCTTTTGATTATACATTCTGTTCATATCTGTCATAAAAGAAATTTGGGAAGGCATTAAATTGAAATTAAAATCTTTAATTATTCGCAATGCAGGTTTCTT
>CAYTAU010000128.1:0-8549 GCA_964435855.1 uncultured Bacteroidales bacterium | reverse complement strand
AGTGCAAAAACCGCAAATTATATAACAAGCATTAATGCACGTTATCCTGACGTTAAGTGCAAACATTAAAAATAATTAATTAAGGGAGATAAAAATGATGAGCAAGATATTTATTATGACGGTACTCTCGTTTTTGATTCTTTATTCTTTGAGTTTACCACTAAAGGCTCAAAAAAATGATAAAAATCATTTAGCATTTTCGGGAATGCCAAAAGAGCAAGCAATAAAAGTCCAAAAGAATGCTGCTAAATATTATTGTTTGCCTTTGAATTTCCAAATTAAAATTAATGAAAATATAACTATTGATTTTGTATTGATTCCGCCGGGAGATTTTAAAATGGGTAGTAAATATACAAAGGAAGAAGTTGCTGAGTTATTCGGTGGAAAAGCTTCGGAATATGACCTTGAATACTCTAAAAATTCTGACAACCAACATACAGTAAAATTGACAAAACCGTTCTATATGAGCACTTATGAGATCACGCAATCTCAATGGAACGCATTCATGGAGAACAATCCTTCACCAATTCACAATCCCATTTTACCTGTTGGGCATGTTTCGTGGGATGATTGTAAATTTTTTTGTAGCAATCTATCTACGAAGACAGGAAAAGATTTTCGTTTACCCACAGAAGCAGAGTGGGAATATGCATGCAGAGCGGGTACAACAACTGAATTCTATTTTGGGGATAAATTAACAAAAGAACTAGCAAATTACGACAGTGATAGTGCGGTTCCAGTAGGAAGTTATCCCTCTAATGCATGGGGGTTATTTGATATGCATGGGAATGTGCTTGAATGGGTAGAAGATGCTTATTACTGGTATACAGAAGATTCCCAAATTGATCCATTGGAAACTGAACATCAATTTGGGCGAATGTACCGAGGCGGATTTTATTCTGGTAAAATGAATACACTGAGAAGTGCCCGGCGGGTTTCTCATTACAAATCAATGAGTTATGAATTTTATGGATTTCGTATTGTTTGCCCAGTTGAATGAGAGTGGTCTAATAATATATCTATCGTCAACATTTTGATGTATTGATTCTTTATCTGGAGCAAAATAATGCCAGCACTTAACACAGTATATACTTCATGCCGAATTTGACTCGCAAAATGATAGAAATTTGAAGCACGAAAAAGATTATTTTTAACGAAACTAAATTCAAATACGGGCGGCACGTAGCATATACGAGACCGTTACATATCATCTCCCCCATCAAAATCCATTTCTTCGCCGCCTCTTTCTTTTTGTTTTCGTTTGTAGTTATTAATTTTATAACTAATGCTTAAAGTAAAAACCGGCGATTCGTTTTTAAATTCCATATAACTGTAATAACTATCGTTGTACGATGTAAAAGAGTGTTTCATAGTTTGAAAAACATCTTTTACCTGAAAACTTAATGATAGTTTACGTTTCATAAAATCTTGCTTAACAGCTACGCTTGTAACAAAAAAACCGTCTCTTTCGCCTTGTGCGGTAATTGAAGGGGCATTGTAAAATCCGTTTATCTGTAGCCTTGTGCCCCATTTTAACTTAAATGTTGTGTTAAATCTGCTGCTCCAGGTATTTGTAACCTGCGAAACTTCCTCTTCAAGAATTTCGCCATCAATATGATAATTAAAAAAATCGAATGAAGCATTAAGGTTCCACCATTTAAAAATAGTAATATTTGCCATCAATTCGGTTCCAATAGCATAATCTTTATCAAGATTTACAAAAGTATGTAGCATCACATCGTTTTCTTGCAAGGCTTGTATTCTGTTTATCTTATTATTTGTTTGTCTGTAGTATGCTTCTAACGAAACAAAGGAAGATTTTTTTAATTTTAACTGATAATTCAATTCATAAGAATCGGTATATTCCGGCAATAATGCAGGATTTCCTGTTCTCATATTTCTTTTGTCGGCGTAATTTACAAAGGGGTCTAAATACCATTCTCTGGGTCTGCGAATTCGCCTGCTATAACTTGCCTGTATCTGTTGTGTTTCGGTAATTGGTCGAGATATATGGGCCGTAGGGAAAAAATCGTATCTGTTAACAATAAATTCTTCCTGTGTAATTTCTGATGTTATTCTTCTGTCGGTATATTCGCCTCTTATTCCTAACAAGAATTCAAAGCCTCCAAAAAAATTAGAGAATGTAGAATATGCCGAATGTATAGTCCTTGTAAAATCTATTGCATTTTCCTGATCTAAATTTTCTAACCATAAATCAGAAATATAATCGTAATTACTTAAATTATAATCGGAAGTGCCATTATAAAATCTTGTTTGCAAACCGCTTTCCAGTTTACCGTTTTTTCCCATTGGCTTAATATAATCTGCTTTAATACGGGTTTTTATGTTTGTGCTTGTTTCGTTAGTTTGTTGCATTGCAGGGTTTATGTTCGCAATATCCCAATCGTTAAGAGTAATATATTCGTCAAGGCTTTCAACATTAGTGCCATTGCTTGTTGAATAATGCCCTGTAACAGATAACTCGTGCCCTTTCTGTTTAAACTTATGTTGATAATATGGGCTTAAGCTATAACTGTAATGTGCAATATCAAAAACATTATCGGAAACATAATATAAATGGTTATTTATATCGTTTGATGTATATTCTTCAAGGTTTGTGTAAGCAATTCTTTCCATGCCCCATAAACCCGTACTTCCTGTTAATGATATATAATTTTTATCATTTATATTATACTCAATTCCTGTTTTAATATTATAAGCATTCCTGTTTCTCGACCTTTCTCCATTTTTTGTATAAAAATTAGTTATAGTATCATAATATGTTTCACGTATCATATTTATAGTGCCCGGTCTGTTCCTTAAATTATAATTACCTCCAACAAACAGATTAAGTTTTCCTGTTCTGTAATTAATAAGTAAATCGCTTTTATAAGAACCCTGATGCGAAGCCGAAGCATTTACAAGTCCTGTTATTCCGCTTTCCCTTTCTTTTTTAAGAACAACATTAATGATACCTGCAATACCGTCTGGGTCGTATTTTGCCGAAGGGTTTGTAATAATCTCAATATTCTCTATCTGACTTGCAGGAATTTGTTGTAAAGCATCGCTCCCATCAAGAATTGTAGGTTTGCCATCAATCAATACAGTAAAACTTGAACTTCCACGCAAAGTAACATTGCCATCAATATCTGTTTGTACAGAAGGCGTGTTTTCTAACACCTCTACTGCTGTTTCTCCTGCAGAAACTATATCCTGACTAACATTCACAATTTTTTTATCAATCTTGTATTCAATATATGTTTTTTCGGCAGATACTTCAACCTCATCAATTTGTGTTACCGACCTGTTTAAAGTAATAATACCAATATTAACATCTTTCTTTTTTGGAGAAATATGTATTTTATTAATTCTTTTTTTATAATACCCAATAAAATTTATCTCAACAAAATATTTTCCATAAGATAATTTATCGAGCAAGAAATTTCCTTCATTATCAGCAATAGTTCCGTCAACAATAGATGAATCTTTGGCTCTATACAATGCAATACTAGCGTACTCAACCGGAGTATTAGTGTTTGCTTCCTTAATAACACCCGATACTGATCCGTCATTTGGCATATTGCTTCCATCATATCCGCCACCGGTACCCTGCGAAATTGCAATTAAACTTATCAGCAATAATATGGTAATAAAACTCACTTTTATCATTCTATAAATATTGAAATTTATACTTTGACATTTTAAATAGTAAAAAGTTTAATTGGTTTTAATATTTATTATTTTTGTGCAAAATTACAAATTAAGTAATGTCTTTATCAATTTCATTTAAACATTATTCTAATTGGAATGCAAAACTAAAGGATAAACCCTTAATTATTGCAGGACCATGTAGTGCCGAAAGTGAAGAACAAGTGCTTAAAACTGCAAAAGAAATTGATAAAATTGAGCTTGTTAAAATTTATCGGGCAGGAATATGGAAACCCAGAACCCGCCCCGGTTCATTTGATGGAGCCGGTACAATAGCTCTTAAATGGTTACAAAAGGTAAAAGAACAAACAAGCCTATTAACAACAGTTGAAGTTGCTACTCCCCAACATATTGAGGATTGTTTAAAACATAATGTTGATATTTTATGGATTGGAGCAAGAACCACATCAAATCCATTTTCCGTACAAGAGCTTGCCAATGCTTTAAAAGGAGTTAATATTCCTGTAATGATAAAAAACCCAATAAATCCTGATTTGCAACTTTGGAGTGGTGCTATTGAAAGAATTGCAAATACAGGGATTAAAACAATTGCAGCTATTCACAGAGGTTTTTATCCTTTTGAAAAAACAAACTTTAGAAATATTCCTAAATGGGAAGTTCCAATAGAACTTAAAACTCGTTTCCCCGATATACCAATAATTTGTGATCCAAGTCATATTTCAGGCAAAACAAAATATGTTGCCGAGATTTCACAAAAAGCAATGGATATGAATATGGATGGCTTAATGATTGAAACTCATTGTTGCCCTGAACAGGCAAAAAGTGATATTCAACAACAATTAACACCCGAACAACTTAAACATCTTATTGAGAATTTAAGCATAAGAAATTCTTCAAGCAATAATATTGGTTTTATAAATATTCTTGAACAATATCGCAACCAAATAGATTCTCTGGATATGCAAATGCTTGAACTTCTTTCTCAACGCATGGATATTGTTGAAGAAATTGGAGAATATAAAAAAGAAAATAATGTTACTATTCTGCAATTACGCAGATGGGAAAATATTTTAAGAACACGAATCGAACATGGCAATAACCTAAATCTGCCACAAGAATTTATTAAAAAACTTCTTCAACTTGTTCATAAAGCATCTATCCAAAAACAAACAGAGGTTATGTATAAAGACAGGGAAAAGTAGTTATAAATACCTAAAGTCTTTAATTTTTAAATTGTTAATTGGATGTTTCATTATGCTTAAATTTTCATATTATTATTCATATGGAACATAATGATCTTCATATATAGTACCATATATACTATCTAATGTATTATCAAAAAAATGATGATGCCAGTAAAACCAAAGTTCTTTGTCTGTAAGTCTTAATATGAAAAAAGTATCTTTGTTGTTATTTATTTCAGTTATTATTTTTTCTTTATTTTCATTAAATTTCCATGTTCCATTATTTCCCTCATTATAAGTACCGTCTTTTTCAAATGTATGTGCTGGATTATAACCAATTAATAAACCACCTGGTGGGAATGTAGAACTTTCTAATTTCCATTCTTTACACAATCTTGCTTTTTTTGTTATTAAACTAATTGATGGACCATCTTCATATTTTTTACAGCTATTTAAAGATAATACCGAGAGGAATATTAATATTACCAATGATTTACTTAAAAATTTATTTTTTTGTGTATTCATAGTTTTATTTTAAATTATAACTAAGACCTGAAAAAACACCAAAATATTTAGAATTATAACCGGAACCATTTAAAAAAGGCAAATAATATTTGAACGTAGGGGTTATGCTAAAAGCTATTCTTTTTGTAATTGAATATTTTCCTTCAATTCCTAATACAGTATTGTTTACTAATGTTGTTTTATAATTATTTGACAGAAAGCCTGTACTTAACCCAGCTTTTGGATACAAGCCAAAACGCTTGTTAATAATTTTATAACTAACTAAAAAAGGAATTTCGGTAATTGAATTTTTGTCATTATATTTTGAGTAATTTAAACCACTTTGAATACCAAATCTTTTTGATATCTGATGTTGTGCAATTAAACCTCCTGTAATAGAAAAAACTTGTGCTGTTGTTTCATCTCGTTGAACCAAAGCATCTTCATAAGCCCCCAACACTGCATTATTGTTATCTTTCCAATTAGTATTTTGATTATTTGAATAGGAATAAGCCGGTGAAAAGCCACCTCCAATTGACCATTTACTTTGATTGGTCGCTAATTGGTCATCGATAATTTCATCAGGGATTTCATTTTCAGGCAATAGATCTTCATTACTAATATCAAGTATTTGATTTGTTATATATGTTTTATTTAAAATTGAATCATTATTTATTGTTGTATCCTTATATGTAACATTTACAATAAAGTCAATATCTTCATTTATTATTTGTTGTTCAGTACTTATTGTATCAATTTGAGATAAGTATGTTTCATTAGCTTTGATAATATCGGTATTGTTATCATTTAAAGAAAGCGGAGGCAAATAATCAGAGTTCTTTTTAAATAAATACTTTGTCTTTTCTGTCGTCTTTGTTTTTTCTATATTCTTTATTTTTTCTATCGTCTCCACCTTTTCTGCAATATGGTTATTTACAGGGATTTTGATTTCGTTCTCATTGCTTTTTAAATCGGCAGTATTATATTTGTCAACAGAACTCTTTTTTGTATAGTTATTTAATAAATACCCCGACATAAAAGTTACAATAAGTAAAACAGAAGCTGCAAAACTAAGATATATTATCAGTCGTTTTTTTTTCTTATTTTTTTTTATCTGTTCCTCAATGTAATTCCACGTATAATCCGGCATATCTTCACCATAATCAGATAAACCAGATTTGAAAACACTGTCAATATTGTTATTATCCTTTAACATTTTTTAGTCTATAATTATCAATGGTATCATTATATAATTTTTCAACTTTTTCCTTTAAAATTGATCTTGCCCTTAACAGATTTGATTTTGATGTACCTATCGAAATGCCTAAGATCTTACTGATCTCTTTATGTTTATATCCATCAATGGCATACATGTTAAAAACAACTTTATATTTTGGCGACAATTCCTTGATAATACCTAATAACTCTTTTGCCGAAATTTGATTAATAATATCATCATATTGAAAATCCGGCTCATTATAGTATTGAACATCATCAATAATATATAGGTTTTTTCTCTTTTTCTTATAATGCAGCAAGGCTGTATTTATCATTATTTTTTTCATCCAGTTTTCAATACTGCCCACATTATTAAACTGTTTAATATTTTCAAAAACCTTTATAAAACCGTCTTGAGAAATGTCTTCTGCTTCTGTGTAATCTTTAGAATACCTCAGACACAAGCCAAACATCTTTTTCTGGAATATCTCAAACAACTGCTTTTGTGCTTTTATATCGCCATCAATACATCCTTTAATAATTTTTTTCAAATTCGGAGCCACCTTATAATATAGATTAAAAACAATAGTAAATGGTTGCGTTGAATAAAAATATTTTTTCAACGCAACCATTTTGCTTCTTAAATAATCATTATAAATAACAAAGTTATTTCAAATTTAGTATTAATTAATAAATAAATAAAAATGAAAAAAATAAAAATTATTGCCATGCTGCTTTTTTTGTTGTGTGTTTCAACATTTGCTCTTGGGCAAAATTCGCAATTGAATGATGAACTGGTTGAAGTAAAACTCAAACTTGTTGATTCAAAACTTCAGTTAATTGAAACAAAACTGGAACTATTTGAAACTACCAAATATGATAAACTTGGTGAAATAGATTCGTTGATAAAAGTTCTTGATAAAAAGGAAAAAAATGCAATTCGTTTAAGCAAACAAAAAGATGAGCCTGCTTTTGAATACAATTATAAATCGGCATTTTTAATAAATCCTGCAAAATTATTTGAAGGCACCATATTCTTGTCATACGAAAGAAATATTACTGATAAATTCTCTATTGATGTAGCATTTTTGGGAACGTATGTTACTAAAAACGGAATTGGAAGAAATTACATGGAAAATCAATTTAATGATGGATTAGTGGCATCTAGTTATGATAACAGTATGTATTACTACAATGGCGAAATGATAACAGGCTGGGGAATTATGGCAGAAGGAAAAAACTATTTAAAACACAAAAGTAAAGCTCCATTAGGTTTATATGCAGGACCTCAGATAATGTACAGAAGGGTTAATATTATTGGCAGAGTTTACGATAGGGATGAAAATTCAGGATATAAAGATGTAACGGACAGGCTTGATATTATTAGAGGAGGAGTGTTATTAGGAATAAAAACAAAATTTGCAGAAGTTCTATGTATTGATATTAATATTGGAGGCGTAATGAAACTATCTAAATACACAAAAGAAAGTTCAACTACAAAATACAAACATTGGAAAAGTATTGATTATTCAGGAATTTTGCCAACAATAAATATAAAAATTGGTATTTTAAAGTAAAATATCTTATTTTATTATTGTAAGTTTTTTAGTAACAATCTGTTTGTCAGACTCAATTACAATTAGATAGATTCCTGCATCATGATAGTTAAAATCAATTGAATAACTAGCATTATTTATATTGTCAAAAGAAGTAATTTGTCTCCCATATAAATCAAAAACAGATATTTTCACATTGCTTTTTATTTCATTAATAAAATCAATATAAACAATACCACTTGATGGATTTGGGTAAATATTAATATTTTGTTCGATATCAATTTCTTTTACCTTTACAAGACAACCAATAAGATCAATTCCAAGGGCTGTATTCAATGTATCGCCTAACAACTCGGAAGGACTCATCCAATCTGAACCTCTTTTAACGTACATAGTATTTTGTCCGCCAATTCCACGA
>CAYTAU010000127.1:0-8663 GCA_964435855.1 uncultured Bacteroidales bacterium | reverse complement strand
ATTATTATAAATCAATAATGAACAATCAGTTAAAAATAAAAGTTGATGATTTTTCTAAATGGGCTATAAATTCCTTTGACCATTACTATAATAATCGTTTTGCCGATGCATTAACCAATATGCGAAAATCAGGAGAAGCAGTTATTAAACTAGTAATAACAAACGAAAATTTTGGTAAAACAGGAGAATTAAAAATTGTACAAAAAGGATATAAAGAGTTAATTAGTCTTCTGATTGCTGAAAGTATAGTTCCACGCAAAGTCATAAATTGGTTAGAGACAATTCAGATTTATGGCAATATTGCTACACATGATAATAAGGTTGTCTTTTCTCAGGCAGAATATGGGCGTATAGCATTGCAAATGCTAGTAAAATGGTTGTTTGAAGAATATCTTAAAGTAAATATTCCTGAAAATTTATCAAACTATATAGAGAAACAATGGGATACTAAAAAGTTGCGTGAAAATGCAAGTATTTTACAAGAAGAGCTTGACAAATCAAGGACAAAGACAGAAAGATTAGAAACTGAGCAAAAAACACACAAACAACAAAGCAAAGAAAATGAAGAA
This sequence comes from uncultured Bacteroidales bacterium, assembly GCA_964435855.1. GTDB lineage: Bacteria > Bacteroidota > Bacteroidia > Bacteroidales > CAYTAU01 > CAYTAU01. The sequence continues at coordinate 8,094 of CAYTAU010000127.1, read as the reverse complement.
AAAGTATCAATTCTGGAGAGTGAATTGAATAAAACAAAAAGCAATACAGACAAGGAATTAGAAAAATCAAGTAATATAATATCTCAGTTTCAAGAGAAGATAAAAGATGCTAAAAAAGAAGCCGAACAATTAAAGATTGAATTAAAAAAAGAGAAACAAAAAAGTAAAGCTGAGGCACTACCAGTAACTATACCCGAGAAAAAAAGAAAACTGAGTAAGAAAAAGAAAATTGGTATTAGTATTGGTTTTGTATTGATAATTTCAATTATTTCTCTAATAATATTCAATCCATTTAGTAAAACAGTAAAAGAAATTGAGAAAGTAGAGCCTGTTATTTCAAAACAACAACAAGAAAAACCATATACAGTTTTAATACTTCCTTTTTCTGTTTTGCAGGATAATCCTAATATTATAGTAAAATTGGAAGATGCAATTTTAAGGAAATTGGTTCAAAGAAATGAGGATAATAATTTATCAATGCAACTTCTTTATAATCCTGAAAAAGATAAAGCAGTTATTTCATATAAGCAAGCACTTGAAGTTGGAATAAAGCAAAAAGCCAATATCGTAATTTTTGGAGAAATATATGAGCAAGCATCAGGAGACAGTGTTCAGGCAATTGTAAAATATACATTTGTTAATGACGACAATTCAGAGCAAATTACAGGAGAAACAAAAAAGCAATCTTTCGGAAATCTTACAGATATTTATGCAGGAAACTTACAAGATGAAATAGAATGTATTATTGATATGGCTATATCATTAAATCATATCAATAAAGGTAATTACACTGATGCACTTGCAATTTTAACTGAGATTGATACTACAGCAGGAAGCTATTATGATGCAAACCTTTCATATTTGAAAGCAGTATGTTATTATGAGAATAGAGAATTTTTGAAGGCAATACAAGAGCTAGAAGAGACAATTGATTTTTATCCAGATGGAGCACATGCTATAAATTTACTCGGCATGTCAAAGCTTCAACTTGATAGCTTGGATGTAGCAGAAAAGTTATTACTAAGAGCTATGCAAATAGATAGCAATAGTGTTGAATACTTGCTTGATTATATAAATTATCTGTCTAATCCGGGAATTCAAAATTTTAAAAAAGCAAAAGAATTAATTTTAGTAGCTCTGCAAAAAGATACTACCGTAGCTAAAGCATACTATTTTAATGCAGAAATAGAAGTTATTTTCAATAATTATAAAGAAGCTGAAAAAAGTTATATAAAGGCTTTAGAGCTTGCTCCTAATTATTTAACAGCAAAAATAAACTATGCAAATCTATTAGCAAATAGCCTTAATCAATTTGAAAAAGCTAATTTATTATTACAAGAAGCTATAAAAGAAGATAGCACTAATTATCTTCCATATAATATGTTAGGAAGAATGTATCTGACTAGCAGACTTAAAAACCTTGACAAAGCAGAGTATTATTATAAGAAAAGTATAGAGTTACAAAATGACACATTAAATTCAACTGCTCTTTTAGGGCTTGGGGTTGTTTATCATGAAAGAAAAGATTATAAAACCGCAGAAACTTACTATATAAGAGCCTTAGAAGCAAACAGCAGCAATATAAGCATCTATAATAAGTTAATTCAATTATATGGTGAAACTAACAAGATGGAAAAAGTAAAGGATTATCTTGATAAAGCATATTTACTTGACTCTTTAAATGCTAATACGAATATTAACTATGCTCTTTTCTACTCTATACCTAGTAATCCTAAATATTACAACGAAATTAAAGGAATTAAATATTTTGAAAAAGCATTAAATCAAAACTCTTCTGATGAATTTGTATTAGAAAGCTTATGTGATTTGTATTACAGAAATGAAATGTATGTAAAGTCAAAGAGAACTTGTTTAAGTTTGATTAACATAAATCCTGATAATTATGAAGCAAATTATCATTTAGGCTTAATTTATGGGGATGAAAAAGACTACAAGCAGGCACGCAAATATTGTGAAAAAGCCATTTCAATCAATCCTAAAATACCAGAGCCTTATGTAAATTTAAGTACTATTTTGATGCAAAATGGCAACAATATTAGCCTTGCCCTTGAATATGCTCAAAAAGCAGTTGATATTGGTATTGAAAATGCAGACTTATATTTTATAGTTTCTAAAATATTCTTTGCAGGTGGAGACATAAATAAAGCAAAAATGCTTTATGATACAGCACTTGAGCTTAATCCTAAGGTGAAAAACGAGGAATTTGAAAAACTTTTATATAATAATTAAGAGCAGTTTACTAAAATTAAAGGCAGGTGCAGTATTAAAATTTTAACATCAATATTTTTACTATATTTATGTAACCTTTATATATGCTTTACCGTAAAAGTTATCGATTTAAATAAAATCAAATAATTATTCATTTAAAAAAAATGAAATGATGACATAAAAAGAAAAAAATATTAAAATAGAAAAGCGTTAGCTTTTATTCTTGAAATCGAAAATCACCAATTTTTAATTTACAGATAAGAATAATAAGTGATACGCTCACGCTACGGCGTGGGCTGACTTATTTGTCTGTAAGGGTGTTTGGTGATACCTCGATTTTAGATAAGCTACAGTTCCACGCTTTTTTTATAATTTAATTTTAACTGCTTTTGGAGCTAAAGCAAATTAAAATTATTTGTTATGAAAAGAAAAATTACAATTTTAATTTTATGTATTGGATACATAAGTTTTGCTTTTGGACAAAACAAATTTTTACAAGTAAATGAAGTTGATAAAAGTATTCAAGAAGATTATAAACAGTTCTTAGAAAATCAAACAACACCTTTTTTAGCTGCAAATGATGAAGCTCTTAGGTTAGGTAATACAGCATGGCAAAGAAACTATGGTGAAAAAGAATATTTTCTTGCACCAGCTATGCAAGATATTACTGAATACAGAAACCGTATCAAAGAATTGGACAATAAAGCAAATGGTATTTTAAAATCAAAGTTTCATTTTTTAAACGTTGAAATAACACCTTTAAGCAAGTCATTGTTGAAAGGTATGAATATTAATGTGCCTAATTATGTACAAAATAATGTAAATGTTTATTTGCCTGAAATAGATATTGATTTTCTAATAGAAAATAATATCAGTTTAACATTTTTAGAATCTTACGGAAAAAATGAAGGTGAAGTAATTGAAGATAACAAAGGTACTAAAGCAACAATTTGGAGTGAAGGATGGGAGGGATCTCTTGCACCATATACAATGGACAGTGATTGTTCAGAAGATTGTTATTGGGGTGATGTAAGTTGCAGAGACCATACTGGATCATATAGTTTATGGGTTGCAGACGACGGTACAACTTGTAACTTCACCGCTTGTGATGAATATGATAATGGTATGTGTGCTTATGTTTATAAGAATAGCACAACAGACCTTAGTTGCTATAATAATATATACTTTAGGTATTGGATATGGTTTGATATAGGAGGTAACGATGTACTTTCAAGATATTGGTGGGATGGTACTAGTTGGAACATAGCTACTACCTATGATGGTAGTCATTCATGGAACTTAACCGGTTGGAATCAGGCATCTCACGTAATAGGAAGCTGGTCAACATATTCATGGAGATTTTATTTTGATTCTAATTCTATTTCAAGCAGCGAAGAAGGTATTTATTTGGATGATATGGAATTTACAGGGGATGAAACATCACCTCCAGGGGATACATATGGTTCATGGAGTACTTGTAGTAATTGTTCTCAATCTCGTCCGGTAACAAGTTACACGTGGACAACTTCTACAAATTATTAAATACCTAATAAAAACCAACAAACTGAAACTTGTAGTACTCCCCCAAATCCAACTTCTTGGAGTACTTGTTCCAATAATCAACAACATAGAACTGTTTATACTTGTACAGGTAATGGCACTTATAGTTCTTCAACTGAATACCAGTGTTGTGGCACATTGCCAAATACAGATTACGGTTCTTGGACTTCTTGGATTAATTGTCATCGTTCACGTCCAGTAACAACATATTCATGGGGTACTTACCCTAATTGTGTTATACCAAATACTACAACAGAGCATGAATATGGAACAAACCCAACTTTAACTATTATTAATCAAACAAATGACACAGGTGGTTGCAGTGGAACTGCAACTGTTTCAGCAAGTGGCGGTACATCATATACTTATTCATGGAGCAACGGACAAACAACAGCAACAGCTACTAATTTATGTGTTTATACTACGTACTATGTTACAGTTACAGACAATAATGATTGTAGTTCCAATACTTCTGTTTATATTGTTGGCATAGAAGAAATAGATTTTATAAATTCCCTAAGCATTTACCCCAACCCCACAAGCGGAGAATTTACAATAGAAATGGAAATAACAAAACCAAAAGCTATGGAGCTTAAGCTATTTAATATAACAGGGCAAATATTGCTTACAGAAAACTTAGAGCTTAAAACAGGCACTTACACAAAAACAATAGATATAAGCAAATATGCTACTGGTGTATATACCTTGCAGCTTATAAGTGATGAGGGTATAATTAACAGGAAAATTGTTGTTGAGTAGAATAAACAACTTTAAAGTGAGGGCTTCACTTAAAGTGAAGCCCTCACTACTTAAAACAAAGTTTAATTATTAATTTTTAAAATTTTATGTTATGAAAAAGTTAATTTTATTATTTTTTACTGCAATAATGATATTTGTGGGATGTACAAAAGAAGGACCTGTAGGTCCTCAAGGAGTACAAGGAGCGCGAGGAATAGATGGGCAAGATGGTAGTGATGGTAATGCTAATGTGAAAACAGAAATAATTACTATAAGTCCAAGTGCATGGATTACAAGCGGCAATACTCTTTATGTCATTAAATATTTATCAATTATTACGTATGATATTGCAGAATATGGAGTTGTCCTTGTTTATTGGAAATCTACAGGCTCTTCCTCTTATCAAGCTTTACCATTAACATGGCCTGGTACAGATGAAACGATTTATAGATTTTGGTCTTCATCTGGACAAATTGAACTTTCCATTTACCAAGAAAATGGTCCTCCTGCAATTCCAACATCTACTTACACTTATAAAGTTGTAGCAATTGAGAGTGAACTTATAAGTAAAGTCACTAATGTTGATTTTAATAACTACAATGAAGTAAAAGAATATTTTAATTTAATTGATTAATTTATACAAACAGTTTGTTCATTTAAAATTTATATTATGAAAATTACAAATTTATTTTTTGTTATTGTGCTTATTGTTACAATTGTATTTGCCGGATGCAAAAAAGAGCCAGGACCTATTTCTGTAGAAAACGATTTATCTCCTTTATCATTAAATCATGGAGATTACATTAATTGGAAAATTACGGTTAATAATTTGGGTAAAGGAGAAGCTGAAATAGAAAGAATTCATTGTAGGGAAGAATTTATAAGTGGATATTTTGTAGGTCAGTATGTTGAACTAGATTTGCCCCTTTCAAATAATATTATTGAAGGCAAAGCAACAGAAACAATTTATAGTCAGTCATCCTCTGTTATTAATACATCAACAACAGATGCAATTGTGAGAAACACTATTACTGTATATTCTAATGGGGGTAATGACACAGACGAAACCACTTACACAATAAAACCTAGTAATAATAAAGATGGGGTTTCTGGGGAAATACAATCTTGTAAATTAAAAATTGATGATTTAAAAAGTAACTAATAATATGAAAAATTTAATTCTTGCAATTTTCGGAGCAATAATAATAAATATATCATTTGCCCAAGATTTTATATACAAAACAGATGGTACAGAAATAAAGGCAAAGGTTGTAGAAATTGGTTTAAATGAAGTCAAATACAAAAAATTTGAAAACATTAACGGACCAAACTATATTATTTTAAAATCGGACGTATTTATAATTAAATACAAAAATGGAAGCAAAGATGTTTTTAATAAAATAGAAAAATTGACTAATAATAAAACGGAAAAAATCACCAGTAATAATAAAGAATCTGTTACAATTCCAAAAGAATATTTGTATGATATAATTATTAAAACAAATGGAGATACAATAAAAGTAAAATTTGTAGATATTTGGGCTGCAGAAATTAAATATAAAAAATTTGAATATAATAAAAGTACTACATATTCTATTTTAAAATCAGAAGTATTCATGATAATATATAAAGATGGATCTCGTGAAATGTTTAATAATACATACAAAGAAAACACAAATAATAAAAAAGAATCTATAACAGTTTCTAATAAATTTTCACATGATATTATATTAAAAACAAATGGAGATACTATAAAAGCAAAAGTTTTAGAAATTTGGGTTGCAGAAATTAGATATAAAAAAATTGAGGACATTGATGGACCAGAATATTCTATATTAAAGTCAAAAGTATCAATGATAATTTATAAAGATAGAACTCGTGAAGTATTTAATGAGTTGGAAACTTCTGAAAATAATAATAATTTATATATCTCAAAAAAATCAGAATCTAGTATAGAGTATGGTCAAGTTTATTTCATGCGTAAAACTGGTTATCAAGGTTCTCTCGTAGCATTTACAGCTTTTATTGACGGCAATCTTGTGTGCAATTTGAATAATAATAAATATTCTGTTCATAATCTTAATTCAGGCAAACATGAATTTGCAGTACAATTTGCAGGTAAAAAAATAAAAAACAATACTGAAATCATTTCAATAGATGTTAAGGCTGGTAAAACTTATTATGTTAAAATGATACTTAAACATGGGTTGGTAAATAATCTTTATTCACAGGAAGTTACAGAGAGGCAGGGAAAAGATTTTTTAATATATTTAAAAAATGATACAAAGTGTTTATAAATTAATAATTAATTGATTAAAATGAAAAAAAAATCATTAATAGCTATATTAATACTATATGTCGTATTGGTTAATGCTCAGGATATAATCTACAAAATAGATGGTGCAGAAATAAAGGTAAAAGTTGTAGAAATTACAACAGAAAACATAAAATACAAAAAGTTTGAACAATTAAATGGTCCTTTTAGAAATATAAACACATCAGAAGTATTTATGATTATTTATGAGGATGGTTCTAAAGAAGTATTTAAAAAAAAAGAAGATAAAGTAATTGAAAATATTACTTTGCCTAATAATAATGAAATTAGTTATGAAAATAACGTTGTTCAAAATAATCAAAAGCAATCTAATAATAGTTATTTCAGTATAGCATTAGGAGGAGGAAACAGTTATGGAGGTTTTGGAATAAGGCTTAATGGGAGAATAGGACAAAATCCTGGTATTGGTTTGCATGGTGGAGTTGGACTTTTTCCAGATGCCCCTTTTTTATATTCTGGTGGAATTAAAGTATATCTTGATGATGCTTATTATTTTAATATTCAATATGGAACTTTTGGTGTTCAAACTGTAACACAAACATACGAATATACTAGTTGGAATGGCTATAGCTATGTTACACAATATGAATATACATACAACAAATATATTATATATGGTCCATCATTTTTACTCGGAGCTGATTGGTTAGGTAACAAAAATATTGGTTTTAATTCATCATTCGGTATATCTTTTAACCTAAATTCATCTGTTAATAAAAGTGTTTTTCTTGCAGGTGACATTGGTATTATTTTTAAATTATAAGCCGTGAGGGTATAATTAACAGGCAGATTGTTGTTGAGTAAAATAAACAACTTTACAGTGAGGGCTTGATTTAGGGTCAAGCCCTCACGACTTTAATACAAAGGCTATTAATTGATTTTTAAAAATGAAAATAAATTTATTTTTCACAATTATTTTAGGTTTAACACTGTTCTTTTTTAATTCTAAAAAAATTCAGGCTCAGGTTGTATCAGATAGTATATATAAAAACCTCGGGGAAGCGTCTTTAACACAAATCTGCGAGTATTTGAAACATAATTTCGGGAAAAAAATAGCTATTGATTGTTATATGACATCTCATTCTGATTGCGGATGTGTACAAAAGGGTGATTTTGACGATGATGGGATTGAAGATATAGCATTGGCAGTTAAAGAATCGTGGGTATATGATCCATATCCTGATACACTTACTGAGAGACGAGGCATTGCATTTTTATTTGGTAGCGGGAAA
>CAYTAU010000126.1:0-8779 GCA_964435855.1 uncultured Bacteroidales bacterium | reverse complement strand
GAGTTACTCGCTGACCCCACTTTGTTAAGAAAGTGCCCTATGTTTGTAGGTTGGCGTATAGCTATTTATCCAATATATGCCATATTTATTAAAAAACGTTTAACATTTGTTAATAAATTTAATAATATTTATACATAATAGGTGTAATAATTGTATGTTTGTATGACGGAGAGTAAAGTCATGTAAATACATTTTTGTGCAAACTGGCGGGATTTGGGTAGACCACTCTAAGGAGTGGTTTATTTTTTGGTATTATTAATAAATCACTGGTACTTTAAAAATATAAAGCGCTAACAATGTAATACCTAATAATGCCACTAATGATAAAATTACAATAGTAATACTGGCAATAATTATTCCAGCTGTGCCAAATCCTTTGCCCTTATAGAGTTCGGGGTTTTCTTTTATCAATTTGTTTGATTTTTTTCCTAATCTGATAGCCTTTAGTCCTAGTGTTAATGCGAATCCAGTGATAATTGGCAAACATACTAAGCTAACAATTCCATAAAATAAGGAATTAATACCAGCTATAGGTACTTCCCTTGTAAGATTATTAGGTATAGTATCATTATTGAACGTTAGTATTGCAGGTTTCTTATAATTCAATAAATCTTCTTTATTCTTAGTTTCTACAGAGAATATTTTTGTTGTTTTGTGATTTTCTGGTAGTACAATATTCTCATTAGAGGCTATTAGTGATTCATCATTATTGTATAAGTTTATAATATCTTCATTATTGGTTTCTTGTATTGTCGTAAAAGTGTTATGTATATATAATCTATTTTTATCCAACTCTTTCTTTTTGTTCTTAGATAAATTTACATAGAAACCACTTCTATGCTTTCTTTTGGCTAAATCTAATGAATTGCTACACGACGAAAAGAATTGTCCGCAAATCAAAGCTATTGCGATAAATAATAATATACTTTTAGTTTTCATTGCTTTTAACTTTTATAGCACTAAGATATTATATAACACTCAATATAACTGTTATATGCTTTTTTAACAAAGTAACAAAAATAAAATAATAATACGGGAAACAGTTATTTAACAATAAAACATTAAACTTATCTAAACATCCGGTGTCTTTAAGATATCGGATGTTTCTTTTGTTAGGCAGATTAGGAACAACTATTATTTAATAATAATACGCCCTCTAAGTGTTTTATTTCCTTTTAATTCAACAGTATAAAATCCTGCAGTCAGTTCATCTCTATCAAGATGAATTAAACCGGTATTAATATTACTGATAATTTTTACTATTTTGCCCGATATATCGAACAATGTAAGATCAAAGTCAGAATTATCAGAGTTATTGAATTTTATTGTTGTTGAATTTGTAAAAGGATTAGGATAAATTAACAGATCATCAGAAACATATAATTGCTCAATACCTGTTGGAGTCATACCATTATCCTCAAGGTTTGAAACAGAATGACTGTAAGGACCTCCGTTTGCCTTAGCACTACTTGTTGGAATACATGGTGATGTTTTTTCAACAGAAATTTGATAATAATAAAGACCTATTGGCTGATAATCGGTATATGTTGTTAGTGTGCTTTGTATTGCTCCAATAGGCAACAAATTATTCTGGTCAGTTCCTCTAAATATTGTATAGGAACCGAAAGTAAAACCTTCGTAATTTTCCCAAATTAGATTATATACTCCAAGACCGGTGCTAACAGTTAAGTGCATTGTCTTGTGAGCAAGGCTTAATGCCGATTCGTTACCACAGGTGTCAACAACAGATATCTTATATCTTGCTGCAACAGTTTGAGGATTTGAAGTGTAATCAATAAATTCACTCATGTCATCAAAAGGAAGATTGCCTATTGAATCGTAAACGTTTGAAACGGTAGATTCTTTGTAAATATTGAATGATTCTATTCCTTCATCAATTGCTTTTTCCCATACTACTAGATTTTTTCCAGTAGTGCTATCAATAGTTACAATACAAATTTCCTGATTTGCATAAGGTTCTTTTACATCAACTGTTATTGAACCAATTCCATAACTATTTATTGATGTTACTGTAACATAGTATGTGCCAGATGTACCAACAGGAATCATCCTTGTAGTAGCATTATTTGCATTAGCGGACCATTGATAATCTACGTAACCCGCACCTGCATCAAGAATAATCCCATTTCCTGAACAGAAAGTTGTATTTCCACTAGATGTAATATTAACATTAAGAGCTAGTGGTTGATGAACAGTATCTGTTGCAATATTTTGACAAGAATTATCGTCTATAATTGTAACGGTATAAACACCTGCTGATAATCCACCAATATCTTCTGTAGTTTCTCCATTCGACCACAAGAATTGGTATGGAAGTATTCCATTATTTACCATAATATCAATATAACCATCAGATTGTCCATAAAATGTTACACTTGAAGGATACATATCAATTATTATTTGTGGAGGATTAGTAAGTGTTGTGTTGCCAACGATTGTACAACCTGGACCATCCGTAACAGTAAGAGAATAATTTCCTGCAGGCCTGTTTACCATAATAGAATCTTGAGAGCCGTTTGACCATTGATAATTATAATTACCCCACATAGTTCCCCCAGAAACAAAGGCTTGTGCACCACCATCATAACCTCCATAACAAGTTGGATTGGTAGGTAGAATAGCGAGAACTAATTCATCAGGATTTTCAAATTCTCTAATAAAAATTGCTTCACAATCATTACCATCAGTAACTGTTAATGTATATGTTCCAGGAGTTAGATTTGTAATAATAGTATCATTTGAACCTGTTGACCATTCGTAGATTAGTGGAGGAGTACCATTTGCTGTAATATACACGAATCCATTATTATCATTATAACAAGAAACGTTTTGTAAACCAAAAGAACCCCAATCCCATGTTGGTCCTGCAGGGTCATCAACACTTATTGTTAGTACATCAAAACAAGAGTTAGAATCATAAGCTGTTACTGTATATGCTCCTGAAGATAGACCAATTGCTGTTGTACCTGTTTGACTACCAGTATTTGCATCCCATTGATATGTAAAGCCTCCAACACCACCTGTTGCATTAACTGTAATGGATGCATCTGATGATATACAAGTTGATGGCCAAGAGGATGTAAAACCATTTAATATTATTTCAGCAGGTTCATTTATAATAAAGCCCTCATTAACAATACATCCATTTGCATCTTGTGCAATTGCCATATAATTATCAGGAACCAGATTATTAACATTTGATGTTGTTTCACCATTAGACCATAAATATTCGTAAGGAGGTGTTCCTCCCGAAAGGCTTATACTTGCAAATCCGTCATTAAGACCAAAACAACTAACATCTGTTTTGGAAAGTCCTCCTGAAAAAGCAGGTGGTTCAATAATTGAATAAGTTCCTGTTGTTGTTGCTCCATGATAATCTGTAATTGTAACAGAATAGCCTCCCGATGGTAAGTTGCTAATATGTTGAGAAGTTCCACCATTAGACCATAAATAAGTGTATGGATATTGACCCCCTGTTACTACAACATCAATTGAGCCATCATCATCGCCATTACAAGTAATATCATTTACAGATGAATATGATATTTCCATATTATGTACGTGTATATAATTATTCTTTTTTAAGAAATCAGTACATCCGCCTGATGAAGCAGCAATTAAGGTAACATTATAAGAACCAAAGTTAGTATATGTATGAGATGGATTTTGTAAAGTACTACTTGTTCCATCACCAAAATACCATAAATATGCTGTTGCATTAGTTGTTAGATTTGTAAAATTTACTGTTGTACTTGGTGCGATAATATTTTGATCAACTGTAAAATCAATTGTTGGAGCATCGATACGTATCATTCGTATTGATGAATCGGCTCCGCAGCCATTAGTAACAATAAGTTTTACAAAATAGTCGCCTGCTGATGCATATATGTGTCGTGGATTAGCATAACTTGAAGTAGTACCATCTCCAAATTGCCATTCAAAATCATAGCTCATTATTTCAAATCCATCTCTATGGTAATCAAAATTAATTGTATCACCTACACAGGCATACTCTTTATCAACATCAAACCAAGAATCTGCAAATGAAGAATCATCTACAGTTGCATAAGTTTCTAATGTGTCAGTAAGACCGCACCCATCAGTTGCATAAAGTAATATTGTGTATGTTCCTGTGTCGGGATAAGAGTGAAATACATGCATTCCTGTATCTAATGTACCATCTCCAAAATCCCAAATTATTGAAGCTCCACCTATTCCAAAGAATTCTATCAGATCGCCAGGACATGGAAGATCTCCATGGCCCATTCCTGAAGATGATGTATCAGCAGAGTTACCAGTAAAATAAAAAGTTTCGTGATTTCCTGAATCATCAACTACAATTGTTCCTGTATTATATTCATAGTTGTTACATAAATTGGAAACTGCAAAAGTGTAGTCATAAGAGCCAGGTGTATCATAAGTATGATGAAAGAAAGGAAGAGAATCGGGTGTAGAGGTTACATTAACAATTGAATCTCCATCGCCAAACCATATTGAATAGAAATAACTTGTATTATCGTCATCATTTTCTCCTTCTTCATTATAGAAAAATGCACTTTCTCCCGGGCAAATAGTATCGGGCATTGCCTGTAAACTTGAGTTTGGCATTGTTGTAGGGTCTACATCAACCCATAGGGATACAGAATCTTGTCCGTTACAATTATTTGTAGCTGTCATTACAACTTCATATAAGCCTGTTGTAGTAAAAGTATGAATTGCATCTTTTGAATATGAATAGTTGCCATCATTGAAATTCCAATGGAAATACAAATCACCTTCGCTCCATGTCTCATTTCTGAATTTTACTTCTTGGTTAGGGCATATTTTAATTGTGTCGATACCCCAGCCATTATTAATGTCGAATAAAATTTGAGCATTTGGTTTATTTAATGTATCATATTCAACAATTATATCTTGTTGAGATGTGTCTGTATCACCACATCCATTAGTGAAAATCAGCTGAACAGGATAAGTTCCTGTATCTGTAAATAATATTTCAGGTTCACGTATATTTGATGTGCCGGCTATACCAAAATCCCACTGGTAAGTTCCAAAATTCTGGCAATAAAAACCTATAAAACCATTGGGACATGCAGGATTATTATATTGAAATGAAGCATCGGCTTCCAAGTTATTGACAACATTTATAAAAACAGTGTCCGAATTAGAATTACCACAAATATTTGTAACTGTTAATATAACTCTCTTACTGCCAAGAGTATTGAATTGGTGTTGTGGATTTTGCTCGGTAGAGTTTGTCCCATCGTCGAAATCCCAATAATATAAAGTAGCTTCATCGCTCCAAAAGGATACTTCATCTCCCGGACATATTTGATTATTATTAGATTGCATTTCCACATTTGGAATGGCAGAATTTGTTACTTCGTAAGTTTGTGTTATTGTGTCAACTCCACATTCGCCATCAACAATTAAAGTAACATCATAAAATCCGGGGGTGTTATATATGTGAGATGACTTATTATGATTAGAAGTGTCAATAATTCCATCACCGAAATCCCATATTGTATAGGAGCAAGGTCCTTCAAAAGCAAATTCAACTTCTTCTCCCGGACAGAATTGACTTCCATCTACAGGCTTAAATTTATCGGCACCTATAACATCAATTGTTGTATGAGTGGCACTACCACCATTAGAAAGAGTAACCCAGTGTGACCCTGTATAATATGTATGAGTGGCATGATATCCTGTGTAAATTGGAGAGCCATCGCCAAAATCCCATGTGTAAGTTGGTCCAACCGGACTTGTGTTAGTAAAATTTACAGTTAAAGGGGTACATCCTTGATTAGTGTCAACTGTAAAACTCATTTGCGATAGCAAACAGTTTGTAATAAAAATACTTGCAATTAATAATGTAGTTAATTTTTTCATTTTAGGTTAATTTTATAATTTAAAAAACAAATATAATAATAATAAGTTAAAATGATAAAATTTAAAATACTTAAAATTATATCATTTAGTTATTTTTTACTCAATACTCCGTGGTTACTTTCAATTCTTACATCCCAAGTAGGAAATGCTCTTGCCAATCCCCTGCAAAAAAAGCGTGTTCGTATGCTTGTTTCGTAACCTTCGTTTTCATTTTTAAATTCTCCTGAAAACTCATATTGTTTTACAAGCTCATGAATATTCATATACATTTTCAGAATTTCAATAACTGTAGAAACTACTCTGTAAATTTCACCCTTGTTTGTGGCAGCGTATTCATTATCGGCATATTCGTCGTTTAAAACATTAAAGTTTACAACACGACTTAAAGAGTTTTTAATTTTACCAACTCTTACTTCATACTCAAGTCCGCTATCGGTAGTGAAATGGTAAACTTCTCCCGATGGAATATTAGGAGGAATGATACTATAAGGTTTGCTATGCAAAAAGTTGCCTTGAGGCTGTTCATCTTTGTGGTGATATATTTTATTGAATAAGCCCATGAAAATTCTTTGTTCAAAAGTATAAGAATTAATCGAATTAAACAATAAATAATAATTTGTTTGTTTTTTATTATTTGTTAAACCCAAGGGCTACTAAATATTAACAACATTGTTAATGCATGCCTGACGTTAAGTAGGATTCCTAAATATCTTTATTTCGTAAACCAGTTAAGAAGTTGGTATAAATCATTAAATTCGCAGCATTATTTTTAAGGTTTTGTTTGATGTCAATTATAAAAAAAGCAGCAATAGCATTTTTAATTTTATTCACTACAGTAATTAGTGCTTTTTCGCAAGACTATCCATATGATATTTCTCATTACGATTTTATTAATTACGATACTAACAGAGTTGATTTTTATAACGATAGCAGTGCTTACGAAAAACTTTTTCATTCTTTCAATAAATTAATATTAAAAGGAGAGGGGCAAATAAAAGTTCTTCATATTGGCGATAGTCATTTGCAGGCAGATTTTTTTTCGGGCAGAATGCGACATCGTATGCAAACATTTTTTCAGGGAGGACTTGGTGGCAGAGGATTTATTTTCCCATACAGAGTTGCACAAACAAATAATCCTTTTAATTTGCGGACAAGTTCAACGGGTAATTGGGAAGCCTGCAAAAATGTAGAAAAAATAAAGAAATGTGATCTTGGTCTTTCGGGAATGTCTGTAACAACCTACGATAGTATATCAACAATAAATGTGTTTTTAAGAGATAAAGATTATCTGAAATATGATTTTAATACTGTTAAAGTTTTTCATAATACCGATAGTTTAAGTTTTAAAGTTGAGATTAAAAACAGTGTTAATAAAATTACAGTTTGCGATAACGACACTTTTGGATACACAAAGTTTTATTTCGATACATATATTGACGATACTTTATATCTGAAGTTTGTAAGAACAGACAGTTTGCAGGAAAAATTTGTGCTGCATGGTATTAGTTTTGAAACTGAAGACCCTGGAGTAATATATCACACAGTAGGGGTAAACGGTGCCGATGTTGATGCGTATTTGTGTTGTAATCTGTTTTCGCAGCACCTTAAAGCTCTTGCTCCCGATTTTGTAATAATATCGCTTGGTACAAACGATGCTTATATGAAAACCGTTGACACAAATGCTGTAGAAAACAATTTTAATACTTTGATATTAAAAATAAAAGATGCAGCCCCCGGAGTACCAATACTCTTAACTACGCCTGGAGACAGTTACAGATATCGTAGATATATAAACAAAAATATACCTAAAGTAAGAAACATAATATACAGGCAGGCAGAAAAACACTCTTGTGCTGTTTGGGATTTTTTCTCGGTAATGGGTGGACTGAATTCTGTTATTTTATGGCATCGGGCAGGCTTAACTGCTAATGACAAGTTGCATTTTAATGGTAGTGGTTATATATTGCAAGGGGATTTAATGTTTAACGCATTTTTAAGGGCCTACGATAGCTTTATTGAAAAACAAACGGATGAATAGGTTTTTTATTTGATGAAAAATACTTCCTAACCGTTTATCACGAACGGGATTAACAATTGTAGTTGAAGTATAATTGTAAGCTCTAATTGATTTCAGATAAAGTCAATAATCTCCTATTCAGTAGCCCCGTCCTTTAGGGCGGGGTATAAATTTAAGCGACACCCACCTCTGCGAAATTTTCAAAATTTTATAAAATAAAATTTTGAAAATTTCGCAGAGGGCATCGTGTTTTTATCCTTGTCCCCGCCCTAAAGGACGGGGCTACTGATTTTTTATTTTGTTTAAATTTCTGAATTCAGTTTAAACTTACGTATAATTAATAAATATTCATAATTATTTTCAAACACTTGTATTTGCTTTCAAAAAATTTATTTACATTTGTACAATTGATGGTTCACAATATTGTATTTACAATAAGTGACTAAGAGGGAAACAGGTGAAAATCCTGTACAGTACCCGCTGCTGTAATCCCAACTCTTTATTGAGTTTATTTGACAGTCTTAGCCACTGCTCCTAATATTTGGGGCGGGAAGGCGTCAAAACAGGGAAAGTCAGAAGACCTACCATTGCGATTTCAATATTCTTGAAGCTTTCGGGTAAAAAGCAAAATGATACAAAAACAATATCATTAAATTTCCCCGAGTTAGCTTATGAGTGTTGATTGTTATCAATCAATTATTTGTAATGTTTAACTTTTAAATTAAAAAAATGGAAAAAAGATTTTTTTTCGCAAGTATACTTGCAATGCTTGTATTTGTGTTTAATGTAAATGCACAAACAGATTTTGAAGATTTAAGTCTTCAGACTGATACATTTTGGAATGGCTCTGAT
>CAYTAU010000125.1:0-8812 GCA_964435855.1 uncultured Bacteroidales bacterium | reverse complement strand
TATCTAAAAATGAATTATCAATTACAGTGATATAGTCAATTTTAGTAAGGGTATCATTTCCTATGGAACTTGTTATTTCCAAAGTAACAGGATACACTCCAACAGTATTGTATGTTATAACAGTAGGGTTTTGCAAAGTATCAGTATTTGGAATACCTTCTGTAAATGTCCATGCCCATGTATCTGGTGAACCTGTTGATAGATCATAAAAATCTACGCTATTTCCAACAAATACAGTTGTAAAGTTTGAAGTAAAATCAGCTTCGGGATAAAACGAAGAATCAACAACTGTTATGTAGTCAATTTTTTCTTCAACATCAGTATCGACACCGTCAGATGATGTTAATTTTACTTTATAAGTTCCTTGTGTCATGTATTGTATTCCTGTTGGATTCTGATCAATTGAAGTAGTGGTTTCTGCTCCTGTAAATTCCCAGTTCCATGTTGTAGCAGGTCCATTCTGAGTATCATCAAAGAAATCTATAGTACTACCTTCAATTATAGTTGTAAAATTTGCATAAAAATCGGTATTAAATGAATTTGGATCAATTACCTCAATATAGGTTGTTTCTGTTTTTGTATCAGTAGCACTTACATCATCGGTAACAGTTAATGATACTTGATATATCCCGGGAGTATCATATTGAATTGTTGGATTCTGGCTTGTTGATGTTCCCGGTGTTCCGCCTGCAAAAGTCCAATCCCAGTTAGTAATAGTACCTCCACCTAATGACAGATCGGTAAAATCAACTGTATTTCCTGGTAAAAGACTTAATGGCGTTCCTGAAAAATCAGCAGTTAAAGGGCCTGTAACATGAATGTAGTCAGGTTTTGTTGTTGTGTGAGTGCTTGTTCCATCGCCAACAGTTAATGTAACATCATAGTTCCCGGCTGTATTATATTGAATTCCTGTTGGATTTTGTAAGGTTGATGTAGCAGGTATTCCGTCTTGAAAAGTCCAATCCCAACTTGTAATTGTATTTGGACCTATAGATAGATCGGTAAAATCAACTGTACCACCTTCAGGAATTGTTAAAGGAGTTCCTGAAAATTCCGAAATTAGAGTTCCTGTATCAACAACTTTATCCTCTGAATAAGTGTCAAGATTGAAACCTGTAACGGTTAATTTAACCGTTCCTGTTAATGTGTGTGCAATTGAAACGGATCCTGTTGCATCAGTTAATGCAGAATAGGGCTGAGGATCACCAGCTTTGTATAATGAAACTATTGCATTTTCAAATTGACTACTTGCCACGGTTACAGTAGTATTAAAAGTGCCAGGAGTTACAACTTCGTTAGAAAGAACAAGTGCTTTAGGCATTTCTGTTCTAACCTGAACAGATGCATCTCCAAAAATTGACCATGTTTTATAAGTATCCCAATCATCAGTATTTGATAATTCTGCAATCATTAAAGCACCTGCATTAAAAGTAATTGAACCAAAAGTAGTTTTACCGTAAGTTGTGGGAGTTCCACTTCCTAAAGTATAATCATAACCTTGTGTTAAAACATCATTTGCATAATCTTGCCCTCTCATTGGTGGTATCCAAGGTTGATTAATTGTTGACATCCATGTAACAAGAGCTCCGCCTCCATCTTTTCTTAATAGTGCTTCTGCAAAACAATCTCCTCCTGTGTGAAACTCGCCAACAATACAAGCTACTGAAAAAACAAAAGGCAACTTGTGTGCATTTGTTGAGGAATTAACATTTGTATTTGAATACCCACTTGATACCCAATAAGTGTGGTCTCCATGTCCACAATAATTAATTAAGCTAACTCCGCTATTTATGTAATTTGCAACTTGTGTCGCAGTTGCAGATGGGTCATATTGCTCATTACATGTTGTGTAAGTAAAAGGAAGTAATCTTCCATCGTGAATATTGTCAATTTGTTCATAATCTAATTCACCATCATCTCCTGGTCCTTGATTGCTTGCAATTCCAAGTGCTTTATCATACCATGTTCCTCCTGTTTCGGGATCTCTTTCATATGTAATTGCTTTATCTCCTTGTGTAGTAACATGAGCAGTAGAACTTGCAGAAAATCTGCCAACTATAAGATCATAATAATCATCGCCACCGGCAACACAACCAAGCATTGGGTCGGTAGGGCCGTTTCCACTTGAACCAAGGTCTGATTTAATATCAGCCCAGTCTCCAACTAATTGAACATATAAAATATTATTATTAGCATTATATTCAGTTTCTACTAAAGTTTTAACATTTGTTCCTGTAGCTACTTCTTCTTCATGAACAGTATATCCTTTTTCTTTTTTCCATGTTATCCATGGTTGAATTGCTGTAGCATTAGCACTTGTGTAAATAACTAATATTTCTCCAAATTCTTCAATCTCATTAGCCCATTTCGTTTGATTTTGATTGTAGTTTATAAATATTGAATTATATATTCCAGGCATTTCACGTACTATTTTTGAAGTATTTAGAATTGGATTAACAGGTTTTGCCTCATTTTCATATACACGAACAGTTAATTTTGTAAAAACACGTAATTTATTTTGCACAGAATTGTATGCAAAAGGTCTAATTTGAATATTCATACCTCTTACATCTCTTATAATATAAGGTTCTGAATTTGTAAATAATTCATCAGGATACCATTCATCAATTATCGAATTAGGGTCAATTTGATAAAGAATTGTTGATGGGTCCTGATTTCTGTAAATAACACCTCTTGATGGTAATAATGGATTATTTAAACTATATTCCTCATATTCTGAATTAATTATTTCAATACTTACATTTTTATTAGGCGATAACTGAACAGAAGTACTCAAAATTGGTAGTTCTGCCCAACCGTTTTTCATTGTAGTAACATTGCCATCAAAATTAATTTTTGAGTAGGTAACTCCATTTTTTATTGTTTCAGAAAACTGAAAATCATTAATATCATATTCTAAAAGAAATTCAGAACTATTTACTTGTGTATATTCTACTTTATAATCTTTTGAACCTTTTTCAAGAGCATAAAGATTAAAACAAAAAAGTGAAAATAAAACAACTGAAAATGACTTGATGAGTAAACTTTTTTTCATAATTACAGGACTTTTAATTAAGAACTTTTAAAAAAATAAATTTAAGTATTTTTCAAATATAATCAATCATTATGTTGAAAAAATAACTTCTACAATATTATTTCTTGATATTTAGACGCATAAACATTTAAAAGGTTGCTTGCTACTACATTTTTTTTTAAAAATATGCTCTTAACTGTACTCCTGCAAGATGAATAATTTTAGAATCTTCAGAAATTCTGCCATTATAATTCAAATTCATCTGTAAAGTTTTTGATAGGTTTCTTTGATAAAGGACAGACCATGTACCATTATTTCCGGGCATAAAACCTTCAAGCATTTCGTAAGCAATAGAGGTATTTGTTTCTTCGTTATATTTTATATTTATATAATTTATTTTTACAGATAAATTGCCTTTTTTAAGAACACTATATCTTATTTCAACTCCAAAATCATTTCCAAAAGTTTGTTCATTTCCGGCAGTGTTTTGTTTTTCATAATATTTATATGTCAAACTAAATCGCATAGAAATTGTTGGTTGAAAACGTAATGAACTTTGGTTTTGCTTAAATAGAATATGAAAATTTCTGGTTTCAAAAAATTCAGAATCAAAAGTTTTATTTCCAATTGAAACATTATCAATAAGAGTAATCATTCTTGTAATATTCCATCTTACCTGCATACCGTTTGATGATAGAGTTCTTGTGTCTATACCATTAACAAGCAGTAGTTTATTATTATTGTTGTTATGTATATAATTTAAACTGAATTTTGAATTTGTTCTGTTAAAATAAAAAGTATTTCTAATAGACGAACCCGTACTAATAAGTACACTATCTTGTATTGAGAATAAAAAAGGATTGGCGCTCCTGAGAATATCATCTTGCAAACTTTTACGATTTGCACGATATGCAAATTGATCTGAAAATTTTGAAAGAATCTTCTTAAATCCTGTTTCTTTTCTCCAAATAGCTTCGGGACGTATAAATATCATCTGATTAAACAGATTATTATATGTTTTAATATAATCATCGGTTGGTGTATAAATTCTAATATAACTTGCTTCATCAGAGAAATTAGCAATTTCAAATTCATTTAATTCTTTAACACCGTTCCCGTTATAATCTTTCCATGTATAAACTCCTTGTCCTGTTGCTACTTCAAGATAAGAGAATTCCCTTTTTATTTCCATTCCTGAGCCTATTTCATAATATGTAGTTGTTGAAATAGCGTTTTTAAATAATTTTAAACTATGCTCAATTCTTCCGGTAACAGTATTTTCAGGAGCATTTATGCTTACAAGCGAATCAATAACCGATAGCTTCCTATAATCAAAAGTAAGTTTTAAAACATTTTTTGGATTTTTCGTAAAATGAGAGCCAAAATTGAAATTTTCTCCAAGGGTAGAATAGTGGAGGTTTCCTTCGTATGGCAAGAAATCCCTGCGTTGATTATATCTGGCAAAAACCTTATTCTTTGCAGAATCCTGATTTTGAATGAAAAACCCAAATTGATTATAAGAAAAACTATTTCCGAGCAAACTGTCTTTATTATTCATTTGCCATTGATTATTTTCTTGTTCTTCGTTAATACCAATTTTAAAAAATGCTATAGATTTTGATAATATTGCCTTATGTCTTAAAAATTGTGTATTGTTAAATTCGTCGTTTGTTGACAATAAACTTCCTTGAATATCAAGAGAAAATCCTTTTGCTGAGAATTTTGAATTAAAATTATTTCGTAAAGCATTAAGATTTTCGTTTCTGTTCATAAATTCAAAATTGTATTTTGCATTACCAAATTTTTGATGTTTGAAATTTAAAAGGCTGTTGAAAAAATGCTCGTTATTGTTTAATTTGCTGTTTGTAAGATTCCAATCGCGTTCAAATTCGGTGTTCCTAAATCTTTCTACAGGGTCAAAATACTTGTCAATTAGTTGATATCCGACTGAAGCAATTATATAAACACTTGTATCTTTTACAGGAATAATTTGTGTTAATCCGGTTTTAAAAGCATAACCTATATCATCATCCCTGTTTTTTGACGAAAATGTATTAATATCATTGTTTGTAAAAGAAAATTCGAAATCTGCACTTAAATTTTTTGTGAGTTTATATATACCACCGGCAGAGATCATTTGTTTCTTTTTGGGAGTTACTAACAAGATTACAGGTTCATAACTGCCAGTAGGGATTCCGCTAACAGGTGCTGTCCATTGATAAACTCTGCCATTTGCAGAATTCTGAACCTGTTTGTAATTACCATTGTTCTCGCCAACATAAGAAAAACCAAGTTGATAAAATGCACTATCTGGGCTTGTTGAATATACAAAAATACTATCGTAAAGCTGGCTACTAACAGTAGTATCTATCATTTTATATAAAACATAATCGTTATTAAATTCAACACTATCAACATTTAATACATAAGCCTGATGAATACTATCGCCAACTGCATTTAAAATTGATTTATCATCATCATTAAGCTCTTGATGTATAGATTGGTTTTTACTGTCTTGTTCTGAAAATATGTTAAGCCAAAATTTTCCTTTTTCGCTGATAAACTCATTGCTGTTTGCAATTAGAAAACGAGCATAGCTTTTATCTGAATATTCAAATTCTACTACAATTCGTTTATCTTTTGTTACAGGTTGAAGCGGTGTGAAAGTTATTTCTGCAGTATTGTAATCTATTGTATAATCATTTCCCTGTCCTCGTTTTAGTAGTTTGCCATCAATAAAAACTTTTTCTGTTCCTGCCAGAACAATAATAAATGTTTCATTTTCTGCACCTCTCAATTTATAAGGTCCTTGATTTCCTTCAATCCCGTTAAAAACTTGTCTACTGTATTTTCCTTTTGAAACCGCACCGCTTACAGAATTTATTAAAGTAAATTTATCATTTTTAATAGTATTCATGAAACTTGCCCCTTGTACTTTTTTGTACATTTTCATGAAATGACCTGTTGGCTTTTTAATTTCAAAATCTCCAACAGTTAAATTTGTTTTATCGTTAAATATTGAAATAAATACTTTGTCAAATTCCTGAATTTGCTGTGTGTTACCATCCGGTTGAATAGGAATGTTATTATCGGTTATTGCAGCAAGTATATTCAAATTATTATTTATTTTGCCCGATAGTTGTAAATTAAGACTGGAATTCACTATTACATCCTGATTATTCCCAAATGAAATACCTCTTGAGATACTTCCTCGTTTATTTAGTTCATTTGATTTAAAAATGTCATTATTATTATTTAATGAAGCATTATAAAAATATTGATTATTATCAATATTTGTTGTGTCAATTAACTTATTAATATCCTTATGGAAATATTTTTTGGAAAAATTTATTGGAAATACCCTGTACGAAATTGAAATATTACCATATTCTTTTCTCTGTTTTTCTGTAAGATATAGTGTTGCATTCGAGTAATTAATTTCTAAAATATTATCTGGAATTATTTTTCCGTTTTTATCGAATATAATAATAGAGTTTGGTTCAACACTTAAAGTATCAATCAAAATAGAGTCGGAATTAAGATCGATTCTCTTAGTTCTGAAATTACTTGTATTTTGCGACAATACAGTTATTGCACTAAAAAACAACAATATGAATATTAAATATCTTTTCAAAAAAATGCAATTGATTTTTAAATATTAAATAAATTCAAGTTATAAAATTAAGCAATTGAATTATAAGAACGAATAAAATTATAAATTGTTGAAAAATTAACAATATTTTATTTGCCAATATATTTATTAATCATTAAGATTTATTAGTTTTGACAAACGTCAAACAAGGACAAACGATAAGCGATAAACAATATAACAATAACTAAATCTACATTTTAATGAAACTATTTTTAATTTTATTATTTACGGTAAGTATTTTAAATACTTGTTTTTCGCAAACAGAACCCGAGCTTGTAACAAAACTATATAAAAATGGCAAAAAGCAAAGCGAAGGTAAAATATTTGGTGGAAATGAATATGGAAAATGGCAATATTGGGATAAGAAAGGAAACCTGATACAAGAAACTGAATTTAGTAAGGGAATGTTAAATGGGGTATTAATTTATTATTATAAAAACGGGAAGAAACAAAATGAAGGTAATTTTTATTTTGGTATTCAAACAAAAGAATATAAAGCATGGTATGAAAATGGAAATTTAAAAGAAGAAGGTAGATATAAAGCAGGGTATAAAGACAGCATTTGGACTTATTATTTTGAAAATAGTAAAAAGAAAAAAATTGAAGAATATAATTATGAAACAGGAAGCTTAAAATTAATTGATTATTGGAGTAGTAAAGGAAAACAAACAGTAAAAAACGGAAATGGAAAATATCTTGATTATTATTCAACAGGTAAAATTAAAGAAGAAGGAGAATACAAAGACGGAATTGAAAATGGGAAATGGATACTTTATTACAAAAACGGACAAAAAATGTCGGAAGGTAAATACAAAAATGGTGAGAAAATAGAAAAATGGACATCTTGGTTTGATAATGGGAATATAAAATCTGAATTAAATTATGATAACGGCGATAATATTGAGTGGTTTATTTCCGGTCAAAAAGAAATGGAAGGTAAGCTGATAAAAGGCAAGAAAGAAGGCGAATGGAAATTTTGGTATATAGACGGGAAAATTAATACAATTGCTTCATATAAAAATGATTTAAGACACGGATTAGTTAAACAATTTTATACTAATGGCGAGAAAGAAATGGAAATGGAATTTTTGGATGGTAAAAAAAACGGTTATGCTAAATGGTGGTACGATGATGGCAAATTAGATATTGAAGGTAATTTTAAAAACAATGTTCAGGATGGTTTATGGACATACTGGAGAAAAGACGGAGGAAAAGGAAATGAGGGGAACTATGCACAAGGGCAAATGGACGGCAAATGGACATATTGGTATAAAAACAAACAGGTCTGGAAAATAGGAGAATTTTCAAATGGTATTAAAAATGGTAAATGGATATATTATTTTGAAGATGGAACAAAATTCAAAATAGGTACATTTGAAAATGGACTTGAAAACGGACTTTGGACAGAATGGTACGAAAACGGCAAAAAGAAAATGGAAGGAACTTTTATTGATGGCAAAATGAATGAAATATGGAAAGCATGGTACGAAAACGGCAATAATAAATATATTATCACATACAAAGACCATATAATTAACGGAACATCTGTTTACTGGTACGAAAACGGCAATAAAAGACTTGAAGAAACCATAATTGATACATTGCACACAGCTACTTATAAAACATGGTTTAAAAACGGTAAAATAAATATAAGCGGAAATTATCTCTTAGGTAAAAAGAACGGACTCTGGGAATATTATAACGACAGCGGTATTAAAACACGCGAAGAATATTATGAAAATAACCGCCCTGTTAAAAAATGGATTAGCTGGTATGAAAGAGGTCCTATAAAAAGTGAAACTTCATATAAAAACGGTTTGCGCAACGGCAAAATGAAATATTACAAAAAAGATGGCACCATTATTTACGAAGCAATATTTAAAAATGGCAAATTAACAGGTACAAAAACCGATAACAGAAAAGAAAAAGGTGAACCACCAAAGTATTAAATTGCTCAATTGTTCCGATAGCTATAAATTAGTCGGGGCACGACTCAAAGTCGTACTCCGACTTTTATTGTTGCACTTTTTTACTCCTCCCCATTTTGGGGAGGTTGGGTGGGGCTTTTACTCCTTTACAATTTTCTCAACCGCCACGCCTTTACTTGTTCTTACTTTTATAATATA
>CAYTAU010000124.1:0-9011 GCA_964435855.1 uncultured Bacteroidales bacterium | reverse complement strand
CTATACAGAGTAAGTAAAATTTATGCCTAATCCACCCTAATGTTATTATGATCCCAATAAACCTTATTGTTGATGTTTTAGTGGCGACTTTGAGTCTTTCTAATAAGGAATCTAATTCTTTTAGCTAAATCAAAAAATGAATTGTTCTTGTTACAGAGCTATTTTTAAAATGTATAGGAAGTAATTGATGAATAGGAATTAGTTTTTAGTACTTTTGTAAGAATAAAGCAGTTTGAAATATGAAAATTATTGTATTGAATTATGTCTGCTATTCACTTAGGTCTTCAATCCAAAATTTCTCTGGATTGAAGTCTCCCAACCTTTCACTCATGTGTAAGATGCACAGTTTTTTAAATATAATCAATGTTAATTTATTCCACTAAAAATCCTTTTCCATCTAACAGAGCTCCTTTCATCAGAATTGTCTATACTAAACCAGATAAATGAGGCAATTCCAATTATGTGATTCTCTGGCAAAAATCCCCAAAAACGTGAATCTTTAGCATTATCGCGATTATCGTCAACAACAAAATAATAATTGTTTTTAAATGTATAAGAATTAGTTTCTATACCGTTAATAATTATTTTATCGCCATCAATAAAAAGTTTGTTGTTTTCATAAACTTCAATAATTCTTTTATAAAGAGCAATGTTACGGGTATTTATCTGAACTGTTTTTTCTTTTTGGGGAATAATAAGAGGTCCGTAATAATCTTTATTCCAATTATAATAATTGTTTTGAGGAAAATACGACCATGTATTCTCGGAAGGAAATTCTTTTAAGATCCTAACATTATTTACAAAGGGCAAATTTAAAATACTGTCTGCAATATTGGGCGAAATAAAAAAATCGAAAATACCCATATCGGCAACTATACCACCATCGGTTATATGGTATCTATTTAAAATAGAATCGGTAAAATGGGTGCCGTCTGTTACAATTCTATATTTATATTTTAAATTATATAATGTATCATACGATTTATTATTTATGTATAATATTTTATCATCAATTTTTAATGTATCACCGGGTAAACCAATTAATCGCTTTATATATCGTACTCTTTTATCAATTGGTGGATCGCTTTCAACAGGATAATTAAAAACAATAATATCACCATGTTTTAATGAACCAAATGCAGGTAATCGCCAGTATGGAATTTGTATCCAATCTGCATAAATATTATTTGTAAAAGGTAAGGACAAGATAGTAACCGGAAAACGTGCTCCAAATTTTAATTTATTTACAAAAATATAATCGCCCGCATACAGGCTGTTTTCCATCTGAACTGATGTAACAGTAAAAGATTGAATTATAAACGTTCTGATAAAAATTGCAATTAAAACAGCAATTATTACAGCTTTAATCCATTCTTTAATGTGAGATTTTTTGGATATTTTCTTTTTTTTCCAAAACATTAACCCAAACTGTTAACAAGTTTGAACATTCTGTTCCATCTTATTTTACCCTCAAACCAACCTTTATCTTTATCTAATGAAAGCCAAATAAATACTGCTTTACCAACAACATGGTCATCGGGTACAAATCCCCAAAAGCGCGAATCTGCCGAACCGTGCCTGTTGTCTCCCATTAACCAGTAATAATCCATTTTAAATGTATATTCATCTGCTTTTTCGCCATTAATAAAAATATCATTGCCTTTAATCTCAAGTTTATTCTTTTCATAATAACCAATAATTCTTTCGTATAAAGGAATATTAAATGTATTTATTTTTATTGTTAATCCTTTTTCAGGAACCAACATCGGTCCAAACCAGTCTTCGTTCCATGAGTAATTATCGCTATGAGGAAATATTCTAAAATTTTTGGCTCCCTTAGGGTCAACTAACTTTATAACTTTTTTAACATTAGCATACCCGCTAATTTTTTTAGCATTTTCATCAGTTAAGGGATACTGATATATATCATTAATATCTGTTTGTAACAGAGTAGAATCAGATTGTATCAAATTTATTGCATTAATATCATACATAAAATTCTTTGTGTTTTGATCTTCATCATCAGATATGCCAAGTTTTCTTATAGATTTTGGATTTATTCTTGTTCCATTTGTAAAAACGAGATAATTATATTGTCTTCCTTTAAAATGTTTTTGTTTTTCTCCATTTATTAATAATTGACCTGCCTGAATTTCCAGAGTATCACCAGGTAAACCCACACATCGTTTAATATAATTGTCTGTCTTATCAGTTGGTCTTATAATAATATCATATTGATTCCATATTTGTTTTCTTGCATTTTTTAGATACAAATCCCATGTTTTTGAAGAGTCTCCATGCATATTGTCTTGTTGTTTCAATTCCATGGCACGAATTCTAATAATATCGTAATATCCCTGATTAGACCTGCCAACAACAACAGTATCTCCTGTAGGGAAATTAAATACAAGACCGTCATATCTTTCTACTTCACCGAGTCCCGCAATACGTTTGTAAGGCATTTTTATCCATTCAAGATATGAAGGCGTGCTTTCAGTTGTTGGCATAGTATGATGTACAAAGGGAAATGATAATGGAGTATTTGGTAGTCTAGGACCGTAACTAACTTTACTTACAAATAAATAATCACCTACCAACAAAGATTTTTCCATTGAAGATGTTGGAATTGTAAAAGCCTCAATAAAAAATGTTCTTATAAGCGTTGCTGCAATAATTGCAAAAACAAGTGCATCAACCCATTCAACAACTTTGCCTTTTTTGCGTTTTTTACCTTCTTTAACTCGTTTTTTCCAAAATGCCCAGTTTACTTTTTTACTGATATAAATATCGTAGAAAATTGGGATTCCAAAAAACAACCAGTAATTACCTGCCCAAATACACCATAATATAAATATTACTAGTGCAAAAATTAATTTCCACCATTTATTTTTTGTAAATGCAAATATTCTATTGAATTGATATTTAGTATTTTCCTGTGTTGCAAAAACCACAATTGAGCCTGATGCAAGATCATGAATTGCTCTTTTATTTTCATTAAAACTAACCGTAAGAAAAGACAACCAACCTAAAAAATATTTAACTAAAAACCTTAAAATAGCTAATAAAATATTGATTCTTTTTGTATGAACGTTATTTCTCTTAACTCTCAAATTCACTATAAATTGACCTGCCGTACAACTAAATAATGAAATAAAAATAGGTTCATATAACATGGTCATTCCAAAATATATAATAATCTTGATAGTCTCATTATTAGAGTCTGTTAAATGAAAAATATAACTTGACAGATAAAATATAAAAACTAAAATGACTACGTCAATAAACATTGCGCTAACTCTTTTTGAAAGAGTAGGAAGTTCAATCTTATTATTTTTCTCTAAGTTGTTCATTTATTTAAAAATTTAAAAAGTTTAAAAATTTAATAAATCATTCATACCAAAAAAACCATTTTTCCCATTAACATATTCGGCTGATAGAACTGCTCCCAAAGCAAAGCCTTTTCTGCTTTTTGCACTATGATTTATTAATAAGGTATCAACGTCTGATTCATATTTTATTGTATGTATTCCGGGTATTTTAACTTTTCTTAACGATTTTATTGCTAAATCACTTTCAATTGTTTCGTTCTCTTTTGTCCACTTTTCTTTTCTGTCAATATTATTTATTATGTCGTTGGCAAGATTTATTGCTGTTCCACTTGGAGCATCAAGTTTTTCTGTATGATGTATTTCTTCAATTTCAATATTGTAATTATCAAATTGATTCATAATTCGGGCTAATTGTTTGTTTATTTCAAACAGTATATTTACACCTAAACTAAAATTTGAAGCATAAAAAAAAGTCTTTTTATTGTTGATACAATATTTTTTTAATTCATTAAATCTATCGAGCCATCCGGTTGAACCGGATACAACAGGAACATTGGCGGCAAAACATTTCAAATAATTATCATAAGCTGTTTCTGGAGTAGTAAATTCTATTGCAACATCAATCTCTTCCAAATTCTTATCGTTTAATTCCAATAAGTTGTGTTTGTCTATTATCAGACGGATTTTATGACCTCTCTGAATGGCAAGTGTTTCAATTTCTTTGCCCATTTTCCCATAACCAATTATTGCAATATTCATGATTGTAAAGATAAAAAAAGGGAAACAATATGTTTCCCTTTAAATCTGAAATTTTGTTAAAAGTTTATTTTTTAACTGCTTTCACAACAGCTTCAAATGCATTTGGATGATTCATTGCAAGGTCTGCAAGAGTTTTACGACTAAGTTGAATTTCCTTTTTACTCAATTTTCCCATAAATTCAGAGTAAGACATATCATAATTTCTCACTGCTGCATTAATTCTTTGAATCCATAATGCTCTAAAATTACGTTTTTTAGTTTTCCTGTCGCGATATGCATATTGCATTGCTTTTTCATTAGCATTTTTTGCAACAGTCCATACATTCTTTCTTCTACCAAAATAACCCTTGGTTTCTTTAAGAATCTTTTTTCTTTTTTTTCTTGATGCTACAGCATTTACTGATCTTGGCATAACTTTTCAATTTTTTGAATGGTTAGCGTCCGCCTCAGGCGGATCTTACAGCTAATTCACTCTGATTAATTACTAAATTTATTTCAAAGAATTAATTACTTTAAATTCAACAAAAGCTTAATATTTTTTTCATCAGCTTTATTTACTGTTGTAAAATAAGTAAGATTTCTTTTTCTCTTTTTTGATTTTTTAGTTAAAATATGACTTTTAAAAGCATGTTTTCTTTTTATCTTCCCCGAACCGGTTAAAGTAAATCTTTTCTTTGCTCCGGAATTTGTCTTCATTTTAGGCATTTATACAATATATTTGATTATAAATATTAAATAACAATTTATTTTTTTGATACTTTAATAGGAGAAAAAAACATTATCATTCGTTTTCCTTCCAATTTTGGCATCTGGTCAACTTTTCCGTATTCTTCAAGGTCTCGGGCTAAGCGAAGTAAAATTACTTGTCCTTGTTCCTTAAATAATATTGATCTTCCTTTAAAAAATACGTATGCTTTTAATTTTGCACCATCTTGTAAAAAATTTATAGCATGTTTTAATTTAAAATTATAGTCATGGTCATCTGTTTGTGGTCCAAAACGAATTTCTTTCACAACAATTTTCGTCGATTTTGCTTTTATTTCTTTCTTCTTTTTTTTCTCTTGATATAAAAACTTTTGATAATCTATAACCTTACAAACAGGCGGATTAGCTTTTGGGGATATTTCTACCAGATCAAGCCCTAATCCTTCTGCAATTTCTAATGCCTGATATATTGAATATATATCTGTTTCAACATTATCTCCAACTAAACGAACTTCTCTTGCATTAATGCGATCATTAATTTTATGAAGTGGCTCAGTTCTTCTTCGTCCTCTAAAATTTTTTTTGTAGTGCTTAGCTATAACTTTATTCCTCCAATAATTTAATTAATTAATTATTCAATTTCTTTTCTTACTTCATTATTAACAAATTGAGCAAATTCCTCAATTTTCATTATACCTTTATCTCCATCTCCTTGTTTTCTAACGGCAACAATTCCCTCTCCCTGTTCTTTTTCACCAACTATTAACAGATAAGGTATTCTTTTTAACTCGCTATCTCTTATCTTCTTACCAACCTTTTCGTTTCTGTCGTCAATTATGGTGCGAATATCGGAAATTTTTAACAATTCCAAAACTTTTTTTGCATATTCGTTATATTTTTCACTTACAGGGATAATTACAGCTTGTTCGGGTGTTAACCATAATGGAAATTTACCTGCTGTATGTTCAATAAGAACAGCTACAAATCTCTCCATAGAACCAAATGGAGCTCTATGTATCATTATTGGTCTATACATTTCATTATCACTTCCTTTATATTCAAGTTCAAATCGGTCAGGTAAATTATAATCTACCTGTATTGTTCCAAGCTGCCATTTTCTACCTAAAGCATCTTTTACCATAAAATCCATCTTTGGACCATAAAATGCTGCTTCTCCTTTTTCAATGTAATATTCTATTCCTTTTTCGTCTGCTGCTTCAATAATTGCCTTTTCTGCTTTTTTCCAATTTTCATCAGAACCTATATATTTTTCTTTGTCTTCAAAATCACGTAAAGAAACTTGTGTAGTAAAGTTTTCAAAACTAAGTGTTTTAAATATATACAATACTATATCTATTACTTTAATAAATTCTTTTTTAAGCTGGTCAGGTCTGCAAAAAATATGTGCATCGTCTTGTGTAAATCCTCTAACACGTGTTAGTCCATGCAGTTCACCGTGTTGTTCATAACGATAAACTGTTCCAAATTCCGAATATCGTATTGGCAAATCTTTATATGAACGAGGCTTGTGTTTGTATATTTCGCAATGATGCGGGCAGTTCATGGGTTTTAGCATAAATTCCTCTCCCTCTTGTGGAGTTTTGATAGGCTGAAAAGAATCTTTGCCATATTTTTCATAATGCCCTGATGTTACATAAAGGTCTTTATTCCCGATATGAGGACACATAACCGGTTCATATCCGTATTTTACCTGAACTTTTTTCAAAAAATTCTCAAGTCTTTCTCTTAACATTGCTCCTTTAGGTAACCATAACGGCAAACCCATCCCTACTTTTTGAGAAAAAGTAAATAATTCAAGTTCTTTCCCAATTTTTCTATGGTCTCGTTTTTTTGCTTCTTCAAGTTTTACAAGATACTCTTCAAGCATTTTTTGTTTTGGAAATGATATACCGTAAACTCTTGTTAATTGTTTATTTTTTTCATCACCCCTCCAATAAGCTCCTGCAATATTCAATAACTTTACAGCTTTTATTGATCCTGTATCGGGCAAGTGTGGTCCACGACAAAGGTCTGTAAAATTGTTTTGAGTATATAATGTTATGGTTCCGTCTTCAAGCTCGCTTATTAATTCAATTTTATATTCATTATTCTTTTCTGCATAAAAAGCTAAGGCTTCTTTTTTTGAAATATTTTTCCTGATAAACGGATGTTTTTCCCTTGCTATTTCAAGCATTTTTTTCTCAATTTTTGGGAAATCATGCTCCGAAATTATTTTACCTTCAGGCAGGTCAACATCGTAATAAAAACCATTTTCAATTGTTGGTCCAATTCCAAGTTTAATTCCTGGATATAATAATTCCAAAGTTTCTGCCATTAAATGTGCAGATGAATGCCAAAATGCATGTTTGCCTTCTTCATCATCAAATTTATGAAGCTTAATAGTACAATCTGTATTTATTGGACGTGCAGCATCCCAAACCTCATCATTTACACTTACTGCAACAACTTCTTTTGCAAGACTGTTACTGATACTTTTTGCAATATCAATTCCGCTAACTCCTTCTTCGTATTCCCTAAATTTTCCGTCGGGAAATGTAACTTTTATCATAATTTCTTTTTTTGGGCTTGCAAAGTTAATAATTATAATATAAAGAACGAATAAGCATAAAAACAATTTTATATTTTCAATTTAAATAATGAAAAATACTATTGTTTTTGTATATTTGCATAATCTCAAAATTTATAAAAATCTTAATCAAATGAAAACAAAAAAAATAATTATTGCAATTTTTAGTTTTTATTGTCTTTTTTCAACAATCCTAAATGCTCAGTGTGATATTACAATTGAAAGCACATCTCAACAAATATGCCTTGGTGATTGCTTCTCTCTTTCTTATTTAGGAGGATGCCAAGGCTCAAGCACAAACATAATGGATACTGATTTTAATAATGGAACAATTGGAATAGGATGGGCTTCAGGTTCTCCATGTCCCTCATTTGCTAATCCATGTGGCAATGACAATGATGGAACTCCTCATGCCTGGGTTGGTAACACCTCTAGTTTTCCCAGAGAGTTCTTGACTATACCTTATTCTGTTACAACTGCATGCCAAATATGTTTTGATTTAAAATTTGCAACACAAGGTAATAATTCTCCATGTGAAGGACCTGACGAAATGGATGAAGGTGTTTCTCTTCAATGGTCAACTAATGGTGGTATTACATGGACTGATATAATTTACTTCAGCCCTGATGGTTGCTTATATTCATCAAATATATGGGTAGGTCAGGGAACTTCTGTAAGTCAAAATTACAGTTCTGATTTTGTTGTATGGAATAATTATTGTTTTAATATTCCTGCAGCAGCAGCAGGGCCTGCAACACAATTTCAATGGTATCAGGGACAAGTAACAGATTACAATTGTGACCATTGGGGTTTAGATAATGTACAAATTAGCTGCATAGATTCGTCAGTAACTACTCTTTGGGAAAATAATCATGGATTTAGTTATAGTGGTCATTTTCCGCCATTACAGTGTCCACCTGATACAGGAACATACATATATACTTTAACTATTAATGATAGTATTTATTCTGATACTGATACTATTGAAATAACATCTCTTGCGATTCCTGATGCAAATGCAGGTTATGGAGGAAGCGTATGTGATTATGGTTTTACCTTAAATGCAAATACTATATGTGTAATTTATGATAGTGCAAATTGGACAAGTGAAGTACCAGGTGTTATTATAAGTAATCCTACAAATGAAATAACACCTGTTAACATATCTAACATTGTTCCCGGGGTTTATGGCTCATCTTGTTTGGCTCCAATTCATTTTTACTGGACACTTTATGATACAGCAGGATGCTCTAATTCTGATACGGTATTGATTAGTTTTTATCAAACAGCAATTGCTTATGCAGGACAAGATGACAGTATTAATAACTTGTCATACTCTTTATCTGCAATTCCCAGTATTAATTGTTCTTACGGTGAATGGAGCGTTATTAGTAAGCCAACAGGGGCAGGCATTGAAAATTTTGTTGATTTTACTAATCCTCAAACAACTGTAAATGTTCCAATAGATGGCAATTGGTGTTTTCTGTGGGAAGAATCTAATGAATATAATTCAATCTGTATGAGCAGAGATACTGTTTGTATATTTTTTGATGATTCTGCAAACTTTATTTCCAACAATATTTCAATTAAAAACGAAATAAATATTTATCCTAACCCCAG
Source organism: uncultured Bacteroidales bacterium (assembly GCA_964435855.1). GTDB lineage: Bacteria > Bacteroidota > Bacteroidia > Bacteroidales > CAYTAU01 > CAYTAU01. The sequence goes on along the minus strand of CAYTAU010000124.1, from coordinate 11 downwards.
TAATGATTTTA
>CAYTAU010000123.1:8643-9082 GCA_964435855.1 uncultured Bacteroidales bacterium | reverse complement strand
TTAACAATCATATCTTAGAAAATAATATTTATGGTGTTGATATAAATGAAGAAAGTATTGATATTGCAAAACTATCATTATGGCTACGCACAGCACAAAAAGGCAGAAAACTTTCTACCTTAAGCAGTAATTTAAAATGCGGAAACTCTTTAATTGACGACCCAACAGTTGCAGGCGATAAAGCTTTTAATTGGCAAGAAGAGTTTCCTAATGTTTTTGATAAAGGTGGTTTTGATGTGGTGATTGGTAATCCGCCATACGTTAGACTTCAAAACATTGATGAAGATTCAAGGGAATACTTTAGCCAAAAGTACAGCACAGCATACAAAAATTATGACTTGTATGTGCTTTTTACAGAAAAGTTAAACGAATTAATAAGAACGACAGGAATAGCTTCTTTCATAATGCCTAAAAAGTTTGTAACTACTGAATATGGAGA
>CAYTAU010000123.1:0-8633 GCA_964435855.1 uncultured Bacteroidales bacterium | reverse complement strand
ATTTATCAAAACAACTTGTTAGATACATTTGTTGATTTTTCTGATTTTCAAATTTTTGGTGATGCTACAACCTATACAGGGATTTTTATTTTTAGTAAAAAAAATAGTAAAGAGTTTGAATATTATAAAGTCGGAAATGAATCTGATAAGCAATTGATAAATATTAATCTTACTAAAATAGATTATAAAAATCTTTCAGGTATTAGGTGGGTTTTCCTTAATGAAACTGCTTCTAATCTTTTTATTAATCTTGGGAAAAACAAAAGATTTAAAGATTTTTCAACTGCTTTATATGTAGGGCTTCAAACAAGTGCAGACCCAGTTTTTATTTTAGAAATAATAGGGGATAAACTATATTCTAAATACACTAAAAAATTCTATGAATTTCAGACGAATAAAATTCTAAAACCGCTACTAAAAGGTGCTGAAATTAAGAGATATACTACACCTACTCCTAATTTTAAATTGATTTTTCCATATTCTGTTACAGATGATAGCTTTGAATTGCTTTCTGAAGATGAAATGAAAACTGAATATTCCGATGTTTGGGATTATTTGAATGAGTGTAAAGATAAATTAGAAGGAAGAGAAAGTGGGAAAATGAAAAATGAAGCTTGGTATGGTTATGTTTATTTAAAAAATATGACAGAGTTTGAAAAACCAAAAATTCTTACTCAGGTACTTTGCAAAAACTCATCTCTAACATTAGACTTAGATAATCAATTTTATTTTGTAGGTGGAGGGACAGCGGGTGGATATGGAGTAAGGATTTCGGAAGAGATAGATGAGTTTATATTAATTTCAATATTGAATTCCAAATTGATTCAATGGTATATTCAACAATTTGCATCACCTTTCCAAGGAGGCTATTTTGCATACAATAAAAGTACATTGGGTGAAATTCCTTTACCATTAAATATGAAGGAGGATAATTTTAGAGAACAAGTTAAAAGTGTAATTACAGCAAATGATAAAAAAAATACTTTGCTAAGTAAATTCACAAACTACTGTCAATCCCAATTTTCAATAGAAAAGCTACCTAAAAAACTCCAAAACTGGCACGAATTAGAATTTGCCGATTTTATAAAAGAGCTAAATAAAGCCATTAAAAAAGCAGGTGGTGAAAAACTCAGCAAAATGGATGAAATGGAATGGATGGACGTTTTTGAAACTAAGAAAGCTGAGGCACAAAAACTGAAAACGGAGATTAATAAAATTGATAAAGAAATAGACCGATTAGTATATCAGCTGTATGGCCTGAATGAAGAGGAAATTAAAATTGTAGAAAAATCATAACCCTTCCGAACACAGATAGAAATTACTTATACTACTGATTTTTATGCCTCCCTTTGCTCTCCTTTGCATAGTACACAAAGGCTTCATATATAGTATCTTTACAGCATGAAAAATAATATTTATCCCAGGCATTATGATGATAACTTTATAGAATTTGCAAGAACAGATGTTTTTCCAATTTTCGATTTATGGAGTATCAGACCTGTACGAAATCCAATTAAAGAGTTTATATCTGGTAATTGTAAGGAATTTGAGAAATTCTCTAATTTTATTGAACAACATGCCAATATAGATTACCCCGATGATCTAATAATTTTTGTTGGAAATGGAGAGAAGAATTATCCAACAATCATGTATAATAAAACAAAACAACATTTCATTGTAAGATTTACACAGTATTCTAAAGATTATATAGGTACACCTCTAATTTTGCAAAAAATACATCCAAAACAATAAGTTATTATAGATAATCAAACCTTTCTTTTAATTGAATAATATTTTTAGCCTTCAGATGAAGCTTCATCCTGACAGGTGGATTTATCCCTCTTTTCAACTTATATATTAGATTATATCGACATTTAGGTCTACATGCAAACGAATTATGCTTGTAACTTTCATATGCTTGTCCACAGTTCCAGCAAATCTTTAGATACTTTATCCTTTCAATATTCTTAGTTGCATAATCCTGTACACCAGCCACACCACCACAAGAAGGATATTCTCGCTTATCGTTAATATGTTTTGCTGCAATTGTATTATCCTCATACATACTCTTTTTAGTGATAGTTCTCACCATTATTACATAGATTTAAATTTAAAATATCTGCAAGATATTTTAATAATATAAATCACTTTCCCTTAAATGGCACTAAATGCTCTTAACTTCCTCTAATTGCTCTTAATTTCTTCTGGATTTGAAAAAATAAAAATCAAAGCAAGCTTAAAGCTGAATTTAAGGTAGACATCAGGTGGTTTTAAATTGGCTTAGAGTTTCAAATTCAGTTAAGATTAAGGTAGCTTAGAGTTAAGTTTGCATGAAGATAGAATAACAATAATTCATACTAATATCAAGGCTTTCGTAATGTTTTATGCTTGGTTTTTGCAATAAAAATAAATAGACCTTATAGATTTGAATTTGAAATAAAGAAAATATGTCATTGTTCATTAACAATAATCACAACCCACTGCATCCCCCACCTTACTTGTTTAATGAGTGTTTTGGCTATTTGTATGGGTTTTTGTTTGTGTGTGGGTAGCAGACAGGATATATAATTGAAATTGCAGAGCTTGAATATGAAACTGCATTATTCCTGAAATTATTGGTGTATTCTCTGGTTATTTACCAAGTTATATTCTTAAAACAAATAATTAGAAAATAATCTTATCAAGTTTAACATCGTGAGGTTCAAAAGGAATTTTATCAATAATCTGAAAAGGATAAGCAATAGCAACCTTATAAGAAGAAATATTTGATTTTAGAAAATAGTCGTAATATCCTGCGCCATAACCGATTCTATTATTATATTTATCAAATGCCAGACCAGGAACAATTATAAGATCATATGTTCCTTTATACTCATTATTTCCCGCAGGGTGTTTAGTTCCAAAAACTCCACTTTCAAGACAATCTATGGAAGAAAGGATCAAGTCTGACATTTTTAAACTGGAGAGAGCTTTAGGCGCAACAACTGTTATACCATTGGACAGCATATAATCAATTACAGGGAAGATATTAACTTCACTTTTGATAGAGATGTATGTATGAACAATTTTAGCATTTCTTTCAGAAATTATTTTAATAAGCTTATCACAAAGTTTTTTATCAAAAGAAGACTTCTTTATTTGAGAAAGATTATCTCTGGTTGCTTGTATTTCTTTTCGTATTTTTCTTTTATCAATCATGATACTTTAATTATATATATTGTTCGTTAGTTAGTAAGAAGATAATAGATTCGAAAATAGACAAGCTATTTAGATATCATATATGTAAAGTATCACCAATTCTTTTATCTATTCTCAAGTATCCTATTTAAAGTATTTAATATTTCATTCCAATCATTGATATATATTTCCTTTAAAGTTTTATCAAATAATTTTTTATTATTGTATTGCTCTGTATTGAAAAACCATATTTGCTCTGAAATAAAATTATCTCTTGAACTCAACATATAATTTAATTCATATTTAACTACTTGTGCATATAACTTTTCTTTTGATCTAAAATAATAATGAATAGTTGCTTTATTTACTCTTGCATCAACTGCAATCTTATTAATTGTAGTTCCATGAAAACCGTAATGGATAAATACTTTACGTGCAGAATTAAATATTTTTTCTTCAGTTGATATTTTGTTTGTCATTTTCTATTTTATTAAACAATTAACAGATAAATTTCTAAGGCCTTCATTATATTCAAGTCTCCATCCTTTATTTTTGAGTATTTTAATAAGTTCTCTGTTTAGCATACCATGAGCTATTACTACACATATTTTATTTGTTTCAGCATATGCTATTAATTCATCTGAATAAGATTCAAGCTTATGTTTTTTTTCTTTATAAGATAAGTGACCTTCAACATTATTACCAGCAATCCACTTAATAAAAGAAATTGTTAACCATACTTTTAAGGGAAGCTTTATTAAATCCATGTTTATAACAGGATAATCGAGTTCCATCAAATTATCATTAATATTTAGTATTACACTCTTATTAAATATAGCATTTGCGGTTTCAATGGCTCGTTTTTGTGGACTGCAAAAAACAGTATCAATTGACCTATAAGAATCAATCTTTTCTAATACAATATCTTTTTTAAATTCTTGAATATGATTTTTATTATATTGTTTTTTATATTCTATAGCAGTCTCAGATCTACACCAGCCAGGATTTTCAATTTGAACTTCTGCATGTCTAATCAAATAAATCTTCGAAATTGCCAAAACATCTAATGATATAATTATCAGAATGATAAATATAATAAGTCTATACATAGTTTTATAATTGATATTTTATTTTAAAATTAATAAGATTATCTTCTATACTTTTTGCGTAAGTAAGACTTAAAAGAGCCATATCAAAAGGAGACCACCATAATCCCAAGCCATAACCATCGTGCCAAGTGCTTGACTTTTGATCATCAAACCAAACACGCCCTACATCATTAAATAATAACAATCCAGCAGTACCATTTAAGACATATGTTCTAAATTGTTTTACTCTAATACGTATTTCAGTATTTACGTAAAACGAAGCATCTCCATAAAATCTTGTATTACGAAAACCTCTTAAATTTTCCTTTTGTCCCAGTTTTGAAGCTTCATTATATACATAATCTCCAAAAAGTTTCTCTCCACCAACTTTCAGTGCATAAACAACTCTAGGGCGTTGAGAAAAGCTCAAATAATATTTCCAAAGTCCTGTTATTTTTGTAAAACTTTTAGATACATTATTTAATCTTGTAAATCTTGATGCTTCAATTTCAACTTGCATTCCTTTAGTTTGAAAAATATTACTTCCTCCAAATTCTTCTTCCTTTTTTTTCTCGTGTTTTGATATAGTATTTAATTTATAGTTCATTGAAACTCCAGCGAAAGAATGCGGTTTCAAATCATTAATATTAAGATTGTTTAGTGAAAAATCAGAAATAAAACGGTCATTATTAATTTCCACATCAATACTTTTATAAAAGAAACTAAGTCCCACTTTATGTTTCTCATCTTTATTCAAATACTTTATAAAATCTGTTTTTATATAATATTCTTTCATTCTTGTTTGATAATACTCTTTTTCTGATTTTTTAACTAGCCAAACAGTTTCATTTCCCATTCCAAAATAATTATTTACATAATTGGGAGATTTTATATTTACAACTAAGCCTAATTCAAAATGCTTTAAAGGATAAATAGTCTTTTCTGCAAAAAAGAAATTAAATGCTTTTGTTAAGTGGGCATAATTGGCACGCATCTCTACTTTCTGACGTTTATAACGTGAAAATTTGTTGAATATAGGCCCTCCTCCTAGAAAAATACCATCATCCTGATTATAACCCACAAACAAACTGGGATAAACAATATCATATTCATATGATTCTCTATCATATTTCAGTTTATAATTATCATAAATAAAGGTATGGTGTCTTTTTAAATTGTTAGAAATACTTGTACTCTTCTCATCGTATATAGTAATAAAATGCGGCGTTTTTTTGCCATTATAACTTATTTCATCATGATTATCTCCACCAATAATTGATAAGTCAATTTTGTTTTTTAAACTTCCTTCTATGAGAAAAATATCGTTATCATCTAATCCATAAATCCTAATTTTTTTTGTTTCTGAAGCATAAAAAATCCGATTAAATATTTTATCTCCTTTTTTATTTTTCTTTTTTAGGTGATATATTGATATTTGTATTGTTGTATCATTGGGCACATTAATTATGAACATATCTTTTTCATTAGTCCCAGTAATATCCACATCTTTAGCAAGGAATAGATATAATCTTTGAGCCATTACTTCTAAATTATCCAGTCTTTTTTTTAAAATTTCTGCTGTTTGAGTCGCACATAATGGCTGAATTTCTTTTGGGAAACACAATACCGCTTTATCAATTTTTGAAGATGTTAGTAATGTTTTAAGAGAATCTATCTGTTGTTGCCAATCTTTCCAATTTGATTGGATTAAAAATGTTCTGTCAAAAAATCGGGCATTAAAAGCATGTCCCTTAATATTTTCTGTATATTCATCAAATCCTTGGATTTTAGGAAAAAGGATTTTTTGTTTTGCAATCCAAGGAATAAGACCTTGATTTACGAAAAATGCTTGATCACGGTCTCTTGGAATAGGCTTATAAATAGTGTTTTCTTTATTTTTAAAACTAGCCCATTTCCATTGATCTTCATGTCTGTCCCAATCATTAATAATAATATCAAATAATCTGGCTCTGAGAACAGCTTCTTTGTCAAAAGAACAATCTTTATTGTTGGATATTTCTTTAATTATCTTTTTTGTAGAAATTATTTTTTCAGAATTCCCGAAACTTGCCACATTACTCCTGTTTTTATTAGGATGTTCTTCAAAAAGATAAAGTCTTCCAGCAACATCTTGTCTGTATATTCCTAGATTATAATCATCAGGAACAAAAACAATTTCTGGATTTGTATGAAAAATTCCTGCTGCTTCTGATAATTCTGCAACAACCAATGCTGCATAAGGGTTTGCAGCTGAAATTTGATCTTGCACCATATTTACTGCAAATGTATTATTCAATTCATTTGGTAATGCACCTTCGACATTTTTTTCAATAGATCTCAATACATACTGTTTCCCATCTTTATCTTCGAGTCTGAGCGACAGTGTTTGTTGGCTACCTCCACGTTTAACAATATGTAATCCCCCCATTTTTGTTTTTATATTAAAAACAGATACTCTTATAGGTGTATTCCAAATATCACGGTAATTTTCACCCATCCAAAAATAATTCGAACTAGCTCTATTGTATCTGTCAGTAATTTTAGATGAGATACTATCTGGAAATTGCGTAATATTATTGTTTTGTTTGTCCTTACTTATAAATATCTTTTTGTAAATTGTTTTACGAAATAATTCATCATGGGATCCTGTAAAAACCAACTCACAACTACCTTTATTTGAAAAGTTCATATAAGCAAAACCTTTTTCTGATTTACTAAATTCTGGTAGTGAAGATTTAACAAACCTTGTTTTTTCAAAAGAACCAGAAACTATATGATGAACATGATTTAGTGAAAAATACTGTAAATTTGCATCACCAGCGGAAGTATATATGATATCAGGATATTTTTCCAACAAAATAAGCATTGCATTTCGAAATTCTTTGAAATCTGGGTGGTGATTGTCTTTCTTTGTCCCAATTATTTTTCTGGCCATAACATAAGGGACTTGAGAAACTTGTTGTTTAAATGAGAAATATCCATCACTATTTCCATAACTTTTAAGTGTCTGGTGTCCTGCAATCACTATATGTTTAGATGAATAGTGCTTTCTAATCAAATCTTCAATCTGAACTAAAACATCTGAATTTGTTTCAATTCCACATTTATTAAAACGTCTGTCATGTATATGTACCCACCAGTATGTATCTAATAAGATTACTACTAAATTGTCATTTAATACTACTTCTTTAGGTCCAGGGCAGGCAGCAAATGGCATATAAGTATCACCATCATACTGTTTTTGCAACTTCTTCTCAATGTCTTTTATAATCTTCTTTCCAGAGAACCTGCCATTTGCCCACTCTTTTTCTCCTGGTGCAAGAAGTAATGGATATTTATCGCCTTGAAAAATTTCTTCTTTTAAGATATTTTTTTCAGAATTATAAATATTTCCAAGCATCAAGAATGCTGAGTTATTAGAGTTCTGAGATACTTTCTCCCATTTTTTAATTAAACTAAAATCGTAATTCCCTTTTGAAGTATTCCCCGTAATTAGAATACGATAAACCTCTTCTACCTGTGCATTTATAAGATTAGTGTTAAAGATAATCAAAACAAGTATACTTAAAGGCCTTACATATTTTAATATAGTTTTCATTTTTTTTAATTAAAACACTAGATTCTTAGGTATTATATTTTTTCCCAAATAAGAGTTTTCCAGAATAAATATTTTGAACCAACAACCTCTATATATTTTTCTTTTACGTCAGTAATTCTCAAATTAAATACCATTCCTTTCTCTGCACCATACATATTCCCATTTATCCATTCTTTATCATTCTTATCAAATTCAAGACCTTGTATAATCAATTTTCCTAATAAGAGATCACTATGCTTTGATTTGTCAGGATTCTTAAAATCTTTAGTTTGTCCATTTTCATATCCATTTAGAGCAATTATTTCTCCATAATATTTATCATTTACCTTAAATATCTTTACATCTAATTTATTTGGCAAACTATATTTACCAATTATATCATCAGCCTGTTGTGCAAATGAGGCAAATACTATAAACAAGAATAAATATATTGTCAATTTTACTTTCAGCATCATATATGTATTTTTTTAAAAACTATACTTTAATTTTACATAACCCATAGAGTTATCTTTATATTGACCAAATCGACCTTCATCTTCACCAACAAAGATATTTGCACCAAATAATATTGAGAAACTATCGTCAAAATCATAAGTGATTTTTGGTCTTATTAGGGCATCTTCATTTGTTAATCCAATGTATGAAAATAGTTCAATGTGTAATGTTTCACGAAGCATATCATAACGTGCTAATAATGTGACAGTATTTTGCATTTCTTCATTAAGCATATTTTCATTATAATCTAATATTACTTCTTGAATAAATTGTGT
>CAYTAU010000122.1:8115-9387 GCA_964435855.1 uncultured Bacteroidales bacterium | reverse complement strand
AATGTTTATAAAAACAAAAAGGTCGGAAGAAAAAATCTTCCGACCACTCCTGGAGCAATGCTCCCTTTTTAATGTAACTATATTTATCTTATTCTAATCCAACAGTAATTACTGGGAAAATCATAGCCCAATCAGTAGGTTCTGAATCAAAAGAAAGATCATCGCCACCAAAATAACCATCTTCGGTTTTGTCTTCGAATTGCCAGCAATCTAGCACATTAAAATTAATAACTAAATCGCTTCCACTACTACCAGTAAATGTGAAATCAACATCTTGAATAAATGGCTGAGTAGGATATGTAGTCCAGAAATCCATACTCGCAAATGGACCATAAAACTCAGCAGATTTATCGGCAAACATAAGCCATAGTCCAGTTCCTAAATTTTTATATGCTATTGTTCTTGGTGTATTAGCTGAGAAATCTGGAACTACTCCATTTCCTCCTAACCAGCCTATTTCAATTCCATAATCATCTACTTCACACATATCACCAGGGCGGTGTGTTCCATCATCAGAGAAATAGATTCTTATGTTTCTCCATTGTTCTCCATAAGTAACAGAATGAATCTGAATTTTCATCTGCAAATAATATAATTCAATTTCTATAGAGCCATAAAAAGCTTCAGTAATAGTTGTATCTTCTCCCAAATTTTGAATTAAACTACCGCTAGTAAAATCATATACTTCTGAGTTTGCCAAACTCCCATTATCGAACAATTCGAAATCGGGGTCGCCATTGTCGCCTACTAATGTTGCACTTTTAAGAGCAATAACATACTCAGCTGGTGTTTGGTTTACAATGTCTCCAACAAGTGTTGATTTTGATGATGAAAAATCGCATGATATTTTTGCGCTATTAAAATTCATTGGTTGTGGCTGCACTACCACTAGAGGTTGTTCTTCTTCTTCCTTATCTTTTTTACAGCTTAAACCAGGAAAAACTATTGCTACGCCAAGCAATAAGATAAAAAATAAATTAAATTTTGTTTTCATATTTCTTAGATTTAAATGAATTTAAATTTTGCATAAAAGTATGAAATATTAAATTAAAAATCAATACTCTGTTAATACTAGTTATATCTTTATAAGTTTTTATGTTAAATAAATGTATTAATAAAACTGCAGAAATGAATTTATTATCTGTGATTTATAATTTACCTCTCAATATTATATCAATATGACTATATGTTATGAAACATAAGCGAAAAATCAATGAAAGGGAGCAAGTCCTCCTCTTAGGAGGATTTAGGAGGTCATTACTGTTTTATTAT
>CAYTAU010000122.1:0-8015 GCA_964435855.1 uncultured Bacteroidales bacterium | reverse complement strand
ATTAATTTATTTAAGAATCTCTAAACATTTTTGTATTTTTTGCCATGTATTTTCAATATCTTGGTCTAAGCCAACACTAAAGCGAACTAATCCAGGAGAAAGTCCCATTTCTTTTTGAGTTTCTATAGGAACTTCAGAGCTAGTACTTTTACCAGAATTACTAAATAAAGTCTTAAAATATCCTAAACTAACAGCAAGATAACCTACATCATTTTTTTGCATTTCTTGCATTAGTTTTGTTGAATCTTCTGATGTTTTTAAATCTATAGCAATCATGCCTCCATATCCTATATCTTTATTCATTAAACTACTCATTAAATCATACTCTGGATGTTCTTTTAAGCCTGCATATTTTACTTTTATGTTTGATTCTTTAAATTTTTCTGCAAGAAATTGAGCATTCTCGCTATGTTTTTGCATTCGAATATGTAAAGTATGTAAGTTTTTTAAAATACTTGATGAACGATAGGAGTCAAGTACGGGTCCTAATAGCATTGCTGTTCCATCATTAAGGTTTGACAAATCATTAATAAATTGTTCGCTACCACAAATTGCACCTGCTACGCAATCATTTTTTCCATTTATAAATTTTGTAAGACTATAAACAACAATATCTGCACCTAAATCATGAGGAGTAAATATCATAGGAGTAAAAGTATTGTCAACAACTAGTTTAATATTATTAGCAAGAGTTATTTTTTTAAGTTTTGGGATATCAGAAATTTGTAACATTGGGTTAGTCATTGTTTCCGTATATATCACTTTAGTGTTTGGCTTAATTGCTGCTTTTACTGCATTTAAGTCGGTTATATTTACAAAACTTACCTCTATATTAAATTTAGGCAAATAATTTTTAAAAAAAGCATATGTTCCTCCATAAGTAACTACACTTGTAATAATATGGTCACCTGCATTACATAATTGTAAAATAGTATTTGTTATTGCTGCCATTCCTGAGGCGTTTACCCATGCAGATTCTGTATTTTCCATTGCTGCTAATGCTTCTGCTAAGTATTTATTACTAGGGTTCCAATGACGTGAATATAAAAAGCACCCGGGTGCATTACCTTCAAACGTATCAATCATTGTTTTAGTTTCGAGAAATGAGAAAGTTGATGAATCTGTTATTGATGGATTAACACCTCCGAATTCACCAAAGTGTCTTAATTCCTGAATCCTTGTTGCTGCATTTTTTTTCATATCTCTTTAATTTTAAAATTCAATACAAAATTATTAGTTATGTAAGTAATAAAACATGTTAAAAATCATAATCTAATTAAAAAATGTAAAATAAATAATAAATGAAAGTAAATATGTAAAAAAAGATTATATTTGTAAGCTAAAGAATATTAAATATGGTCGAAAAATTTAAAATTGATAGTTTGGACAGAAAAATAATTTCAATTCTTCTGAAAGATGCTCGTATGCCTTATGTTGAAGTTGCCCGTTTATGTAGATTAACGGGTCCTGCAATACATCAAAGAGTGCAAAAATTAAAAGAATTTGGTATTATTAACGGTTCGCAAATAAATATTTCATTATCAAAATTAGGACATCAAACATGTGCTTTTATAGGAATTCAAGTTAATCTTACATCTAAAAATAGCCATAATGATGTGTTTAATAGGATAAAAGAAATTAATGAAATCACGGAATGCTATCATATAACTGGAAAACATTCTTTGTTTGTGAAAATTCAGACAAAAAATAACGAGACATTAAAACGTATTATTGTTGAAGAAATTCAATCTATTCCAGAAGTTGTTTATACAGAAACCTTTTTATCATTGGAAGAAGGTTTTATTCGTCAATTACCAATTGAGTAAATATTATTAAACTTAAATTATTAATAAATAAATCTAATTATGAAACTTGCTATTGTTGGTGTTACAGGTTTGGTTGGTCAAACATTTTTAAAGGTATTAGAAGAAAGGAATTTCCCAATTTCAGAATTAATTCCTGTTGCTTCAGAAAAATCACTTAATAAAACAATTATATACAATAATTGTAATTATGAAGTTGTAGATATTTTAACTGCTATTAGTCAGAAACCTGATTTAGCTTTATTTTCTGCAAGTGCTGAAATTTCATTAGAATATGCACCAAAGTTTGCTGCAAATGGAACTTTTGTTGTTGATAATTCTTCAGCATGGCGAATGCACGAAGATAAAAAGCTTATTATTCCTGAAATAAATGGTTCTATTTTAACTAAAGAAGATAAAATTATTGCTAACCCAAATTGTTCAACTATACAAATGTTGTTACCAATTGCGCCTCTTCATAATAAATATAATATTAAAAGAATTGTTGTTTCAACATACCAATCAATTACTGGAACTGGCAGTGCTGCAATATTGCAAATGGAAAACGAAAGACAAGGTATTGTTGGAGAAAAAGCTTATCCATACCAAATAGATAAAAATTGTTTGCCTCATTGCGATAAATTCACAGAAAATGGATATACTGCTGAAGAAATGAAATTATCTAACGAAACAAAAAAAATATTAGATAATAGCATTCAAGTATCAGCTACTGCTGTTAGAGTTCCTGTTGTGGGTGGTCATTCAGAATCACTTAATATTGAATTTGAAAAAGATATTGATATACTTGAAATTATTAAGATTTTAAACTCAACAAAGGGTGTTGTTTTAATGGATGATATAAATAATAATATTTATCCAATGCCAATTTTGGCAAATGGAAAAGATGAAGTATTTGTTGGACGTTTGCGAAAAGATTTCACAATAGATAATGCCATAAATATATGGATTGTTGCAGATAACTTGAGAAAAGGTGCTGCTACAAATGCAATACAAATTGCAGAATACCTGATATCTAACAAAATTATAAAATAATAGATCATGCTTGTATTTAAATTTGGGGGAGCATCAGTAAAAGATGCAAATGCTGTAAAAAATCTAAACCATATTATTGAAAGCTATAATGATAATATTGTTATTGTAGTATCTGCAATGGGAAAAATGACAAATGTATTCGAAAAGCTTTGTAGTAGTTATTACAATGGAAATGAATGTGTGAATTTTGATTTTAAGAGTATATATGATTATCATTATAAAATTGTTAACGAATTATTCTATGATAATTCATTTTTGATAAAGGAAAAGATTGAATCTTTATTTAATGAAATTAAAACTATATTATCAAATACTTGTGACGAAAATTATGCTTTTGTTTACGACCAACTTGTTCCCTATGGTGAATTATTATCAACAACGATAATAAGTAATTATCTGAATTTAGGTGAAAAAGATTGTCAATATATTGATATTAGAAAATGCATAATAACTGATAAGCAATATCAAGAGGCAAAAGTTGATTGGGTAAAATCAACAGATAATATAAAATCAACATTTAGTTTTAGTAAAACAAGTCTCTATATTACTCAGGGTTTTATTGGAGGTACCACAGAAGAGGAAACAACTACGCTTGGTAGGGAAGGGTCAGATTATTCAGCGGCAATTATTGCAAATATTTTAAATGCAAAAGAACTAGTTATATGGAAAGATGTGTCTGGTTTATTAAACGCTGATCCAAAATGGTTTGATGATACTATAAAATTAGGAAATATTTCATATAATGAAGCTATTGAGTTATCATATTATGGAGCTACAATTATTCATCCAAAAACTATTAAACCTTTAGAAAATAAATTAATACCATTATATGTAAAGTCATTTATTGAACCAACAGAAGAAGGTTCTTTAATTAATAAGAATACTACTAAAGATGAAAAAATACCATCATTCATTTTTAAAGTAAATCAAGTACTTATTTCTATTTCTCCAAAAGATTTCTCTTTTATAATAGAAGAAAATTTAAGTGAAATATTTAAGAAGCTTGTTGAGAAAGGTATTAAAATTAATTTAATGCAAAATTCCGCATTAAATTTTTCTATATGTGTTGATGACAATCCTAGTAAAATAGAAAATTTTATAAATTCTCTTAAAGAAAATTATAAGGTTTTATTTAATAAGGGACTTGAACTAGCTACAATAAGACACTATAATGAACCTACAATTAATCGTGTTTTAAAAGGCAAAACAATATATTTAGAGCAAAAAACTAGATTTACAGCTCAATTTGTTATCAGTAATTAGTTTCTTAAAATTATTGCATAATTTGCCTCAATACGAAGCTTTGTATTAACATAAATTAAGCAGTTAATTGCAATCTTTTCGCAAACATCCGATGTCTTTAAGACATTGGATGTTTGTCAAAGTAAGTCAAAAGACAAAAGTCAAAACATTGCCGCAGCCTGTCCCGACCTCTCGGGAAAAGCGGTAATCCAGTAGACCAGCAAACACTGGATACCCGTTGGAATTTATCCTTAACCTTCCTCAGCTTGACTGGGGATTGGGGACAGGTATGTAAATAAACAAAACCCCCTTGTCAGGTCGAGTAGCTGACCAAAGGAAAGCTATATCGAGAACTGATATTATTGAACACTCCAAGTAACAAAATAAAAAAAACCTACCGAAGCAGGGTTAAAGGTTTAGGTTAATTAATATATGATATAAATTACATAATTGTTTCTGCCTATAAAACTTAGAACGTACTATTTTAATCTCTGACCCTTTACTTAAATCATTGGAAAGGTTTTCAATTATGTCAAAATTTACTTTATTTATTTTTGTTTCTTTTAAAAATTCCAAATAACCATTAAACAATTCTATAAAGTTGTTTGACTCTGAATAAATGAAAATAAAATTATCTTTCAAACCATTTGAATCGTAACCAATAATCTTTTGAATATGTCTTGTAATTATACTCTTGTTTAGGTTTCTAAGATTAAAACCTTCAAAGACTGATAGAGCTGACCCTTCATTATCTTCGATTTTTATGTCTAATTCGCCTTGTTGCTTTCCTGTTTCAGATTTTCCCCATCTAGATTGATCTTTTGCAATTATTCCTTTATTTGTAAGTACATTGGCTATAAATGAGTTTCTACTGTCTTCATTTTTATCAATTATCTTATAATTACCTTGTAATTGAGATGCCGCAACAATCATATAATTGAGTAAATTAATATTTGAATTATTTGATTTTATACCTCTTAATATTTTTTTGATATTTATTGAATCAGTACTAACTAGACAATCAATATATTCTTTGCCTTTTTCTATATAATTTAATAAAACTCTATATTCATGCATATGTGGTTTTTTCCTAGTTTGACAATAATCACAGGGACATGGAATCTTTTCTATATAATCTAAATTGGTTATCTTATTAAAATTTAAATTTGAATGTATCCTTTGTAATTCATTTCTAATGATTGCCAATAAATTACTGCAATTATTTCCATAAATTTTAATTGAAATTATTTTGTCCATTTTAAATTCTTGAACTAAAGCATAAGCTAGTTCATGTTTAAAAATAACTCCATTTTTCCAATAATGATTTTTTTCAATCATGTGATATAGGCTGCAGATAAGACGATTAGTTATGCCGGCAGGGATGAATTTATAGTGATATTCAAATATTAAACAATTATTATTAAATCTTTCTAATTCCTTTAATGATTTAAGTGGTTCTAATAACTCAGGTATTATATAATCATCAGTGCCAATTAAATTAAAAGTTAATTCAAACTTCTCCATTAACTTTATTAACTCATAATGCTTATGTTTTGGGTAAGTTCTTCTATTCCATATTGTTTTTAAGTCATTTATGTTAAATCTGCCTCCATTTTTTTGAATATTAACATCGTCAATAATATTATAGACAGCTTTTGTTGCCCATTCTGGTTTTAGAATTACAATGTTTTGAAGTATTGAATCTTTACTAAAATGCAAAATTTTGCCTAAATCATTAAGATATTCACTTATATAGTCAGCTCTTTTTTCATTTATATTAAATGAGGTACATATTTCATAAAATTCTTCAATATCTATGTAATTTCTTCTTAAACCTTTTAGATGTTTATTTAAGTTTAACCAAACAGCGGGCAGTCGATCCCCTATGTGTTTTAAACCCTTTATTGAGTGTTTAATTGAATCCTCTAAATCTAAAATCCCCTCTTTTGTAAAACAAGATATTTTATGAAATGCAATAATATTCTCATATTTCTTCATTAAAAGAGATTCATCAATATGTTTGAATCTCTTTTCTGATTTATTCATGACAATAATTACTGGACTACCATTACTCAGGAATTTAATGCTATTCAACCAATATTCAAAACTTTTTTCATCTTGGTTTTTACTTGCATCCCATACAAATAAGTATACAGATCTCTTGGTTAAAAAAAATTGATGTGTTGAATGGTAAATATCTTGTCCGCCAAAATCCCAAAGATTTATTTTTACATTATGCTTAACAAAAAAATTCCCATAATAATCATAAATATTATTCTCAATATTTAAGTAGTTGTAATCATGATAATCAAGAACTTCGTAAGCTGGTTTTATAATAGGTTCGACGTTGATTTCCTCATTCTCATCTGGTTCGTCTTCATATTCATAATAAAGCAGTTTTTCTTGGTCAATAAATCTGTTATAATATGGTTTTTTTGCTGGAAAATGAATGTCTAGATTCCAAGTTTTAATATTTATCCCATGTGTTGTTGGTTCCTTTCCAATTTTTACATCATATTCATTATCTTTTAAAACTTTCATTAAGGTTGTTTTTCCAACTTCTCCATTGCCAACAAATAATAGTTTAGCTTCAAATAGTCTATGGATTTGTTTGCTGCTTCTTAATTCTTCAAAATAATTCTCTGTTGCCCAAATTCCTTGTTCATAAATTTCTTCAGGAACATCATCATAATATGGATTTCCTTCTAGGTATACCAAATCACCAATATTCCTGAGATAATTTAATGCTCTAGGAAAGTATTTAAAAGCATTATCTCTTAAATCTAATTCTTGTAATGAATAATATTTTCCAAATTCAACATACATGTCATCAAGCTCATTATTGCTTAAATTTAAGACATATAGATTGTAAAGTTTACTTATTATTTTAGGGTATTCTGTGAATTTATTATTACTAAGATTCAATTCATGTAAACAATCTAATTCAGAAATTTTATCAGGCAATGAATCTAACTGCAAATTATTTAAATCTAAATATGATGTTTTATTTCTTATTGCAAAATCAATTCTTTGATTCACAATTTCTCTATTGTCTATCATTTATCTGATTTGAAAATAAGCATAAATGTATAAAAAAATCATGAATATAATTGCAAACAAAATTTAAAATTCTTAATATTTCCTCTTGCTGCCGCAAGCGTCCTCGCTTGTGGTAAAGTAAAAAGCAAAGCTTTTTAAGTATTAAGTAGAAAGTATCAAGTAGAGAGGAAGCCATGCTTCCTTTTTTTGTTTTTAAATAAAAAATAGTATTTTTGGAGGGGATGAGGAAAGAAGCTTATTACAAACTTAGTTTATGTTAAAAATTATTGAGCAATATAAGATAATAGGCCTTATAATTATTTCAATAATAATTGGTATAATTTGGAGAGTTGAGCTAGAATATCATGGCTGGCATGGTTTGATATGGACAAGCTATTATCACTTTGCAGTACCTATTGGGCTAATATTATTTATTATTTGGGGTAACTTAATTATTAGAATTAAGCCTAGTAAAAGACTAATATTAAATATAATTGGAATAATCTTCGGATTCGGAATATTTTATTTAATAGAACTAAGCCTTACTTATACTTTTATTGGAGGTCCTTCAGCAATGTTTATGATGATGTCGATGCCTGACTGGCAGCTTAATTTAATAATATATTCAATATTCGTACTTATTCCTTTACTTTCAATAGTTCCTTATATTATTCTAAAATTATTTAAACAAAAAATAAGCATCTTAAAATTAGTATTATCATTATTAATCATAATAGCATCTGTACCTGTTTCTATCTTTATATTAAAACTAATTAATCATAAGGGTAGTTATGATATAATTCATATTATTAAGAGTGGAATAATAATGGATCATAATAACATTAGGGTGGATTAGGCATAAATTTTACTTACTCTGTA
>CAYTAU010000121.1:0-9522 GCA_964435855.1 uncultured Bacteroidales bacterium | reverse complement strand
AATAGTATAATGCTGTGTCTTGATTGATAAATTCATATTCATATCCAATAGTATGATAAAATATTATTTTTGTAGTATCATGTTCAGCAAGTTTAATCTCATTTAAAAGGCTGTCCGCTTTAGCAGAAGTTTTGTAGGATAAATTGGTTTTGGTTTGTTGAGCAACGGAAGAAATGCTAAAAAAAAGACTTATGATTGTTATAAATAATAATTTTTTCATAGTATTTTTTATTGAATAATTGAACGATAGACTAATCTGTTTCAATCTCCAAAAGATATCCATTATATTTTCTGATATTCAAAACATATCCTTTTTCAAACATCAGATATTGTCCTTTTATACCTGTTAAAATTCCGGTAAAATTATCTTGTTTTTCAAAATTAATAGTACTTACTTTTTCGGGATATTTTAAAACAGGATAGCGTATTTCAGTTATCCAATTATCATCAGTAATATATTCCTTTTGCTTGTCTTTTAATAGTTCGCTGAATTTTTCTTTTTCTTCTTGTAAATTAATTCCAAGATTAGGGTGCCCCGATAACATTAGTCTCCAGTTTGTTTTATCTGATAAATGTTTTTTCAATTCCACCTCAATTGTTCCTGCAAGATGTCTGTTTGGCGTAACAGCTAATTTAATTGCCTGACTTGCACCCTGGTCAATCCACCTGTTTGTAGCCTGAATATGTCGGGTTACTCCAACTTTAAGATTGCTTGAGATTGCCAGATAAACATAATGGTCAATTAAGCTGTTTTTTCTAGCCCATGCCATATCTCGCGAAATACCCAAGTGCGATTGATCTAACTCGGGTCTTAATATTCCTGCATCTGTTTGGGGTAAGCTTATAAAACAATTGTAACAATAACCCTGAGCAAATGAGGTTTTAGTCTCTTTACCACAATTAATACAGTTTATTTTTTTAAAAAATGAAATAGAAAGTTCTTTTCCTAATAATTCATTCAGGTATATTAAAGAATTTCCAATTGGTAAATAATAATCAACCACATTTCCCAATTTGGCATTCATTTTAAGAATATTTCCTTTATATCTCATCCGATTAGGATACGCTTTTAAAAAAAATAATTATGACATACAAAGTTAATAAATAATTATTTAATAATGAATAGAGTGTTAAAAATATATGTTCAATTGAAATTAAATTAGAGTATAAATTCTATTATTAAATTTATACTAATTTTCATATCTTTGTACCCGATTTAACCCTGACTGGGTTTAGTCATATTAATACCAATTGTAATTATAAAAAAACATGGTTTTTTTAAAGTTTTTATTTATTTTTTTCCTGATTCTTTATTTATTATCGTTAATTTTTCGGTATTTAATTAAAAGATTTGTCAAGAAAGCACAAAAAAACTTTGAAGAAAGAACTAAAGATTATCAAAACACTAATAAACAGGAAGGAGAAGTAACTGTTGATTACAAACAAAATTCCAAAACAACAATTACCGATAACGAAGGAGAATATATAGATTTTGAAGAAGTTGATGATTGAAATGAAATTAATTAGAAAAATATTATTAAAAATACTTGGACTTAAAAACTCTATTAGTGTAACAAGTAAAATATATATTTGTCTTGTTAACCTTGGGTTTTTGAAAAATAAATACCCGGAACTTTTTTATTTAAAGCAAATAGTTAAAAAAGATTTTGTCTGTATCGACATAGGTGCAAATGTTGGATATTATTCTGTTTTTTTATCAAAATTGGCAGGTAACAAAGGTAAAGTTCTATCTGTTGAACCAATCCCAATGTTTGCCGAAATTTGGAAAAAAAATGTGCGAAAAACGAAAATAAAAAATTTAACATTATATAATTGTGCTTTAGGTGGAGAAAATAAGATAGTTCAAATGGGAATACCTGAAGTTGATGGGGTTTTACATCATGGAATGACTAAAATAACCTCTACTAAACAAGAAAAGTACATAAAATATTATGATGTAGAAATGAAAATTCCTAATGAAATTTTTAAGGATATTGAAAGATTAGATTTTATAAAATGCGATGTAGAAGGTTACGAAAGAGAAGTGTTTTCAAACATGATTGAAATAATTAAAAAACATAAGCCAATAATTCAATCAGAATTAGGTGGTAATGAAAACAGATTAAATGTAATATCTATTTTAACGGAATTAGGTTATAAACCGAGTATTTTAAGAAACAATAAACTTGAAGAAATTTCTGATGATAATTATTTAATTGTTTCTCAAGATTTTTATTTTACCATATA
The DNA here is from genome assembly GCA_964435855.1 of uncultured Bacteroidales bacterium. Lineage (GTDB taxonomy): Bacteria > Bacteroidota > Bacteroidia > Bacteroidales > CAYTAU01 > CAYTAU01. Next base: position 7,275 of record CAYTAU010000121.1, on the reverse strand, counting down.
AATATTTAGTTTATGTTTTTTTTCATAAATTTGTTCAAATTGTAATTTCCAATTTATTATTATGATTCAGAGAAAGCAAACAGTGTTTTTATTGGTTTCGTTAATACTAACATCAGTTTTATTTTTTATCCCAATCGCAAATATTTGCGATAACAATAGCGACATATATATATATAATGTTTTTGGAATACGTTTATTAAGTGATAATAATGAATTAATAACAAGTACTTATCCAATTTTAATTTTAATAATATTAACAGCATTATTATTATTGACTTCAATATTTTTGTATAAAAAAAGGTTATTGCAACTTCGCTTATGTTTTTTATCAATTATTCTTTCACTTGGTATTTATGGTTTAGGATTTTTTTATATTTATAAATTGACAAGTGTATTTGAAACGACAATACATTATTCTTTTTCTGTTGTTATACCATTGATTTCTATCGTATTTATATATTTTGCAATGCGTGCAATAAAAAAAGATGAATTGTTAATTCGCTCATTAGACAGGATTAGATAAAGTAGATGATATATGAAAAAGATGAATTTAAATATAAAATTAAAAAGAGGGAAACTCACTACAATAACAATTATTTATGCCTTTTTCTTTTTTTTATTAGTGTTTTTACTGTCAGATTTCTTTATAGAAAATGTTTTATCTAATACGGTAGTTGTTTTTACAATAAAAGAATATAGAATTTGGGCAATATATATTTTATCTGTTTACCTTGTTTTCCAAATTGTTAAAATACATGTGCGTAGACTAATACATGCAGATGAAATATTAAAACAAACAGAAGACAGTTATCAAATTTTAGTTGAAAATTTAAAAGAAGATTACTTTTTTTATAGACATGAAAAAGATATTGTTTTTCAAAATATTAGCCAATCAATAGAAAATATATTAGGATACACTCCTGAAGATTTTAGAGAAAATCATTTAATATATAATGCTGAAAAACTAGCAGGAACATATATTCAAAGGCATGAGAATTTATATGAAAGTGGTATAAAAATGCCTCCTTTTGAAGTTGAGGTGATAGATAGCAAAAATGAAAAAAGAATTTTAGAAGTAAAAGAAATCCCAATTATTGATGAGAATAATGAAATTGTTGCAATTGAGGGACTTGTTCACGATATTACTGATTACAAGAGGTTTGAAATTGACTTAGAAGATAAAGATAATAAATTTCACACCTTATACGAGTCTGCAAATGATGCCATACTTATTTTAAAAGGAGATAAAATAGTTGATTGTAATAAAAAATCTCTTGAAATGTTTGATTGTAGTATTGAACAAATAATAATGCAGGCACTATATTCATATAAATTTTCGTCACCAATTCAGGCTGATGGCAAATCTTCAAAAGAAAATGGACGCCAAAAACTAATTGATGCTTTACATGGCGAACCACAATTTTTTGAGTGGATACATACTAAAATAAATGGAGATAAATTTGAAACAGAAGTAAGTCTTAGTCGTTTTTTATTTAATAATGAATATTATGTCTTAGTAATTATTAGAGATATAACGGAAAGGAAGAAAGCAGAATTATCCTTAATTAAAAAAGAAGAACATTACAGAGATTTATACGAAACATCAATTGTCGGGTTATATCGTACCAAAATTTCAGATGGCAAAATAATTTATTGTAATCAAGTTGCTTTAAATAATTTAGGATATGAGTCATTGAAAGAAGCTATTGATGATAATTGTAAAGTAGACTCCTTGTATTCAAAAAAGAGAAGAGGTGAAATGTTAAAGATTTTGAACGAACATGGACATGTGCAAGACTTTGAAATACATCAAAAGTTTCCCGATGGACGAGAAAATTACATATCAATTTCTGCTAAAATTTTTCCCGAAAAAGGCTATATCGAAGGTACTGTATTTGACATAACACAAAGAAAATTAGCGGAAAAAGATATTGTAAAGAAAGAGAAAAAACTAAAAGATATTTTAGACAATTCAAGGGCAATTTTATATAAATTAAATGCAATTGATGGAACATATAGCTATATGAGTCCTTCTTGTTTTAATATTTTAGGATACCATCCCGAAGAAATGTTAAAAATGGATATTGATGAGCAAAAAGCATTATTACATCCCGATGACTTGGGAAAAGCCAACAATATTATAGCTAAATTGATTTCATCCGTTCCTAAAAATAAATTATTTTATACAATTGAATACAGATTAAAACACAAAAAAGGGGGTTACAGATGGCTAAGTGATAGTTATAATGTTGTTAAAAATGAAGAAAATAAAACAATTTTTGTTATAGGCAATATTATAGATATTACAGAAGAACAAGAAGCTCAAATTGCTTTAAAAGAAAGTGAGTTGCGTTTTAGGAATATGGCTGATATTATTAAGAATGGCGTAACAATTAATGAAAACGGAAAAAATGTTTATGTTAATGATCGTTTAATTGAAATAACAGGATATTCAGAAGAAGAATTGTTCTCATTTTCAGAATTTCAGATAGCAGCACCGGAAGAGAAAAAAAGATTGCAAAAAATTATTCTTGATCTTCAAAAATCTAATGAAAATATTGAGGAAATAGAATTTTGGATTATAAGAAAAGATGGTAAACAAAAATGTATTTTAAATAGATATGCATACAACTATGTAGATGATGAAAAGATTGTTAAGTATATAATTACGTCAGATATTACTGATAGAAAATTAATGGAAAACACTCTTCGTGAAAACGAGGAAAAATTTAAGGAGTTAGCAAATGCATTGCCTCAAACTATATTTGAAACTAATGTTACAGGATTACTTACTTATGCCAATAAAGCAGGTTTGGATTTATTTGGATATACAGAAAAAGATATTGAGAACGAAATAAATATTTTTGATATTTTAGTAGTAGAAGATCATGAAGATGCAAAAAATAATTTAGAAAAATTAATGTCAGGAGATAAATCTGAACAATTAGAATATAGTGCTAAGAAAAAAAATGGGACAATAATTTCAATCTTATTATACCCTAATTTAATATATAAAGATGATGAAGTAATTGGTCTAAGGGGAATAATTATTGATACAACAAACCAAAAAAGAATACAAGAAGAACTTAATGTTGCTAAAGAAGCAGTGGAAGCAGTTAATAAAGCTAAAAGTATTTTCCTTACTAATCTTACACATGAGATTAGAACTCCAATGAACTCAATATACGGAATGACAGAATTAATTAAAAAGACTGCTTTGTCTGATAAACAATACGATTTTCTTAAAGTAATTACTGAATCATCTGAAAATTTATTATCAATATTAAATGACATATTGATAATTCCAAAAATTGAATCCGGAAATATCAGTTTTGTTAAAAAAGCTTTTAAAATGCAGGATGTATTAACATCTGTTGCAGGCTTGGTATCATATCAGGCTGAATTGAAAAAATTAAAGATAATTGAAACTCAAAAGTTTTATAAGGATTTGGTTGTTATAAGCGACTCCTCAAAATTAAACCAAATACTTATAAATTTAATAGAGTATTCTATTAAAAATACAAATGAAGGACATATAGAGATTAAAATTGACGTTTTAGAAGAAAATAATGATAATGTAACACTAGAATTTTCGGTTAAAGATACAAGCACAGGATTACCGGAAAGTATTATTAAATCGTTAAAAGAAGATTTTGAAACATCACATTTAGATGTTTACAGTGAATATGGCAGTTATGGTTTAGGGTTGATAATAGCTAATAAATTAGTTTCTCTTTTTGGAAGTAAATTAAACATTAAATCAAGTGAAAAAGGAATTAACTATAGTTTTAAATTAAAGCTTAGAAAAGCAGAAATTTCTGACCTCGATAATTTGGATGATATTTCAGAAGAAAATAAAAATAAATTTCTTAAAAATGTTAAAATTTTATTAGTAGAAGATGAATTGTTTGATCAGTTGGTTGTAAAATCTATGATTGAAAAATGGGATTGTGAAATTGATACTGTTTATAACGGAAAAGATGCAATAACAAAACTAAATGAAAATATATATGACATAGTTCTAATGGATATTGTAATGCCCGAAATGGATGGAGTTCAAGTTACAAAACTAATAAGGGAAAAGTTAAAAGAACCCATTTCAAAAACTCCTATTATTGCTATTACAGCTAATGTAGATACTGATGACCATAAGCTGTTTTTAAAATCGGGTATTAATTATTCTATTTCAAAACCATTCAAATCTAATGAACTATTTCATGTTTTAGTTAAAGGTCTTGGAATAAAAGATAAAAAGGAAATTTCAGATAAAGTATTAGCTGAACCAAAATTTGACGAAGTTGTTGATAAAGATCAATTATATGACCTTAGAATAATCAAAAATATATCTAAAAACAACAAGGTGCTTATCATTAAAATGATAAAAGTATTTATTGATAAAACAAAAATAGAATTAAAAGAGTTAGGCTATTATATAGACAAAGAAGATTGGAAATCTATTAGCAATATAGCTCATAAAATGAAACCTGCTTCATCATATATGGGTATAAAAAACATAGAAAAAAAGATAAGCAATATTTATATTTATTCAAAAGAAGAAAAACATCTTGATAAAATTCCTGTTTTAATTAATGAATTGAGAATTATACTTGAAAAAGTTTTGGATTCAATGAGTAAGGATATAATTAATTATGAAAAAGAAATATAATTTATATAAATGGGGAAAAATTTAAAAGAAAATATATTAAGTAAAATAGTTAATAAAAAATCTTCTGTTGGCATTATTAGTTTTAATGTATCTGATGGGAAGATTATTTTTGCGGATAATTATTCTGCATTATTTTTAGAATATAATTCTTCAAATGAATTATTAGACTCAGGCAATACTTTTTTTTCATTTTTGTTTGAAAATAATATCAAAGAATTGCAAGATAATATTAAGTCTAATAAAGAAATAAGCAATTTAAAACTGAAATTTAATTTAAAAAACAATATAACAAAACACGCTTTATTATTTTTAAGTCTCGAGGATAATGATTTGGTCAACTGCATCTTAATTGATGTTACAAAAATATGTAAAACACGCATTGAAGCAATTAAATCGAAAGAGAAAGAAGAACATGCAAATAAAGAAAAAACTTTATTTATGACAAATATGAGTCATGAATTAAGAACATCTTTAAATGCAATATTTGGTATGACCGAACTTCTTTTTAAAACAGACCTTACAAATAAACAATTTGAATATGTGAATATTGTAACCAAATCATCGGAAAATCTTTTGGCTATTGTTAATGATATTTTAGATATTTCAAAAATTGAATCAGGGAAATTGTTTATTGAAAATGTTAATTTTAGGTTGAAAGATGTTTTAACATCTTCTTTCAATACAGTATATTATTCTGCACATCAAAAAGGGCTTGATCTTGTGTGCGACCATTTGAAATTTGGCGATGATATATTTCTTAAAAGTGATCCGGCACGATTGAATCAAATATTTATAAACATACTTGATAACTCTATTAAATATACAGAAAAGGGAAGTATTGAATTAAAAGTAGACATACTTAATGATAATGCTGATAAGGTTGATATCCGATTTGATATTATTGATACAGGAATTGGGATGTCAGAAAAAAATTTAAATGATATTTTTAATAGTTTTTCTCAAACAGAATCTAATACATCCGATAAAATTTCAGATTTGGGTTTGATTATAGCAAATCAATTAACGCAATTAATGCAGGGTAGGATAGAGGTAGAAAGTAAAATAAGTGAGGGCTCAAAATTTTCAATATTTTTATCATTTGAAAAAAAAATAGATGAAAATGTTATTAATACAAAAGATATACAAAAAGAAATAAGTGAACCATTAGTAAATAATGTGAAAGTACTGCTTGCAGAAGATCAGGCATTTAATCAAATAGTGGTTGTGAATATACTCCACGATCTTGGTTATTCTATAGATGTTGTTGAAAACGGACTGCAAGCAATTGATAAATTAAAAAGCAATGATTATGATATTATTCTAATGGATATACAAATGCCGGAGATGGATGGACTTAAAGCAACAAAAATTATTAGAGATTCATTTCCTGAGCCTGTTTGTAATATCCCCATAATAGCTATTACCGCAAATGCATTTAGCGATGACCATAAATCATATTTAGAATCGGGAATGAATGAAACAATTTCAAAACCTTTCCGTTCACATGAATTGTTTCAGAAAATAACAACAGCTTTAAAAATTAAACATGTTTCTTCAAAACAGGATAAAATAGATATTAATACTTTTTACAATTATACTTTAAAAGAAAAAGAGGGCGAATTGAAATTGTACGACCTTAGTTTACTTGAAAATATTTCTAAAGGCAAACCGGATATGATGATTGAAATGCTTGAAACATTTGTTGCCAGAACAGACGAAGAATTGATGCAATTAAAACAATATTGTCTGTTAAAAGACTGGGAAAACTCAAGAAAAATAGTTCATAAAATGAAACCATCAATTTCATATCTCGGCATGAAAGAAATTGAAAATAAAATAATTAATGTTCAGCGAATTGTAAAAGAAGAAAAAAACTACGAAAATCTTGATAGAGAAATTGAATATATAGAAAAACTATTAAAGAAATCTTTTTCAATGATAAACAGTGAAATTGAAAAATTGAAACTGGAGTTGTAGTATTTATTCGTGAAACTAAAATTTCAAAAACAGTCAGTCCCTATTTCTCAAGATGATTTTATTGAACCTTTAATTGTAAATTTTTCTTTTTGGCTTGTCTAGTTTGGGTGCGAGTATTTTTTATAGACATATTTTTCCTATTTTCTGCTTTCTAATACCATTTTTTCAAATTTGTCTGTAACTGCCATCATTAATGCAAGTGCTTCGTAAAACAATATTTTTTGTTTTGTTTTGAGTTTTAGTATGGGATATTTTTTAGCTGTTTGTTTACAAATTTCATTTATAGTTAAATTTTTGTTGTTTCTTAAATCATCAATAAATTCATAAATTTCTGTATTAATATTGTCTTTTAAAAATTTTATTCTTGCTTTCATCTGTCTATATTTTAATTTTAGTTAGCATAGTGTTAATGAACTCACATTGTTTGTTTCAATTGCAATAGAGTGCTTGTGTGATTAAAAATCTTAATATCTATTGGATTATTTTGTATCAAAATTAAAAATATTTATTATGTCTGCAAAATTATATGCAACAAAATGCACAAATATATATTACACTTAGGATTGTTGCTATATTATATTATCATCTAATTTTACTATATGATTATAATAGGAGAGATTATTAAAAAAGTA
>CAYTAU010000120.1:0-9590 GCA_964435855.1 uncultured Bacteroidales bacterium | reverse complement strand
AAAATATTTTTAAATAACTTTGAAAATAATGTCGCACTTGCATCTTGAATTTTCGTAGTCTTTATCAAAAATTTGCAAACTGAAAAAATTATTAATTACTTTTGTTTGCTGAAAAACTTCAAATAAAGAATTGTATAAATTGATGAATAAAATACATAAATACCATAGAATAATATTTGTTTTTCTTGCATTGCTTTTTGTTTCATGTGAAAAAGAAATTACACTTGATTTACCACAATCAGAAGATAAAACTGTTATTGAAGGAGAAATAGAATTAGGCGAATATGCCTGTGTTATTATTACAAAAAATTCCTCATATTTTGATCCTGTTGTAGTTAAACCTATTATTGACTATATCAGTCAGGATATTTTAGACATTCTACCTTCAGAAATAATTGACACATTAAAACAAATAATGGTACCCGATGCAATTGATACAAACGCTATTGTAACTGTATCTGATGGTAGTCAAATTGACACTTTGGAACTGAGTTTTGACTATTTCAGAATGCCGTTTATAATGTATAAGGGTAATAAAATTAAAGGTGAAACAGGTAAAACTTATAAGCTACAGGTTATTACCGGAGGTAAAACATACACTTCAACAACCACCATCCCCATTCCTGTTGAGTTAGATAGTATTAGATTTAAGTATGTAAAAGAACCTGAAGATAGTATAGGATTTGTTTGGATTTATTTTCACGACCCACCTGCTTTAGGTAATTTTTATAGAGGTTACACAAAAACACTTGGCAAAGACAACACTTTTGTTCATCCTTATAGCTCGGTATCCGATGATCTTTTTGCTAACGGTAAACAAATTTCCTATGCACTTAATCGTGGCTGGGACCCTGCACAAGGTGATGCATATTTTGATGATGATAATACTTTTCCTTGGTGGTCATTTATTGTTGGTGAAACTGTTGTTGTTAAACTCAGCACACTGGATGCAACTCATTATGATTTTTGGTATTCTATTGAAATACAGGTGGCTACAGACGGGAACCCTTTTGCATCTCCAATAAGTATTCGTACTAATATTGAAGGTGGTGCAATTGGTATCTGGGGAGGATATGGTGCATATCTTGATACAATTAAAATTGATGAAAGTGTGATTTTATTATGATTAATTTTTTTATTTTTGCATTAATTTTTATTTATAATAATAAATTATCTTATGAACATTATAGAACCTATTAACAACCTTGAATATTTAGAAAAACTACTTAATAACGGATATGAAATTAAAGGACCAAGAAATAATGTTTCTAAAGATTTAAGGAGTTTTAGAATTTTTTTAAAAAAGGGGAAAGAGTTTACTCCTGAAAATTGGCTGTCAGCTAATGATTATCAGGCCGTGCCACCAAGTAGTTTTACTAATAATAAAAAATTAATGTATAAAACTATTAATGATTTTCCTGACGAGAGATTTCAATCAAATTACAGTATTACAAAAAATGATATAACAATTCCTTTATATTTGAAGGTTGAGTTGCCGAAATCAAAGATTGTCTTTCAACCATTGGAAACAAAGCCTTATGACTCATTATCAAAGAACTGATAAATTTAAAAAACGAAGAATAAAAAATGAAATTAAGTACTCATTATGAATAGTGAAGTTGAAAAAATAAAATGTTTGATTATTGGTTCCGGACCTGCAGGATATACTGCTGCAATTTATGCTGCAAGAGCTAATTTAAAACCAGTATTATATGAAGGATTACAACCTGGTGGACAACTTACAACAACAACTGAAGTTGAAAATTACCCGTGCTATCCTGATGGTATTGATGGACAAACATTAATGGGAAATTTAAAAAAACAAGCTGAAAGATTTGAAACAGATATTCGTTGGGGATTAGCAACCAGTTCAGATTTAAGTAAATCGCCGTTTAAAATTATTATTGATAATAAAAAACAGATTGAAGCAGAAAGTGTAATAATAGCTACCGGTGCTACTGCAAAATATCTAGGATTGAAATCTGAAACCAAATATAAAGGACAAGGAGTTTCTGCCTGTGCAACATGTGATGGCTTTTTTTATAAAGGACAAGATGTAGCTGTTGTTGGTGGTGGTGATTCTGCAGCAGAAGAAGCAACATATCTTTCAGGTATTTGCAAAAAAGTATACCTGATTATTAGAAAAAATTATATGAGAGCCTCTAAAGCTATGATTGAAAGAGTTGAAAAAACTCCTAATATTGAAGTTTTATATGAGCATGTTACACAAGAAGTTTTAGGAGATGCAAATGGTGTTTCCGGTGCCAGATTGATTAAAAAAAATAATGAAGAAGTTGAAATTAGTATAACGGGTTTTTTTGTTGCCATAGGGCATCATCCAAATTCAGATATTTTCAAAGAATTTATTGAAACTGATGAAGAAGGTTATATAAATACAATACCCGGTTCTTCACACACAAATATTGATGGAGTTTTTGCTTGCGGTGATGTACAAGATACTACATATAAACAAGCCATAACTGCCGCAGGTTCAGGGTGCATGGCTGCTCTAGATGCTGAAAAATATCTTGCAGAAAAAAATTGATAAAAAAACTATGGTGCTGTGCAACCTTTTACTAACTTTATAAGTCTTTAACATAGTGTATACTTTTGTATATCCAAGTATTTGTACATTTGATAAAAATAGTGTCTAAGAACATCGAAAATTAAAAACTATTTCGTACAATTATTTGTAATTTTACTTTTTATTTAATGAATCAATAATTCAAATTTTTATTTAATAACTTTAAAATAACTCTTATGAAAAAATCAACTTTTTTAATGACCATCTTATTATTTGTAGGACTGGTCACAAATTTAAATGCTCAGTATTTTACTGAAGATTTCGAAAATGCTGGTGCTTTTCCTGCGGGTTGGACATTAACAAATGGAACTTATGACTGGGACATTGACGATGGTACTGATTATGGTCCAGGATCACCACAAGAAGGTACGTATTGTGCTTTTTTCAATGATTATGACTATTCTTCAGGTACTACCGCAGATATGATTACTGCTGATATAGATCTTTCAAGTGCAACAGCACCTGAATTAAAATTTTGGTATTATGATGGTGGTGGAACTGATGTTGTTGAAATATTAGTTGCTACTGATGGTGCGACTTATATTTCTGTTTATACTACAGCAGGTACAGTCACTCCATGGACTGAGATTACAATAGACTTAACTGCATACGCAAGTCAGTCTACTGTAACTATTGCTTTCAGAGGATTAAGTGTATGGGGATCTTCAAATCCACATGTTGATAATATTATTGTGACTGAAGCACCTACATGTTTCCCTCCTACTACTTTAGATGCTACAAATATAACAACAACCGGAGCAGATTTTTCATGGGTAGCTCCTACTTTAGGAACTCCTTTAAATTATGAATGGTTGGTTGTTATTTCTGGTGCAGGTTCTGGTGGTACAGCAGAAGCTTCTGGAACAACTGTAGCTCCAATTGTTATTTCAAATACTAATACATTATCACCTTCAACATCTTACGATTTTTTTGTAAGAACAGACTGTGGAGCTGGAGACTACAGCTCTTGGGAAGGACCTTTTACTTTTGCTACTGCTTGTGATGCAATTACTGCATTTCCATATACAGAAGATTTTGATGGAGGATGGATATGTTGGCAAGTTATAGATAACGACGGTGATACTTACACTTGGAATCAAGATGATACTTATATTACACCTCACTCTGGTGCTTGGACTGCTCATGGAATGGGAAATAATGATGATTATCTTATTTCTCCACAATTTACTTTAGTTGCTGGCATGGAAATGAAATGGTGGGATATAGTTGAAGATGAATTTGAAAATAATACTTATGATGTGTTATTATCCACAACAACTGATGATATAGCAAGTTTTACAGTAAATCTGGGAACTTTTGATTGCACTAATGAAACATGGGTAGAGCATACAATTGATTTATCTGCTTATACTGGGGATGTTTATATTGCATTTTATCAAACTTATTCAGCTGCGACAAATTATGGCTTTGGTATTGATGACTTTCTTTTAAGATTAATACCTTCTTGCCCAGATCCTACTGGATTAACAGCAACAAATATATTGATTACACAAGCAGATCTTTCTTGGACAGAAATGGGTACTGCAGTTTTATGGAATATTGAGTTAGGCACTACAGGATTTAGTCCAACAGGAACTCCAACTCAATCAGGAGTTACTAATCCACATACATACACAGGTTTAACACAAGGGACTTCTTATGATTATTATGTTCAAGCTGATTGTGGTGGAAGTACAAGTCCATGGGTAGGACCTTTTACATTTATTACTGGATCTCCGGGAAATGATTGTACAGGTCCTATATCTGTTACTGCTCCGGCAGGTTTGCCATATTTAGATGCAAATCAATACACAACAGGTAGAGGAAACAATTATGATGCAACATGCTTGGGAGATTATGATGGAGGTGAAGATATAATGTATGAACTAGTTGTTACATCAGATATTGTTGTGGATATTGAACTTGATGCAAAAACGACAACATGGACAGGGATGTATATAGATGATGAATGCCCTGAAATTTCCGGCACATGCATTGATATGACAACAAATACCAGTTCGGGAGTTCAAGGAATATATGCTATATCTCTTACAGCAGGAACTTATTATATTATGATTGACACTTGGCCATCACCAAATGATATTCCTGATTTTGATCTTACTATTACACAGATTACTTGTCCTGATCCAATTACTTTAGCAGTAACAGGATTAACTGATGTTAGTGCAGACCTTGGCTGGACAGAAATAGGAAGTGCTGTATTGTGGGATATTGAATTTGGTGCAAATGGGTTTGTTCCAACAGGTACTCCAACACAAACAGGTGTTAGTAATCCTTACAATGCAACATCTTTAACAGCATCTACAGCATATGATTTTTATGTGCGTTCTGATTGTGGTGGTGGCGATTATAGTAATTGGGTTGGACCATTTATTTTCACAACAACCGCTGCTTGTCCTGATCCATCGGATCTAACAGCAATAAACATATTACAAACTTCTGCTGATCTATCCTGGAATGGATATTTTGCAACTTTATGGGATATTGAATTTGGCGTAACCGGATTTGTGCCAGCAGGAGTACCAACACAGGTAGGTGTTACTAACCCATATAATTATACAGGATTAACAGAAGGAATTTCTTATGACTATTATGTAAGAGCTGATTGTGGAGGAGGAACATATAGTGCATGGATTGGACCATTTATATTTACTACTAATTCTATTGGTAATGATTGTACACTTCCAATATCTGTTACTGCTCCGGCAGGTTTGCCTTATCTTGATGCTAACCAATACACAACAGGCAGGGGAAACAATTATGATGCAACATGTTTAGGTTTTTACGATGGAGGTGAAGATATAATGTATGAATTAGTTGTTACATCAGACATTGTTGTAGATATTGTACTTGATGCAAAAACAACAACTTATGCAGGAATGTATATAGATGATGAATGCCCTGAAATTTCCGGAACATGTATTGATATGACAACAAATTCAGGATCCGGAGTTCAAGGAATTTATGGAATATCACTAACCGCAGGAACATATTATATTATGATTGATACTTGGCCTGTACCAAATGATATTCCTGACTTTGATCTTACAATAACACAAATTCTCTGTCCAGATCCAACAGCTTTAACAACTGCAAATGAATTCGCAACATCTGCTGATTTAGGTTGGACAGCAGGAGGAACAGAAACAGAATGGAATGTTGAAGTTGGCTTATCTGGATTTACGCCAGGAACTGGTGCTGAAGAAGTTTCTATTTTAGCAACTACGAATAATCCTTGGAATGCAACAGGATTAACTGTTGCAACAACTTATGAATTTTATGTTCAAGCTGATTGTGGTGGTGGTGATTTAAGTAATTGGGTTGGACCACTTGCTTTCATGACACTTTGTGATGTATATACACCAGATTATCTAGAAGATTTCACAACATTTCTGCCAAATTGCTGGGATGAAAACGAAGGTCCGGTTACAGGACCAACAGGTACACCAGGAACTTCAGGATGGATTGATGACGATTTTGCAAATGGAGGTATCACAGAAAGTGCCAAATTTAATTTATATAACACAGGTGATGAAGATTGGTTAATAACACCAGAATTTGATTTATCAATAGGAGGATATGAATTGAATTTCGATGTTGCAGTTACTGATTATGCAAGCACAGTTCCAAGTGCAATGGGTTCAGACGATGAAGTTCAACTTCTATATACAGAAGATGGTACTACATGGAATAATCTTGAAACTTGGAATGTAGGAAACACTCCTTCAAATACAGGAGATAATCTAACTTTCGATATTTCTGCTATTACAGGAACAAATGTACAATTTGCTTTTTGGGCAAATGAAGGGGCAGTAGATGATTCTGAAGATTATGATTTCTTTGTGGATAATTTTAAAGTAAGAACGCCTCCAACATGTCCAGAACCGTCAGCTTTAACAGCAACAAATATTACTAGTAACTCTGCAGATATTAATTGGGTAACAGGTGGAGCTTCAAATTGGAATATTGAGATTGATACAGCTGGTTTTGCACTTGGTACAGGAAATTTTGCAACAATAAGTTCAAATCCATTTAGTTTGCCTCCTTTATTAATGCCAAATACTAGTTACGATTTTTACGTGCAAGATTCTTGTGGTGTTGGAGATTTAAGTAATTGGGTAGGACCATTTACGTTTACAACACTTTGTGGTACATATACACCTGATTATATTCAGGATTTTACAACATTTCTGCCAAATTGCTGGGATGAAAATGAAGGACCAGTTTCCGGACCTACAGGTACAGCAGGAACATCAGATTGGTATACTTATGGATTTGGAAATATAGGTACTACTGGAGCAGCAGGTTTTAATTTATATCAAATTGGTTCAGAGGATTGGTTAATATCACCCGTATTTGATTTATCAGCTAGTGGTTATGAGTTGAATTTTGATGTAGCTGTTACTGATTATGATAATACGGCACCAAGTGCAATGGGATCAGATGATGAGGTACAACTTTTATATACTGAAAATGGTACTACATGGAATAATCTTGAAACTTGGAATGTTGGAAATACACCTTCAAATACAGGAGATAATTTAACTTATGACATTTCTGCAATTACAGGAACAAATGTTAAATTTGCTTTTTGGGCTTATGAAGGAATAGTAAATGATATTGAAGATTATGAGTTTTTTGTGGATAATTTTGCTGTTAGAACACCTCTATCACCAGAATTAACATGGGACGCAACAACATTTGTAGAAGATGTTTCTAATGATGGAAGTATTTCTACGGTAGTTAATTTATTATTAATTGATGAAACATTTGTTATTTCTTCAGGAGCAATGACAGCAACAACTCATTACACAGTTGCTAACGTACCTGCCGGATTAACAGTTCTTGTAACCGCAATTGATGCTAATAATGCAACTATTGAATTAACTGGTAATGCAACAAGCCATTTAGATACTGATGATATTGCAAATATGGATATTACATTCCTTGATGCAGCATTTACAGGTGGTGTCGCAGTTAATGTTACAGGATACAGTCAAACAGCTTTAGTTGTTGATTTTATGGATACTGCTACTATAATCATTAATGAAGTTGATGCAGACCAAGTTGGAATAGATGCTAACGAATTTGTTGAACTTTATGATGGTGGAGTAGGAAATTCACCATTAGATGGATATACTATTGTATTTTATAATGGAGGAACTACAGATGCAAGCTATGATGCCTATGATCTTGATGGTTATAGTACTGATGCAAACGGATATTTTGTACTAGGTTCTACAACTGTTCCAAATGTAACCTACGATTTGGGTGCTGTAACTAATCTGATACAAAATGGTGCAGACGCAGTAGCTTTATATATGGATGATGCTACAAATTTTCCCAATGGGACGGCAATTACAATTACAAATATTGTTGATGCACTTGTCTATGATACTGATGATCCTGATGATGCCGAATTGTTAACATTAATAAATACAGGACAACCTCAAATTGATGAAGCAGGACTTGGAGATGCTACATTACATTCTTGTTCAAGATTGCCTAATGGTACTGGTGGGTTATTAAATACAGATACTTATGAACCTGCTATTCCAACTCCCGGTGCTGAAAACATGTATGTTCCGGTATTAGCATGGGATGCAACAACATTTACTGAAACACTAACAAACGATGGAAGTATTGTTACAGTAGTGACTTTGGTATTATCTGATGAAACATTTACTGTTACTTCAGGTGCAATGACTGAAACAACTCATTACACTGTTGCTAATGTACCTACGGGGTTAACTGTTCTTGTAACTGCAATTGACGTTAATAACGCAACTGTTGAATTAATAGGTAATGCAACAAATCACTTAGATGTTGATGATATTGCAAATATGGAAATTACATTTCTTGATGCAGCATTTACGGGTGGTGTAGCAATTAATGTTATTGATTATACTCAAACAGCTATTATAGTTGATTTCTTTGACCTTGCTCCAATGACTTTAGTATGGGATGCAACAACATTTATTGAAGATGTTGCTAATGATGGTAGTATTTCTACAGTAGTTAATTTAGTATTAGTAAGCGAAACATTTACTGTTACTTCAGGAGTAATGACAGCAACAACTCATTATACTGTTGCTAACGTACCCGCCGGATTAACAGTTCTTGTAACTGCAACTGATGCCAATAACGCAACTATTGAATTAACAGGTAATGCAACAAGTCATTTAGATGTTGATGATATTGCAAATATGGAAATTACATTCCTTGATGCAGCATTTTCAGGAGGCGTTGCAGCTAATGTTACAGGTTATACTCAAACTGCACTTGTCGTAGACTTTATGGATCCAGTAGTTCTTACACTTTCTTGGGATGCTACAACTTTTGTAGAAGATGTAGCCAATGATGGAAGTATCTCAACGGTTGTTAACTTAACTCTAAATAATGAGACCTTTGCAACAGTTGGTGCTTTAACTGCTACAGATTTTAGCATAGCTAATGTTCCTGCAGGATTGACAGTTGAAATTACAACAACAAGTACAACAGCAGCAACAGTGACGCTTACAGGAAATGCAACCAATCATGCGAATGCAGACGATATTGCAAATATGGAAATTACATTCCTTGATGCAACATTTACAGGTGGTGTAGCAGCTAATGTTACAGGATATACTCAAGCAGCTTTAGTAGTTGACTTTATGGATCCTGCATTAATTACTGACTTGGATATTGTAATGCCTAATGTATTAAACTATTCTTGTGATTTAACAGCAACAGAGCAGGTACCAATTTGTATTTCAAATGTTGGAGAAACAGTTATTTCATCAGGAGAAGTAATTACTGTTTATTATGAATATCCCATAGGTAATGTAGTAAGTGAGAATATAACATTAGTGTCTGATTTAGGACTAACTGATACTTTATGTTATCAGTTTACACAAACAGTCGATTTTTCAGCTTTAGGAATATATAATATTAGTATTTATTTCTATTATGCAAATGATGAAATATCTTCAAATGATACATTAAT
>CAYTAU010000119.1:0-9611 GCA_964435855.1 uncultured Bacteroidales bacterium | reverse complement strand
TCTGATATATATCCATTATCCCAAATATATGAATAAAGTGGTGTTCCGCCTGAAACCATTATATCAACTTCCCCATCAAGCATTCCTGAAAAACTTTCATTTGTAACAATAATTGATACCGATAATGGAGAAGTAGATGCAACTTCTGCTGAATCAACAACTGATCCACAAATATCTGTAACGGTAAAATAATATACACCGGCAGATAAATTCGAAACTATAGAATCAGTATCTAATATTCCTGACCAAGTATATGTAAATGGATATACACCATTAGCAGGAAGTAAAACAATTTCACCTGTTGTATCACCATAACATAATAAATCTTCAGCTAAATAAGATACCCCTAATGGTGTTATATATGTTACTTCTATAGAATCTGATACAGGACCACAAACATCAGTGACAGTAACATATTGCCACCCAACACTAAGGTCGCTTGCAATTGAATCTATGCTAGATGAACCAGACCAAATATATGTAAAAGGAGATACACCGTTATAAGTAGTAATTGTTACTAATCCATCATTAGTATTTGAGCAAGTTGCTTCGGTTGTAATATCTAATGAAATATTTAATCCTGATATTGTGCCAATATATGCACTATCAATTTGAGGATCATTACAATAGTCCGTAACAGTAACATACTGCCACCCCACATCTAAATCATTAACAGAAGGACCGGAAATTAATGAACCTGACCATGCATAATAAATGGTCGGTTTCCCATTAGTTACCGTAACACTTGCCTGTCCATCAGCGAGTCCGACACAACTAACATCATAAAAAGATGTTATATCAATTGACATAGCTGTTTCGGCATCAATCTCAACAGAATCAATAATAGATATACAAAAATCAGTAACTGTTACATAATGCCATCCTGTATCAAGAGCAGTTGTTAATGCTGTAGTATCTCCATTATCCCAAAGATATTCATAAGGCGGAACTCCACTAGTAGTAAAAATAAAAGCTTCTCCTTCACTAAAATCAATACATGGGGTTGATTCACTTTCAGTAATAGATGCATTCATTGTTGGGAAATAATTCACTCTAACAGAGTCAATTAATGGAACATTGCAATAATCTGTTACTATAACATAATGCATTCCTATAGGCAATGTATTATTTATTGGGAAAGTGTCATTAACATGTGTTGACCATTGATAATCAAATGGCCCGACACCATCATTTGCTGTAACTATTGATTCTCCATCAGTACTTGTTTCACACAATACAATTATGCTGTGAGAATTCAATGTAATTGTGAGAGTTGGCATATAATCTACATTAATTTCATCGACAACAGTACCACATTGATCCATAACGCTAACATAATGTGTCCCTACTGTAAGATCGGAAGCAGTAGAATCAACACTCGTTGAAGATGACCAAGAATAAGTATAAGGTGAAACGCCATCAATAGGTGTTACAATTCCAAGCCCATCATTGCCGTATAAACAATTAATTATAATGCTGTCCGCATTCATTATTGTTTGTAATGGTGGTAAAGATATCATTTCAACAGAATCGACATAAGAACAACCATAATCATTTGTTACTGTTACAGTATGCCATCCTTCTGAAATATTTGAAATAGAATCATTATTATCACCAGTTGACCATGCATAATTAAAATTTTCTGCAATTGAAGGTTGTATAATTATTTCTCCATCATTCCCACCTGAACAAGTAACTGTATCAATAATATATGAAAAAGTAATCTCTCTACAACCATATTTTGCAATAAAAACATCTTTTTTACCGGAGAATGCATTTTCTAATGTATCATTTCCAATAAATAATGAATCTGAATTAAAGTAACCTGTTAAATATGTATTGCTATAATCATCAATAACAATATCTGAGGCGTTATCTATAAATTCGTCAACTGCTGTACCAATTTGTACTGCCTTTATTTCATTGCCAAAATAGTCATAAACACCAAAAAATGCTTCTTTATTTGTTAATGAAGAACTTGACAAAGTATCATTTGACCAATAAATTGTATCAGAAAATGCACCTGAAATTTGAACCATATTATTTTTCACATATATTCCAGATGAGTTATCATATCCAATAGAGCCACCTCCTTTTAACCATTGAATATCTCCGTTTAAAGTTTCAAATTTTGCTGTAAAAAAATCAGAATACCCATTACTTATAATCATTGTCAAATCCATCTGAAGTGTGTCTTCTATATATCCTGTAATGTATCCATTATCGTTTTCATCAATTGCTAAACCCCAACAAAAATCATCATTATTGTCCCCATAGCTTTTGGACCAAATTAAATTTCCCGAATTATCAATTTTATATACAGCAATATCATTTCCTCCATTACTTACAATTGTATCTTGTAGAGGACCTGTTTCATAAAATATTGTATCTTCAAAATGTCCGATAATGTAATATTCATTATTACTACAAACATCAATTGATGGTAAAACAATTTTGCCTCCTGAACTTATAAAATGCTTTGCAGATGATAAAACATATTTACCTGAGTTATCAAATTTTGCATAAAAATAATTTTTTTTGCCGTTAGCAACTAAGGTATCACAATTTGCTGCACCAATAGAATCTCCAAAAATTACTGAATCCTTAAATTGACCAATAACAGAAATAAAGCCATTAACATCAACTGTTAAATCAATACCTTTCTGTGTGTTTGTTCCCCATCCTGCATTAATTACCCAGTCTAAACCACCACTTGGCATATACTTTGCGAGGAATGCATCTTTACTACTATATGCAGTAATTGAATCATTATCAAATTTTGCATCTCCTTCAAAACTTCCTGTTAAATAAGAATTTCCGCCTTGGTCAACAAACAATCCTTTTGGGTCGTCAATATTAATATTTCCGGCTACTTTTGACCATTTATAAACACCATTTTCATTAAATTTTGCAAGTAAAACATCTTTATCTCCATAAGACGTTTTATTATTTCCTGCTATATCAACTGAACCATATAACTCAATTAATGTATAAACATTGCTTAACGAATCAACTGCTATTGCCTTCGATTCAACATCTTCGACTCCAGACACATGGCTTGACCATAGCCATGATTGAGAATAACTGATATTATTAACTAATAATATTAAAGCGAGAATCGGGTATAATAATAAAAATTTCATATCAATATTTTTCTTAAAAATTTCAAAATAGGAATACAAATATATTATTAATATGTATTTTTTCAAATAATACATTAAGTTTATTTTGAATTATGTTAACAAAATATAAAAAGTTTGCTATAAATAAATAAAAAAACAGTATTTGTCTGTATTTTTAATTTTTTTTGTGTAATTTAGTTAATTATTATATTATATAATCAACATTTTGTTAAAGCGTTAAATTTAATTGTCTTATGAGAAATTTATTATTTTCAATTTTTATTATTTTTTCTTTTTATATTAGTAATACTACTTTTTCTCAAGTTCCGCAGGGAATAAAATACCAAGCTGTTGTCAGAAATGTACAAGGCAATATAATTGCGAATAATGATATTGGTATTAAAATTAGTTTAATTTCAAATTCAATTAATGGAAATATTGAATATCAGGAAGTTCACAATATTGTTACAAATGACTTTGGTTTGGTAAATATAGTTATAGGTCAAGGAAATTTATTATTGGGTAATTTTGAGCAAATTATTTGGGATAATAATATGTTTTGTAAAGTTGAGCTTGATATTGAGAATACAGGGAACTTTGTAGAACTTGGCACTTCGCAAATTCTATCAGTTCCTTATGCCTTAAATTCAAACAAATCAAAGTACAGCACATATTCAGATACTGCATATTATGCGTATAACGAATCAATTTCTAATGATAAACAAATTAGATTTGAATTTGGACCTACAAATACATACGGAATAACCAATACAAATGGGAACATGCTAGATAAAGCTTCTCAGACTATTATTAAATTTAATAAAGATAATTATTCAAATGTAGGATCAATTGTTTTTGGAGCTTCGATATATGTAACTAATAGTTCAAGTAATTGTATTGTTGAGCTTTGGGATGTTACAAATAATGTTTTAATTCCAAATAGTACAATATTAACTAATAGTACTAACGAAGTATATATTGAATCTCAAAATATTTTGCAAAATATTTCTTCCGGCGATATTAATTTAGCAGTTAAAATTAAATCTGATGTTGATGACTCAGGAGTTTGGATTTCCAAAGCTTATTTATTTATTAAGAGGTCAGAATTAATTGATAATCCCAGTAATTCTTTGAAATAAATATGATTTTAGTAGCATGCTTGCCATGCTGCACCATCATAAACCTTAAGTTTACCATCAGCACTATCAAAATATATCATACCTGCTACAGGACTTGAAGGAGCAGTATCTCGTGGAGTTAATTTCAAAACATCATTGATTGATAGCACATTATTTGTAAAGTCACCATCAATCAAGGGCGTATTTGTATTAGAATTATCTATCATCAACCTATTGGACACTCCATTATTATACCCTGCTTCATTTCCTATAAGAACACACCCACTCATTGGTTGAGATTGATTTCCTGCATATGCTCCAATAACAACATTTCTTTTATATGTATGTATTCCTACCAAAGCTCCCATTCCAAAAACAGCATTACTGTCAGCATCTGTAGTATTAACAAGGGAATTGTTACCAAAAACAGTATTATAACTGCCTGTTGAACTATTCTTTAAAGACTGTGTGCCAAATGCTGTATTATTTGTACCTGTTGTATTATATCTTCCACATTCTTTACCAAAGAAACTATTCGCATCTCCATCAGTATTATTCTCTCCTGCCTTTCTTCCTACAAAAGAATTTGAAAGTCCAGAAGTGTTACTAAAACCAGCACTTTCTCCAATAAAAACATTGTTAGCACCTGTTGTATTTGCATTCCCGGCAAGATAACCAATAAAAATATTTTGTTTTCCTGTTGTATTAGACAAACCAGCTTGATAACCAAGAAATGTATTATAATTTCCTGTATTATTTGTTCCTGCTTGATAACCCAAAAATAGTCCAAGATTTGTTGGATGAAATTCAATATAATCTAAAACTTGAAATACATTATTTGGGTTATTCAAACCAATTCCAACATAATCAGTTAAAGTCGCTTGAAAAATATTAATACCTGATCTTGACCATGAAGAACTACCAGAAACAGTGTTATCTACATATGCTTTAATAGCTTTTTCTGTAACAATAGCATTATCGGAATCATCTGCTAAAGTCCCATCAACTGATATTTCATTTATGGCATTTGTTATTGTTAAACCTATAAAAGTAGGTGATGCATCACTTGTTAAATCTTGATTAATTACACTTGCACTTTCAACGGTCAAATTAGCATCAACATTAAGAGTTGAACCAGCTCCTAAATCAAACACTGCCGTTCCTTTTGTTAGATTAAAAGTATTTGCTGCCTCAGTAAGTATAACAGATGTTTCTAATACAGCATCAGTTGTACCATTTGTTGTGTATAATGCATTTGCAGAAGTAAAACCTACTGGAGTATCAGTTAAATCAAGGAATGCTCCTCCTGCAGATACTTGTGCATCAACATAAGCTTTAATTGATTGCTGAGTTGCTAAAGCAGTTTCAGAATTACTTGCAAAATTATCTTCATCTAAGAAAGAGTTTATTGTTGTTCCTGAGTTTAAGCTTAATGTACAACTTAAATCAAAATTATCTTCATCTTCCTGCCAAGTAATAACACCATCATTATCTTCTCCATTAAAAGTTAAAGTATAGTCAACTCCAGCAGATCCATCACCAATAGTAACAGATGATTGATGATTTGTGACAGCATTATCAACATAAGTTTTAATTGCTTTTTCTGTAACAAGAGCATCGTCACTATTATCAGCAAAAGTACCGTCAATACTAAACTCGTTAACTGTAGTACCAACAGACAATCCTAATATACTATTAATTGTTAATGTATTAGTACTAAAATCACCATCCAATAAGGGAGTATTTGTTTGTGAATTATCTATCATCAGTCTGTTAGAAGTTGAATTAGTATATCCCGTTTCACTACCAAGGATAACGCATCCACTCATTGGTTGAGATTGGTTTCCAGCATAAGCTCCTATTACAACATTTCTTTTATATGTATGTGCTCCGACCAAAACTCCCATACCAAAAACAGCATTACTATCTGCATTTGCAGAGTTAACAAGAGAATTATTTCCAAATGCAGTGTTGTAACTACCTGTCGTACTCGCCTTTAATGCCTGCGTGCCAAATGCAGTATTATTTGTACCTGTTGCATTAAATCTTCCACATTCTTTACCAAAAAAACTATTTGCACTTCCTCCTGTATTACTTTCTCCTGCCTTTCTTCCTACAAAAGAGTTTGAAAGCCCTGTAGTATTACTAATACCAGCACTTTCACCAATAAAAATATTATTACTTCCTGTTGTATTTGCATTTCCTGCAAGATAACCAATAAAAACATTTTGTTTACCACTAGTATTTGAAAGTCCTGTTTGATAACCAAGAAAAGTATTATAGTTACCTGTATTATTTGTTCCTGCCTGATAACCCAAAAATAATCCAAAATTTGTTGGATGAAATTCAATATAATCTTTTACCTGAAATACATTGTTTGGATTATTCAAACCAATGCCCACTTTATCTGTTAATGGATCATTGTATGTATCTGTACCTGGGCTAAGCCATTGAGAAAAAGCAAAATTTGTGAAAAGCAAAATGTAACAAAGTAATATTAATTGTTTCATATCTTTTGGAATTATTTATTTAAATTTAAAAAGTAAAAATACAAAAATTTATATGAAAAAACAAAATATTTTACTCAAGATATGTTAAAATAACATTAGTTTATTGTAAAGTCATCAATTATTTATGTTAATAACAATTATTATGATAATTTTGTAACAGAAATTATTCAATTTTTCATCTTGAAATCATCTCAAATTATTCATATTGGATACCCAAGAACTGCCACAACATGGTTACAAAATGAATTTTATCCTAAAGTAAAAAATTACAAATATTATAGTATTAAAGAATTTAAAAAAAACCATATTACAGACAATATTAAAATATTGAATAAGATTAAAATCGATGATAATAAGAACTTTATTTTTAGTTGGGAAAAATATACCGGAGATGACAATAAAAATATTGAAGAATATGCTAAGCAAATTTATAATTTCTTCCCATCTGCAAGTATCATTCTCTTTTTAAGAAATCAAATTGATATCTACATATCAAGATATTCATCATATATTAAACATGGGGGGACTTACTCATTTGAGAAATACTTTTTTAGGCAAAAAAAGGAACACCATCTTGCTGAAACTTTCAACTATTTCGAAATCATTGATATTTACAAGAAATTATTTGGCGATAAAAATATTGAAGTATTTCTATATGAAGACTTTAAGGAAAACAATGAATTGTTTATAAAAAAATATAATACTATATTCGATTTTAATATTGACTGCGACAATATTAACTATTCAGAAAAAAACACATCAATATATCAAAAGTCTTTTAAAATATTTCGGGTTTTAAACTTGTTTTATTCTGGAAATATCAAATATAAAGTTTCAATTTTACCTAGTTTGGTTTTACAAAATAGAATTAAAAAAATAATTTATAAGATAAATAATTATAACAAAAGCAACTTAAAAAAACCAAAGAAATATATAAATCAAAATCATATTGAATTCCTAAGAAAATACTATAAGTTTTCAAACAATAATTTATTAAAACAATATCCAAATTTAAATTTACAGAAATATAATTATCCAATATAAAAATGACCCAAATAATTCATATAGGTTATCCAAAAACTGCTACTACATGGTTCCAAAAAAAAATGTTCCCAAATGTATCAAACTATAGTTTTATGGATAGAAAAGATGTAATGAATCTTTTTATAAAGCCTTATGGAAATAATTTCAACTTAGACAAAACAAGAAAATATATTGAGAAAACCTACTCTAAAAATATAATTATTAGTGATGAAAGACTTCTTGGAGGAATGTATACTGGTGGATATAATGGCTTTGCATCAAAGATTATAGCAAAAAGGTTAAATAGTGTTTTCCCAGATGCTAAAATTATTATTTTCATACGAAATCAAACTGACATAATTACTTCTACATATTATCATTATATTATGTATGGTGGAACATATGGTATTAAAAAGTTTTTATTTCCTCCTGGCTTTTATGTAATACAAAAAATAGGTATGTTTTCTTTTGAGTTTTTCAATTATTACAATATGATAAAACTCTTCAATGATATCTTTTCATCAGTAGATGTCTATTTGTATGAAGACTTCAAAACTGATAATAAACACTTCATCAAAAAATTTATAAGTAAATATCATTTTGATGTCTCCATTGACAATATAAGTTTTGATAAATCAAATTCAAGATACAGGAGAGGACTTATAGGCCTTAAAAAATTTATGAATTTATTTACAAATAAACAACTTATATATAAATACTATATTTGCAATATCCCATTTTTATTCAACATTTCATTAAAAATTTTCAGCAAATTAAATAATTATTCTTTGTTTGGGAAACATGTAAAATCTGAATCATTACTTAAAAGAAGAAATATCAATTATATTAAAAATTATTATAAAACATCAAACGCTAAATTAATTAGAGAATTTCGTCTTAATAAAATTTCAAAATACAATTACTAAATGGTTAAAGTAATAATACATGTTGGATATCCTAAAACTGCTACTACATGGTTTCAAAATAATTTTTATCCCTTTGTTGAAAATTTTCAATACTTTAATAGAGAATTATTTAAAAAACACTTTTTATTTGGATCAGAAAATGAATTTAATGAATATTCTACAAAAACTTTTATCAACACTAACCATATAATATGTGAAGAAGAAATTATTAATATAAAAAAAGGTTTAAGTGTTGATAATAAAGCTCAACGACTAAAAACAAATTTTAAAAACCCACAAATAGTAATTTTTATTAGAAATCAATTTAGTATTTTAGAATCTAAATATTCAACTTACATCCAAAAAGGAGGAACTTTTACATTTGAAGAATTAATAAATCATCTCTTTATAAGTAATAAAATTAAACAATGGGATTATTACAGTCAAATAAAAATATATATTGAAATTTTTGGATACAATAATGTGAACATATTCTTATTTGAAGAATTTAACCATAACAGAATCAGTTTTATTGAAAGGTATATTGACACTTTTAATCTTAAAATAAATGTGAACAGAATTAATTACTCTCCTAAAAACAAGTCGACTAATGCTGTTTTATTACCTTTTATGAGAGAAGCAAATAAATTCTCTAAAAATAAAATTGGGTTTAGTCGAGATACAGAAAAATTATATTTTCATATACCTCTATTCCATATTTTTTCACGAACGAGCTTTTCAATTTTAAATCATATACCTATTAAAAAAAGAATATCAAGTGAAAAAAAATTAAAAAAAAATACTTATAATAAAGTATATCAATATTTCAAAGATTCCAACAAAAAACTAATAACTGAATTTAATTTAGATATACAAAAACATAATTACCCTGTGTAAGTAAAATGAAGTTGGTTTTTTTAATGGTGCATATAG
>CAYTAU010000118.1:0-9646 GCA_964435855.1 uncultured Bacteroidales bacterium | reverse complement strand
AATTATTACAGGAGCAGGCGAAATATTATCGGGCAAATTATTTATTATTAACCTAAACAACTTGTTTACGAATATTATTAATATTGAATAGTTGTTCTATTGCTTTTCCAATATTTTATTACCAAAGCCGAGATGTTACCCTGAGCGAAGTCGAAGGGTAAATAACATAAATATTTCTTTTTTTTCTCGTTTATTTTTTGTATAATACAGGCGAAATTGAAAAAACGTATTAGATATCTCAATTTTCTGCTTCGATAAAATTCAATTTTTATTTTAAATAAATAAAGTAATTTTAAAATCAATAATTTTTTGCAATGAATTTTTCAACATATAAATCGTATTAGATTCATTATCGGAATGGTAATAAAATATTGTGTGTGGTTTTTCTTCAAAAAAAGCAGAGAAATTATTGCATTTAAGGTTTCAGAAGTTTACTTTTTGGTGTGTTCGTTTGTTTGTTTGTATATACATTTGTAAAAATAAATTAATTAAAAAAACTAATTCATGAAAAAAATTACTGAGAAAAAAGATGTTGAAAAATCAATAATTATTCCATTTTACATTATTTTAGGAATTTCTATAATTATTCCAATTATTCTATTCATTATTTATTTTCAAAATCAATCTATTTCTTATGAGAATTCTTCGTGGAGTGAATTAGGAGGATATTTTGGAGGAATATTAGGACCAATTATTGCCTTAGCTAATTTAATAATTTTTGTCTACCTCACAAAGATTGCAAAAGAATTTCAGAATGTAGAGAATGAAAAACAAAGAAATTTTAAAAGAAAATTCTTAGTGGCAGATCTACAAAACGATCTTATAAAAAATATTACTGATATTCTTTATTCTGCACTCTCAAAAATGGAAAATATTATAAGAAAAAGAGAGAAATATGAAAAAGAGAGAGAAAAAAAAGAAAAAGAGTACGAATACAATCAAATAAGAGTGGAATTAATAAAGATTCAATTCTTAATTTACAGATTTACTACAACAAATGATGACATATTTCCAAATATTTATACAACTGACTTAGGGGAATCTATACAAAAGGCAATCGATCAAATAAATACGGGGGAAATTATTAAGGTAGTACTAACCGAATATGAAAAACAAACTTCGATATTTATTAAACAACTTAGAACAAAAATGATTGAAACTTTGGATAACTAATTTTAATACATAGTCCTTAGCTGATTGATGGATATATCACTAATATTTTAATTATCTTTACAGGAAACTTAATGCAAATGAAAAAAATAACATTTATAGCACTTATAACTTTCATTTTTTCTCTTTTAAATTACAATTCAAAAGCACAAAACGAGGTTGACAGTTTAAAACAATTAATTGTAACAGCAAAACAAGACACCAATAAAGTAAAACTATTATTAGACCTTGGTTACCAATACCAATACACAATATCCGATACCGCTTTATTTTATTACCACAGAGCACTTAATATTTCAGAAGAAATTAAGGCTGAAAAATTTATT
Source organism: uncultured Bacteroidales bacterium (assembly GCA_964435855.1). GTDB lineage: Bacteria > Bacteroidota > Bacteroidia > Bacteroidales > CAYTAU01 > CAYTAU01. Next base: position 8,150 of record CAYTAU010000118.1, on the reverse strand, counting down.
GCAAAATGCCTAAGATATATCGGTATTATTCAAATGCAACAAGGTACATACGACAAGGCAATATCGTATTTTTTTAAATCTCTTAAAATATTTGAAGAACTTGAGGATAAAAAGGGAATGTCTGACTCTTACATATATATCGGTATTGTTCACTATTTTCAAGGCTCTTATGACAAAGCCATATCATATTATCTTAAATCTCTTAAAATATTTGAAGAACTTGGAAATAAAAAGGGAATGTCTAACTGTTATGGTAGTATCGGTAATGTTCACAATTCTCAAGGTGCTTATAACAAAGCCATATCATATTATCTTAAATCTCTTAAAATTGACGAAGAACTTGATAATAAAAATGGAATGTCAAACTCTTACAATAATATCGGTCTTATTCACTATTCTCAAGGCTCTTATAACAAAGCCATAAATTATTATAATAAATCTTTAAAAATTGCAGAAGAACTTGGCAACAAAGAAATAATGTCTGCCTGTTACAATGGTATCGGTCTTGTTCACTGGAATCAGGGCTCTTACAACAAAGCCATATCATATTATCTTAAATCTCTTAAAATTGCAGAAGAACTTGGTAATAAAAATGGAATGTCAAACTCTTACAATAATATCGGTATTATTCACAAAGAGCAAGGCTCTTATAGCAAGGCAATATCATATTATCTTAAATCTCTTAAAATTAGAGAAGAGCTTGGTGATAAAAATGGACTTGCAACATCTTATGTAAATATTGCGTCTTTAAATATTATGCTTGCCGATTCCACAATTTTAAACGAAAGTCAAAGGATTAATTATTTAAACAAAGCTATTCAGTATGGTAATAAATCGTATAATCTTGCAAAAAAAATTGGAGCAATGCTTACTGAAAAAAATGCTGCTAATTACCTTATGGATGCCTACACAAAATTAGGCAAGTATAAAGAAGCAATAAAATTTGCTCAGATATTTATTGTTACAAAAGATAGCTTGTTTAACGAAGAAAAAACAAAAGAACTTGCAAATTTAGAAGCAAAATACGAATACGAAAAACAAAAAGTAATAGATGATGCTGAAAGCGAAAAACTAATAGCTATAGAACAAGAAGAAAAAGAAAAACAGAAAGTAATTAGTTTTGCTATAGCAGGTGGTTTAGTTTTGGTAGTAATATTTTTAATATTTGTATTTAACCGCTTAAGAGTTACTCGTAAACAAAAACGAGTAATAGAAGAACAAAAAACAGTGGTAGAAATAGCTCATCATGAACTGGAAGAAAAGAATCAAGAGATTTTGGATTCTATAAACTATGCTAAACGCATTCAATCTGCTATACTTCCACCCTTGCGTATTGTAAAAGAATACTTAAAAGAATCTTTTATTCTTTACAAACCCAAAGATGTGGTGGCAGGAGATTTTTATTGGTTAGAGCATAAAGATGGTAAAGTATTATTTGCTGCAGCAGATTGTACAGGGCACGGAGTTCCGGGAGCTATGGTAAGTGTTGTATGTAATAATGCACTTAATCGTTCAGTTAGAGAATACGGTTTAACAGAACCGGGACAAATTCTTGATAAAGCAAGAGAAATTGTAATACAGGAATTCGAAAAATCAGATGAAGAAGTAAAAGATGGAATGGACATTGCACTTTGTTCACTTGATGGCAATAAACTACAATATGCCGGAGCCAATAATCCATTGTGGATAATACGAAAAGGTGAGATATTAGAAACCAAAGCCAATAAGCAACCTATAGGTAAATTTGATAATCCATTACCTTACACTACTCATTCGTTTGAGTTACAAAAAGGAGACACTCTTTATATTTTCTCCGATGGCTACGTTGATCAATTTGGTGGAGAAAAGGGTAAAAAATTCAAACCTAAAGCACTTCGAGAATTATTGCTAAGTATTCAGGATAAACAGATAGATAAACAAAAATTATTAATTAATGAAACATTTGAAAACTGGAGAGGAAGTCTTGAACAAATTGATGATGTTTGCGTAATTGGAGTTAAAATATAAGCCATGAGAATATTATTTATTGCCATAACATTTATGCTTCCTCTTATTTTAGGAGAGGGTTGGGGTGAGGTCAAAGCACAAAAAAGCAAAACAGACAGCCTAAAAAAAGTAATTGCAAGAGCAAAACAAGACACCAATAAAGTAAAATTATTAATACAACTTGGTAACCAATACAAAAACTCAATACCAGATACTACCTTGTTTTATTTCCAAAAAGCCCTTGATATTTCCAAAAACATTAAGGCAAAAAACTTTATTGCTATAAGTTTACGTTATATAGGTAATATTCACAGAAATCAATGCTCTTATGACAAGGCAATGTCATATTATTTAGAAGGATTTAAAATATTTGAAGAACTTGGTAACTCGCCCGATGCAGCTTTAGCTAAGGCGGGTAAGACGGGAATGTCTCACTGTTACAACAATATCGGTATCGTTCACATGTATCAAGGCTCTTATGATAAAGCAATGGAGTATTATCTTAAATCTCTTGAAATTAAAAAAGGAATCGGCGATAGGTACGGAATGTCTGCTAGTTACATTAATATTGGTATTGTCCATTCTGATCAAGGTTCTTATGACAAGGCAATAGAATATTATCTTAAATCTCTTAAAATAAAAGAAGAATTTGGCGACAAATACGGAATATCAAGCTGTTATAATCTTATTGGCACCGTATACAACAATTTATGTTCTTATGACAGAGCAATGGAATATTATCTTAAATCTCTTAAAATTAAAGAAGAACTTGGTGATAAAAGGGGAATGTCTGCTTGTTATAACAATATCGGTGTCACATGCTCAGATCAAGGCTCTTATAATAAAGCAATTGAATATTATCTTAAATCTCTTAAATTAGATGAAGAACTCAACGATAAACAGGGAATGTCAAGCAGTTATCAAAATATTGGTATTAATCACAAAGAGCAAGGCTCTTATGACAAAGCAATATCATATTTTCTTAAATCTCTTAAAATTAACGAGGAACTTGGCGATAAAAACGGGGTAGCGGCGATATATAATAATATCGCTTCTTTAAATATTATACTTGCCGATTCGGTTGCTTTAACTGAAAACCAAAGACTTAATTATCTTAACAAAGTTGTCGAATATGGTAATAAATCAATTGAACTTGCCAAAGAAATAGATGCAATGCCAACAGAAAATGATGCTGCTGAAATACTTATGACTGCTTATGAAAAACTTGGTAAGTATAAAAAAGCAATAGAGTTTGCAGGAATATTTATTTCAACAAAGGACAGTATGTTCAGTGGAGAAAAAACCAAAGCCCTCACAGATCTTCAGGTAAAATACGAGAGAGAGAAAAAACAGTTACAAATAGAAAAAATGGAAAAGCAAAAACAATTAGACAAAAAAACCATAGAGGCTCAGCAGGCACAAAACCGCAAACAGTTGGTTATTATATTTTCGGTATTGATGGGTTTTATTGTTGTACTTGTTTTTTCAATTATCATAATGCGAATGTTCAGGCAAAAACGTAAAGCTAATGTACTACTCTCTCAACAAAAACAAGAAATATCAGAAAAGAACGAAGAGCTTAATCAACTTGTAGAAGAAATTACAACACAAAAAGATGAAATAGAAACACAGCGAGATAATGTAGAAAAGCAAAAACAAGTAATAGAAGAAATTCATCACGAAGTATCGCAAAGTATTGATTATGCTACACGTTTGCAAGAATCTATATTGCCGGAAGAAAAATTACTCACAAAATACCTTGCAGATCACTTTGTATTATTTAAACCAAAAGACAAAGTAAGTGGAGACTTTTATTGGTGGACACATATAGAAAATCATACTATTATCACAGCAGCCGATTGTACTGGTCATGGTGTTCCCGGAGCGTTTATGAGTATGCTTGGAGTCTCGTTTTTGCGTGAAATTGTTAACAAAGAGTATATTACACATACAGGAGTTATTCTTCGTAAATTGCGTAAAGAAATAATAAAAGCCCTAAAACAAAAAGGTGAAATGGGTGAACAGAAAGATGGTATGGATATGGCACTTATTAGTTTTAATCATGAAACTAATGTAGTTCAATATTCGGGAGCAAATAATCCACTTTATATTATTACAAATGAGACCAGAAACCTTCAAGGTTTTCAAAACCTTGAAGGTTTTGATGGTTTCTATGAAATAAAACCCGATAAAATGCCAATAGCTATTTACGAAAAGATGGATAAATTCAACACTCACGAAATACAATTACAAAAAGACGATATGTTGTTTATGTTCTCCGATGGTTATCCTGACCAGTTTGGTGGACCTAAGGGAAAGAAGTTTAAATACAAACCATTTAAAAGTTTGCTTTTAGAAAACGCCGATAAACCAATGGCAGAGCAACAAGAAATACTAAATGCTGCTTTTGAAAACTGGAAAGGCAATTTAGAACAAATTGATGATGTTTGCGTAATTGGAGTAAAGATATGAACGGAGATTTAGCAAAGTTTACCCCAGCTCACGCCGACATATTGTCGTTGTGTATAAATGAAAAAGCAGTACCCTTAAAATATTAGCTTATCTATCTTGTGCTAATACTCCTGCCTTTTTGCTGTAAGAGATTTTGTTAATTATATTTATTTATTTAATTTTGATAAAAATAAAACATTTATAAGCATGAGAACTCTATTGATATTCAGTTTTACAATACTTATTACCTTTAATGTATTTGCACAAAAGGAAAAAAGCCCTATTGCAATTGGACAAATTATTATTAATAATGATACAATTCGCCAATTTACATTAGAAGCAGTTGATAGGGATAAACATATTGAAGCATTGATAAAAAAATGGGGTGCTCCAAGCAGTAATAAAACAGGAATAATTAAATGGAAAGATATTTCAATAGATGGAATTGATTCAAAATTAGAAATAAAATTAAGCGATGGATTATTTGCTGAGAAAACAAAAAGTGCATTGTACACACCTTTTAAAAACGAAAAAGATAAGACAAAAAGATTGAATTCACTAAAAGAAAACGAATCGCGTTATACATATTTAGAATTCATGGGTTCTGATGGCATAAATTATATTAATTCTTCTGAAAGAGAAAAAATAATAGTTGATATGCTTTTAGCAGAGTTTAAAAAACTGAAATAAACCCCGCCGCAATTAAAAAGTAGTTTCCTGCCTACGGTAGGCAAGCCAAACTACTAAAATGCGAAAGCATTTTAAACAATACAATAGTTTCCATATCTTTAAAGCTTAATAAAAAAATTGAAATGGATAAATCTCTTATTGCCCCCTGTGGCATGAATTGTGGAATTTGTCTTGCCTACCTGAGAGACAAAAACAAATGTTACGGATGCTTACAGGCTTCTGAAAATAAATCTAAGTCAAGGCTCTCATGCAGAATAAAAAATTGCGAGCATCTTAAAAAAACTATTTCAAAATTTTGCTACGAATGTGAAAAATATCCATGCGCCCGTTTAAAACAATTAGACAAAAGGTATAGAACAAATTACAATATGAGCATGATAGACAATCTTAACAACATTAAAAAAATAGGATTAGAAAAATTTGTACAAAACGAACAAAAAAGATGGATTTGCAATAACTGTGGCGAGACAATATGTGTGCATCGTGAATTTTGCTTAGTATGCAAGCAAGCAAGAAATGAAAAGTAAACTTAGTTTATAACTAAGATAAACCAAAACCAATTTTGCCAATTAATATTTTGTGCGTATTTTTATGGTGTAGAAATTACATTAAAACTTTAATATTATGAAAAAATTAATACTCTTTATTATCTTAATGCAGATCATTAATATCTATAGTAAAGCACAAGTTTATTTAGACGATACTTTTGGTGATAATGGAATTGTAATTACTGACGACAGTTATCATTTAGAACTTGCTTATGCAATTGCATTACAGACAGACGGAAAAATTGTTGTTGCAGGCAATACTTCAGCCGCATCTATTGAGGATTTTCTTGTTGTTCGATACAATACCGATGGCTCGTTAGATACCAGTTTTGGCAATAATGGATTTTCAATTATTGATTTCGGGAACAATACAGAGTGTGCTTATGGTATAGATATACAGGACGATGGTAAAATTGTTGTATGTGGATATACTAGGGATAATGGTAATAATCATGACAGATTTGCAACTACTCGTCTAAATACCGATGGTACATTAGATAATACCTTTAACTTAACAGGAACAAGAATCGAAATTATTGGTTTTGATAATTACAGTTATGCTAGAAAAGGATATGATGTAGAAGTTCTGGCTGATGGAAAAATCATAGTTGGGGGCACATCTAATGAAGATTATGCATTTGTAAAATATACTACATCCGGAAATCTTTATTCACTTTTCGGTAGTAGTGGTAAAGTTGAATATGATCTTGATGGTAATTATGGCGAACAAGCTGTTGCTATTGGTGTTGATAATAATGATAAAATTGTTGCATCAGGATATAGTTATAGAATTTGTACAACTGAAATGGGTATTATTAGGCTAAATTCTGATGGCTCAATTGATAATTCATTTAGTTACGACGGGCAAATTGTTCCTGATATTGCATTAGGCTCAGAGTATGCTAAAGCGATGGCATTTCAGCCTGATGGCAAAATTATTACAGTTGGATATAATAAGGATACATCAGGTTATTACGATATAGAAGTAATTCGTCTTACTGAGAATGGTGATTTAGATAATACATTTGGTACAAATGGTTCTGTATTACAAGATTTTGGATATAATGAAAACAGAGCTTATGCAGTTGCAATAGAAGATAACGGAGATATCCTTGTTGCCGGTTCGTTTGGAACAATCAGCCAATATTCATTAGGATTAGTACGATTTAAATCTGATGGTTCTCTTGATAATTCATTTGGTACAAATGGTCTTATTCTTAGCAACGTAGGCTCAAGTAGCAGAGATAGAATAAGGGCGCTGTTAATTCAACCCGATGGCAAATACTTAGCCGCAGGACACGCTTATAAATATAGTGGCGATTTTTTAGTTGCTAGGTATTTACCACAAGAAAGTAAAATAATTGAAATAGGATCAAGTATTATTGATCAAAATATTTACCCAAATCCTTCAAATGAATCTTTTATTAATTTAGAATATGAATTAAAAAAGAAACAATTAGTAAAAATTGAATTGATAGATATTAATGGGAAACTAATAAATTTATTACTTAACGAAAAAAGTATTGCCGGAAAACAGAACAAAACACTGGCAATACCATCTGATTTACAATCGGGATGCTATTTTGTAAAAATAACAACAGAACAAAATTCATTATCGTTAAAGCTATTAATTAAATAAAAATTATGAGATCAATAACAATTATTTTAATTGCCTTATTATTTAGTTTTTACTCATGTAAAAATGAGTCGGGTTCAGAGCCAAACGCAAATGAAGCAAAAACAGATAATAAATTTTCATTAGAAACTGAAGAAGATACATCAAATGTAAAAATTAATGATAGCACAGATGTAAAGCCGGCAATTAATAACTACAAAGACAGTCTTGTTGCAGAATTAAAAGATGAAAATTCTTTATTAATAATTACAGACCAGTTTATAATTAAAGTTCCGGGTTCTATGGATTATCCACTTGGAAAAACAGCAGATAACATTATTAAAAATAATATTATTGATATTGACCTTGCAATAATATATTGTAGCGATATGTTTGGTAAAGAGTTGTTTTTTTATCCTCTGAATAAAGATCTCAAAATTGTTAAAATTGAACAGCAATATAGTTCAACACTATTTTTTAACGAGGATGGATCGGGTGGAACATGGACAATTGAAGATGTGGATGAAGTACATACAGATTGGATTGATATTGAACAAATAGATAAATTAATATTTAAAACATTATCACAAAATACTTTTAGCGAAACAAAACCCGAAATATCTGAAAACAGTTATGCTGTAGCAGAAGAATATATTAGTACACGAGAAATACCTACAATTTATTCTGAATATGCTTCGTCAAATAAATTAAAGGTTTTTTGGAAAACAGCAGAAAATGAATCTGAATTTATTATAAACTTTGCATTATTACAGGGAGATTAAAATGGAATAATAAACTTAATCTTTAACTAAGATAAACCCAAGCCATTTTGTAGTAATTTACTGCCGCTGCAATTGGCA
>CAYTAU010000117.1:0-9650 GCA_964435855.1 uncultured Bacteroidales bacterium | reverse complement strand
GGAACTTTGGTCAAACTGAGTATGAAGGATCATTAACGGATGGGTATCCTGATACATTCGGAGTATTTACTGATAACCTTGGAAAAATTTATGAAGGCGAATTAAAAAAGGGACAATTTCATGGTTATGGGATTTTGCGACAACAAGAAGGGATTTATAAAGGTCGTTTTAATAATGGGATTCAGGATGATGAAAATGCTAGTTTTATATGGAATATGGGCAAGTTTACTGGGACGGAATATCAAGGTGGTTTTAAGGGAGGAAAATATAATGGATTTGGCATACTTTCAGTATGTATTGATACAAGCAACAGAGACACTAGCGATTATATTACTAATAATACGTCTTGTATAGATAATTCTATTATTACTGATGCTTCATCATGCAATATACCATTTGATACTGTTTGTACAAATGGAGATGTGTTTTTGGGAGAATGGGACAACTGTGTTTTAGACAATTATATAGTTCATTATAATAAATCAACTAATCATTATGAGATAGGAATATTAAAAAATAATCAACTGCTTTCATATAAGGACAGTATTAATATTTTATTTGATAGTCTAAAAAATAAATATCCTGTTTTTTTAAAGGAAATAAATGACGCAGAAAAAATTATTAGAGAATTAAAAGATTCCGCTAATTTGAATAAATATTTGCCTCCCTTCTCTAAACCTTCAAATTTTACGTATTTAAAAACTTTTTGCAATCTTAAACATTGGTACAGAAATGAAAAAATTGAACTTGATACGATGAACTGTCCTTTAAAGATGGAAATTAGTTTATCTGATTCTCTATTAACGATACAGGAAGACAGTGTTTTATGGAAGGAAACTTATACATTAAATTATCCATCTGGAAAATATTCCGCAGATGCATCTTCAGGGGCAATTCAGTTAATAAAAGACTTTAACTATGCTCTCAATATAATTGATAATGATTTTAAAAAGAAATATCATCACTCATTATTTACTGAAAATACAAAATTTATAATTAAAATAATAGGAACTGCTGACAGTACCGGCTTTAATAGCATAAAAGTTAAAGATGCAGCCTTGATTAAAGAAATAATAGTAAATGATAGTCTTAAATACAATGATAAAACAAATAATTATGATAGTTTACATGTATTATTAATAAATAAAAAAAACGAATGCATCTACAATAACAGTGACTTAGCATTTTTACGCACAGTAATGGTTAGATTGCTTATGACAGACTCTGTCGATATAATTAATAAATATAAACATAACGTGCAATTTGAACATGAAACAATAGTATATCCGGAGATAGGTCAACAATATCGTAAGATTGGCCTTGTTGCATATATTTTTCCCAATATTAGTAGTGATATACCAAATACACCGAAAAAGTTTAAGGAGATAGATGGAATCACATGGATAAAACCTGATAGTAAAAAAAATGTAGTAACTACTAATGAGGTTCCTTTTTCAGTTAAAATAGTAACTTCAGAAAATATTTTTGAAAACAATATTAAAGTGTTAAATAATAACAAAACGTTCAAAAATTATGAGATAAAATCTTTTTCTCCTATAGATGATTATTACATAGTAAGTGGATTTTTTCATATTGAGAATGAGAGTGATTATTTATTTAAAATAGAAGTTAAAGATTTAAAATCAAAAGAAAATTGTATAAGTTTTCTGTTAAATTAGTATATTAGAAATGAGGTTATATATATTTATATTGCTAAATACATTAATTTTAAATGCGTTTTGTGATGATAAAAAAGTTTGGATACAAATTAAAGATGCTGATACTAGGGAATGTATAAGAAATGTAACAATAAAAATAAATAGTGACGAAGAATATATCTTAGAAGATTCTCTTATATCCTTAAAAGAAGGACAAAATATTATTATTTTCACAAAAGATGATTATTTTCCAGTTGGATATAAATTTTTTGTTAAAGCAAACTGGTCAGAGGGTACTCAACACACAACTTTAAATATAAAAGTTAAGAGAGCTACATGCGAAATTAATTCCAAAGATAGAGAGATTCTAAGCAGCCCATCAAATTATTTTTTGTTAGATAACGGAATATATACATATATATCTGACTCATTAAAAGACAATAAAAATATCAGATGTGATTATGTTTCTAAATTGAATAAGCTAAGAGATTCATTAATAATAAAAACAGGAGATATTTCCGATTTCGAAATTATAAATAAAGCTAAAAACACAAATAATATTCTTAAAAATTTTGATTGTGTAAAAACCAATAAAGAATTTGCTAAAATAGATAGTCTATGTAAAACTAATGTTTGCCTCGACACAGTTATTATACTATACAGCAACTTAATAGACTCATTAAAAAGTGATATTAATGTGAAATGCAAAGATGAAATTGATCAGTCTGTTTTTATAATAAATAATTTCATTTATTATTTAAATGCCATTAAAGAAATACACAATAAAGAAAAAGAGAAAAAGAATTTTCAATTATTACTATTTTCAATAATGGGATTTTCATTTATAATAGTATCAATCATACTTTATATCTTTTTTCATCAGAAAAAAAGAGTGAATAAGAAGTTAGATAAGAAAAATAAAGAAATTCAAGCGCAACACGATGAAATAGAAGCGCAAAAAGATGAGATTGTTGCACAAAGAGATGTTGTAATCATTCAAAAAGAGAAGATAGAAGAAATATATAAAGAAGTTAGCCAAAGCATTGATTATGCACAACGGATTCAACGTTCAATTCTACCTGATGGATCAATATTGGAAAAATACTTTGCTGAGTATTTTGTGTTATTCAGACCACGTGATATAGTTTCCGGTGACTTTTATTGGGCTACACATATTGAAGGTTATACTATTGTTACAGCATCTGATTGTACAGGACACGGAGTACCTGGTGCTTTTATGTCTATGCTTGGCATTTCTTACTTAAGAGAAATCGTACAAAAAGAATATATAACTCATCCAAGTGTCATTCTTCGTAAACTTAGAAAAGAAATTATCCGAACATTGCGACAAAAAGGCGATGCAGGAGAACAAAAGGATGGTATGGATATGGCATTAATATCTGTTAATCATAAAACAAATCTATGTTATTTTGCAGGAGCCAATAATCCATTGTACTTGATAAGGAATAAAGAATTGATTGAATTTAAGCCGGATAAAATGCCTATTGCTATTTATGAAAAAATGGATAAATACACAATGCATGAAATTCAATTAATCAAAAAAGATCAGCTTTATATGTTTTCAGATGGATTTCCTGATCAGTTTGGTGGTCCGAAAGGCAAGAAATTTTTATATAAACAATTTAAGGAGTTGCTTCTTGAAACAAGTTCTTTTTCCATGTCTGAGCAAAAAAGCATTTTAGAAGAAAAGTTTATCGAATGGAAAGGAAACCTTGATCAGGTTGATGATGTGATTGTACTAGGAATTAAAATATGAACTTATTAAAAAAAATGAACATGAAAAAAGTTTTATTCAGTACCATAATATTAATAATGTTTGCATCAATTAGCATAGATGCACAAGTCCAATTTTTTTATAATATTGAAGGTACATGGAAATCAAATTCTGGCAAATCTTATTATATTAAATATAGCTGGAATAATTTAGGTAAAAGAAACGGATTAGTAATTACCAGATTTTACTCGGATGTTTTTTATCCTGCAATAGTAAGTAGCACTCACTATATAGAAAAAGAATATCTTTCCGGAAGGAATTTGAGGGGGTCTTATTCATCATATAATGAATATCATTATTATATCATTGATTGCTTTAACATCAAGGTAGATACCTATGCGAATGGAAAATATATAAGGACAAATTACTGGGAAAAACTATACTGATGTTGTATCTAAAATGCCGAAACTGCAATTATAATGACCTTGTCATCCAAAATTTGATATTTTGCAAATCATTAGATATAATAAAGTAATAACAATTTTAAAATTTCTCATAATGAAACCAAGAATTAACCCATGAACCAGAAAATGAAAAAATCCGCTGAACTCTTTAGGATATTTATATTTGCCGGAATTTTCCTTGAACTTATTATCACCGCTTATTTGCTACATGAAACATTTATTATCGAAAAAGTAGGATGGAACTATTTGATTGATACATATTTTCTAGGTTTTTACAGGCATCCCGTTATGATATTTGCACTTTATAGTCTTATTTTATTGAGCAAATATATAACGGATGTTTTATCAGGACAGAACTCAGATGAAAATAATCAAAGACACAAGAAACTACTGGTAGTATCCTTATTTAGTTTTATTTTATGGTTTTTCATAAGTATTTATTTAATCTGGAGAGATATATGTACACCCGAATATTTCATAAGTCCTTATTATGAAAATATTGAGGTATTTAGCTATTATTTATATTTAGTAAACCATTTTTTATTACCATTGATTCCATTATGTTTTATTGGATTAATTATCTGGTTGTTTTCAATCGAAAATGCAAACCGTTTAAAAACAGTATTAAAATGGTTTAATGTTATTGCTGCTGCCTGGGTTCTTGTTTCACTCCTTATATTTATTGAAGTGTTAATAAGAGGTTTACTTTCACATTATTCGTCATTATTTTTTATAATCTATGAGATACTAATGGACATTATTTATATCTTAATACCACTTAGTTTGCTTGTTTTTTCAGTAAGATGTGCTAAAACAATTAAAAATTAATTACAAGAAACCATGAAACAAATATTAAAATTATCCTTCAGAACCTGTCTGGCAGTTTTTATTTTATTAGTAGCAGCTTGTAACAACAATCAGCCAGCAGATATTAAAAATGATGCAAATGATTCAATAGTAGAAAATGTGACAATTGAAGTTGAAACTGATACTTCAGATTATTTTACTTCAATAATTGAAAATAACAACCCTGAAGGACATCATGTTATTGTGGTGCAATATAGGGTGAGTCTAACAAATGAAGACTCTGAAAATTCTATTAGGCTGACAGATATTGTTATAATTGAAAATCCACAGGAAAATACAGCAAAATATTCTATAGAATATGAGGACAGTCAGGATGGTCTCTATAATGAAAATAATGAAAAACTTGAAATTCCTTTTGTGATTGAACCCGGTGAAAAGTTTAGCTGTATCTTAAAACATGGTAAGAAAATTAGTCATGGTATTTTAGAGTTTTTAAAAGATGAGTCTAATGACATGACATCATTAAGCCATAAACAGATACTAGAGGCTCTTAAAAATAAAGGATTGCAACTGATTGATGGTAATAATGAATCTGAACAGTTATTTCAATTGATTTTATACTCTGAAAATCAGAATAAATTCGAGAAAAAAATCAAGTTATTAAATAACAATTAAAATTGCTAATGGTATGGATGAAAAAACACTAAATAAATATCTTCGGGACCTTAAATTTGTTGTACTTGCTAATATTAAAACAGGCAAAGCATTTGAGATATTTTTTGATTTTTATTTGCCAAGTATGCACTCCGAAATATTTGATGCTGCAAAAGAGCAATATTTAAAACAAGGCATTGATATATCTGTTCATGGTGGAGGTAGAATAACTAAAATGGATAATTACATTATTTTTCATGGTCATTCAGAAAAATATGGCAGGTACGAAGATGATGTCGTATTGTCATTAGCTGAGAAACATCCAATATTTAAGGGAAATAATTTTGTGTTTTTATCAAAAGCAGGCGAGGATAATGTTTCTAAAATTATTGAAGCGTATGAAAAAGAAGATTAAACATATTAATTTTTTTTTCACTTACAGAGATAATAATTTAGATGTATGCGGGTTTTTAATGTCACCATGTCATGCATACTTCTTTAGAGATAATATTACCATTAAAAATAAGATTGTTCAGCGTTTGAACGAATTACTCGAAACTGGCATGATTCAAGGCAAAGAACCAATTATTAATATCCAGCATAATCCGAATATCGTTGAACTACACGACGGTAATGCATCTGCTGTTGCCTGGTTGCTTTATGCCAGAGAAAAGAATATTGCTACTAACTTGCGAAATTTTAAAAAGAGTTTTAAAAACGTAATCGTATTAAAAAACAGGAAACACAAAAATGGTCAAATTTGGCATCCTTATGTTCCTTTAGAGGTAGAATCCGACAAATTGCAATATGTTTTAGATTCAGAGCAAAGCAGTAAAGAGAAGAAGCGTAAAGTGAAGAAGGCTATAACTTACAATAACGAGGTTGCTTACTTTAATGATACAAATTTTTTTTCAGGAAAAGATACATCCGAAAAACTTGGAACATTTAAATTTTGAATCAGTATAAATACGAAAAGTGATGATAATATTAACAAATACAAAAAAAATCATAAAAAAAATATTTAATAACAAAAAGCATTACGCAAGTATAGGCATAATATTATTATTTTTAATATCATCGCTTATTTTATCACAATGCAATAGTCAAAGTAATAAAGAAAATGCAGACATAAAGGAAACTGTCCGGCGCAAAATTTTAGCTGATGATAACAGTATTCTTGCTGAAACCGTAATTGAAGATTCTATAAAAAAAAGAATATATCCACATAATTCATCAAGAACTATTGGTTATGTTTTAGATAATGATTCTGCCATTGTAGGTCTTGAAAGAGCTTATAACAATGTTCTTTCAAAGGGTACAGATATTGTTACAACAATAAATAAGGATATTCAAAACATTGCAGAAAAAAGTTTATTAGAACAACTTCAAAAATACGATACAGAATACGGAACAGTTGTTGTTATGGAAGTAGAAACCGGCGAAATTAAAGCAATTGTCAATCTTGGAATTAATGAAAATGGTGAATATTCAGAAATATATAATTATGCTATTTCACAAAACATTGAACCTGGTTCATTATTTAAACTTGCATCGCTTATGGTTGCTCTTGACGAAGGGCGTATTAATTTAAAAGATAGTGTTGAAACAGGAAATGGCACAGTAAAATATTATGACCTTACAATGAGAGATACAAAACCCCATGGAAAAATTACTGTTCAGGAAGCTTTTGAAATTTCATCTAATGTTGGAGTTTCAAAAATTATTGTAAAAGCATACAAGGATAATCCTATAAATTTTGTTGACAAACTTTATAGGATGAATCTCAATGACAAACTAAATCTTGAAATAAAAGGAGAAGGGAAACCTTTGATAAAATATCCGGGAGATTCATTATGGTCGGGTGTTACTCTTCCACAAATGTCAATAGGATACGAAGTTAGTCTAACTCCTATGCAAATACTTACTTTTTATAATGCCGTGGCAAATAACGGGAAAATGGTAAGACCAATATTTGTTAAGTATTTATGTCATCATGGAAATACCACCAAAATGTTTGAAACGGAAATTATTAATCCTTCTGTATGCTCTTACGAAACAATTAAAAAAGTAAAAATAATGCTCGAAGGTGTTGTTGAAAGAGGGACTGCAAAAAATTTAAAAAATAGGAATTATAAAATTGCAGGAAAAACCGGTACAGCACAAATTGCAAAAACAAAACATGGATATGGTGCTAAAAAAAGTTACCTGGCTTCTTTTGTTGGGTATTTTCCTGCTGATAATCCACAATATTCATGTATTGTTGTTATAAATCTTTCAAAAAAAGAAGGATATTATGGAGATTTTGTTCCTGCACCTGTTTTTAAAGAGATTGCTGATTTTATTATGAAGGAAGAAATGAATGAAATAAACAGGTAAAGTTGAAGTGCCTCAAAATGCCTTTCTTACTGTTCTGAAAATAGTGAAAAATAAATACATCATTTTTCATGGCACATCACAAAAATATAAACGCTATGAAGACGATGTTGTCCTTTCTTTAGCTGAAAAACATCCAATGTTTAAGGGAAATAATTTTGTATTTTTATCAAAAGCGAGAGAGGATAATTTTTCTAAGATTATTGAGGGATATGAAAAACACGATTAATAAAAAAAAACTAAATCTTAATTTAAAAAGACAGATGATTCTCAAACCATTGACAGTGAAGAAGAACGCCCAGTTGGTAACAGCAGCTCGAAACCCAGTGCTGCCCTACGGGACAGCACCGATGTTTTAGCTGCAAACGTTTCTGAATCATGCAAAAAGCAGATAGATGTTAACAAATGAAAAAGGGAGCTTAATTGTCCCCTTCATATATTATATAGACATATTAAATTTCTCATGTAAATGTTTAGTATCATTTCCTACTCTTTTATCTAACATTCTGGCATATATTCTTGTCATGCTGATTGAAGAATGTCCAAGCATTTTAGAAACACTTTCTATTGAAACATTATTATTTAGTGTTACAGTTGTCGCAAATGTATGTCTGGCAATATGGCTTGTGAGATTTAATGAAATACCACAAACTTCTGCAATCTCTTTTAAGTAAGCATTCATTTTTTGGTTTGTAAGAACAGGAAGCAATACATTTTTAGTAACACAATACGCATCATTTTTATATTTATCAATTATATTCTGAGTAACTGGAAAAACTGGAATACTGCTCAAATTATTCGTTTTTCTTCTAGCTATTTTTATCCATTTCCCTCCGTCAGTGCCAATAACAATATTTTCTGGAGTTAATCTTTTCAAATCTGTATGAGCTAAACCTGTAAAACAAGAAAATACAAAACAGTCCCTAACATTTTCAAGTCTTTTACTTACCATTTTCTTATTGATTAATGTGTCAAGTTCTTCATCAGACAAGAAACCTCTGTCTACTTTTTTAAGTGTTAACTTATAATTTGCAAAAGGATCAATAGAAATAATATTATTTGCTAGAGCAATTCGGGTTAATTTTTTAAAGTTTTTCAAATATTTCATTACTGTATTATGGGAGCAATCTTTAACCGTTTTTAAATAAAACTCATAATCACTAAGAAATTTATGGTTTACTTTTGAAATAGGCATATCATTTTTAGCATAGGTATGCTTAATAAAGTTAGCAGTATGTTTTAAGCTCGTTTCATATCGTTGAAGAGTTGCAGGAGTATATTCCTTACCAACAAGTTGGCTAAATTTATCATTGTGTTCACGGTAGAATTCTAAAACAGAAATAGT
Source organism: uncultured Bacteroidales bacterium (assembly GCA_964435855.1). Taxonomy (GTDB): domain Bacteria; phylum Bacteroidota; class Bacteroidia; order Bacteroidales; family CAYTAU01; genus CAYTAU01. The sequence goes on along the minus strand of CAYTAU010000117.1, from coordinate 614 downwards.
ATCTTCTTTTATACCAAGATAATCATTCTTTATTTTTGTTGGAGTTAGATATTCATCTTTTTCTCTTAGGTATTTATAATGTTCATAAATCGAAGATTGCACAGACATAAGATAACTATTAATTTCTTTAGCCATTTTTGTATTTCCAATTGCTGAACCAGATTGTGAGTTCCAAAGTTTAGGATCAATACTTCTGTGTAAAGACATTTCTATTTTTTTTCTATTGACTGTAATCCTCATCTGTAAAGGGATTTCGCCATTTTTGTTTACTCTACTTTTAATAGCAAAGAATAACAAACTAAAGGTGTTCTTGTTTTCCATAATTTTCACTGATTTAATTAATACAAAATTAGATATTATGGAATGATTTTGAAAATGCAAAACGCTGCATAATAGAGCAAAAGAACCATAATCGTTGACAGTTATTAAAAATATTCTTGTCAACGATTAGTCATCACAACTATGCTCTTTTATGCTTATTTTTGCTTCGTTTCAGGAAATAAAAAAAGCCTGACTGCTTTAGTTGTCAGGCTTTTGCACGATTTTGCTTTATGCTTTGGCGGAGAAAGAGGGAATTGAACCACCTCTGTAAACCGCTTTATATTAGATAGTTT
>CAYTAU010000116.1:4063-9750 GCA_964435855.1 uncultured Bacteroidales bacterium | reverse complement strand
AAAAAGGAGTTGTGGTTGAGAAAATTGCTTTGGAAAAGCAAAAAATAAATTCATCGAAATTCCTAAAACCCTAAATTTGTTGAGTATATTTGCATGAAAATATTTATGTTGGTTTAAAAAACAGATATGATAAATTTAGAATCGTTATTTAAAATTACATACGGATTATACATTGTTTGCTCAGGCGATAAAAATCGTAGTAACGGATTTATATCAAATACTATATTTCAGGTAAGTTCAGAGCCTATTCAGTTTGCTGCTTGTTGTAGTAAAAATAATTATACATCAGAGTTTATAAAAAAGCAAGGTGTTTTTTCTATTTCTGTATTGCATAAGGAAACAGATGCAGAAATTTATACCAAATTTGGTTACAAGAGTGGGCGGGATTTTAATAAGTTAGAAGGAATGAATGTAAAATATGGTAAAACAGGAGTTCCAATAGTATTAAACGATAGTATTGCATATTTAGAATGCAAAGTAGTTCAAACACATGATGTGGGAACACATTGGCTATTTATTGGTGAATTGATTGATGCACAAATTATAGATGAAACAAATGAGCCGATAACTTATTCTTATTATCGTGAAATAAAAAAAGGACTTGCTCCTAAAAATGCACCAACTTATATAGATAAAACAAAATTAGAAGCTAATACAGAAACAACAAAATCAGTAAAATATGAATGTACTGTATGCGGATATATTTACGATGAAAATAAAGAAGAAGATAGTTTTTTAGATCTACCCGATAGTTGGGAATGTCCAGTTTGTGGAGCAGATAAAGAAAGTTTTATTGAAATTTAACAATTAAAAAAGTTTAGTTCTGATAAATTCATTGATAGGAACAAAATCCCACTGTCGCGGATTTTATAATATGAATATCCGTAAGTATACCCAAGAAATTGCTGTCATTCCGCACTTGATGCGGAATCCAGTTGTATTCTGCAATATAATTCTGGATTCCTGCTTTCGCAGGAATGATAAACATTTTAATCATTTACTAGGTAAAATATACGGATATTCATTTTTATAATCCGTGACAATACACAAAGTTGAGTAAGCCAGCCTACGTCCATAAATAAAAATGTAACAATATAAATAATTTATTTCAAAACAATATAATTCTTAAAACTACCCAACGGCCTGCCTCCCAAAATAGTATTTTCAATAAATGATACTAATTTGTATTTTATCTTATCGTGTTTATGTTTTTCTTTGTTGGCTTCTGCTTTTGAGGTATAATTTAATTTATCTTTCCAGTTAAAATTTTCAATTACAGCTTTCATTACAGCAGGGTGGGAATCCTTAAAAACAGGCAATTTATTTAAAGCACCGTAATTAAAATCATAATGCCCTTTTGCTTCTAATTTTTGCACTTCTTCAGCTCCTTTATGTATTATATCTAAAGCTTTGCGTTTTTTGCCCATTAAATGCGGCGGGCGAACCCATCCGTAGTGATAAACACAGGCATCAAGCGTTTTTACTTTAAGCTTAAATGTGTTGTTTTGCTGGCGATAGTTAATTTCGTCAAAATCAGGAATTCGCCTAAACGACTGCGCAGATTCCCATGAATGAATTTCAGGATTGTTCCTGATTATTCTTATCTCATTTTTATACCATACATGTGAGTTATGATAATGATTGTAATCGCCCCAAAAATGTTTGTATTTGAATAATAATCCTTCAACTTCTTTATCGTTTAATAGTTCTTTACAACGATTTTTTATTACCGGTAAATATTTTTCATGAATAAGTTCATCGGCTTGCAGATAAAATAACCAGTCACCTGTACAATGTTTTTTTGCAATATCAGTTTGGTGGGCATTTTCCATACCATTAGGGTATTTTTCAATATCCCAGACAGTATAAATTATTTTAATTTTTGGACTATCTATACTCTCAATAAGTTTTCTGGAATTATCATCAGCATCACAATCTCCAATTGCTACAACAAATTCATCTACAATGGGGAGTATTGAAAGTATTGCTTCTCTCCACGGATAATATAGTTTATCCGCATTTTTTGCCATAGTAAAACCACTAATTTTCATTATTCAGCAAACATTTGTAAATCCTGAAGTTTTTTATAATGACCATTAAGTTTTAATAATTCATTATGTTTTCCTCTTTCAACAATTTCACCTTCATGTAAAACACATATCATATCTGCTTTTATAATTGTTGACAGTCTGTGTGCTATAACAAGAGATGTTCTGTTTTGCATTAAATTATTTAACGCTTCCTGCACAATTTTTTCCGATTTTGTGTCAAGTGATGATGTAGCTTCATCTAATATCATTATTGGGGGATTTTTAAACACAGCTCTTGCAATACTAACTCTTTGTCTTTGTCCACCCGACATTTTTACACCTCTGTCACCAATACCTGTGTAATATCCCATTTTTGTTTCAGAAATAAATTCATGTGCATTAGCAACCTTTGCAGCTTTAATAACTTCTTCCTCGCTGGTATTATATGTTCCAAAAGAAATATTGTTGAAATATGTATCATTAAACAATATTGGTTCCTGATTTACATTACCCATAAGATCACGAATATCTTTAATTTTAAGCTCTTTTATAGGAATATCATCAATTAATACCTCTCCTTCAAAAACATCGTAAAAACGAGGCAATAAGTCAACCATGGTTGTTTTCCCTGAGCCCGATTGCCCGACAAAAGCAACTGTCATTCCTTTTTCAATTTTAAGATCGATATTTTTCAATACATATTCATCTTCGTATTTAAAGCTAACATTACGATACTCAATTGAATGCTTAAACTCTTTTATTTGCTGTGCATTTTCTTTCTCTGTAATTGTTTCTTCTGCGTTTAAAATTTCATCAACTCTGTCAACAGATGCAAGACCCTTTTGAATATTGTAATAGGCAGATGCGAATGATTTTGCAGGACTTATTACCGTATAGAAAATAGCCATATAAGCAATAAGAGCACCGGAAGACATTGTTCCTTCAAAAACAACTTTGCCGCCATACCACATTATCACAACCATTACTATAGTTCCCATAAACTCACTTAAAGGATTTGCAAGATAACGCCTGCGAAACATTTTTATCATTAATCTTGTATAAAAACTGTTTGTGCTTTCAAATCTTCTTTTTACTTTATCTTCTGCGTTAAAAGCTTTTATAACTCTTATTCCACTGAGAAATTCTTCTGTTATTGATACAATAATCCCTAATTTTCTTTGTCCCTTAAACGAAGTCTTTCTTAAATTCTTACCAATAAATCCAATAATTAATCCGCTAATCGGTAGCAATATAAGCACGAAGAGAGTTAATTTAAAACTCATTAAGAACAGGGCTGTTATTGTTATTACTATTGTTAAGGGGTCGCGAATAAGCATTTCAATTGATGCTACAAGCGACCATTCAATTTCCTGAACATCTCCCGACATTCTTGCCATAATATCACCTTTTCTTTCGTTAGAAAAGAATGATAATGGCAAATTCAACATTTTTTTAAATAAACGATTCCTTATATCACGAGGTACACCATTTCTTATAGGTGCAAGATTGTACATGGCAATATATTTAAAAAATGTTTTAAAAAACGTCATTGCTATCATTATTACACCAATGAATATCAATGCCTTTTCAGGAGATGTTTCGTCTTTAATTTGCCATATAAAATATTTAAAGTAGTTCATGAAAAAATCAGAACTTATTTCAAATTCACCAGGAGGCGGGATTACTTCATCGGGTGTGAAAATTATTGAAAGAAAGGGTATAACAGCAGCAATTGCAAACAACCCAAAGACTACCGATAAAAGATTGAAAAATACATTAAAAGCTACACGTAATTTGTATGGTTTTAAATATTTTAATATTCTGCCAAGGTTCTTCATTTATTTAATCATTCAATCATTTAATATCCCGTGTAATTAAATGGAGTGATATTTTTTAATTCTTCTTTTATTTTATTGTCAACATCCAAATTTTTTATAAAATCTGATATTGTTTCCTTATTGATCTTATTGCCCGACCTTGTTAACTCTTTTAACATTTCATAAGGATTTGGATATCCTTCTCTTCTTAATATTGTTTGTATTGCTTCAGCAACAACAGCCCAGTTATTTTCCAATTCTGCATTAATCTTATCTGTATTAACAATAATTTTATCCAAACCTTTTAATAACGACTTAAAAGCAATTAAAGTATGTGCTAAAGGAACTCCGATATTGCGCAGCACTGTAGAATCTGTTAGATCTCTCTGAAGCCTTGATATTGGTAGTTTAGAAGATAAATGTATAAATACAGCATTAGCCATTCCAAGATTGCCTTCTGAATTTTCAAAATCAATAGGATTTATTTTGTGTGGCATTGCTGAAGAGCCAACTTCATTTTTGTTTACCTTTTGTGTAAAATACTCGTTAGAGATATATGTCCAAAAATCTCGGTTAAGGTCAATTAATATAGTGTTAATGCGTTTAAAGTTATCGAAAATAGCAGCGAGATTATCGTAATGTTCAATTTGGGTTGTTGGTTGCGACCTGTTCAGATTTAATATGTTATTTACGAAAGCATTTCCAAACTCATTCCAATCAATTTTAGGATATGCAACATGATGAGCATTGAAATTTCCTGTTGCGCCTCCAAATTTTGCTGATATTGGTATTAACTTAAGTAATCCTTTTTGCTTTTCAAGTCGTTCAATAAAAACCTGTATCTCTTTTCCTAATCGTGTTGGTGATGCCGGTTGTCCGTGTGTTCTAGCAAGCATTGGAATATCTTTCCATTTGTTTGCCAATTCGTTTAATTTATTTATTACACTATTTAATACAGGATAATATACTTCTTCCAAAGCATCTTTAATAGAGTAGGGTACAGCGGTATTATTAATATCTTGCGATGTTAAACCAAAATGTATAAATTCTTTATATTTAGATAATCCTGTTTCGTCAAATTTTTCTTTTACAAAATATTCAACTGCTTTAACATCATGATTTATTTTAGCTTCAATTTCTTTAATTCTTGTTGCATCTTTAATTGAAAAGTTTTTGTAAATTAATTCCATTGATGCAAGTTCTTCTTTCTTAATATCCTTTAATTGAGGCAATCTTATATTACATAGTGCAACAAAATACTTTACTTCTACAAATACTCTGTATTTGATAAGTGCAAATTCTGAAAAGTATTTATCTAATTCTTCAGTTTTTGCTCTATATCTGCCATCGACAGGAGAAATTGAACTTAATGTGTTTAAATCCATAGTAAATAATTGATTTTTCGACAAAGTTAGAAAATAATGTTAAATCAGCTTAGCTTTAAACTAAAAAAGAGCCATTATCTAAAATAATGACTCTTTTTCGTGATTGATCTGAGGCTCGAACTCGGGACTCTCCCGACTTAATAGTCGGGATGCTCTACTTGCTAAACAAAAAGTAAGTTCAAAATTTCGCAGAGTGTATCGTACCATTATTTTCGTCCCCGCCTTTTAAGGCGGGGCTACTGACTTTTTTATATTGCTTATGTTTCTGAAATCAGTTTGAACTTATAACAAAAAAACCCTTTCATTTCTGAAAGGCTTTCCTGTGATTGATCCGAGGCTCGAACTTGGGACCCTCCCGACTATTAAGTCGGGATGCTTACCTGCTAAACAAAAAAAACCTTTCATTTCTGAAAAGCTCTCCTGTGATTGATCCGAGGCTCGAACTCGGGACCCTC
>CAYTAU010000116.1:0-3963 GCA_964435855.1 uncultured Bacteroidales bacterium | reverse complement strand
TTCATTTCTGAAAAGCTCTCCTGTGATTGATCCGAGGCTCGAACTCGGGACCCTCCCGACTATTAAGTCGGGATGCTTACCTGCTAAACAAAAAAAACCTTTCATTTCTGAAAAGCTCTCCTGTGATTGATCCGAGGCTCGAACTCGGGACCCTCTGCTTAAAAGGCAGATGCTCTACCTACTGAGCTAATCAATCAATCAATTATTTTTTTTCAAATTGGAGTGCAAAGATATTAAGCAAATTTAATTTTGCAAAAGATATAATCAATTTATTGCTATTATTTTTCTCATATTTTCCAGCACATACATTATAAGCATTTTAATATGTGAATTTTTTATGATTTTTTAGCATTTTTAAAGATTTATTAATACAAATTATTAATAAATTTGATGCTTTAACTCTAAAACTATAAAACTTATGAAAAACCTAAAATTAATTTGTGTCGTATTATTCATTGGAATTTATGGCATTGTATTTTCTCAAAACGATTTTAACACAAAAAAAATTGCTGTTTTTAAAAACGGAACAGGCTTTTTTATTAAATCTGGTAAAATTGATGCCCCGGAAGGAAATTATATTTTTAAACAAACACCAAAAGCGCTATTTGGTTCGCTTTGGGTAAGTGCTATGGGTGAACAGGTAAAATCCTTACACACCTTACAGGATAAAAGTGTAGAACAAAAAAATGCTGAAAAAATAAGTGACCTCTTGATTGGAAATATCAATAAAAAAGCAAAGATCATTCTATATTCCGGTAGCGATTATGATGCAACAATTGTTGATGTGCAAAACAACATAGTAACATTACAAACAAAAGACAAATGGATTACTACAGATATCACATCAGTAAAAACAATAGAGTTTTATGAAAAACCAAGTTTAACATACGCCCATAAAACTGATGCAAATCAATTATCGGTAGAATTTAATTCTAACGGCAAGAAAGACCTTAACTTAATGTATCTGCAAAAGGGTATAGGTTGGTTTCCAAGTTATTTGGTGGAAATTGATGATAATAATAATGCAGAAATTACTCTTAAGTCAACATTAATAAATGATGTAGAGGATATTGAAAATACAGAATTAAGTTTTGTTGTTGGGGTGCCAAGTTTTAAATACAATTATATTGAATCTCCTTTAACCTCAAATGTTACATTATTGTCATTTATTTCGGGTTTAAATGCGGGAGCATACAGAGCTTATAATTCTTTCGACAATTCAGGTGCTTTATCTAATGCTATAATGACACAATCTATAGCGCCTAACAATACGTATAATAATGATGCGTCATATTTTGTTGATGATACTGAATTTGCTTCCGATTTTACTAATCAGGAAGACCTGTATTTTTATAAGCATAAAAATGTAACACTAAAAAAAGGCGATAGAGCAACATATAATCTTTTAAAAACAAATGTTGATTTTGAACATATTTACGATGTTACAATTAATCCTAACGGTACAAATTATTATTCTTATTCAAAAACATATTCCGATCCTGCGGTAAATAAAGTATGGCACTCAATAAAGCTTAAGAACAGCAGCAAAATGCCTTGGACAACAGGTACTGCTATGGTTGTGAAAAACGATAAAGACGGTACAAAACCAATTAGTCAGGATATGATGAAATACACACCAATTGGCAGCGATACTTACTTAAAAGTTACTATTTCGCCCGATATATCGGTAAAAGAAAGAGATAAAGAAACAAAAAGAGTTGAGAAAAGCAAAAAGAAAAATAGCGACTATTACGACCTTGTAACTGTGGAAGGAAGTATAGTTGTTAAAAATTTCAAGAAAAAAGAAATTAAACTCAATATTAAAAGAAATATATCAGGAACACTTTTAACATCAAACGTAGAATGGGATTTTACAAAGCTCCCAAATAGCTATTATTACTATATTAACCCTATGAATAGCGTAATGTGGGATGTGAAATTAAAAGCAGGAGAGGAGAAAGAAATTAAATATTCTTATACTATTTATATTTATCATTAATTTACTGGAATTAGAAAATTTAACATCATTTCAAAAAACGTAAATATAAATTTTGCGATTAGCAATAATCTACAATTTCTATTTGCGATAAATACTAATATCATTTTTCCAGTTATTGTTTATATTCTTACTTTTGTGGTATTTGCATAAAAACAAAACACCAAAGCGAATATCCGTTATAATATTCATGATCTACAACTTACTTTTGAAGAGTGAACTTAGTGTTTAACTTTATATATCGGATAAAATGAAATTAAATAATAAAATAGTCTTAATAACAGGGAGTTCGTCAGGAATAGGTGAAGCTCTTTGTGAAGAATTCCATAAAAAAGGATGTAGCGTAATTGCTACTGCAAGAAACATTGCATCTCTCGAAAAACTTAAAGCTAAAGGAATACATACTGAGCAAATGAATGTTAATAAGCAAGATGACATCACGAGGGTAATAAAAACTATTATTGAGCGAGAGGGCAGGATCGATATCCTGATAAATAATGCAGGATTTGCATTGATAGGTCCTACAATTGAATTAACAGATTCTGATCTGCGGACACAATTTGAAACTAATGTTATAGCACCACTGGCTCTTGCCAGAGAAGTTGCTCCGGTAATGCGTAAGAATAAGACAGGAATGATCGTTAATATTGGCAGTATCTCGGGTATTGTCTCAAGTCCTTTTTCCGGCGCATATTGTGCCTCAAAAGCTGCATTACATTCATTAAGTGATACCTTGAGAATGGAATTATCACCTTTTGGAATAAAGCTTGTTACAGTTCAGCCAGGTGCAATAAAGTCCGGTTTTGGCAAAACCGCATCAAAATTGGCATCTGATATTCTTAAACCTGATTCGTGGTATATATCAATTCAAGATAAGATCATTAGTAGAGCTGAAATTTCTCAAAACAATGCAACGCCTACTAATAAATTTGCCAGCAGACTTGTTAAATCCTTATTGAAAGATAATCCGTCATCGGTATTGCGTTTTGGGAAAAAGAGTTTTTATCTTCCCCGTATGAAATGCTTGGTTCCAAGGTCAATACTTGATAGCATTATGAATAAAAAATTTGGGATAGCTTCAATAAACGATTGCTAGTATTTTAATTAAAAACATTTAAAGGCAAAGGCTATCGCCTAAATGTAAAAATAAGACCAACGGAGTAAAAACAAAAAAAGTGTCAGCGTGGCTTTAAGCCACACCGACACTATAATTAAAAATTATAATTTAAAGGAGAGTTTTCTCCTTTTTTTTGTTATTTTTGCTTTATAAACAAATTATAGCTATAATCGAAATAAACGTAATTGATTACGTTTACTGAATTGTTAGCCATTATTTAGAACTTGACATTTAGAATTTTTATTAAAAGGAAAATATGAAATCAAAAGACATTTTTAATAGAATAGAAGATATAATTAATAATAAAATTAATAAGTCTGATGGTTCTAAAACAGAAAAGGAAACAGACTCTGAAAATAATTCTGACAAAAACAGTTTTAAAGAAATTATATATTTAGTAATACAGATATTTCTAAATGTATTGAAAGCACCATTTAAAATAGTTGCAAAATATTTAAGAGATGAAATTATTATAGCAGTAAAAAAAGATGCTAAACTTTATGCTTTGATTTTGGGGATAATGGGTGTCTTATTTGTGTTTTTTTCTGTAATATGGCTTTTTATTTCTGTTGCGATCGGCGTTTACTTTTATGAACAAGGACACTCAATACTAATTTCAATAATTTATTCTATCGGATTTCAAATAGTTAGTTTCATTTTGATTGGTTTAATTGGTTTAATTTCTTCAAAAAAACTTAAATCATTTAAAATTTTGAAAAAACTTGCTAACAATAAATTGGAAATAGACTGATTTTTAATATAATATAATTGTCATCTGATAAAAACAGGAAGTAGAATATGAATTTAAATCTAGATTACTAAAAATTACAAAACAAACAATGGCTAACAA
>CAYTAU010000115.1:0-9836 GCA_964435855.1 uncultured Bacteroidales bacterium | reverse complement strand
CACATTTTAATTCAATTTAGTTGCCTGAGAAAATAAATTTGTTTATAAATAGTTTTAAATCTGTGAGAAAAAGTTTCATTTTGTAGTAATTTCGAGCTTTTTATAAGTTAAATATTTTACAAAAAGATTTTAATATTGAATTTGGTATGTAAAGAAATAAAAAAGCCACAAATTCACAGATAAAACTTATGAAATATTCAGAATGGAAATATCCCTGTATAGTCGGCAGGAATTACAAAAAGATTAATTTTATAATCTTTGAATTAGTGGCAAATTTTGAATACTCACTACATAAATAACATAGAAACAATAAAAAAGTGAAGAGAGATTTTATTGAAGAACTTAATGAAGCTCAAAAAGAAGCTGTATTATGTGTTGATGGACCAAGTTTAATAATAGCAGGTGCAGGGTCGGGAAAAACAAAAGTGCTTACATACCGTATTGCAAACTTATTAAATAAAGGAATCTACGCCAACAACATACTCGCATTAACTTTCACAAATAAAGCTGCACGCGAGATGAAAGAACGTATATATAAAATTGTGGGAAAAGATACAGCCCAAAATCTTTGGATGGGAACTTTTCATTCTATTTTTTCTAAAATTTTAAGACGTGAAGCTGAAAAACTTGGCTATACTTCTAATTACACAATATATGATACTGATGATTCTAAAAGCCTTATAAGGAGCATTATTAGAGAATTGGAATTGGATAAAGATGTTTACAAACCAAATGAAATACAAAAAAGAATATCAGTAGCTAAAAACAATTTAGTAACAGCAAAAAAATATGTTAATAATCCTGCTTTTTATGAAAGGGATAAAAAAGCCAGAAAGCCATTAATTTCAGAAATTTTTACTCAATATGAGCAAAAATGCAAGAGTGCTAATGCAATGGATTTTGATGATTTACTTGTTAACACAAATGTTCTTTTTTATAATCATGCAGATATATTATTAAAATATCAGAATTTTTTCAAATATATATTAGTTGATGAATATCAGGATACCAATTTCGCTCAATATCTTATTTTGCAAAAACTTGCTGCTCTTAATAAAAACATCGGTGTAGTTGGAGACGATTCGCAAAGCATATATTCATTTAGAGGTGCAAGGATTGAAAATATTTTAAACTTTAAAAATGATTATCCTGATTACGAACTATTTAAGCTTGAACAAAATTACAGGTCAACTAAAACAATTTTAAATGCTGCAAATTCAATAATTGAAAAAAACGAGGAACAAATACAAAAAAAAATATGGTCAGATAATGAAGTCGGAGATAAAGTAAAAATTGCAAAAGCTGCAACAGATGGTGAAGAAGGTTATATTATTGCTAACACAATAATTGATAACAACCAAGATAATAATTACAAATATTCTGATTTTGCTATTCTGTACAGAACAAATGCACAATCCAGAGTTTTTGAAGAAGCTTTAAGAAAAAGAAGTATTCCTTATAAAATATATGGTGGCTTATCATTTTACAGGAGAAAAGAAATTAAGGATCTTTTGGGATACCTTAGGTTAACAATAAACAATAACGACGATGAAGCATTTAAAAGAATAATAAACTACCCTGCAAGAGGCATTGGCAAAACAACAGTTGACAAAATTACAAATACTGCTAATGAGAACAATACAAGCTTATGGAATATTATTTTAAATATTGAAAATAATACAATTGGTTTAAATAGTGGGGTTGTTGAAAAATTAAGCAAATTTAAAAATTTCATAATTGATTTAATTCAAAAATCCATAACACTAAATGCTTATGATATGACCTTATTTGTTGCAAAGTCAACAGGTATTTTGCAAAGCTATTATAATGAGAAAACTACGGAAAGCCTTAGTAAATATGAAAATATACAAGAACTTTTAAATAGTATTAAGGATTTTTGTGATAATAAACTTGAAGAAGAAGGTATTGAATTAGCAACTATTGATATGTATCTTGAAAATGTTGCTTTAATAACTGACCAAGATACTGATAAACCGGAAGATAAAAATAAAGTTTCTCTTATGACAATTCATGCTGCAAAAGGGTTGGAATTTAAACATATAAATATTGTAGGATTAGAAGAAGATTTATTTCCATCACCAATGTCATTATTTTCAAAATCAGACATTGAAGAAGAAAGAAGATTATTTTACGTTGCAATAACGAGAGCGGAAAAAAAACTAATGATATCATATTCTAATTCAAGATATAAATGGGGAAAATTGAATTTTGTAAAACCAAGCAGATTTATTGAAGAAATTGACGAATCATATATAGAATTACCTGACGAATTGCAAAAGATTAAACATGCTTCAACATATAAGTCAACTTATGTTACTCATGGTAAAACAACATTTTATAAAAAATCAAAATCAATTAACAAACAAAAAATACAATTAACAAATAATTTGGAAGAAGAATTTGTTCCTGATAATTTGAATGAAATTCAAGTAGGAATGCAGGTAGAACATCAAAAATTTGGTTTTGGTAAAATTATTAATATTGAAGGTAGCTTTCCAAACACAAAAGCTACTGTTTTCTTTAAAAATGTTGGACAAAAGAAGCTATTGTTAAAGTTTGCTAAACTTAAGATTATTCGATAATTATACAATTTTCTCATTTATAAAATAAATTTGTTTATTTTTGAAAATTAAATGTCATCAATAGATATCATAAAAGCTCCTATTTCTGAAGAACTCAAAACTTTTGAGCCGTTCTTTAGAAAATTATTGAAAAGTAAAACTCCTTTATTAAATATAATAACAAATTATATAATAAAGAGAAAGGGGAAGCAAATGAGACCTATGTTGGTTTTTTTAAGTGCTAAATTAATTGGAGATGTAAATCCATCTACATTTAATGCAGCTGCCTTAATTGAATTAATGCACACAGCTACACTTATTCATGATGATGTTGTTGATGATTCACAATTACGCCGAGGTATTTTTTCCATAAATGCACTTTGGAAAAATAAAATTGCTGTACTTGTAGGAGATTATTTACTTTCAAGAGGATTGCTTTTAGCTGTTGAAAACAAAGAATATGATCTTCTTCAAACTCTTTCTTATACCGTAAAAGAAATGAGCGAAGGAGAATTGTTGCAAATTGAAAAAGCAAGAAAACTTGATATTACAGAAGAAGTATATTATGATATTATCAGGAAAAAAACAGCAGTACTTATTGCTGCTTGCTCTTCAATAGGAGCTAAATCGGTAAATGCAGATGAGGAAACAGTTAAAAAAATGTGGGAATTTGGCGAATTAGTTGGAATGGCTTTTCAGATTAAAGATGATATTTTTGATTTTGACAAAAATAATAAAACAGGGAAACCATCCGGTAACGACATAAAAGAAAAGAAAATGACACTGCCTTTAATTTATGTGTTGAATAATGCTTCACCATCTGATAAAAGAAAAATAATTAGAACAGTAAAAAGTAAAAATATAAATAATGAAAAAATTAACGAAGCTATTAGTTTTGTCATTAAAAATGGTGGGATTGAATATTCCCAACAAAAAATGCATGAGTTTAAAACCAAAGCATTAAACATTTTACATGAGTTCCCCGAAAATGAAGCTAAAAAATCTCTTATTGAATATGTAAATTACACAATTACGCGAAAGAAATAGGAAATTTAAAATTTACTAAAATTGTTATATTGTTACATTGCTCAATTGTTAACAGTAATTCACGATAATATGAAAAGAATAACAATAATATTAGTTTTAATAGTTCTTTTTATCGGATGCAACAACGATAAGAAACAAATTGAACAACTTGAATCTTATTTAGAATTACTTATATCCGAAGACGCTATTGATGTATATCAAAGAGTAGTTTCTTTTGAGGATTATCTTATAAAAAATAAATTTATAGATGATGTGTCAAAGGAAAGTTATATTGAACTTTTCAAAAAACTAGAGGATAATAAAATTGAATTGAACGAAATTCAAATAAATGAACTATATCACGAATGTTATATGGGTTGTGTTGCACCGTCAATAACAATGAATTGTTTTCATTTAATTTTTTATGCTATAAATGAATTAGACATTGAAATTGATACATCAGAAAATATTTATAAATATATTAAAGATGTAGATAGAAAAATTTTTGAACCTCAAGATGCTGGACAAATATCACCTGAACTATGCTTTTCTACTATAGATAATATTTCTGTATCAGATTTTAATAAATTTATTTATCGACTCCCAATTGTTGCAACTGTCTTTGGTTTTGTCGAATACAAAATTCGACATATTTATAAATGGAAACCTATAAATGGAGTTAACTTCCTTAAAAATGACACATTAATAGACTTTTTTTCATCTGATTTATCACAACTAGATTCTTTATGTGCAACTATTGATTCAAACTTTATAACTATTATGGTCATTAGTGTCGATACTTTGGATTACACGGTTATACAAGTCTCCGAAATAAGGACGAAAGCAATAGTTTATTATATCCTTAGAAATAAATCAATTCATCATAGACAAGTAAATAGATATCGTGATCACCATACAAATCAAAATTTAATTGAACTGTATAAAACAAAAAAATCAAATCTTGTATACTGGACTACAGAGATATAAATAATAAAGTGCTGACTGCTAAAAATAAATTGCATTAAAACTGCGTTTTATTCAAACCGTTATATTACCCGATTGCACTATTATTCTACAACAAAAATTTAACAATGAAACAATTGGACAATTTATCTATTAATTCTGGGAATGCCTGCTTGACGGTAAGGTAGACAGGGTTATTTATTTTTTAAATTTTCCACTTCTTTTTTTAAGTTTTCAACTTCAGCATAAATATCCGACAAGTTTCTAAAATGAATATAAGACCTGCGATATTTACCTACATCAAAAGCCGGGGAACCTTGTACTAATGCATTTTTTTCAAGAATACTTCCTCCTACACCCGATTGAGCTGCAATTTTAACTCCATCGGCAATTATAAGATGTCCGGTAATTCCAACCTGCCCACCAATCATGCAGTTGCAACCAATTTTTGTTGAGCCCGAAATCCCTGTTTGAGAAACAACAACAGTATTTTCTCCAATTTCAGCGTTATGGGCAATTTGAACTTGATTATCAATTTTAACTCCTCTATGAATAATTGTCGAACCAAGTGTAGCTCTGTCTATTGATGAAAGAGCTCCAATTTCTACATCATCTTTAATAACTACATTCCCAATTTGTGGCACTTTTTGGTAATTGCTATCGGTTCGTTGTGCGTAACCAAAACCATCGGCACCTATAACAACACCACTATGCATAATACAATCATTTCCAATAATAGTATCATCATATATTTTTACTCCGGGTCTTAAAACACAGTTATCGCCAATTGTAGAATTGTTGCCAATATAAACCTGAGGATAAATTTTAGCATTTTTTCCAATTTTTACATTTTTTCCAATATATGTAAAAGCTCCTATATAAATATCTTTTTCAACTTTAGCAGTTTTGTCAATAAATGCTTGTTCATCAATACTCGGTTGAGGGCTTTTAGAATCTTCGTATAATTTCAATAAAGATGAAAATGCTAAATATGGATTATCAACACGTACAAGAGTGGCGGTAATTTTATTTTCCGGCTTAAAATCGCTTTTTACTATTACTATTGAAGCATTGGTTGAATAAATATAATTAGTGTATTTTGGATTTGCCAAAAACGTTAAGGTTCCGGGTTTGCCTTCTTCAATTTTAGAAATATTACTTACTTTGATCTCTTTGTTGCCATCAACTGTTCCTCCGGTATATTCTGCTATTTGCTGTGCTGTAAATTCCATTTTTAATCTAAATTATGTTTTTGGATATATTAAAAAATATTTTTTTACTTCTTTTGATAATACCGATACATTTAAAACATCAGAAGCATCTGTAATATCAACTAATTTACCTGAATTATAAAGAATGTTTATTTTGTCATCTTCAGCTTTATAGGCATTATTTGAAATTGTATTTGAAAAAACAAAATAATCTATTTCATTATTGTTTAATCCGTATTGTTTTTTGTATTTTTCCTTTATTGATTCTATATAATTGCTTTCAAAAGCTTTATCTTGCAACTCAACTTTAAATAACTTCCTGTTTATTAGTCGTAGGCAAAGCATTGAAAGAACTTTGTCCTGATGTTTACTCCACACTTTTAATGCTGAAATAATATCATAATCATCTAAATCTGCAAACTTTTCAAGTACTTCAACATTATTTAAAAAATCTTTTTTGTTGATATAATTATATAGAAAATAATGCAAAGACGGAGACGCAAATAGTTCAACATTTTTATTTGCTAATTCTTTGGCTCTTTTAAGGATTTTTATCAATAATTCTTCTGCCGCCAAAACTGTTTTATGTAAATATACCTGCCAGTACATTAATCTTCTGGCAACTAGAAATTTTTCAATTGAATATATGCCTTTTGCCTCTACAACCAAGTTATCATCAACAACATCCAGCATTTTTATAATTCTGTCCGATCCTATTACTCCTTCCGAAACTCCTGTAAAAAAACTGTCTCTTTTCAAATAATCAAGCCTATCCATATCAAGCTGACTTGCCACAAGTTGATGTAAAAATCTCTTTTTATATTTATTTTGAAATATTTTTAATGCAAGGTCTAATTTATTATCAAACTCTATATTTAATTTTTTAATAAAAGCTATTGAAATATCCTCATGCGAAACATCATTAATTAATACTTTTTCCAGAGTATGAGAAAAAGGACCATGTCCAATATCGTGTAATAAAATTGCTATAGTAACAGATTTGGCTTCGGCTTCAGAAATTTCATGACCTTTTGCACGAATAACCTCAATGGCAAGATTCATTAAGTGCATTGCTCCTATTGCATGAAGAAAACGAGTATGTATTGCTCCCGGGTAAACAAAGTGTGTTAGTCCAAGTTGGGTAATTCTTTTTAATCTTTGAAAATATTTATGTTCTATAAGGTCGAAAATAATATCAGAAGGAATATTTATAAAACCATGAACAGGATCATTTAATATTTTCCTTTTATTAATTTTTTGTTTATTCAAAATATTAAGGTATGGTTAAATCTTAGTTTATCGTTTATCGTTTATCGTTTGTCGTTTGTCGTTTATCATTTAAGCTATCTTACCGCAACAAATTTCATCCCCTTCAATACGTATCCATTTGTGTTCTTTTGTGTATTTCAAATTATCAGGTGCATTTATAATTTATTGATTTATATTTTCCCCAAAATTATAAAAAAAGCTGATTAGGATATATAATTATATATGTTTTTTTATTTTTAATAATATATTATTATGAAAACCACAGGAAATACAAATAGTTTCAGTTAAGTTTTTATATTTTTTAACCAACAACAGAATTAATAGCCATAATTATTGTATTGTACAAATCGGAGCCAACAGAATAATCGGCAGAATGCAAATTGCTTACTCTGCCATCTTTAATAAAACCCCATGCTTTGCCGTAAGCTTTCATGTTTTGTGCATCGTAAACAGCAATAGGTGTTCCACCAAAACGTTTTATTAGCGAAAAGCAAGGTACGTCAGTCATCCCATCGCCAATATATATCATCTGATTAATAGGAGTTCTGTATGTGTCTGATGAAACTTTTTCGTTAACAATGTATGGTTTGCTCCTGAATTTTTCGCCAATTTGTCCTTTTGATATTTGAAAAATATAGCGGGTTTTGTCGGTAAAGCTCAATAGTCTTTTCGGGAAAAGAATTTCTCCGTTTTTCTGATATTCATAATCACTTGCCCAAATATCTGAAAATTCCTTGGCAATAGCAGTATGCCTGATAATTTCGCCTATTCCGCTACTGATAATATAAAATTCTATGCTTGTGTCTTGTAATTTTTCTTTAGTATGCTCTCGCAAATTGCTAAATAATTCCAATACACCTTTTTTATAAATTACTTTTTTGGCAAAATTTTGCAATTTTTGTTTGGTGATACGTGTTTTTTCACTTTTCAGCGATAACTCAATAAGTTTAAACATATATGCGGGCACAGGGTCCCAATCCTGCTGCATTAATCCGTTATTGGTTTCCTCCCAGAATTTTTTTGAGTTTACTCCCAGGCTTTCAATAAAAGCAGTTGTGCTTTCTTCAACAAGAGTTTCATCAAAATCGAATATTAGAGCTATTTTGTTCATTTTTTTAAATTTTAGTCTAAAATTTAATTTTCAAAGAGTTTTTTAATTTGCAATCGTTTACACAATTTTAAATGGTTGATTATGATTCCGCAACTATTCATTGTCGTTTGACCCCTAAATCCTAATTATTTTCAACTAAAATTAAGTTAACACCAATACGAGAAGTCGGGACAAACTGTTTAACGTATAACAGACTGTTTTAGACGTTTAGTATTTCTATTATTTTAAGCATTTTTTTATTAATTGTTTTATGATGTTTTGTTGTTTTTGCAAAAGATATGTTTACAATTTCCTTATCAACATAACCAATCATTACGCTTTTTTGATCTTCAAGTAATGCATCAATAGCGCCAATGCCAAGAATACTGGCAAGATAACGGTCAAAAGAAGTAGGCGAACCACCACGTTGTATGTGACCTAAAATAGTAACTTTTACATCGTAGTTTTTAAACTCTTTTCTAACTTTTTTTGCAATTTCAAAAGCACCTCCTGAATCGTCTCCTTCAGCAACAAGAACAATATTACTTGATTTTTTTCTTTCAGCATCTTTTTCAAGATGCTTTCTCAAAGTATCAAGATGTGTAGGGACTTCAGGTATTAATACCGCTTCAGCACCACAAGTAACTCCGCTTCGCAAAGCCATAAAACCTACATCTTTTCCCATTACCTCGATAAAAAACAAACGATTATGTGAGCTGGCAGTATCCCTTATTTTATCAACAGCATCAACAATGGTGTTTAGTGCAGTATCAAAGCCTATTGTCATATCTGTACCATATAAATCATTATCAATAGTTCCGGGCAAGCCAACAAATGGAATATCATATTCATCAGAAAAGGTTTTAGCTCCTTTAAATGTTCCATCACCACCAATAACAACAACAGCCTCAATGCCATTTTTAATTAATTGATTGTATGCCTTTTTCCTTCCGGACTTTGTTTTAAATTCTTCGCAACGTGCTGATTTGAGCATGGTTCCTCCACGCTGTATTATATTGGATACATCTGTAGATTTCAATTCTCTAATATCGCCATTTATCATACCTTCATATCCCTCATAAATTCCAAATATGCGTATTCCATTATAAATTGCTGCACGCACAATAGCTCTTATTGCAGCATTCATTCCCGGAGAATCTCCTCCTGATGTTAATACTCCTATTTTTTTAAATTTTGGCATTTTATTGAAATGTTTTATTTTAATTATTTGCTCTCTATCAAGATACAAAAGAATATATTAATGTTCAAATTTACAAAAAATAATAATAAGCACTAATAAATTTTATATTGATATTGATTTCAGAGAAAGTCAATAACTCCCTATTCAGTAGCCCCGTCCTTTAGGGCGGGGTATAGATTTAAGCGGCACCCACCTCTGCGAAATTTTGAAAATTTTATTTTATAAAATTTTCAAAATTTCGCAGAGAACATCGTGCCTTTATCCTTGTCCCCGCCCTAAAGGACGGGGCTACTGACTTTTTCATTTTGCTTAAATTTCTGAAATCAGTTTAAACTTACGTAAATTTTTATACTGATATGGATTGAAAATATAATTACTCAAATATCTCTAATTCTAATTTTTTAGCAATTTTTGATTTTGATTATTAAGCGGAATGAGAATTTTTTGAAAATTACTAATAATATCGGAATATTTATAACTAAAATTTCTCTTTG
>CAYTAU010000114.1:0-10067 GCA_964435855.1 uncultured Bacteroidales bacterium | reverse complement strand
TACTGTTTGCAAAAAAATTATTCAAACTTAAAATCGACTTGATAAGGAACGACTAGATAGTCATTCAGTAGTCAAAGTAAATTATACAAAATAAATGACGTGAGCAAAGCTCTCTAATTTATAATTATACCACACGATACAATTCCCTAGAACGGGACAAGCTGCGCAGCAATGGAAAATAAAATTAAGTATAAAAACATTCTTTAACTGATGATCAGATAATCTCTTATGATTGTCGTTGTGAGTTACAAAATATCCATTGCGAATAAACAAACGTCTATTGCAAGTTACTATATCACAAAAGTGTTAGCAATTTATTTCCCATGACAATGTTTATATTTTTTACCGCTTCCGCAGGGGCAAGGTTCATTTCTTCCTACTTTTTTATCAATTCTTACAGGTTGTACTTTTTGATCTTGTTGAGGAGCACCTTGTTGTTCGGGGTTGCCACTATCAGTAACTGCTTCAGGTCTGCTTGTGTCGTACTTGCTCATATCAAGTCGCTTAGGTGCATTAGCTTTTTGCACTTCGTTGGCATCTCTGATAGGAATATGTCCTTTCATTAATATTGAAACGATGTTTTTGTTTATTTTATCAAGTATTACTTTAAAAAGATTAAACGATTCCAGTTTATAAACAAGTAAAGGGTCTTTTTGCTCGTATGAAGCATTTTGTACCGATTGTTTAAGGTCATCCATTTCTCGCAAATGCTCTTTCCACGAATCGTCGATATTAGCAAGTATTATTGATTTTTCGTAAGAACGAACCAATTCTTCTGCATCGGAAGTTGCAGCTTTTTCAAGGTTTGTAACTATCTGATATACTTTTTGTCCGTCGCTAATTGGTATTACAATATTTTCGTACTGATGCGATTGTTTTTCATATACGTCCTTTATTACGGGCATTGCTTTTTTTGTTATATCTTCCACTTTTCTTTTAAAAGAATTAACTACAACGGGATATATTTCATCAATAATTTCGTTAGGATTTGATTTCATGTATTGTTTTTCGTCTATGGGGCAATCGATAGAAAGGTTTCGTATTACATTTAATTTAAAATCTTCGTATTCAGAAAAACCATGATGCTCTGTTACTACCGATTCGCAAACATCATTAAACATATTTGCAATATCAACACCAATTCTTTCTCCGTGCAAAGCATGTCGGCGACGAGTATAAACAACTTCACGTTGAGAATTCATTACATCATCATATTCCAACAGACGCTTACGAACACCAAAATGGTTTTCTTCAACTTTTCTTTGTGCTCTTTCAATAGATTTTGTGATCATAGAGTGCTGAATAACTTCTCCATCTTCTAATCCAAGCCTGTCCATCATTTTGGCAATTCTATCAGAGCCAAATAATCTCATAAGGTCATCTTCCAGACAAACAAAAAACTGCGAACTTCCCGGATCTCCTTGTCTACCGGCACGTCCTCTTAACTGACGGTCAACACGTCTTGATTCGTGCCTTTCGGTACCAATAATTGCCAAACCTCCGGATTCTACAACTTCAGGACTTAGTTTAATATCCGTACCTCTACCTGCCATATTTGTTGCAATTGTTACATTGCCTGCTCTACCTGCTTCGGCAACAATATCGGCTTCTTTTTGATGTAGTTTTGCATTAAGTATATTATGTTTAATGCCTCTTATTTTAAGCATTCGTCCCAGCAATTCTGATATCTCTACCGAAGTTGTACCAACAAGAACAGGTCTGCCATTTTTTGTAAGTTCAACAATATCGTCAATAACAGCATTATATTTTTCTCTTTTTGTTTTATAAATAAAATCTTCCCTATCGTCTCTAACAATTGGTCTGTTGGTAGGTATTACAACAACATCAAGTTTATAAATGTCCCACAATTCACCTGCTTCGGTTTCGGCAGTACCTGTCATACCTGCAAGTTTGTTATACATTCTAAAATAATTCTGTAAAGTAATTGTTGCAAATGTTTGTGTGGCAGCTTCAACTTTTACATTTTCTTTGGCTTCAATTGCCTGATGCAGACCATCGGAATATCTACGACCTTCCATAACACGTCCGGTTTGTTCATCTACAATTTTAATTTTATTGCCCATTATTACATACTCAACATCTTTTTCGAAAAGTGAATATGCTTTCAATAATTGATTTATTGTATGAACTCTTTCCGATTTAATAGCATATTCGCCAAGTACTTTATCTTTTTTAACGAGTTTTTCTTCATCACTCATATCAGATTTTTCAATATCGACAACTTCACTGCCAATATCGGGTAAAACAAAAAACATATTATCATCCATATCACCTGATATAAGGTCAATTCCTTTTTCTGACAGGTCTATTGTGTTGTTTTTTTCATCTATAACAAAGAAAAGTTCTTCTGTTATTTCCGGCATTCTTTTTTGATTTTCTGCCAAATAAACATTTTCAGTTTTATGAAGCAATGATTTCATCCCGTCTTCCGATAAGAATTTAATTATTGCTTTGGTTTTTGGCAAACCTTTAAATGCTCTTAATAATAATATTGCACCTTCTTTTTCTGTATCATCGTTTGCTATAAGTTTTTTGGCTTGTGCAAATATATCATTTACAAAATCTTTTTGTACCCGTATCAATTTCTCAACTTTCGGTTTGTATTCATTAAACATTTGATCGTCGCCTTTTGGTACAGGTCCTGAAATAATAAGAGGAGTACGTGCATCATCAATTAAAACACTGTCAACCTCATCAACAATAGCATAGTTATGTTTTCTCTGAACAAGGTCTTCGGGGCTTATTGCCATATTATCACGCAAGTAATCGAAACCAAATTCATTATTTGTTCCGAAAGTAATATCTGAATTATATGCTTTTCTTCTGTCATCGGAGTTTGGACGATGTTTATCAATACAATCGACCGATAATCCGTGAAATTCGTAAATTGTACCCATCCACTCTGTATCACGTTTTGCAAGGTAATCGTTAACTGTTACAATATGAACTCCTCTGCCAGTAAGTGCATTTAAAAAAACCGGCAATGTAGCAACCACTGTTTTTCCTTCACCTGTTGCCATCTCTGCAATTTTTCCCTGATGTAATGCAACACCACCTACTAACTGCACATCGTAATGTATCATGTTCCATAAAATTTCAACACCTCCTGCTATCCACTTATTGTGGTAAATAGCTTTGTCGCCATTTATTTCAATACTATCTCTTGTTGCAGCAAGGTTACGGTCAAAATCGGTAGCATTTACTTCAAGTTTTTCATTGTCATTAAATCTATGTGCTGTTTCTTTAATTATTGCAAAAGCTTGGGGTAGTATTTCCATTAAAAAATCTTCAAGCTTATTGTCAATATCTGTTTCTATATTATCTATCTCATCGTATATTGGTTCTCTTTCATTTATATCGAGTTTATTTTCCTCAATATTATTTTTAAGCTCAGATATTTTATCTTTATCGGGTTTAATATGATCTTGTATTTTTTGTTTAAGAACTATAGTCATTTCTCTTAGTTCATCGTTACTAATTGATTGTATTTTGTCATATTCAACAAGTACCTTATCTGCATAAGGTTGTAATTCTTTAAGATCCCTTGCTGTTTTGTCTCCTACAAATGACTTTATTACACTATTTATTATTCCCATGTTATTTTTTTAAAATAATTTAAAAAGCAAAAGTAATTAAATTCTAATTATTAGTAAATAGTTTTTATGTATTGTTAATTCAATTGTCATTCAATAGTCATTAAGTCATTAATTGTAATAACACAAAGTAAATAACGTGTGCATATATACAGACGTGTGAAAGGACAAGAAAATTTTGAATTTATTGCATACGACCTTCACAGCCCATATATCGATACCAAAGATATAGTTTCGCCAATGAAACTTGAGTATTATGCCAAAAGCGTAATAGATGGCGAAGAAATAGGAGTGGAAAGCGATACGGCTAAGATTACTATTTAGAAAAACAAATACTTAAAATGCACTAAAGTTTAAAGTGCCTAAAATTTAAAGAGGGAGTTTCTCTCTTTTTTTATTACCTTTGGAAAATAAACAGTTATTAATTTAAAAATATATGTTATGAAAATTTTTACAATTATTATTGCTATAATCCTTGCTTCTTTTATAATTCAAGCACAGGATTATCAAATCAGTTTTACGGCTTCTGGTGCAAGTACGACCGTAGATAGTGTTCAAGTAAAAAATCTTGACCAGCAAACCGAATTAACACTAAATGGTTCTGATATTTTGCATTTAACTGATATTGTAAGCATACCTGATATAAATAATATATTAAATGGTGTGTCTGTTTATCCTAATCCGATGACAGAAAGTTCAAATCTTCGTTTTTATCAAAGGAAACCCGGAAAAACAAAAATTGAAATTTATAATATAAGTGGTAAATTGCTATCAGCAGAGCAAATATATCTCGAAAACGGCACACATGAATTTACTGTTTCAGGATTACCTGCCGGATTATTTACTATAAAAATTACAAACAAAGAATTTACTGATGCAGTAAAATTATCAAATCTAAACGGTAAAAAAGAAAATGCAAGTATAGTATACTCCGGTATCATTGAAGATGAAAAAGAAACACAGCCTAAACTAAAAAGCACAAGAAGCTTAGTGGATATGCAATATAACGATGGAGAATTGATTAGATTGATAGGTTATTCTTCACAATATGTAGATATATCAACATTTGTTCCTACTCAGACAGAAACTGTAGAATTTGTTTTTATTGTTAATTGTCCTGGTACTGTAACAGATTACGATGGTAACATTTACGATGTAGTACAAATTGGTAATCAATGCTGGATATCAGAAAACCTTAAAGTGACACATTATCCAAATGGCACAGCCATACCATTAGTTACCAATAATACAGACTGGGCAAACCTTGATGATAATAATACCGATGATGCTTATTGTTATTACAATAACAACAGTGGTAGCGAAGCCGATATTTATGGTGCTTTATACACATGGGCAGCCGCTATGGGCGACAATGCCATAAGCAGCAGCAGCAACCCAAGTGGAGTTCAGGGTGTCTGCCCCACCGGTTGGCATTTACCAAGCGATGATGAGTGGAAGGAGCTTGAGATGGCTCTTGGTATGAGCCAGGCTGAAGCAGACGCAATCGGATATCACGGGACAAATGAAGGCAGCAAACTTGCCGGAAACTCGTCATTGTGGGCTTCCGGTACTTTAACAAGTAATGCTGAATTTGGCACATCCGGTTTTACAGGTTTGCCTGGCGGTTACCGGAACTACGACGATGGCTCGTTCTACATTTTGTGCTACTACGGCTACTTCAGGTCGGCTACTGAGGGCAATAGCTCCAACGCCTGGATCCGGAAATTGGCCAATCATAACACCGAAGTTAGCCGGTACGACAACAGCAAGTCGGGCGGGTTCTCTGTTAGGTGTTTGCAGGACTAGACTATTGACATTCAAACATTATTTAAAAATTATATATTATGAAAAAACTATTTATTACTTCACTTTTATCTTTATTAATATCCATAAATATATTTGCTCAATGTATGCCTGACGCAGGTCCTGATGATTCTGCATGTGGATATGGTCAGTATACATTTAATGGAACTTTAGGTGATGTAAACTCAACATGTACATGGACTACAAATTGTCCATCTTATAATTTTGCAAATCCAAATGATCCAAATACTGACGTTATTGTACCTTGGAATGGAACATGGGAATTTTATTTGACAGAGAATAACTCTATTATTCCATGTTCTGAAACTGACACTGTAATTATTTCTTTTTTAGATCTTCCAAATATTGATGCAGGAATTGATCAAACTGTTTGTGGAAATTGGTTTCAACTAAATGCCACATCTGATGGCTATACAGGTCAATGGGTGGGTGTTAGTGGCGCGTTATGGGCAACATCACCAAATTTAATTGACACTAATTATCTACAGCAATTTGAACCAAATACATGGGTTTATTATCCTACGTTGAATAGTACTATTTTACCGGCATGGTTAGAATGTAATGTAATTTGCTGCAGCATAGACTCTGTTTCTGTATCATTAGAGGAAAATATGTATGTCTATGGTAATGTCTTATATAATGCAAATCCATTAAATACAGGAGATGCAGAAATTGAATTATATAATACAGCTACTAGTATTTATGAACTTTCTGATATTAGTTCAATTAATGGAAGTGGTTTATTTTATCTACAAGGAAATATTAGTAGTAATTATCTTATAAAAGCTAATGTATTAAATCAAGGAGCATATCCCGATGCGTTGAATTCATACTACAACAGCGAATATCTATGGGGCAATGCACAAATACTCTCACTTTCTTGTGGCGATTCCGTAAATGTAGATATTAATCTTGAACAGACTACGACTTTTACGCCCGGTATAGGTAATGTATCTGGAATTATTACAAATGAAAATACAAGTAACCCTGTACCAGATGTTACATTCTTTATTGAAGACACACTAATCAATCATCCATATCTATCTATTACAAGTGATTTAAGTGGATATTATGAATTTGATAATCTTCCAAATGGCGCTTATAAAATTTTAGTTGATATACCGGGAATTCCTCAGGTTACAATTCATAATTTTACGGTTACTGCATTAGATACTCTATTTGAGAATTATGATTTTTATGTAGATACAGTCTTATTTAAAGCTGCAGGAATAGGAATCTATGCAGATAGTTCAGCAATTGTAAATATATCAAATCCTATTAATGTTTCTTTGCTATCTGTATATCCAAATCCTTTTCAGGATAAGATCAATCTTGAATACACGCTTGAGCAAAACTCAATAGTAGAAATTCAGCTGATTGATATTAATGGTAAAGTAATTCAAAAGCAAGCGGCAAGCAGATTAAACTCAGGAAGCCATTCTGAAACTCTAAATATAACAAATAAGGGAGTTTATTTTGTAGTTGTTAGTATTAATAATAAGACCTACATAAAGAAGATAGTTTCGGAATAATCAAAAAACCCCCAATGGCGCTGATTTGCAATCAGTGCCTCAATTCCCTTTCATAATTTGCATTATCTGTTCCTTTAAAGCTTTAATTTTTGTTTCAGCATCTGCAAGCTTTTTTTTCTCCATTTCAACAACTTTTTCGGGAGCATTATTTACAAACTTTTCGTTTGATAGTTTTTTAGATACCGAAATATGAAAGCCTTCATTATATTTTAATTCTGCTTCAAGTTTTTTCAATTCTTCCTCTTTGTTTATCATATCGCCAACAGGAATAAAAAATTCTGTTGTTTTAACCATAAAAGAAACTACATTATCTATTTTTTGTTTTGTATATGATATTTCCGATAAGTTGCAAAGCTTGGAAATAACCGTTTTAAAGTCGTCAACAAATTTATCGCTTTCTTTTACATGCAATACTAATTGTTTTTTCATAGGAATATTTTTTTCCTTTCTTGTAGCTCTTACAGACGATATTATTTCTTTTGTGTTCTCAAACTTACTTATTGTATCATTATTAAAACCTGTGTTTTTTGGCATTAATGATATCATAATGCTTTCGCCATCTTTTCTATCCTCAATAAGATGCCATATTTCTTCTGTAATAAAAGGCATAAAAGGGTGAAGGAGTTTAAGCAGTTTTTCGAAAAACTCAATAGTAGAATTTAAGGTTTTATTATCAATAGGTTTTTGATATTCGGGTTTTATAATTTCAAGATACCATGAAGAAAACTCATCCCAAAACAATTTATAACTTGTCATTAAAGCATCGGATATTCTGTATTTTGAATAATGGTCATCAATAAGTTCAATTGTTTTATTTAGTTTTGAATTAAACCAGTCAATAGCAATTTTAGATGCTTCGGCTTGTTCTATGTTTTTGTCTATTTCCCATGTTTTAACAAGGCGAAACGCATTCCATATTTTATTGCCAAAATTTCTGCCTTGCTCTATCAGGCTTTCATCAAACAGTAAATCGTTTCCTGCAGGTGAGCATAAAAGCATACCCACACGAACACCATCGGCACCATATTTTTTTATTATTTCAATAGGGTCGGGAGAATTGCCAAGTTGTTTTGACATTTTTCGCCTTTGTTTATCACGAACTATTCCTGTTAGGTAAACATTTTTAAATGGTTTATCGTTACGATATTCATAACCCGCAATAATCATACGTGCAACCCAGAAGAATAAAATTTCAGGTGCTGTAACTAAATCGTTGGTTGGGTAATAATATTTTATATCTTCATTATCGGGATTGTTTATGCCATCGAAAACTGAAATTGGCCATAACCATGATGAAAACCATGTGTCGAGTACATCTTCGTCTTGTGTTAGGTCGTTTATTGTAAGTTTACTGTTTTTAGCTTTTGCAATTTCTAATGCTTCTTTTTTTGTTTTTGCAATTACATAGCTGCCATCTGGCAAATAGTATGCAGGAATTCTGTGTCCCCACCACAATTGACGCGAAATACACCAATCTTTAACATTCTCCATCCAGTGGCGATAAGTGTTTTTAAATTTTGCAGGATACAGTTTGATGGAATCATTCATTACATTTTCAAAAGCCGGCTTGGATATATCTTTCATTTTCATGAACCATTGTGTAGATAGTTTAGGCTCTATAACAGTATTTGTTCTTTCCGATCTTCCAACCTTATTTTGGTAATCTTCTACTTTTTCAAGAATTCCCAGTTCATCAAGTTTTTTTGCAGCAAGTTTTCTTGCAACATCTCTGTCTTCTCCAATAAATAAAACAGCGTTTTCATTTAGTGTTCCATTATCATTAAATATATCTATTGATTGTAAATTATGTTTTTGTCCTATTTCATAATCGTTGATATCGTGGGCAGGAGTAATTTTTAAACATCCTGTTCCAAATTCCATATCAACATATTCGTCCATAATAATTGGCACGGTTCTGTCAACCATTGGCACAATTACCTGTTTTCCTTTAAGATGCTTGTATCTGTCGTCTTTGGGATTTACACAAACGGCAGTATCGCCAAGAATTGTTTCAGGACGGGTTGTAGATATTGTAAGATATTTGTCTTCGTTTTCAATTTTATATCTAACATAAAATAATTTTGAATTTTCTTCTGTGTGTATTACTTCTTCGTCAGAAACTGCAGTTTGGGCTTGCGAATCCCAGTTTACCATTCTTACTCCACGATATATCAGACCTTTATTATATAAATCGATAAAAACATTTATTACACTTTCCGAAAGGTCTTCATCCATAGTGAATTTAGTTCTTGTCCAGTCGCATGAGGCACCAAGTTTTTTTAATTGTTCCAGAATTATGCCTCCATGTTTTTCTTTCCATTCCCAGGCATATTCTAAAAAAATTTCTCTTGTAAGTTCAGATTTTTTAATTCCTTTTTCACTCAACATTTTCACAACTTTTGCTTCTGTAGCTATTGAAGCATGGTCGGTTCCTGGTACCCATAGTGCATTTTTGCCCATCATTCTGGCTCGTCTTACCAGTACATCCTGTAGGGTATTGTTTAGCATGTGTCCCATGTGTAAAACACCGGTTACATTTGGCGGAGGTATTACTATGCAATATGCTTCTCTGTTGTCTGGCTCTGATTCAAAAAAGCCTTTGTTCATCCAGTATTCATACCATTTATCTTCTGTTAACAGAGGATTGTATTGTGTTGGGATATTCATAATTTACAATATTCTAAAAAATAAGCTTACAAAAGTATGGATTTTTTTAGAATTTTGAAGATAGAAGATGAAAATATGTAAGGTGGGGACACATTTTGAAATAAAAAAAAGCCTATCGAATTCGATAGGCTTATGCAATACTAAAAAGTCAAAGAAAATATTATATTACTTTCACATTTATCGCGTTTAAGCCTTTTGGGCCATCTTCTACATCATAGCTAACTTTGTCTCCTTCAGTTATCTGATCGATTAGTCCGTTTTGATGTACAAATACATCTTTACCACCATCATCAGGGGCTATGAATCCAAAATTTTTAGAATTGTTGAAAAATTTTACTGTTCCTTTATTCATGATTATTAATTTATATGAATTGCAAAAATAATATTATTTTTTATAATAGGATAGTTTTATGCAATTTAAATTTAATTT
>CAYTAU010000113.1:7298-10163 GCA_964435855.1 uncultured Bacteroidales bacterium | reverse complement strand
ATATAGGATATGCCTTTGACTATACATTTAGTCCTTTAAAAAACTACAGCAACGGCTCACATGAATTTATGATTGGAGTTAATATTGGTGGAAATAAAACAGGTTCAAGCCTTTTGTAATGAATCTTTTTTAATTAATAGCTTTATCCACAAATCACAAAGTATATGTGATTTTTTTAAACTTAATGCTTCCAATTTGCACTTGTAAAATATGAATTGTAAAAAAGGTGTTTTTTTCTAATTGTTCAAAATTAATAATGACTGATAAAGCAAATTATTCATCCAAATTCACCAATTAGCATTTAAGATTTACAAATTGATAATTATAATACAAAATAATTATTAAATTTTCTTACATTTGACTTAGATTATTATTTATTTTAAATCTTTAAAAAGCAACACTATGAAAAAGATAAATTGTAAGATTCTATGTGGAGTCATTGTATTTCTTTTTACAATAACTTCTAATTTATATGCAAATGATAGTCTTGTTAGACCTTCCTTTATCGAAAACAAAGGTCAAATAGCAAATGCAAGGGGTGTTATCCAGAATGAAATTTTGTTTACAACTTCTGTTGATAAAGCAGATTTGTATTTTCTGAAAGATAAAATCATTTTTATAACCAAAGAAAAGCATTTTGTTGAAACAGAACAATCCATAGATGAAAGAACAAAAGGCAATATTGAATATGCTGAGCAATTAGAGTTACAAATGAAACATTATCGTTTTGAATTAGTATTTAATAACACAAATCCAGATGTTGTAGTTGATGGTTTTGATAAATGTAAAAATTATACTAATTATTATCTTGGTCATTGTCCTGAAGGAATAATGAATGTCCCAAATTTTCAGTCACTTTATTACAATGAAATATATCCCAATATTGATTTAAAATTCTATCGAAACTCTAAAGGATTAAAATTTGATTTTATTGTAAAACCTGGTGGGAATCCTAATTTGATAAGTTATTCATATAAAGATACAGAAACTCTTGAAAAAGACAATAAAGGAAATATCAATGTTAAAACACCATATTTAGATTTTAAGGAAGAAGCTCCATATTCTTATTTTATTGAAAATAATAATGAAAAAGAAGTTGAAAGTAGTTTTGTGCTTTCAGACAACAATGTTATTAGTTTTAATCTTGAAGATTATCCTAAAGACAAAACTCTAATAATTGATCCAACCCTTGATATGGTCTGGTCAACATATTTTGATATAGGAGCAAGCTCTGTTTGGGATAATGTATCATTTAATTCAATCGGTGACTTCTATGTGTCTTGTTATCATTATTCTTCAGTAGTTGATGTATTTAATTCAGGAGGATTTTATCAGGGTACTGATGCAGGCGGCACTACTGATCTTGCAATATTAAAATTTAGCAATGCAGGAATTCAACTTTGGACGACATATTATGGAGGTACCGGTAACGAATACGTAATCAATAACACTACTGCGGTTGATGGAAATGACAATTTATATGTTGGGGGAGAATCATCAAGTAAAGCAACATTCCCTCTTCAGAATGCAGGTGGATATTATAATAGTACACCACCACCAGGTAATTGTGGTTTTTTATTAAAGTTTGATAATAATTGCAACAGGTTATGGGCAACTTTTATTGGAGCAAGCGGAGCAAGAGTAAGAGGGATTACTACAACTTCAAATAATGATGTATATATAGTTGGAGCTTGTTATAATACAGCTGCATTACCTGTACAAGATCAGGGAGGGGGAGCATATTACCAAGCTGTTCATGGTGGAGGAGATAATGGTTATATTATGAGATTTAATAGTAGCACTTCAAAGTTATGGTGTACTTATTTTGGTGGTGATTGCTTTGTTAATTTTATTGATATTCATATTGATCCTACAAACAATTTTTTGTATTGTGTTGGGGAACTTGGCGGATGGAGTGTACCAAATTCATATCCTCCATTAACTAATCCGGGAGGAGGTGCATATTTTGACAATACAGTTAATGGTGCTCAAGATTTGTTTATTGCTCGTTTTAATTCGAGTAGGGCACTAACATGGTCAACAATCTACGGAGGTCAATATAATGATAATTTTAATGGTGATTGTGGTTCAATAGATACAGATTCTGATGGCAATTTTTATTTCTGCGGTAAAACAGCCAGCCAAAATTTACCATTGCAAAATGGAGGAGGATATTATCAACCATCAATAGGAGGTGGAGTTGGGGGTGGAAATAATGATGGATATATTCTGAAATTTAATAGTTCAGGAGTAACACAATGGGCAACTTATTATGGTGGAACCGGCTCTGAAGAAATACGCAAGTTAAAAATTGATAACAATGATTATATTTGGATTGGTGGATATACAAATAGTTCAGATATACCATTATTAACAGCTGTAGATCATTATAATCAGGCATGGGGAGGAAGTACTGATGCCTTTATGGGAAGATTTACACAGATTGGAGTCAGAGAATGGGCTAGCTGTCTTGGAGGTACAGGAGGAGAAACATGCCGCCCATTTGCAATATACGAACCTGATGCTTCAACTGTAGAATTATTTATGGTTGATTATACTGCTAGCTTAAACTTTCCCACTGTTGATCCGGGTGGTGGAGCTTATTATATTGCAGCAAGACCAACTGCAACAAGTGCATATATAACAAAATTTTCTTATACTACATGCGAGCCTTCAACTGCTCCAACATCTATTACAGCATCTCAAACAACAATATGTTCAGGCGATAATGTTACGCTTTCGGTAAATGGAGGTTCTCTCGGAACAGGAGCATCATGGGAATGGTATTCAGGAAGTTGTGGGGGAACAAGTGTTGGTACAGGTAGTTCAATAATTGTATCACCAACATCAACAACAACTTATTAT
>CAYTAU010000113.1:0-7198 GCA_964435855.1 uncultured Bacteroidales bacterium | reverse complement strand
GTACATGCAATACTACATCTTGTGTTAATGTAGCAATAACCGTAAATACAAATTCAACTGCTCCAACTTCTATTACAGCATCCCAAACAACAATATGTTCAGGAGATAATGTTACACTTACGGTAAATGGAGGTTCATTGGGAACAGGAGCATCATGGGAATGGTATTCAGGAAGTTGTGGAGGAACATGTGTTGGTACAGGTAGTTCAATAATTGTATCACCAACATCAACAACAACTTATTATGTTCAAGCAGATGGTACATGCAATACTACATCTTGTGTTAATGTAGCAATAACCGTAAATACAAATTCCACTGCTCCAACTTCTATTACTGCATCTCAAACAACAATATGTTCAGGAGATCCTGTAACATTAACAGTTAATGGAGGATCACTTGGAGCCGGTGCAAACTGGGAGCTATATACAGGTTCTTGTGGTGGTACTTTTGTTTCCAGCAACACAACAGGTTCATTCTCTATAAATCCTACAAGTACAACAACTTATTATGTTCTTTCTGATGGAACATGCAATACAACTACATGTGCATCTGTAACTATTAATATAACTGCTTTGCCAGCAGCAGCTGGAACTATTACAGGACCATTTACTGTTTGTCCTAGTGCATCAGGTTTAATTTATTCCATATCAAGTGTAACAGGTGCAACAACATATACATGGACAGTACCAACTGGTTGGACTATTAATGCAGGTGCTGGAACAACATCTATATCAGTTACAGCAGGTAGTGCTGGTCAGAATGGAAATATAAGTGTAACAGCAGGGAACTCATGTGGAACAAGCGCTCCAAGCACTTTCCCAGTTGTGGTTGATCCTGGTACTCCTGCAGTTCCTATAGCAATTACTGGTTTAACACCAGTATGCCCCGGAACTTCTCAAACATATAGCATATCAGCAGTTACAAATGCTACTACTTATACTTGGACAGTCCCAACTGGTTGGACCATTACAGGAGGTACTGGAACAACATCTATTACAGTTACTGCAGGTAGTACTGGCCAGAATGGAAATATAAGTGTAACAGCAGGAAACTCATGTGGAACTAGTTCTGCAAGTACTTTGCCTGTTGTCGTCAGTCCTGATTCTCCAGCAGTTCCTGGAACAATAGTTGGAAGTTTTACAGTTTGTCCAAATTCTGCAGGTTTAGTTTATAGTATTACTGGAGTTACAGGGGCATCAACATATACTTGGACAGTACCAACAGGTTGGACTATTACTGGAGGTAATGGTACAACTAGTATTACAGTTACATCTGGAACTACTGGTCAGAATGGAACAATTTCTGTAACAGCAGGGAACTCTTGTGGAACAAGTGCTGCAAGTACACTTAATGTAAGTGTAACAGGAACAGTAGTGGCAGATGTTACCATTAGTGCTTCTCAAAATCCAATTTGTGCAAATGCAACAGTTACATTCACTGCAACACCAATTAATGGTGGTGGAACTCCCTCATATCAATGGTATTTAAACGGTAGTCTAGTTGGATTCGATAGTCCTACTTATGTAAACTCAGGATTAACTAGTGGAGACGATATTTATTGTGTTATGACTTCCAGCGAAGCTTGTGCAACAGGAAGTCCTGCAACATCTTCTACTATAACAATGACAGTTAATGCTCCTTCAACCGATCCTGTTTCTGTTTCTGCAACAATTTCAACAATATGTTCAGGTTCATCTACAGATATTACAGTTAATGGTGGAAGCTTAGGGATTGGAGCTGATTGGTATTGGTACGAAGGTGGGTGTGGAACAGGTTCTTCAATAGGAAATGGAGCCACAATAAATGTTTCTCCAACTACAACAACAGTTTATTATGTTAGAGCAGAAGGTACTTGTAATACTACTGGATGTGCAAGTGTTGTTGTAAATGTAATAGCAGCGCCAAATGCTGGAACAGATGGAATTGTTTCCATTTGTGATGGAGATCCAAGTATAAATTTATTTACTGAATTAGGAGGCACTCCAACAGGAGGTGGCATATGGACAAACTCAGGAGGAACTGTTGTTACAAATATGTTTGACCCATTAACTACAGCAGGAGATGTGTTTACATATACAGTTACAGGAACAGCTCCATGTGGTGCTGCCACAGCAACAGTTACAGTTACTGTTGATCCTTTACCAATTGTAAGTTTTACAAATCTTGATAGTGTTTATTGTGGTGATGGTTCAACAATTATCTTAACAGGAAATCAAGCACCAAATGGAACTTATACAGGAGTTGATATTAGTGATAATGGCGATGGAACAGCTGATTATACTTATGTAACTCCTGGCACACATAATATTTCTTATTCTTATACCAATGGTTTTGGATGTACAAGTTCTGAAGTACAAGCTGTAGTTGTTCAAAGTTTACCTTATGTAAATTTTGTAGGACTAGATACAGCATATTGTCAAGGAGAACCAATTGATGATATCACAGGGAATCATCCTAGTGGTACATATACAGGTGTCGGAGTTACTGATAATGGTGATGGAACTGCAACATTTGATCCTAGTCTAATTGGAATTCAAACAATTACATATGAATATACTGATGCTAATGGATGTTCAGATACCGACGATCAAATAATTGAAGTTTATCCAATTCCAACAATTTCAAATGTTAATGTAATTGATGTTAGTGTTTGTTCTGCTCCATATAATGGAGAAATCTCAGTTTCAGGTATCGGTGGTTCAGGAACTTATTTGTTTGCAATAGATGGAGGAGTATTTGGGGCTAGTAGTACTTTTACAGGACTAAATGCTGGAAATTATGTAATTTCTGTTGAAGATGATTTGGGTTGTAGTTCAGATTCTACAATCTCAGTTAATAGCAATACAGGTTTTACAATAGATTCTGTCGAAGTGAGTAATGTTAATTGCTTTGGAGACTCAACAGGACAATTGATTATTCATGCATATGGTGGAGTACAATTTAGTATTGATAATGGAGTAACATATTTTGTAGATAGTACTTTCATTAATTTACCTGCAGGAACATACAATGTGGCTGCTCAAGACACAGGTAGTTGTACAGATATTAGTAGCGTATTAATTAATCAAAATAATGAAATAATTGTAAATAGTAGTATTGTAGATGTAAGTTGCGGAGGAAATAATGGATCTGCAAGTTTAAGTGTTTTTGGAGGGACATCTCCATATACTTACTTATGGTCAAATAGTTTAACAACATCTGTTATAAATAATCTTGCAGAAGGAACATATGAGGTGACTGTTACTGATAGTCTTGGTTGTTCTGTTTTTACCAGTGTGACAATTGGTAATGGAGGAGGAACTCTTGTAACTAGTATCACCAATTTACAGGGAGTTGATTGTTTTGGCGATAATAATGGAACTGCAACAGTTGTAGTATCTGGATCAGGAAGCTATACCTATTTATGGTCTAATGGTGATACAACAGCAACAATATCTAATCTATCTGGAGGGAGCTATTATGTAACAGTAGAAGATCTTTTTGGGTGTCAGGGTATTGATACCGTTTATATACAAGAACCAACACAACTTACATATTCAGATTCTGTAACTCATGTTTCATGTTATGGAGGTAGTGATGGAATAATAGACTTAAATATTAGTGGTGGAACTCCGGGTTATACATATAATTGGTTGCCATCCGGGTTTACAGAATCAGGAGATACATATTCAGATCTGCCTCCTAA
Organism: uncultured Bacteroidales bacterium; assembly: GCA_964435855.1. Taxonomy (GTDB): domain Bacteria; phylum Bacteroidota; class Bacteroidia; order Bacteroidales; family CAYTAU01; genus CAYTAU01. The sequence continues at coordinate 3,513 of CAYTAU010000113.1, read as the reverse complement.
CACATATGCCGTAACCATAACAGATGTAAACGGTTGCTCAAAAACAATAGACAAAATTGATGTTCATGAACCTAATGCTATTGAAATCCATTTTTCAGGAAATATGCCTTCTTGCTATGGTTATTCAGATGGTATTTGTTATGTGTCAGCCATCGGAGGTTCATCACCCTATACTTATGTTTGGTCAGAAGGTACAATAGGCTCAACTATATCCAATATCAGTACAGGAGAGTATTATGAGTATTATGTTACCGCAACAGATGCTAACTCTTGTATTATGGTTGATACATTAATATTACCTTCACTGGAACAGATTTTATATACTGAAGATGTAATAGACGCAAGTTGTATTGGAAATAATGATGGAGTAATTACTTTGCAAGTTTACAATGGTAATTCCCCATTTACATTTTCTTGGGATACAGATCCTGTGCAAAGCGATTCTATAGCAACAGGATTAACTGCAGGAACATATCAGGTAACTATAACTGATACTGATGGCTGTGAAATTGTAAAAACATTCGATGTTTTAGATGGAACAATTACATGCATAAAAATCCCAACTGTATTCACACCAAACGGTGATGGAACTAATGATAAGTGGATTATAGAAGGAATACATTTATATCCTGAAGTTATAGTTGAGATATATAACAGATGGGGTGATATTATATTCGAATCAAATGGGTATAATGAACCTTGGGACGGCACTTATAATGGAAAAGAATTACCAATAAGTTCTTACGTTTTCATTATTGACCTTAGAGATGGAAATGAACCTATTCAAGGTATTGTAACTATTAAAAAATAAAAATTATGAAATTAAAAACTTTAATATTTTCGCTGAATTTTATTCTATTGTGTGTTTTTTCAAATGCTAATGATTTTATTGATAAAGAAGAGGTAGAATATAGATTTACTGAAAATAAAGGTCAAATTGCAGATTTTAATGGAGAAAGACATCCTGAAATACTTTATTATCTGCAAACAAAAGATTTAAATTTATACTTTACAAAAAAAGGTTTGAAGTATTATTTTTATAAAAATGAAGAAATAAATTCAGAACCTCTTTTAGATGAAACCGCTGTAGAGAAACTCAATAGGGAAAATGCGCCTAAACCAACAAGAACATATTATTCCAGAGTCGATTTTAATTTTTTGAATTCAAATCCTGAAAAAATTGAAATAATTCCTTTAAATCAAGGTGAAGCTTACTCAAATTATTATTTACCTAATTGCCCTGAAGGAATTCATAATGTAAAAAGATTTGAATCATTGAAATATAAAAATGTTTATGAAGGAATTGATTTAATATTTTCAGTAAAAAATGGTTCTTTAAAATACGATATAGTTATTAATCCCGGTGCAGACTATAATGATATTCAGTTCCTATATGATGGTTCTACAGGGATTGATATAATATCAGATAAAGAAATACTTATAAAAACACCATTTAAAAATTTTACAGAAACAATCCCCTTATCATTTTATTATGATAACAATGAAAATGTTGATTGCGAATTTCTAATCAATAATAATACTGTTTCTTTTTATGTGCCGGAATATGATGAAAAGAGAAAATTAATTATAGATCCCAGCTTATACTGGGGAACATTTCTGGATTACAACACAGGAAGTAATAAAAATAATGTCAGGCCTGTATTTGATAGTAATGGTAATATTTATAATGCAGGAAGAGTTCAATCCTTAGGTTTTCCATTGATTGACGCAGGAGGCGGTCAATATTTTGATGAAATAGTAGCAGGCACATATGAGATATTAATATATAAATTTAATTCTTCAAATGCTTTACAATGGACAACTTATTATGGATCAACTATGTCTGATAATGTTTCATGGCCAGGACGTGCATTGGCTATGGATGATGATGATAATTTGTTTGTATTAATAAAGATTTTTGGTGGTGGTGTCGGAGGTGGAACATTTCCAACCTATGATGCAGGAGGAGGAGCTTTTTATCAGGATCAAACTAAGATGTATGATACTTATAATTCTGCTATTCTTAAATTTGATGAAAATGGTGTGCGAGAGTGGGCAACCGTTTTAAGTCATGAAAGTTCAAATACCGATGACCAGGATTATGATCTCTGGGGAATATCCTCAAAAGGCAATAAAATTTATTTTACAGGTATTTCTGGGCAATCTAATAGTAATACAATTCCTTTAAGAAATCTGACAGGTGCATATTATGATTCAGATGAAATAGGCTCTGTATGTCCTTTTGTTGGTCGCTTTTCTAATACAGGAGTTTTAGAGTGGTGTACTTATTTTCATTCAGGGAATACATCAAATACTACTTATAATGGACAACCTATAGATGTTCAAATAGATTCTGATGATAATTTATGGGTAATAGGAAAAACTGCATCTACTTCAGGAGCTTCTCTGGGGCATATGATATTAGACCCTGGAGGAGCATATATGCAATCTTCACCAATGGGATCTTCAGATATTATTTTCACAAAATTTGATTCAAATTTGCAACCAATATGGTCATCATATTATGGAGGTAGTAGCACTGATGAAGTTTATAGTTTAACATCTGATTTACAAGGTAAATTTTGCTTCGTAGGTTATACATATAGCTCAGATTTCACTACTTATAATCCAGGTTCTGGAGCTTACTACAAAGCATCAACTGCGAACAATTCCAATATAATTAATCCTTATATTGTCAAACTTTCAGGAAATAATCAAATTGATTGGGCAACAACTTATTCAGATAGTACTTATTTTTATGGGGTTGAAGCAGGAAGTAATGATTTAATATACGTTTATGGTAGAACACAGGGAATTTCTTTTTCTACATATAGCGAAACCGGCTCATATAATGATGCTTCTTTTAATGGCGGTACTACAGATTATGTGTTTCTTAAATTTGACAATTTAGGTATCAGAAAATGGGCTACTTTCTATGGTGGCGATAATTATGAAGGCGGAGGTCTTTCAGGTAGAAGTGGAATGAATATTTATTTTGATCCTTGTGGCACATCATCTAAGCTTGTTACTTTTGGAGGATCTAGAAGTGATGATTTTCCTGTCCAGGATCCTGCAGGAGGTGCATTGTACCAAGCAACACAATTTTCTGCAAATACGGTTACAAGTCCTGTAATTATTCAATTTAATGAAACAACAACATCTGGAACATCTACAGCACCAACAAGCGCTTCAGCCTCTCCAAGTTCTATATGTTCAGGAAATTCTACAACATTAAGTGTTAATGGAGGTTCACTAGGAATTGGAGCATCATGGGAATGGTATTCAGGATCTTGCGGAGGAACATCTGTTGGTTCGGGTAGTTCACTTATTGTCTCTCCTACATCAACAACAACTTATTATGTTCAGGCAGATGGTACATGTAATACTACTGCTTGTGTTAGTATAACGATAACTGTTAATACTAATTCTACAGCTCCAACAAGTGCTTCAGCAACACAAACAACAATTTGTTCAGGAAGTTCAACTACATTAAATGTTAATGGTGGTTCTCTT
>CAYTAU010000112.1:0-10240 GCA_964435855.1 uncultured Bacteroidales bacterium | reverse complement strand
TATTGAAATTCTGAACACTAAGGACTATCACTGTTGCTGGAAATTATTTTGATTTTCTATTAACCGGCAGAACATACTCGATAAACTCATTAAGATGCATATGAAAAATTTTAAAAGACATATAGAAATGTACAAAAAACAGGAAATAAGCAGAAAGATAGGTTTTGAACACTCTCAAAATCTTTTAATCTGCATTTGTTGTTTTGTGCAGTGCTATTATTTACAATTCAATTATTTATTAATCATTAAATTTTTATAAAATGGAAACAGTAAAAGTTAAAAAAACCAGTGGTAATGGTAAAGGGAAAAAAGATGATGCAATTGTAAAATCTTCACCCAATTTTAAACCTATTGAAAAAAAGCCTAACAATGTCAAAAAAGATGAAGTTAAGCCAACAGTAGAAAAAAAGGTTGAAACACCTATTGAAGAAGTTAAAGAACCTGTTTTAAGTCTCGACCAAAAAATTGAGAAAGTTGAAAATCTGAAAACTCTTATTGACAAAAGAGAACTTTTAGAAGAAAGTCGTAAAAAACTTAACTCTTTTGTTGTTGGTACTAATCAATTCAATGAAAGCATTGTTTTGACTGATGAAAATGGCAACAAGTTTCAAACTTCAAATTCTGAGGTTTTTACAAAAGTTGTAAAATCCATCAATGAAACACTGATTGAGAAAATCAGCGAAATTGAAAATCAAATTAAATTTTAAATCTGAAAAGGTGGTTCTAAATGGACCACCTTTTTTAAATCTTTTTATTATGAATAAACTAAAAATCATATCAAAAAACATGAAGATCAAAAAACATGATAAAGCTATTCTTAACAAGATGATAAAACAAAATCCTAATCTGAAAAACTTAATTAATAAATTCGATTTACAACTAATAAACATTGAAAAATCATGAATACACAAATTATATATGATAGAATTACAAGCATTATAATTGAAATGCTTGAACAACATAAACAGAATAATTATTCAGAGTCCTGGTTTAGTTTATCGGGAGATTCAATATTTGCTCAAAATGCAGTATCTAAACACACATACAGCGGTATAAATCAACTTTTATTGAATTATCTTAAAAGAAAGTACAATCATACTTTTAACTCTTGGATGACATTTAAACAACTTTCTAAACTTGAAGGCAGAATAAAAAAAGGCAGTAAAGCCTCTATGGTGGTTTATAAATCCGTTTTATACCTTGACAAAAAAACAAGCAAGAATATTACTAAACTTGTTGAACACCTTCTTAAAAATGGTCAGAGTATAGAACATTTAGATTATAAAAAGATTGGCTACCTCAAACAATATTCTGTTTTTAATATATCACAAATTGAAAAACTACCTGATGAATATTACAAACTAAATGATTTGGAAAATTTGACAGAATTTGAAAAAGATGAAAGAGCCGAACACGTTTTAAATAGTACAGAAGCAAATATTATTCATTCTCCTCAAAATTCTGCTTTTTATAGACATAGTGAGGATAAGATATATTTACCGGAAAGAAAACAATTTGTTTCAAAAGAGGCATTTTATAGTGTAGCTTTTCATGAAGTTGGACACTGGACAGGGCACAATTCAAGATTAGACAGACCAAAGGGAAACAAATTTGGATCTAAAGAATATGCTTTTGAAGAATTGATTGCAGAAATTAATACTGCTTTTGTTTGTGCTTATCTTGGTTTTGAAAACCGTATTACTGATAATGTAGATTATATTGATAATTGGTTATCTGTTATGAGAAATGATAAGCAATTTATTATTCAAGCTTCATCACAAGCTCAAAAATCTGCTGATTATATATTGGAATTTTCTAAAGCTGAAAAAGTAGCAGTATAATATTATGAGTTTTCTTTTCGTTTTTCGGGAAGAAAATTCGCTGCACCCGAACCCGCAATTGCTTTCCCCCAGACCTTGCAATTTTTTCTTCCTGAAAAACTATTTCAAAGTTTTTTCTAAAAACATTAAATATTCTTGTAAATTAATAACATTTGCATCTTTTGTTATTGGAAATCCTTTATCAACCATACAAACAATATTTGCTTTTTGAATATTCATTTTAGGAAATAAATCCCTAATGTTGTCAATAGACTTTACCATTGATGCCTTCGGTGTTTTAGTTATCTTTATTTCAAATGGATATATTTTATCCCCAGTTTTAATCAATAGATCTATTTCTTGATGATTACTAGTTCGTATAAAATATATGCTATTATATAATCCATGATTATTAAGAAACTTCAATGTTTCAGAGATCACAAGATTTTCAAACAATGCTCCAGACATAACTCCATATTCAAGTTGCTCTTTATTGTATATGCCAGTAAGATAGCAAACTAACCCTGAGTCAAGCCAGTAAACTTTTGGACTCTTAATTATTCTCTTTCCTAAATTCTCAAAATATGGATTTAAAGTATATATAATATGACTGGCTTCTAAAACCGAAACCCAGTTTTTGATTGTTCCTACACTTACTCCAATTTCCTTTGAAATATCAGAGTAGTTTATCAATTGAGAACATCTTGATGCTAATATTCTGATAAATTGTCCAAAACTTCTTAAATCACCAATATTATAAATAGACTTTATATCTCGTTCTAAATATGTTTGAATATAACTACTAAACCATGTTTTAGTATCTATCTTTTTGTTTGCACACAATTCGGGATACAGACCATTTAGACAAGCATAATTATAAAATGTTTTTGTACTCTTAGTTTCTTCTTTAAAGTTTTTAGTTTCTAATAATTCTAAGTATGACATAGGAAACAAACTTAGTAAAGCTATTCTTCCAGCCAATGTTTCACTTAATCCTTTCATCATTGAAAATTGCTGTGAACCTGTTATTAAGTATTTTCCTTTTTCTGATTTATTTTCATCAATTTCAATTTTTAAATATGAAAGTAAATGTGGAACATATTGAATTTCATCTAAAATTGTTTTCTCTTTTATTTCTGTCATAAATAGAGCTGAATCATTTAATGCTCTCTCTCTTATTAATAAATCATCAAAACTTATATAATTAAAATTATCCCCAAAAAGAGTTTTTAAAAGTGTTGATTTACCTGTTTGTCTTGCTCCTGTAATTGCTACAGATGAAAAACCTTCAAGGCTCTTTTTTAAAAGTTTTGTAATACTTCTGTTGATATACATATATGTAAATTTATAATGACGTTGCAAATATACATAATTAATTCAATTATTTATATACTTTTAAATTAATTTCTTATTCTTTTTCTAATTCTTTAAACCACCGCTACCCACACACAAACAAAACCCCATACAAATAGCCAAAATACTCATAAAACAAATAAGGTGGGAGATGCCATTACTTGCTATATATTATTATATATGTTCTCCATAATTACTATTACAAATTTTATATATAAATTATACTTGTTTTTCGCTATGAAGTCCTGTTTTTACTAGCTTTTTGTGTCATTAAACTCTCAAGAGAGTGAACATAGATTAAACATATAATGAACATAAGATGAACATATCATGAACACAATGTGAATATTAATTCAATATTATATGAGCATCAAATAAACATAAGAAATTAATAGAAAATAACGGTAGTTTATCCTTTTAAGCACATTTAAAAGAAAATGACTTTTTGCCTTGAATTATCTTTGCAAATAAAAATTATGACACAAAAAATTATTCCACCAAAAGAGTTAAGTAGATTAAATATAATTGGAGTGAAAGTTATTGATCAGAAAAGAACATATAATGAATCTCAGGGTGGTTTAAATTCTAAAACAATAAGACGTACAAAGTATTTAAAGATATGTTGGATGTGTGGTTCTACTTATGAGAGCTTCAAGTATAATACTTATGCCTGTTCCTCCAGGTGTGTTCATAATATTATATATGCTCGTAAGAAAGGTTTTAATCCTCCGGCACGGATGGATCAGTTGACTAAGGAGAAAAATGTGAAAAGTGTAAAAGGAAATTATGATTACATTTAGTTTTTTTTTAATAATTACTCTTTATATATAGCTTAACTGGGTAGAAACATGCCTTTTTCTATAAGATTGATCAACATCATACTAAACACATCTTTGTCATATAACACTTCAATAGAAAACTGTTTAGAAAATAAACCTGTTTTCTTTGTAGGATAAGCAGTAAACAAATAAGGATTATTACTCCAATTCAAACCTGATAAACTTTGTGTATATACACCATACTCAAGTATCCCTTTCTTAAAACAATCAAATATATTTAATTGCACTTTTTCTTTTTGAACCAAATCCCCATTTGCATATATTTTTAATCCATATTTTGGGTTTCTACTAGGATAACAAAAATACTCAAGTGTTCTCAATTGCTGATAATATAAATTCAATCTATTTTCTAATGTATATTCTTTTAAGAAATTATGTAAAAATGAGATTTGTTCTCTAGTCTTTTTATTATGACCTCCAGCACCCATAAAACTTTTTGATGTTATACTCAAAACATTTTTATTTATTCTGTTTTCAAGTGGAAAATTTTGTTCAATATTAAGAAAAATTGAAAAATCAATTGTTGTATCTTTTACATAATTAATACTTTCTATTTCTTCAAAATATTTTATACTTACAATTTCATCATAATGATGTTCATTAGAGTTATATATGAAATGATTACTATAAAAAGACATATTATTTATGGTGAGTGGTTTTTCATCTGTAGGAATATAAAGATGAGCTATTTTTTTCAAATCCCTTTTTGATTTTACATCCTTAAAAAAGTTTTTTGATTTTTTAAAAGAATTTGATATAATATTTTCCGTTGAACTGAAGGGTTTTTTAATCCACTCTCCACAATGCTTACACTTTTTTGCTTCTTCTTGAATTTCTTCTGCACAATATGGACATTTTTTCATTTTCAATATTTTTTTCTAATTATAAACACTTTAAATGTTCTATTATTACATCGGAATTTGTTTTTACTTCATATGTTCTTCTTAACCCATCTGTTAAAGTAAAAGCAATTGTTTTTATTTTCGAATCTTTTAACTTACTAATTATATTATCATCTAATTTATATATTGCTTGTGCTATTTGACTATTTCCTACATACGCTAAACCTCCATTAAATAATGAAATATCTATACTATTCCCATTTTGTAACCAAATCGTAATTTTGCTATTTACTTCCATAGCTTTTTCGATAAACCTAATAGTTAAACTTAAATGTTTTTCATTTCCTGTCTTACCTAATGCAATACCACAATGCAATGTTTTATCACCTCCAACTAGTAAAGGATTACATTGTTTAATAGTAACATTTTCTTTGTTTATTGTTTCACAATTACATTGTGCAAACAAATTCCATGAAATTGATATAAATATAAAAGATATTAAAAATGGTTTTTTCATAATATAGTAATTGTAATATTAAAAACTTTCAAATTCATCCCAAGTTTTATTTACTTCTTTACATTTACTAATATATTTATCATATTTTCCATTATCAATTAGAGTTTTTATTAATTCCAAGTCTTTATTATTTAAAACTATATATAATGATTTGTCTTTGCCACTTATAGTCAATCTAAATTTTAGGTCATCATTGTCATAAGTTGCAGTATATTTTACATTTAAAGAATTATCGGCAATTTTAAATCTACCATATTCATCTTTATAACCTAAATTTTCGTTATTTAATGAAGAGTACATTTCTTTTAAAAGTGCTATTTTTTCCTTCTTTGCCTTTTCATACCATTCAAAATACTTTAATACAATTTTCCTGAACATATCTGCTTCTTCCCCAATGAGATAAATATAGCTACTCCTGCCTGAACCAAGCAATTTACTTCTAGAAGATTGGTTTTTATAAAAGACTGATTCATGTAATTTTATTCTGTACCCTGTTGTATCTCCAATCATTTCTACTTCTTTAGAAGTTATTTTTTGTTGGTAATATTTAATATCTAATCTACCAAATGGTTCGTTACTAGGAATTACACGATTTCCCTCATAATCTGAATATTCAATATCTGAAACATTCAATAATGGGAAAGTCATTTGCTGAGCATTAATTGAACCAAATATGTTTATTAATAACATGCTTAATAATAATCTTCTCATAATGATTTGTTTTATTGATTAATAAAACTATTTATGTTAAATACAAAATTAACATAATTCAAAGAAAAACAACAAATTCTTGAATTTTTAAATGTTTAATATTCAGATATGATATCTATTTTCTCCTGCCAATCCTAACAACAACCCCAATCAAAATAGTAAAACAAATAATGTAAAAAATAAACCTAAATTTGAAATCCCTCCAAACTCTTTTCATCCACTTCTCAGGTTTTTTGTGAATAATTCTTTCTACCGGGATCTCTTTGATGATAATTATGGTGTCTGGCTCATGATAAGCTTCTATGTAGATAGTGTCGTTTATTTCTATTAACTGAAGTTTCAGTTTATCTTTTGTAATAATTACTGTATCTCTTAATGCTGAGTGATGAATTACTGTATCAATTCTTATTTCTGGAATTATTGTAGTATCAGTAAATACAATAGTATCCATTTGAGTTAGTTCCGGGTGCTTTGTAATTAAGCGGTGTAATCTTCTTTGTGGGCTACATGAAAATAATAGCAGAATAGTTAAAATAATTAGTAAATAAAACAATCTGCTTTTAAAATAGCTAGGTTCTTTTGGGTTTATTGCTTTCATAATGATGTTTATAATTAAGTGTTTATCCAATTCTTAATGTCTTTTCTAAAGTACCAGGCTATTCCAATTGTTATTATTATCAGAATGATTGCTAATCGTTTTTTTTTAACATCAAGCTATCCAATGCTTTTAGATTATATTTTTTGATTAGCCATTTTAAGGTATTTGAATAGTTTGGATCAGTTGCATATCCTGCTCTTTGCAAAGCATCGGCTTGAGCTTCCGGTGTCTTAGCTGAAAACACTCCATGCTTTGTATATCTTGAGTTGTTTTTCAGAAATGCTACTCTATCCTTAAAGCTGTCATTAGGATTATTGTACCAACGAAAACCATCTTTGATATACACATCTTTACCATCAAAAACCTCTCTGGTTTTCATATCAATCACTTTTCCTTTCCATCCTCTTGAAGCTTTTATCCCAAAATGATTATTATATTTTTTAGCCAAAGAGCTTTGACCATTTCCGCTTTCCAAAATAGCCTGAGCCATAAACAATGAAGGGAACAATCCTGTTCCTTTAGCAGCTTTAATTACTGCATTTGTAAATTTCTTTATGTAATCTAATCGTGCTGACATATAATTTTAGATTTTTAATTTTTAATTCTTAATTATTCATTCTTAACTAATCAATTCTTTTGCTTCATCAATTTCAAGACTTTTTCCATAACCAGCTTTTTCAATTGCTTGCTCCGTCATTTTTCCAAAATACCCGTCAACTTTCAACCCTGCATTATTCTTTTTGTTAAGTTTATGCTGAAACACTTTTATATATTTTCCTTTACACCCAATCTTGTAAGGTGGTACTTTACATTCCTTATATTTTATTCCCGGAAGTGCCGGAGAAGGACCTAAATCATTTTCATTTAAATTATTTTCTGAATAATCCTTAGAAAAACCTAGTTTGTTTTTTAACCAGTTCCTTTTCCAAAAAACTATTGTTCCTACTATGGCAACAATCACAATGGCTATTATTTTCTTTTTCTTACTCATAATTAATAACTTACTCCACGTTGTCTTAATGTATCTCTCACTTCTTCCAGTTCACCACCATCCAGATCATCAGACAACCACATTTTTAAATCTCCGGTTAAATCAGAATAAAATGTTCCTCCGTCTTTTTTCCTTACTCCAAAACTTTTCTGCAAAAAATTCCAATCATCTTGAGTTTTTATTCTCATCATTACATCCATAATTGAATCTTCAATTGTTCCACTTCCTTCCATCGCTGACTCAAGAGTTGAACACATTGAAAAGTATTCTCCTCTATCATAAGTAAGATTGCTCTGATCAACTTCAAGTTTGCTTATATCCTTATGAAACATCTTGCGTATAGCTCCGGTAATCTTTCTTCTGAAAAACAAAAACAAAACAATGAATATGATAATATTCCTAGCCCTACGTTTACTTTGAGGACTAATATTCCCATATCCTTTTTTTACACTTTGTGCTGCTTTTATTACTGCCGGATTCATTAATTCTTAATTTTTAACTCTTAAGCACTTTTAAAACTTTCTTTACATATCTTGGCAAACGCATCATCATCTGAGCTTCTGTATACTTATCACCATCATCAAGCATATCTTTTACAACCGGAATTAAATCAGGCTTTTCATGAATCATCTCAACAGTGGCCATTAAATCATCATGCTTTATTGATTCGTTTAAAACCTTTAAGGCATTTAGCTTTTGAGATAATTCCTGTATGTCATTTGCCTCAAGCTGTAGATTTTTCTGAAGTTCAGAATCAGCTTCTTTAATTGTTACTATCAGATTGTACTTCTTCATTTGTTTCTGTTTTTTCAATTTGTTGATTATTATTTTCTTCAGCTTTCTCTTCAATCTTTTCTTCGACCTTTTCTTTAGGTTCTTTCTTCTCTTCATCCTGCATATCTTCAGGCATCAAAACATCGAGTAAAGCATATTTTTGATCCGGGTTTAAATTACTAATTACACCAAGTAAATTTTCAAACTGATCATCTGATTTTTTCTCTTGCTTTTTCTCTGTAAATTCATTGTCATCAAAGCTTGTTGTCTTTTCAGGACTACCTTTTAGTTCTTCCTTTTCAGTTTTCTTATCCGGTTTCTTTTCATATTTATCCTCAATTCCAAAAGCAGTTTTGCCAACTTCTAAAAGTCCTCCGGCAATAGTCTTTGTATATTCTTTTATACTTCCTAATCCTTCAGCTTTTTTCATTTCATAATCATCAAGCTCCTCTTGCAATTTTCTTTCCTTCTCTTCAATATCTCTGGCTCTCATATCAAGTTTGTGCAACTCCATTTTTGTTTCAAGTTCAGCTATACGCTTTATTGAATCTACTTCTCTTTTTGCAGCAAGCTCTTCATATTCTGCTTTTATTGATCTGGTAGCATCAGTAACATTTCGGTCAACAATTCCCTGAATATCATTATATGAAACGCCTTGCATACCACCACCTAATTGTTGTTTTGGACCGTAACCGGGTAAATTTAATGGTATCATTTGCTCATTACCTGCCTGATAATTTGAATGATAAGGCAAATGCAATGGAGTTCCAATATCATTACCGGTATATTTATTAAACTGTAACTTGAAATAATTTCTCTTATTATTGATCATGTTGTTAGGATTGTTCTTTTCAGCATTACCAATAACAATTAGTATAGGGTGGGGGAAGTCATTATTTACATGGTCGGAGAAAAAATCTTTAAACTTATTAGCATCTTTCGATGTTCCTGAAGCCAATACCTTTATTTCATTTTGTAATGGTCTGATGCTCCATAAATCATAAATAGGTAAAGTTTGAGTTACAAACTGCTCAAGAAAATATTCATCATAATCGTGTATATCGAAAATATTCATACTATTTTATAAATTTTACTATTACTACTGATACTTGATATTTATCGCTGTTTGACATATCAAACTTTATTGAACTTAAATGTTTTGTGATTATATTATTTTCAATTATAATCGGTGCTGCCATAGTTTTTTCAATCTTTCTACTTTCTATTGTAGAATTATAATTAAGAACAAAATTTGAGCTTGCTTCAATTCTTATAAAAGAGATAAATGCAATTTCATCAGCTTCGAGCTTTATTGTTTTTGGAGAATCAAAAAGATGATTAGAAACTTCAATCTGGAGATCCTTTTGTTTCTCCATTTCATTTTCAATCATAAACTTTAATAATGCTCCTTGTTCTGTCATAATTATTCAAGAATTAGATAAACTGATATTATTCCGTTTGCTTTGGTTTTTTTCACACTTCCACTAATAAATTCATCCTTCAATTTCTTTTTGAATGTCAATGCTCTTTTGTTTGGCTCAATATCCTTTCCTGTGATTATGTCAAAAGAATTTGCAAAAACTCGATTATTTTTATTGAATACCAATGACACTTCACCCTGACCACAGACCAATATTCCAAATACTTTTTCATACCCTTTGACTGTGTATGAAAATGATTTGCAGTCTTTATTTTGTAAGTCTTCACTAAATATTTTAATTATTGAGTGCATCCTTAATTCCCTCCGGATTATTAGTTAACAGCACTTGAATTTTCAAATTATAACTGTCTGCAA
>CAYTAU010000111.1:5429-10987 GCA_964435855.1 uncultured Bacteroidales bacterium | reverse complement strand
AAACTATCTAATATAAAGCGGTTTACAGAGGTGGTTCAATTCCCTCTTTCTCCGCTTGAATAACTAGCAAAAATGCTCAAAAGCCCTTTAAACACTGTGTTAAAGGGCTTTTTTGATTTTGGGCATATCTCGAATAAACCCTTTTTTTGACAAGTTTTTGGTACCAATTCGGGGCCCTTTTTTATTAACAAAAAAATGGGCCCCGAATTGGCCCCAAAAACGGACTCGGATTTTCCTCTTTTTGGACTTGCAAGTGAACTAATTTTGCTGATAGACCTTCTTCGATAACAGACCTATGATGAGCACAAAAATGAATTTTATGACTTTGTGCTTTATATGACTTTGATAAGCACAATTTCAAGTCATTTCCAGCAACCTTAAAATCATGATGTTGAATATCGCTTTTGAATTCCGTTTTGAATAATTTACTTAGTTCTATTAATGTATTGTTTTGATTCTCTATTGTAATTACTGGCACATTATTACTGATAAAATATAGTTGAAAATGAAACACTATTTCTCGTGCAACGTCTATAAGAAAATTGGATGCATATTTCTTATACTCTTCTTTAAAACCTACTAGTTCAATTTGTGTTCCTAATACTTTATTATCCTCATTAGTAGATTCTTTATATTCATGAAAACCTTCACGAGTTGAGAGAAACTCAAATTCCCTGCTTACTTTATTGTTTTCTCTTAAAAAGCGGCTTTTTATAATTAACTTTTTAAAGGCTTTTAAACAAATGAAGCGGCCAACTCCTTTACCTCCAAGTTTTATCTTATGGTCTGTGTCAGCTTCTACAAAAGAATTTAGGTTATCATCGTTTAATCCAATACCATTATCTGTAATAATAAATCCTTTTATTGGATATTTATCAATATCCTCGATAGAGGAAAGAGTCTCTTTGTCGCCATTTCTAATTATTTCAATTTTTATTCTCCCTAGATTTGATAATTGCCCTTGTTCTTTTGCTTCATCTATTGCATGAATTGAATTGCTTATAACTTCAAACAGCGGCATCATTGGTTTTGTTCTAGGCAGTATAGTATTTCTTACTTTGTTGGCTATATTACTTTTTGCTTCAAGTTTCATATTGTGATATATTTCTTTCCTTTATTTATAATATGGCAAAAAGCCGAAAAAGTAATCAAACTGATTACAGTTTTTTTCAACTCAGCCTGCAATATACAGATAATAAATGAGACATACAAATAATATCAATGTGTTTCATAAACCTAAAAAGTGCCTAAAATACTTAGAATGCCTATACTTCGACTACGCTCAGCATTAAAAATGCCTAAAGTTATTCTCAATTTTTGCTTATTGTTTAAAATTATCTACCCTCTATATATAAGAGGGCAAAAAGCCGAAATAGTAATCAAAGAAAACAAAGTATTTTTCGACTAGCTGTGCAAGATGCTAATTTTTAGCGAGAAATTTTATTTTTTTCTTATTTATTTTTTTCTTATTTATTTTTGGTGGATGTGTTTTTAAGTAGGGATTATTTGAGAAGTACTTGAAGTTATGTTCTTTGTCTTGAAATAAAGATATAATAATAATCTTATAATGTGTATAATTGACTTGGTGGAAACAATAAATCTAAAGAATTTGGTTTAATCTTAAATAGTGGCCCTTTCTCTACCACCTTGCCTTTACTATTTCTTTTTATCAAATGATCGAGAGTTATAATGCCTTGTTCAAGTAGAATATCGAATTGTGAAACAATTGGCTTTTTTGTATGTTCAATACTTTTGTATTTAAAATGTTCTTTACCTCCTATTTGAATACTATCTGCAGCAACCCAAAAGGTTTCTTTATGTTTTTCTTTTAATCTTTCGTGCAACTTGTCCAATGTCCATACTACAAAATCTCCTATTTCTCTTTTATTAGAGTTTTCAATCAAGTGATTTATATCTGAATTAACTTTTAATGAAAGTCCTTGTGGATTTGTTGTAATAGCAGAAACAGTACAGTACAATCTAAAGTCATTTGCTCTCTGATAACCAAATGTGTCTAATATTTCTGCAGAACGTTTAAATTTACTTAATTTCCAATTTGGTACTTGAGCAAATAGATTTTTCCTGTTTCCTCTTTTATCTCTATACGATTTAAGTTCGATGCCTTTATAATCCGGTTTCTTTGATGAATTAATTTTTATATTTAAAGCTGTTTCTAAAGTTCTCCCAACAGAAGTATCTGCATCAAGCATTGATGGAATTGGACCTCTTTGGGCCAATCGTTTTAGCATTAATAATAGTTCATTAGCTACTGCACTTTCAACCCCATTGATTTCATTAACAAGTTCCTTTATTGGATTTAATACATTTGATTCTATTAATTGATTAATTGGCAATTGTGTTAAATTTATTACATGTATTAGCTTATCAAAACAAATTAAAGCAAGAATATCATTCGCATTAGAATGTCTTGTCAGACCAGTTAACCATATTCTAGGGTCTCCTTTTTTTGTTTTCGGTCTGTATAATGATGCCTTGGTTTTAGAAATTGAATTCTCATTATAAATTAATCCTTCAAGAATGATTTTATGTTCTGGTCCTTGTTGTTGATTATAATAATTATGAAAATTGCTAGATTTTAAATAATTCCTAACTGTACCAGTAGCATCCATTATAGATTTTTTAAGTCCATTTTCAGTTGGTTCAATTAAAGTTAATGAGACAGAATTCTCTGTTAAGATTTTAAGTTTTTGTTCTTCACCTTTTGATAATGGTCTCATTTTATATTTTTTAATATTTCAGTTGCAACTGCTCTGGCCAGAAGTGGTGGTATAGCATTCCCTACTAAAGTATATTGAGGTACATCGGTCTTTCTATTGTTCCCTCCAGTAGAGCGCTTCCCTTGAAAAACAAAAGAATCATCGAACGATTGTAATCTGGCCATTTCTCTAACTGTAAGTGCTCTTGGGCTGTTGTAATGAATGTAGTCATCGGGTATTGTCATTACAGTTGGACTTTGTCCTTCAGGTTTAAGAACATTATAATTTCTTTTGTTTGAAGACAAGCCACATTTATTTAGTTTTAATTGAGCTTCTCTATAACTCCCTTCATTGAGTATTATATCTAAGCGCTTAATAACATCTTCATTTTGTTTACTTGTTTTATGATTATGCAAAACATCATATACTTTTTCACCATTATTCAATGATTCACTATTTTTCACATAAAATGGTTTTGTCTTATTAATAAATCTACCATTTAAACGTCCTTCTTTGCTCCACTCCGAAAATGTTTTTCCTTCTGTATTATTTATTACTCCGTCTATTGATCTCTTTTTTAAGAGACTTTTCATCTTCTTAGCAGTTCCATTAAATTGATTCTTTATTTCAACTTTTTCATAATGATGGGCTTCATCATCATTCCCAACAAAATCTAAATCATAAAGAGCTTCAAATACTGATACTTTTTCATTTTCCTTAACAGTTGATGGGATTTCTTTTATATACTTCTGGTCTTTCCTGCATCCTATAAACAGAACCCTTTCCCTATTTTGAGGAACACCATAATTTGAAGCATTTGCAATAAATGGAGCCTCAATCTTATATAACCTAATCTTATCAATTAATAAATTTAATTCATTCTCTTGTTTTGTATTACAAAACTGCCTTAAAAAGTTAAGACTATCATCAAAACTAAAAGTATATAGTTTAAGAGCTTTAATTATATTATTGCAAGCTTTAGAATGCTTAATCGGTATATTAAGTTTATTAAATGCCTTTTCAATTTTAAGTATTATTTCATTTGCTTCTAGCTCTGTTAAGAAATCATTAAATGCACCAACGAAGTAATCATTATCTATGTTGCAGTAGTCCTTTTCACGAATAATATCTCTTTTAATTTTTTCCCACTGCTTTTTTCTAACTAATAAATTAAATCCATGTCTTATAGTACTTATCCTGTCATCAGTTTTACTTGTTTTGTAGTCAACAATCTCTGGTGTTATTTTTTTAAATAAAGCTTCTACTGTTTTAATATAAGATTCTCTAGCTTCCTCGGCCTTTTTATCATTAAATTGTTCAAGGTCAATCTTCTTAACTAAACAATCTATTATAAAATCCTCTTGCTTGTTAGATTTCTTTAAATTTTTAACAAATCCAGAAAGTTTTGGAATTTCATTAATATCAACTATTGAGTTAATCTCTTTTAGAATCAATTCTTTTATTTTTCCTTTTTCCTTTGTGAGTATTCCTTTAACATTCTCCATTACAAAATACTTCGGTTGCAAGACCTTAATAACTTCTAAATAATGAGAAAATAAATCATCCTTTTTATCAAACTTCTTGCGTTTTCCTGCCAAACTGAAACTTTGACAAGGTGGGCCACCACATACAACATCAATTTCTTTCTTTCCAATTTTCTTAAGGAGGTTATCCAGAAAATCAGGCTCTGTAACATCTTGACATAAAAATTCAGCATCTAAACCTAATTGATGATTATACCTGACAACATGTGTTAACTCACAATTATCATTTATATCATTAGCAGCTATAAAATCAAAAAACTTATTTTTTGTTTCAGCTTGTAAAAACCCTTCACTAAATCCTCCGGCTCCAGCAAATAAATCAATAAAGGTGATAGGATTTCCATATAATGATAGTTGTTCACGAACAATATTAACGCTATGATCTTCTTTGTAGTTATTTACAAAATCATTTAACGTGTCTTTAATTTCATTGTCAGTGTAGGTCTTTTTGTAAGAATGATTAAGCAATCCATCTGTCCTATCTCTTAAATAAGTTAGGTAATGATTTATTTCAATATAATTCGAAATACTGTCTCTAACTAGTTGTTTTTCCTTATCAAAATAATCTACTTTGACCTTTTCCCCAGTTGAGATTTTTATTTGTTTACCATTACAATTTATTCTTAAATGTATTGGAGAATATCCTTTTTTATCTGGTTTATCAAGATAGAAATTTATTGTTGCCATGCCATAATAATTTACGGACGAATTTACGGACAGATTTTAAATTAAGCAATAGTTTGTTGAAATAGATATTAACATCTAAATATTTATTTTGAGAATCAAATGTAAAAGTAAATGGTATGAAAATTACATATATTTATAAAAATTATATAGATTGAGAAAAGTTGAATTATACATTCTCAAAAAATTTCACTGCATACTTACAATATTTAATAATTATGATGGTGTTAACAAGATTTTTAAGAAAGGCATGAGAAATGCTTCAGTATTTGTTGTAATAATAACATTATAAAATATTTGCAAGAAATAGATTTTCATTTTTAAGTACGTTATTTGCAACTTTTATGTCATTTTTCCCACACGCATTTTTAAAGTCATATTAAGTCTTTTCTTTTAGAGTACGGTGTGCGCTTCCTTTTTGCCTTGTAATTATTGAACACCACTATAAAAGCGAAGTATGGAAATTGCTTTTTTGCATAAGCTCTTTTTGCTGTTTAGGAGTCTTTTATTTTATGCAATTCTACATTTGAATTTATTAAGACAGTTTTTTTGTATGAAGTGCGCTTCCTTTTTGCCTTGTAATTATTGAACACCACTATAAAAGCGAAGTATG
>CAYTAU010000111.1:0-5329 GCA_964435855.1 uncultured Bacteroidales bacterium | reverse complement strand
GTGCGCTTCCTTTTTGCCTTGTAATTATTGAACACCACTATAAAAGCGAAGTATGGAAATTGCTTTTTTGAATAAGCTTTTTTGCTGTTTAGGAGTCTTTTATTTTATGCAATTCTACATTTGGATTTATTAAGACAGTTTTTTTGTGTGAAGTGCGCTTCCTTTTTGCCTTGTAATTATTGAATACCACTATAAAAGCGAAGCATGGAAATTGCTTTTTTGCATAAGCTTTTTTGCTGTTTAGGAGTCTTTTATTTTATGCAATTCTACATTTGAATTTTTGAATTTATTAAGACAGTTTTTTTGTATGAAGTGCGCTTCCTTTTTGCCTTGTAATTATTGAACACCACTATAAAAGCGAAGTATGGAAATTGCTTTTTTGCATAAGCTCTTTTTGCTGTTTAGGAGTCTTTTATTTTATTTTATGCAATTCTCCATTTGAATTTGGAATTCAGGAATGCTGTTTTTTGAGCTTAATAAGCTTTTAGAAATTATCGTATAATAATAACATATTTAAGTTATTAACTTGCTAATAAGTACCGCTATCTTTACTAATTTGTCATACTTTCGCTAAACTCGTTATTGTGCTTTTCGAGTCTTTTCAGATTTTACTCATTTTCTCAAAAACCCAAAACACTCCCCAACAATAAGACATTGAATTATTTCCAGCCATAAATCCTGTGGTTTTACTTTTAGGTGGCGGAGGTCTGTTGAATCCAAACCTTAATTGTAAAACCCAATATCCCTCCGAATTATAATAATAGCCTATTATAAGGTCACCTTTTTGAATTTAAAGAAGTAAAGGGACAGAACCTTTATTATTCCATTATAATTGCCACTATTTATGAATTCTTTATATTTGAACTTTTAGAATCAAGTTTTTCTTACTTTTATTAAAATTTTAAAGTTTCTAACTATAGCTATGATTTTTAATTATGCGAAATCCTAAAAGTAAATATTGTAAGACCTGTGACACCATCAAACTGAAGACTGAATTCAACAAGGATAAGTAGCGCAAAGATGGACTTCAGGGAAAATGTGCTGTATGCAAACGTGCTGAAAAGAATGAATATAATGCTAAGAATAAAGCTAAAAAGAAACAATATCAACTGAATTTTCTGAAATCACATCCAGGTTATACTAAGAAATACAGGGAAGCAAATAAAGAACGCATAAGAGAATTGCAAAAGAACTGGGAACAGAAGAACAAAAAGAATAAGAAAAAATCAAAAAATGAACAGTGATAACTATGAATGTTGACTATATAGAAGGTGGTTCAATTGACCCCCTATCTAACAAGCTTACATCATCACATTATAGAAGATTACCAAAGTTTATGGAAAGTGAGCTGGGGGCAGTTGGGATGGGTTGTGTAGGTGTTTGTTGTTGATTTTAGACTAATTAATTTGATGAAGTAATTATTTTAAATTTTTCATATATATCTTTTTGATTATAGCTAAAATTTGATGCTCTTGTATGAAATATAAAAAGGTAATTATCTACTTGGTGGTAATATGGTGAGGTATTAAAATAGGGTAAAGGATAAACTAGCTTTAAATTTCCTATTGCTGATTTTACCATTGTTTCGTCTTCAAACTCCCATTGTTCTATTACTCCATCTGTTATATAATTGTCTTCATTGTCAATTCTATAAAAATAACCCCAAATATCTTTTGCTTTTCTAAAAAGCTCGAAGTCAATTAAATTGACTCTGTAATTGTTATGTTTTTCGTATCTAAAAATCTCACAATTTGTAATATCTATTTTGTAAAATGGCCTATTATTAAACAGTTTGAGATTCTCATATTCAAGCATTGAATAAATTGGTACATTATTAAGGCGAGCTGTATCAGAGCTCCAACCAAGTTCATCCAAAGTGTCTGTTAAATCAATAAAGTATTTTATTGGACCTTTATTGTTGATATTACTCTCTACTAAAACTTCTTTGCTACTTGTAGAGTCATCTTGAATTCTTATTGTGTCCAGATTTTCCTCAACATTATTTTCTTTCTGCTCGTTATTGGTTGAACAGGATAAAAAAACCAACACAATCAATGATGATATTATTATGAGGTTTTTCATTGTTTTAATCTTCTTTCAATTTCTTTTTATACTCCTCAAGCTCTTCTTGCATTATTTCTTGTTGTGTTTTCTTATTGCAAATATTTTGCAAATCCTTCTTTTTATCAACTTTTCTCAAGGTGCTTAATATGTCCATTAGAAAATCTCTGATATCCTCTAATTTCTGGTCATTAAATTGAGGACTTCCAACACCAAAAATTTTATCATCAATAATTATACTGGCAAAAATTTGAGAAGAAACCTGTTCATTCAATCCTTCAGGCATTTTATACCACCAAACAATTACATCTTTCTTACTGGTCAAAGGAGCTTGAAGCGCTTGTGTCTCAAGTGTCGTTTTATATTGAGCAGACATATAGTTTATCTCGCTTGACACATAATTTACTAATATTTCTAATTCCGTTTCTTCCTTCCCTTTGTTTTCATACTTTTCTTTATCAACAACTAAGTATTGCAACGCATAATCATCTATTGAAATAACATTCTCCCTCTCAGTAGTTGTTACTTTGCCTGTAATTTTCAATGTATATATTGTTTTATCTTTTTCTATTATCCAAAATGAATTCACCGAATCACATTTCTCAAGCTGCTGTCCATATACATGAGATATGGTAATTAATAATAATAAGATTGCAACTAATTTTTTCATTATAAAATTGATATTATATAAGAGGTTTTTCATTTTATTTTATTTTATATGATAAATTAATCTTTACAGTTTCACCCTCTCTATTTCTTTTTGCAATTAAGAGTTGCGTACAATCAATTGACAAAACCTGAATAATCTCTTTATCATTTTCTAAACTATCAAGTAAAATATAATTCTTACTTGAACTTAGCTCCCAAATCCCTTCCTTTTTTAAAAATCCATCCCTATATACATATGTTTTATCAGCTAGAAATTGATATGAAATACCAAAAATGTAATCCCCGTTCTTATTGTCATGAACATTGGGTGGCAGTGGTGGTGGTGGCATCAAGCTATCATAATTACAAGAATAGTTAAACCACTTATTGATAAGTAAATTCTCTGTTTCTTCATTAGGTACATTTACACTCTTTGTAAATGAGAATTGGGTTCTTCCACCATAAATTAATTCAAAAGACAAACTGTCGTTATTGATATCTAATAAATGAAATAATCCTGTTGAAATACCATTTTTACTTATTAAGAAAACTTCATTATTTATTTCAATTATTTCCCAATATTCAAGTTGAAAGTTTAAACTATCGAACTTATCAATACACTTATTATTTGCAACAAACTCATAATCATACATTATTTTTTCAAATGAAGGTTTTACAATAAATGAGTTATTGTGAAGTATTTCGTCAAGCTGTGTCTTAGTATATATGTTCTTTGATTTAGATATTGAATAGAAAGAAACTTTTTGAGTAAAAAAAGCTTCATCAATATAAGAATTCTCAATAACTAAACTATCTTCATTCAAAAAGCGAATTTGATATTTACTTCTCCCATTTGAATTAATAAAAAACAAAGTATCATTAACTATAGACCATTTGGTGCTATCAATTTCCTTTCTAATATCCTCATAGTCTTGTCTTATATGGATGGAAAGCAATTGTGATTCATCAAAAATCCATATATTAGAAGTAAAAGATGTTTCAATATCACTTACCCATATTTGCTTAATACTCTCATTATATGACTCATTCTGACAACCTACCAAAACCAACACAATCAATGATGATATTATTAAGAGCTTAGTCATTTTTATTGTTTAACAATTTTCACATTACCTAATAGTCTATCTTGTTCTTTAAATTCAATAATATAAATCCCAGACATTAGGCTTTCTCCTTTAATTGTAATTTCATTACTGATTTTCTCATAAGGTACCTCTATCTTCCATCCCAACATATTATATATTGATATTTCAATCAAGTTCACATTACCCGAGAAAAGAATTTTCAAGTCCCATATAAATGGATTGGGAACAAAATGTACAATTGATGTTGGTTCTGGAACAAATGAAGCACAATCTTCATTAAAATACGAATGTGAATCAATTTCATACCAATTATCTGTTGACCACTTTGAATCATCCACTTCAATACAATAAAGGTCTGGGTTATGTCTAGCAGAAAAACGAAGATTTGTATTATTTCCATTCTTCACATTCAGAAAAATTAAATCATTGGCTTCGCACTCAAGTTGGAATAGTAAAATATTACTTCTTAAATCTAAACTGTCTATACTATTATTATTGCACTCTAAATATGCAAGTGAAACATTATTGCTTAAATCTAAATTGCTTAGACCATTAAGACCACACTCTAAATGTCCAAGAACAATATTGTTGCTAACATCTAGGTTCCTTATATTATTCCAACCACATCCTAATGATAAAAGGGCAGTATTATTGCTAACATCTAGACTACTTAAATTATTATTAAAGATTAAAATTTCTTTTAGTTCTGTATTATTGCTAACATCTATATTGCTTATTTTATTACTACCACAATATAACATTTGAAGCGCTGTATTGTTGCTTACGTCTAAGCTGTTTAAATTATTATAAAGACAATTGAAATAAATAAGCTCTGTATTATTACTAATATCTATATTGGTTAAATTATTACCATCGCATCTCAAGTTAGTAATTGATGTAAAATCCTCAATTCCCTTTAAGTCAGAAATATTTTTTTCATAAACACTGATAGTATTTGTATAGTTATTAGCCTCATGTACTTGTATCTCGCCATCATTATTAAAATCAATTGCTGGGTAATGACTGAGCAAAGCTGCTTTAAAATTAGCATCTGGTATATTTACAATTTGAGCATTGGCTAATAGCCCAAACAGAAATATGAATAATAAAATGAGGTATCTCATATTGCTTAATTTGTTCTAAAAATAATCATTAATTACCAAAATACAAAACAACAATTAAAATTTTAGATTTTTAATATTCCTGATAATAAAAAGAGTGTAGTTTTGGAGTGTAGTTTTGGCACTTTTTGGTGAAAATAGTAACTTTTTGGAAAACATAAAAACCTGATATCACTGATAATGTATTAATTAATTTTGTAGCTTTGCGCATTGACAGGGTAGAAGTCACTTGGTTAAAAGAATTGATTTTTGTTACTTATTCTTTGAATTCCCCCCACCTTATATTTTATGTTCGGGAGATTTGTTGAATTAAAACTTTAGCTCTAAGAGTACTGAAATAATAATTAAAATGTAAAGCTTTTTCATATCATTTAGTTTTTATGATTGGTAACG
>CAYTAU010000110.1:0-11671 GCA_964435855.1 uncultured Bacteroidales bacterium | reverse complement strand
TCATCTATTATTTGAGCATTACTAATGCAGGATATAAAAAGAAAAATTAATAAAACTTTAAATCTTTGTTTAAGTAATTTCATATTTGTGTTTTTGATTAATCTAAAAATAGTTCATCGCTAATGCATCTTACTGAACAGCCCAATTCTTGAGAAAAACTCAAAATATCAATTCTTTCATCGTTGTATTCTAGCATTACAGCTACAGCAGAAGCTCCATCTTCTTCTGATGTCCAAAATACACAATTAGTTCCAATTTCTAGTGAAGGAAAGGTATAATACCCTCCAGGCAAAGCATTAAAACCACTACAGTTTGTTGCTCCAGTATTTGGACTTTTCCAATAATCTGTCCCTCTTGCCTTTAGCGCACCACCACTGGCACTTGAGCCATAAAAACGGCTAATGGCTTCCCACTCCATTTTTGTTGGCAAATGCCAACCTAGGGGTGCAACTGTTTGTGCTTTTTCCCAAGTGTATAGTTTTCCATAAATATTACTATTTGCGGTATCATTATCGTAATCATAACACCCACTACCACAATCATAGTTTAGATTTTCTGCCATCCATATTCTATTATCAATCTTTACTGTTTTATATATTTTGCCATCTCTGGTGTCGATAAATGTTCCTGTTTCATTTTCTGTAATTGTTACAGTTATTGTATGAGTATCTCCTTTTTCAATTTTTCGGTCATAAGCTGTTAATATAACTGTATAAGTGCCAATTTCAGAATATGAGTGTATTATGCCATAAGTTCCTTCTTCATCTGTTGAAGTATTATCACCAAAGTCTAAATGAAAGTTTTTTGCATGTTCTGAATAATTATAAAAATGCATCAATTCACCCGGGCTTCCTGTAGAATCATCACAATAAATTATTGCTTCGGGTTTTTTAAAACATGAACTTAGAAAAATAGTGATAAATATTAAAGTGAGCAGTATGCTAGATTTGATTTTTTTTCTAAATAAATTTTTCATTTGTAATGTTTTTATGTTTGTAAAAATACATTTAAAAAAATCTTATCACTAATAAGCAATTAAAATTATTATGTTTTATATTTCGTACCTACGGCACTTTATTATTTTTAAAAACATCAAGTCTACAAATATTTAGCATCTACGGTGCTATATATTAGCCTCGTTAGAGGCGATATATTTATAGTAAAATGATTAGTATTAAAACAGAGCCCCGTAGTGGGCTAAATATTATTAAGGTATAGAAAATAGACATCTTTAAACATATTCAATAAATTTAGTTGGACAGTAATGTAATCTTATATTTTAATAAATTTAATTGTTTATGTTTTTATTAATCTAAAAATAATTCGTCACTAATTAATCTGACAGAGCAACTAAGCCTAGTGGGTAAAGGAGAATGTATACTACAAGCTCGACTTAGTAACTGGAATTGTCTATTAAAATCATTTTTCCAGTTTTAAAATGCTGGTATTCATTGTTTTTAATTCTTATATTATAAAAATATATTCCTGAAGAAATATTAGTTCCATTAAATCCCTTACCATTCCAAACAATTTTCTTTTCTCCTACTTGTTGAAATTCATCAACTAAATTAAATATTACTTTGCCATTAATATCTAAGATATCAATTTTAACATTGCTGTTTTTGTTTAAAGAATATTTAATAGTTGTTGAATTACTAAATGGATTGGGATAATTAATTATTTCAAAAGAAGCTGACGGGATATTAGTTGACTCTATGTTTAATCCACCAGTAGTTGTATGATATATTAAACCATTTGCTCCTACCACCCATCCATTTTCATGGTCAGAAAAATAAATTGATTGCAATAAGCTACTAGGTGCTGAATGCTGTATGCTCCAGTTCTGCCCTCCATCATTTGTAAACAAAATATCATAGCAACTAATTATCCACCCATTTAAAGTGTCTTTAAAATGAATATCAACTATTGGCATACTAAAATTAGACAGAATTTCTGTCCAGTTGTCTCCTCCATCAACAGTTTGTACTATCCCATCCCCTACAATCCAGCCAATATTTTTATTAAGAAAGCAAGCTTGTGGGTAATAATTTACTATAGGTGCATATTGAGGTATCCAGCTGTTTCCTCCATCTTCAGAATGAAGTATTGTAGAATCATTTCCTATAGCCCAACCACAAGAATCATCAACAAAAATAATATCAAATAAGGCACTAGTAGTACCAGTGTTTATTATCTCCCAATTTATTCCACCATCATTTGTTTTTAAAATTGTTCCATTTGTACCGCTTATCCAGCCTGTGGTATCGTTAACAAACATAATACTAAGCAATGTACTTCCTGTAATATATGGAATCTCTTCCCAATTCATACCTGCATCTGTTGTATGCAGCATAATGCCATAATTTCCTACAATCCACCCGTTATTAGAATCAATAAAAAAAACATCTCTTAAATTTGAATAAATATAAATATCTGCATTTTGACTTTCCCAGTTATTTCCACCATCTGAGGTTGCTAAAATTGTTTTATCATAACCCACAGCCCAGCCTGTATTTTCATCTACAAAAAATACAGAATTAAGCCCCTGATGTGTAATAGAGTAATTATTCCATGTATTAAAACCATCATCGCTGTATAGTATCTTGCCATTATAACCAACTAACCAACCCTTTTGCGGATTAATGAAAAATATATCTACATAAGAGAACCCAGAATTAGATATTGTATTTATATTAATGTATTGCCAGTTATTTCCCCCATCAGTTGTATGCATTAGTACTTGATTAGAACAAGTAAACCAGCCATTGTTTTCATCTATAAAAAAAATTGACATTATATCTTCAGTTACACCTGATGTCTGAGTAATCCAGTTTAATCCTCCATCACTACTATGTATTACAATACCATTTGTCCCTACTGCCCAACCATTGTTATTATCAATAAAAAAAACTTCTTTAAAACTATTACTAACATCATGATATTGTAGATACCAGTTAGCACCTCCATCAGTTGTATTAAAAATATTATTATAAAAATCTGTTGCCCAACCATGATTTACATCTGAAAAATGTATTGACCGCAAAGTTTGCGATCCGGAAATAAATTTATTATTCCATGAATGTCCTCCATCAATAGTATAATAGACAAAACTTGAATAACCTACAGCCCATCCATTATTATCGTCTGTAAAATAAACATCTACTAATAAAGTTGCACCTGCTGCATATTTTTGTTGCCAATTTAAACCTCCATCGTTAGTAAGGTATATAGTTCCATTTGAACCCACTACACAACCATGACTTGTATTTGTAAAAAAGATATCATATAACTTTGGTTCAGAGGCAATTTTATATTGTAATTCCCAATTGACACCCCCGTCAGAAGTATGAATAATACCTCCATTATCAGTTGATGCCCATCCATTATTATCATCAACAAAAATAATTTTTTGGATAGTTTCATCTGTAGGTAATGGATTTTGCAATTGCCAACCTTCTTGAGAAAATATAGTGAAAGGACAGGTGGAGACAAATATTAATATGATTATTAAAGTTCTCATGATTTTCTTATATCTATTTCAATATCTTCATAAAAATACTCAAAATAAATGAATTGCCAAAAAATTGTGGATTTATTGTCTGTTGCAGACTAAGTTTTATTTAAAGCACAGTCTAAGACTACTTATTTACCACACGCTACAAAGTGCGGTAACGGGTATGTTGGCACACCGACAACATGTAGGCGTGAACTGAGGTAAAATATTTATATAAATTAAAAAAATAATAAAACAATAAATAAGCTTGAAAATTGAATTAATTCCCAAAAAACCCCTTCATTTTTTTAAAAAAACTCAAATATTTACAAACTTTTTTCTCGCACATATTCAATAACTTACAATCGAAATTAACAGGCAACTAACATTTCTACTGATTACTTTTTCAAAATTTGCACTCTTATATATATAGAGGGGAGTTTTTTTGGGGAGATAAAAAGCAATACAATTTAAAGTTCTTTGAAAAGCAAATTAAAAATGTTTTGAGGCAAAGTAAGAAAGTGTGGCAACAAAAGAAAATTATGTAATAAGCAAGGATGACTTCCAAGTGGACGCTGAGGACTTCCAAGTGGACGCTTAGGACTTCCAAATGTCCGCTTAGGTCTTCCAAATGCCCGCTTAGGACTTCCAAATGCCCGCTTAGGACTTCCAAATGTCCGCTTAGGACTTCCAAATGCCCGCTTAGGACTTCCAAATGTCCGCTTAGGTCTTCCAAATGCCCGCTTAGGTCTTCCAAATGCTCACTGAGGACGACAAAATGCTTGATTATGACAAGATATCAAGCACTAATAGGCTGAAATACTACAATATAGGCAAATTATTAATTAATTATTAACTTAAAAAAACTAATTATTATGTATGATTATCAAAATGCAGTACAGAAAATGTTAATTGAAATTTTAAAATTTTTCAAAGACAATCCCGATTTAATTAAGGACAATCCGGTATTAAAAAAACACTACGAAGATTTACAATCTCTTTACAATTATCTGGTAAAAGCTAAAAAAATTCAAGAAACCGATTTTAAAGGAATAACAAAAGATAAAAATAAAGCAAAAGCCGCTATTGCAAAAGAAAATTTTACACTTACAGGAGCAGTACGTTCGTTTGCTACCGACAATAAAAACAAAGAACTTTTCGATAAATTTAATTCATCAACATCAGATATTAAATACTCAAAAGATGTTGATGTTGTTAGTTACTCACAACTTGTAAGCGATTGTTTAAACAAGTTAAAAGATGAATTAAAACCCTACGGAGTTTCCGAAAATGATACAAAAGCATTAGAAGCAAACACCATAGCTTTTAACGACCTGTTGGCACTACCCGCCGAAATGCGTAAAGAAGTAAAAATTGCAACAGAAAAAATAAAAGAAACTATAACAGAAATTCTTACACTATTAAGCGAAAGTATTGACAACGATATGTTGCAGTACCAAAAATCGCATGTAGAGGCCTATGATAAATACCACCGATTACGCGAAATTGACGATAGCCAAACAACACACATACCACTTTACGGCAATGTTACCGACGAGGAAACAGGCAAGCCTTTGCAGTATGTAAAAGTTGAAATAAAATTCCGTCCGGCAAAAGAATTAGCAAGCACAGTAAAAACAACTACTGCCACAGGATATTATAGATTCGAAGACCTTGAACCTAATTCTTATACTATTAAATTTTCATTAGAAAATTACGATACTCTTAAAATAGATTTTACACTGCACGAGGGCGAAACTAAACGCTTAAATGTGGAAATTAGAAAAACGGAGTAAAATAAAATAAACAGCCCCCTAATCCCCCAAAGGGGGACTTCTCCTCCCTTTGTTCTGCTGAGCATAGTCGAAGTATGGGGAGGCTGGGTGGGGCTTTAATAGCGTAAGCCGAAAAGCTAAAATAGAGTAGGCGGGAAATTGCTTTATTTTTAGTATATTTGGGGAATTAATAATTAAGAAAATATGAAATTTAATAAAGTTTTTATACCTAAATCTATAACAAAAGCGGTAGAATTAAATGAAATTAATTTAACTGAAAAACCATTGGGTAGATTAGTAGCATTAGCTGGTAAAAATGGTGCAGGTAAATCTAGAATTCTAGATTTTATCAAAATATATCCAGAACGATTAACAATAGATAATTATTTAAATGATTATGTCGATTTTAATACTTCAAATAAAGCATTAATAAATATTGACCAACAAAGCCTAAAACGATTAAAAGGTATAAATGATGGCATATTCAACGAAATGCAATTAACTAATGTAAAAAAAGATTTAGCACAATCTGTTCTTAAGCCTTATGTTGCAGAATTAAAGCAGCATATAAAAGTAATAAAGAATAGCGCATTAGTTGAAATAAAAAAAGGATTGAGTAAAGAATTTAGTCTTGAAAATCTTATGGTTTTTCCTTTCCCAAAAAATAAAGAAGACTTTAATGAATTAAGCGTTGTTAATAGTGATTTAACTATTGATTTTATTCAAGATGTAACACAAAACATCATTTTAGACAAGTTAAATATAATGCTTGAAGAAGAAAAGCAAGAGAAAATTCAAGAGAGTAAATCATATGAAAAATTTGAAAAAATCAAATATTATATTGAGAAATTTTTAAATAAAAAACTAAGTTATAAAGGTCAAATAGTTGAAAAAAACCAACCTCTAAAAAGTGATTTACTAATTGATGGTGTTCCATTTGATATAATTCATTTTTCTCCTGGAGAAAAGACTTTGTTCGCATATGCAATGTTGTTTTTTCTACTAGAATATGCATCTAAATCTAGTTTCAAGGATTGTGTTATTATTATAGATGAACCTGAATTACATCTTCATCCTGAAGCACAAATAAAATTAATCGAAGCATTAAAGAACATAATTGGGGAAAACGGTCAATTATGGATTGCAACTCATTCTATACATATTCTTGCTTCATTAAATTATGATGAGATTTATTTGGTAAAAAACAATTCTATTGAATCCCCAGGAAGAATGGTACCCGGGAAAAGTTTAGATGAACTGATGGGAATAAGCTCTATTGATTTAGTTAAAAAATTTATTACTTCAACATCTGACTGGGCTTATGCCAATTTTATGTCACAATGTTTTCAAAAACCAGAGGCTGTTTTTAAGACTGAAAAGAATGATAAACAAGTAAAAATTTTCATTCAATCATTAAAAAATTTGAAAAATATTTCTATCCTTGATTTTGGTGCAGGGAAAGGCAGAATAGGTGCTGTGATTAATGATAATGAAGAATTGAAATCTAAAATTCAATATTATGCTGCACTTGAACCATCTGATTCACCATATAACGAAGAACTTAAATCTGTACCGAATATCAAAGCCATTTATGAATCATTAGAAGAAATTCCACAAAATACATTTGATGTTGTATTACTTTGTAACGTGTTGCATGAAATATCACCACAATTTTGGGAAGCTAGTTTTAAAGCTATCAAAAATTCATTAAAGCAAGATGGATTTTTGTTAATAATTGAGGATAAATTAATCCCAAGAGGGGAAAAAGCTAATGATTATGGCTTTTTATTGTTATCCGAAAAACAAATAAACAAACTATTTTCAAATGAAGATATTAGTCATTTAGATTATAAAATGGATACAAATAAGAACAGAATATTGTGCTCATTAATACCTAAAAAATCAATTACTGTTAGTAATGAAAGCATATTGGCTGCTATTAAACAATTGGAAGGAGATTCTTTAGAAGAATTAAAAAATTTAAAACCAGAAAACGATGTAGCTTTCGGTAGAGAATATGCCTTAAAAACTCAATTACACATTAACGCTAAAATTGGTTATGAAAAGTTTTTGTTAGCATGTCTTAAAAATGGAAAATTATCTAGTGCCAAAATAGTAAATATAGATACAATAAATGAAAAAAATCAAATTTCTATGAATATCAGTGTTAAACAAAAGGAAAAGTTTTTTGAAATTATTAAAAATCATCCCGTTTTCTCTTTATTGAAAGATGATCATCATAAGAATGAGAATATGACAGAATATTTTACTTATAAAATCTTTGGTGATTTTTATTTAACTAAAGAATTTGAAAAATTTCTTAAAACCAATAATATTACTTATATAGATTATAAAATAACTAATATTTAAACCCATCGCTCGGAGGAGTTTGCAACTCCGCCGCAAGTAAAAAGTAATCTATACCTACTAAAACACAAAAGCATTTTAAACAATCCAATAAATTCCATATCTTTAAAACCTAATAAAAGATAAACATGACAACAAACCAATACATCGAAAAAGTAAGTACACGGCTTAAATCAGGAATATCAAGAGAACATTCGTACAGAGGCGACCTTGAAACATTGATTAGAGAATTGGTAAAAGAAGTTGAAATTACAAACGAACCTGCAAATGTAACCGATTGCGGAAATCCCGATTATGTTATTACAAAAGGAAAAATACCAATAGGCTATATAGAGGCAAAAGATATTGGCAAAGACCTAAACAGCAAAACATATAAAGAACAATTTACACGTTACAAAAAAGCATTAGACAATCTTATTATTACCGATTATGTTTGGTTTCAGTTTTTTCAGAACGGAGAACTTGTACATGAAATAAGAATTGCAGAAATTGAAAATGATACTGTAAAGCCAATTCCCGGGAATTTTTCGGAGTTCGAAAACCTAATACAAAACTTTTGCACTTTTATTGGTCAAACTATTAAATCTTCAAAAAGATTAGCAGAAATGATGGCTGCAAAAGCACGATTACTGCAAGATATTTTGGAACGTGCCATAACTTCTGATGAACAGACACAAGACAACACTTCAATAAAAGGGCAATTCGATACTTTTAAAAATATTCTTATTCATGACTTAACGCCAAAAGGATTTGCAGATATTTATTCACAAACATTGGCTTATGGAATGTTTGCAGCCCGTTTGCACGATAAAACATTACAAGATTTTAGCAGACAAGAGGCAGCTGAATTAATTCCTAAAACAAATCCTTTTCTGCGTAAATTATTTCAGTATGTTGCAGGTTACGATATTGACCCACGAATTAAAACAACAGTAGATAATCTTGCCGATGTTTTTAGAGCAACCAATGTAGATGCACTATTACACAACTTTGGCAAAAGCACACAAACAAACGACCCTATAATTCATTTCTACGAAACATTTTTGGCAGAATACGACCCAAAACTTAGAAAATCGAGAGGCGTTTGGTACACACCAGAACCTGTAGTAAAATTTATAGTACGTGCCGTTGACGATATTTTAAAAACAGAATTTAATTTGCCACAAGGTTTGGCTGATACTTCTAAAACAAAGATAAAAGTTAAAGATTACAAAAAAGCCACAGCAGACAGGCGTTCAAAAACAAAACAAATTGAAAGAGAGGAAGAAGTTCATAAAGTACAAATATTAGACCCTGCCACAGGAACAGGAACTTTTCTTGCCGAAGTGGTAAAACATATTTACAACAATAAGTTTAAAGCAATGCAGGGAGCATGGAGCGGATATGTAGAAAACGATTTAATTCCACGCCTTAATGGTTTTGAATTGCTGATGGCTTCTTACTCTATGGCACATCTTAAATTAGATATGCTTTTAACCGAAACGGGTTATAAATCTACTAAAGACAATCGTTTTAATATTTACCTAACAAATTCTCTTGAACCACACCACGAAGAAACAGGCAACCTTTTTGCTCAATTTTTAGCTACCGAAGCCAATTCAGCTAACCATATAAAACGCGATACTCCTGTAATGGTAGTTATGGGTAATCCACCTTATGCCGTTAGTAGTAGTAATAAAGGAGAATGGATACAAAATCTTATTGCTGATTATAAAAAAGATTTAAATGAACGCAAAATCAATTTAGATGATGATTATATAAAGTTTATAAGATATGGACAGCATTATATTGATAAAAACGGAAGTGGCATTTTAGCATATATATCTAATAATAGTTTTATTGATGGTATTACTCACCGACAAATGCGAAAGCATTTATTAGAAAGTTTTGATAAGATTTACATTCTTGATTTGCATGGAAATTCTAGAAAAAGAGAAAATTCACCAGATGGGACAATAGATCAAAATGTATTTGATATTATGGCCGGAGTTTCAATAAATATTTTTGTTAAAACAGGAAAGAAAAGAAAAAAAGATTTGGGTGAAGTATTTCATTTTGATTTATTCGGTAAACGAGAATCAAAGTATGAATTATTACGAGATTGTAATCTTAAATCATTAAAATGGTCAAGTCTTAGATATAAAAATCCTTATTACTTCTTTGTTCCAAAAAATTTTGAAAGAGAATCTCAATTCAAAACAGGGTTTAAATTAGATGAATTATTTTCATTCAATAATTCAGGGTTTGAGACCGCAAAAGATAGTTTTATAATAAAGTATGAAAAGAAGGATATTGAATTATTAAAATCTGATATTTTGATAATGTCGATTGAAGAATTAGTTAAAAAATATGGTTTAAAAATGTCAAAGTTAGAAGAAGTTAAAAATGACATTGTTAATTCAACATTATTAAAAGTTTTGTATCGACCATTTGATTGTAGGTATACATTAATATCAAGGAATAGTCAAGGAGTTATGTTTCGACCAAGATACGATACAGTTAAACACTTGTTAAAAGAAAATATTGGATTATTATGTTGTAAAAGACAAACTTCTTTTGATTTTCAGCATGCTTTTATAACCAATATCGCTGTAGAAAGGTGTTCTGTCTCTCTTCAAACTGGAGAGGTAAGTTATGTATTCCCACTTTACCTTTATTCTGATAATAAACCAAAAGAAATATTTAAAGATGATAACAGAAAGCCCAATTTAAACCAAGAAATAGTAACTGAGATTGCTGAGAAATTGGGATTGGAGTTTACAAATGAAAAAGAGGGTGGATTAAACACTTTTGCTCCAATTGATATATTAGATTATATATATGCAGTATTGCACTCGCCCACATACCGTGAGAAATATAAAGAGTTTTTAAAAATAGATTTTCCTAGAGTTCCATATCCAAAAAACAAAGAAACATTTTGGCAATTGGTAAAATTGGGCGGAGAAATAAGACAAATACATTTATTGGAAAGTAAAAAAGTAGAAGAATACATTACTTCTTATCCAATTAATGGAGATAATACAATTACAACAAAAATTGCTAAAAAAGATTGGGAGCTGTTTGATGAAGAAAAGCAATTGGGCAGAATATGGATAAACGAAGAACAATATTTTGATAACATTCCTCTTACAGCTTGGGAGTTTTATATTGGCGGTTATCAACCCGCTCAAAAATGGCTAAAAGACAGAAAAGAAAGACAATTAAGTTTTGAAGATTTATTGCATTATCAAAAGATTATTGTTGCCTTAGCTGAAACAGATAGATTGATGAAAGAAATTGATGGAATTGAAATTGAATAATGTGCAAAAAAAGCCAGTGTTGTTTATAAATATTTCATGTTTATTTTCAAAACTTATAATTAATTTCAAATAAGATACCTGATAGTCCTTCCATTGTTTTTAATGCCAAAAAATTTGAGTTATTAAAAAAGAAATTTCTAATCCCAATAACTTTATAAAAAGGAACAATAGTAATATCAATTCTATTGCTAATTGATTTTTGAATACCTAAACCTGCGCTTGCACCAAACATTGGAATATTCCACAGATCCCTTAATTTACTAATACTTGCAGAATTATGTAATGACAAACCAAAACGACAAAATAAATTCATGTTTTTATCAATAATAATATAATCAAAAGAAAATGGAATTGCAAAAGACGTGTATGAACTTTCGCGAAAAGCAAATCCAGATTCATAATCTGGCAATCTGCTAACCAAAAACGAGGCACTAATTCTATAAACATATAATCCTGTATTTATTGATAATTTATCAGATATATTCTTATTATAATTAAGAGCTAAGCCGTATCCATATTTTGGAGTATTATATTTAATAGTTGCTTGATTAACCTTAATAATAGGATAATTATAAAAGTGCGAAGTTGAAATACCTATCTTGTGTTTATAAACCTTTATAGTGTCATTATTGTTTGCTATGCAATTATTTATAATTAGTAATAAAACTAAGAGCCATAATGTTTTTTTCATGATTAATAATATTTAAATAGCTCGTCATTCTCATATTGAGATAAAG
>CAYTAU010000109.1:0-12093 GCA_964435855.1 uncultured Bacteroidales bacterium | reverse complement strand
AAATCGAAAAAAAACTATATTTTTGCAGTCCGAATTTTTAATTATTGAATAATATCTAATTATATAAATTATGAAAAGAACATTTCAACCATCGAATAGAAAAAGAAAAAACAAACACGGTTTTAGACTAAGGATGGCAACTGCCGCCGGCAGAAAAATTTTAGCTGCCAGAAGAGCAAAAGGAAGAGTAAAATTAGGTGTTTCTGATGAACCAAGACATAAAGTATAATAAATAAATTATATGTAAAAAAGCCACTTAAATTAATTTTAAGTGGCTTTTTTTTTATAGTTTAACATATTTTTATTCTCTCATAGGTTTTTCTAACAAAACCTTGCGAGAAAGTTTTAGTTTACCCGACCTCTTATCAACATCAATCAATTTAACATCTATAATATCACCCACTTTTAATACATCTTCAACTGCACGTATTTTGTGCCATTCAATTTCTGAAATATGTAATAATCCTTCAGTCCCTTTAAAAATTTCGATAAACGCTCCAAAAGAGACTACAGAAATCACTTTCCCTTTGTAAACTTTACCAACCTCAGGAGCTTGAGTAATTTCACGAATTCTTTGCATTGCTGCATCAATAGCTTCTTTATTGCTTGAAGCAATATCTACAACACCTGTGTCGTCTACTTCTTCAATTACTATTACTGTATCTGTTGTACTTTGAATTTCCTGAATTACTTTACCTCCGGGACCAATAACCGCACCTATCATTTCTTTTTTAATAATAATTCTTTCCATTCTTGGAGCATGTGGTTTGTAATCATTGTTTGGTTCAGCAATTATTTCTTTCATAACATCAAGAATAAAAAGCCTTCCTTTTTTTGCTTGTTCTAATGCTTTAGCAAGAACTTCATAAGGCAAACCATCAACTTTTATATCCATTTGAGTTGCGGTAATTCCATCACGAGTTCCGGTAACTTTAAAGTCCATATCTCCAAGATGATCTTCATCTCCCAAAATATCGGAAAGTATAGCATATTTATCTGAATTGTTATCGGTAATTAAGCCCATTGCAATACCAGAAACAGGTTTTTTAATTTTAACACCTGCATCCATAAGTGCTAATGTCCCAGCACACACAGTTGCCATTGATGACGAACCGTTTGATTCTAAAATATCAGAAACAACACGTATTGTATATGGGTTATTCTCTGCTTCACCAGGCACCATTTTCTTTAATGCTCTGAGGGCTAAATTTCCGTGTCCTATTTCACGACGACCAACTCCTCTGTATGGACGAGCATCACCTGTTGAAAAAGGCAAAAAATTGTAATGAAGAGTGAATTTCTCAGAACCCTGAATAATAGCTCCGTCTATACTTTGTTCATTAAGTCTTGTTCCTAAAGTTATAGTTGTTAAAGATTGTGTTTCTCCGCGTGTAAAAATCGCGGAACCGTGTGTTCCCGGCAAATAATTAACCTCTCCCCAAATAGGGCGAATTTCGTCAGTATCTCTTCCGTCAAGTCTAACACCTTCGTCTAACAAAACACGCCTTACAGCATCTTTATGAACATCATGAAAATATTTATTTATTAATTCTGTGTCAATTTCATCTTTTTCATCATACTGAGAGATAAATTCTTCTTTAACAGCACCAAACAGTTCTTTTCTTTTATGTTTGTCAGCAAGTCCTTGCTTGGCAATATCATATATTTTTTGATATGTTTCTTTATTAACTTTTTCTTTTAATTCTTCATCATTATTTTCATGGCAATATTCTCTTTTAATTATTTTTAATTCTTTTGCCATTTCAATCTGAACTTCACATTGAATTTTTATCGTTTCATGAGCAAACTTAATAGCATCTAACATTTCTGCTTCTGATATTTCACTCATTTCTCCTTCAACCATCATAATATTTTCTTTGGTTGCAGCAACTATAATGTCAATGTCAGCTTTTTCTTTTTCCTCAAAAGTAGGGTTGATCATAAATTTCCCATCAATACGGGCTACCCTTACTTCTGATATTGGTCCGTTAAATGGAATATCAGAAACTGATAATGCTGCAGATGCAGCTAATCCTGCTAAAGAATCGGGCATAACTTCTTTGTCTGAAGATATTAATTCTACATTTACAAATGTATCGGCATGATAATCATCAGGGAAAAGTGGTCTTAAAGCCCTGTCAATAAGTCTGGCAATTAAAATTTCATGATTTGAAGGTCTTGCTTCTCTTTTTATAAAACCGCCTGGGAATCTTCCTGTTGAAGCATATTTTTCTCTAAACTCACATGAAAGAGGCATAAAGTCCAAGCCTTCTCTGGCTTCAGATGAGGAAACTACAGTGGCAAGCAACATTGTTTTTCCCATTTTTACAACAACAGCTCCATCTGCTTGTTTTGCCAGTTTTCCTGTTTCAATTTCAATAATACGACCATTACCAAGGTCGATTTCTTTTTTAATTAAATTATACATATTGTGTTAATTAAGTAATTAATCTCTCTTCTACGCGGAGATTTTTGCGTTTGCACATCACAGGTGCTATATAAAATTCTAATAATTAAGGGATAAAAAAAGGCAATTTGAAATTGCCTTTTTTTTAAAAATTTATTTACGAAGTTTTAGTTCTTTAATAATAGAACGATATCTTGCAATATCTTTATTTTTAAGATAATCTAATAAGCTTCTTCTTTTTCCAACCAATTTTACTAAAGCGTGTTCTGTATGAAAATCTTTACGATTTTTTTTCATGTGCTCAGTAAGATGTAAAATACGGTGGGAAAATAAAGCTATCTGACCTTCTGTATTGCCAGTATCTTTATTAGACTTTCCGTGCTTCGAAAATATTTCTTGCTTTTTTTCAGCGTTTAAATAATTTTCCATATAAATAATTTATAATTGGGCTGCAAAAGTAATATATTTTTTAAAATCAACAATTAATATTTAGATTTAAATTTAAATACTTTTTTTATCTGATTTTCTTTAAAAAAGAGTTCTATATCTAAATCGTACAGATTCTCAAATTTTATAACATAATTAAGTGCATATATATAAAAATAAAAAAAAAATTGGAAGTTAAAAAAGATTAGTTTAAATTTGAACGTTTAAACATAATGTTCAAATGGAAGAATCAAGCAATAAACGTATAGAAACCGAAAAAATATTAAAATGTGCTGCTGAAATATTTTCAAAATTTGGTTATCAAAAAACAAGCATGGCAGATATTGCTCGTGAAATGGGTAAAACAAAAACTTATTTGTATTATTATTTTAAAGATAAGGAAACAATATTTTCAACCATTATTGAAGAAGAAGCAAAAACATTATTTATTAAGTTGGTTGAAGAAACCGCAAAAGGAGACAACCTGGAAAGTAAGATGACAGGATATATGATTGCTCGTTTCAGTCATTTACAGCTTTTATCTGATAGATATTCAAATTTAAAATCTGAACTTTTAACTTTTCTTCCTTTGATAGAGAGAAAAAGGGAAAAATTTCATCAGCAAGAAATAGAATTAGTTTATTCAATATTAAATATTGGAAGCACTTCAACCAACGAAAAACTTTATAAAAAAGCAAAAATTGTTGTAAATATTAACAAAGCTATGGAAATTCCATTATTTGTAAGAAACAGTATGGTAGAAAATTCGTTTAAAATTGATGATTTAATAGAACTTATATTATATGGTCTAACTTAAAATAACCAAAAAGATGAAAAACCCCATTTACTTTTCGATTTTAGTATTACTTATTTCGTGTCAATTGTTTTCTCAATATGAAATTGGTCATACAACTATTACATTTGAAGATTCCGCTAGAGCTAATAGACAAATTGAAACAGAGCTATACTATCCTGCAAATACAGCAGGAGATAATGTTGCAATTGCTGCTGGAAGTTTCCCATATATAATTTTTGGACATGGTTTTGTAATGTCTTGGGATACATATGAAAATTTTGTTGACACACTTATTCCAAAAGGATACATAATTGCATTTCCAAGGACAGAAGGGAGTATGTCTCCTAGCCATGAAGAATTTGGATTAGACCTAAGGTTTTTAGTTAATGAAGTCTACGGTTTAAATTCTGACAATCTAAGTTTGTTTTATGGAGCAATAAATACAGAATGTGCTATTATGGGACACTCTATGGGAGGAGGATCAGCTTTTTTGGCTGCCCAAAACAATACAGATATTACAACTATGATTACATTTGCAGCAGCAAACACTACTCCATCATCAATTACAGCAGCTCAAGATGTTACAGTTCCAGTACTTGTTTTTTCTGGAGAAGAAGATGGTGTTGCTCCACCAGCAGATCATCAAGTACCAATGTATGACTCTCTTGCGAGTGACTGCAAAACATTTATTAGCATTATCGGTGGGGGGCATTGTAATTTTGCAAACGATAATTTTAATTGCTCATTTGGTGAGCTTACAACAGGTGGAAGTGGAAGCATAACACGTGAAGAACTTCACGCAACTCTTTTTTCTTTCTTGAAACCTTGGCTAGAATATTACTTGCAAAATATAAATATTTGGGATGATTTCACTGATAGCCTTGCACAATCAAATAAAATAACATATGATTTAAGCTGTACTCAAACAGGTTTAACGGAGTTTTCTAATAATGAAAAGAATTTAATATATCCTAATCCGGCAAATAATAATTTTCAGTTAAACCTAAATAATAATGAACAATACACTTTAATTATATTTAATATTGATGGACAAAACTTATATTCAAAAGAAATTTACTCAAATCAAAAAATTGATATTTCACACTTAAAAAATGGAATGTACATAGTAAAAATATTTAATGATAATGAAGAATATTATTCAAAGAAATTAACCATTATACGCTAACTATTCAAAACTGTATTGCTTTAACATTGCCTAGCTTTTAAATTAGAAATTTTCACATAAAGTTGTAATATAATTATCAATTTATATCTCAATTAAATATTTCTTAACAGGCTATTAATCAGGCCACATATTCAATTTTAAAAAAAAAGGTTTTA
Source organism: uncultured Bacteroidales bacterium (assembly GCA_964435855.1). Taxonomy (GTDB): domain Bacteria; phylum Bacteroidota; class Bacteroidia; order Bacteroidales; family CAYTAU01; genus CAYTAU01. The sequence continues at coordinate 7,123 of CAYTAU010000109.1, read as the reverse complement.
ATTTGTAAAATTTTTGTATTTTTACATAAAATTTTAACCAATTAAATTTATTGATATGAAAAAGATCTACACAATTTTACTAATTTTTTGTTTATTGCCAATTTCCATATTTGCTCAGGTTCCGGGTTGGCAAAAATTATATGGAGGTGCAAATCCAGATGTAGCAAAACACATACAGTTCGATCCGATGGGTGGTGATGGTGTAATATTAGGAACAACTCAATCGTTTGGCAATGGGGGCAGCGATTTTTACGCTATTATTGTTGATGATTTCGGGAACCCCATTACAACAACTACTTTCGGAACAACAGCAAATGAGGTTTTAAACTCTGCTTATGTAGAGTTTGCATTGGCAAAATATACCAATTCATTTTTGGGTGCAGGTTTCACCGATGCAAGCGGTGACAAAGATATTTTAATAATAAAATTCGATGGCACAGGAAATGTTACTGATACAATTTCATATCATACTCCAAACGATGATGAGATCATTGGTATTTTCGATCTTGATGAATATAGTTTTTACAACAATGCTCTTGCAATTGGATATAAAACCAATGATGTTACACTTGACAAAGATGTTTTATTAATAGGTGTTGATAACGAATCTTTGTTTGATACAACCATTTCACAAAGTTTTGGTAATCCTAATGCTGATGAAGTTGCCGTAAGTTTTTGTGCCGATAATGGCGTGAAAAACACGGGTATAGGCGCTGTTGCCGGTTATCAAATTGACCCCGCATTTAATAAAAACATTATGCTTTTTGGCATCGATTATTCTGTTATGGTAGGAAATTCATATTTCACAGTTACATGGCAAGATACTATTGATTTGCCAAATGGCGACGAAGCTGCAAATGTAATAATATTTGATCAATGGACATATTCGGGATTTATAGTGGGAGGTTATAACACAACAGTAGGTGGCGATAAAAATGCATATATATGTAAATTTGATCAATCAATGGGTGTTGTTGTTTGGGAAACTTCTTTTGGCGATGCTTTAGATGATGAAGTTCTTGATATAAAAATGGTTGATTCTATGATATATGTTACAGGCTATACTACTAATCCTATTAACGGAGATAAAGATATGTTTTTAACAATAATTAGTTGTTATTCAGGAAACATAATTTCAGAAAAAATAATAGGAGAATCTAACATTGATGAAATAGGATACAGTATTGCAATAAATAATAATATGTGTTTACCCGTTATTGCCGGAGAAAAAGACAACAACATGATTGCAATAAAAACAAATTATATTGGAAATAATTTTAATAATTTTAATGTTTCCTGTAATGGAGCAAATGACGGGCAAGCAATAGCAAATTATCCTCCTAATACAGTATATGAAACAATATGGTACAATGCCTTAATGTCTCAATTTAATTCATATGTTGATACCGTTAGTAATCTTGTACCCGGAAACTATTTTTTAGTTACTATGGATTATAGTTGTTCTTTGATTGATTCATTTACAATAACAGAGCCTCTTGTTTTGGTATTAGATTCATCTGTTATTCCAGCTTCGTGTGGAGGCTTATGTGACGGTGAAGGAACACTTATTGTAACTGGCGGAACTCAGCCTTATGTTTATTTATGGGAGAATGCTTCAAATGTTCCCACCGAAACAGGACTATGTGCAGGAAATTATCTAGCAACCGTTACTGATTTTAATGGCTGTCAGGAATTTATTGAGGTTCATATTCCGGAATTATTATCTGCAACTATCATTGGAGATGTTAACGCAACATCTTATGGTCCTATTCCCGATTTTTCTGCTATAGCTTATTTATTAAAATTTGAGAATAGTTTCGAAATAGATACTCTTGATGCTGCATTATTATCAAGTGGCCATTATGAATTTTATGATATTTATCCGGGGGACTATCTAATACAAATTTCTTTAATAAACGGAACAAGTATGCCAAATGTTCTTGATACTTATCACGATTCTGCTTATTCATGGGCAGACGGACAAGTATTGTCCATTAATTGTGAAGACATTATAAATTTGACTTCTTCTATGTATGAAATGATACCGGTTGCAACAGGAAACGGATCAATATTCGGTAACATTGTTTATGGTTCTGGAACAAAAGGAATGGGAGAACCAGTTCCCGGTGCAGAGGTATATATCGAACAAGAACCAAATGATGAACCTGTTGCAAATTCAGAAACAGATATAAATGGAGATTATCATTTTGGAGATATTGGTTTTGGTAATGGATATAATTTAACGGTAGATATTCCTGGATTTCCGTTAATTGAAACATATACTGATATTAACATAACATCTATAGATACAGTATTCGGTGATTTGAATTTTTATGTTGATACTTCATCAGGAAGTGAAGGGATTTATGTAGACGAAGTTAGTAGCATTGATAATAATGATAAAATTCAGGTCTCATATCAAATTTATCCTAATCCGTTTGAAAAAGAATTTAGTATTTTGTATAGCCTTACAGGCTTAGCAAATGTTAATATTACAATTTTTGATCTTTCAGGTAGAAAAATCGAAACAATTATTAATGACAAACAAGATACTGGAGAATATTTTTATAAATTTAATTCTGAGAAATATAATATTTCGAATGGAACTTTAATTGTAAAAATAACTATTAATAATACTACATATATTAAAAAAGTTGTCGGGATGAAATAGTTAAAGGAAATTTTTAGACCCCCCTAAAGCATTATATTAAAAAAACATCGCTTACAAATCTTTGTAAGCGATGTTTTTTTAATATACTATTGATGTTCAATAACATTTTTTTGACAGTTAAATATTCGATAATAAAATTTAAAAAATCGTTTTTAAACCTTATTTTTGTAATTCATCTAAAATTATATAAAAAATAACACTGTAAAATTTTTAACTATGGAATATACTGAAAGACTGCAAAATGTTTCTGTGCTTGGTGCTGCAGGAAAAATGGGCAGCGGAATTTTATTGCTTACAGCAATGGAGATGGCAGACCTTAGTTTAAAGCCCGAAAACAAAGGCAAACTATTTGTTATAAATGCAATGGATGTTTCCAGCGTGGCTTTAAACGGACTAATGGGATATATTAGATCGCAGGTATTAAAAGTGGCCGAAAAAAATACCGTATCGCTCAGAAAAGTTTATGCCGACAGAGCCGACCTTATAGAAAACGGCGACATAATAGAACAATACATTAATGATGTTTTGAATATTATTAGGCCAGTTACCAGGCTAGAGCCAACTTACGATTCTACTCTGATTTTTGAAGCTATAAAAGAAGACCCTGCTTTGAAAGTGAAAATATTTAGTCAGATAGATGCAAATAATCAGAACAAACCCTGGTATTTTACAAATACATCTTCAATTCCTATTGGCAAGCTAGATGCTGATGCTAATCTGGGAGGAAGAGTACTTGGAGTTCATTTTTATAATCCGCCAGCAGTTCAGAAACTGGTAGAAATTATAAAAGGTGAGAACACTCTTGGCGAATTAGAAGAATTTGCAAAAGTATATTCTAAAAATCTTAGAAAAGTAGTTGTTCCGTCGAACGATTTTGCCGGATTTATTGGCAACGGACATTTTATGCGCGATGCACTACACGGAATAAAAGAGGTAGAAACATTGGCACAAGAAGTACCATTTGTTGAGGCAGTTTATGCAGTAAATAAGGTAACACAAGATTTTCTTGTTCGCCCAATGGGAATTTTCCAGCTTATAGATTATGTAGGTGTTGAGGTTTGCATGTATATAATGAGTGTTATGAACCCACATCTGGATAATGAAGATTTACATAGCGATTTGCTCGACAAAATGGTTGCACAAGGAGTTATGGGCGGACAAAATTCTAATGGCTCGCAAAAAGACGGATTCTTGAAATATGAAAAAGGAGTTCCTGTAGCAGTTTATGATATCGACAAAAAAGATTATGTTGCAATAGAGACTTTCAAAGCAAGATGCGATGATAAATTAGGTGCATTACCAGCTAATGCTCCACAATGGAAATCGATGGTGAGAAATAAGAAAAAAGATGAAATTTTTTCAGCTTTCTTCAAAGAATTGAGAACTCTTGATACTTTAGGTGCTAATTTAGCAAGCAAATATGGTTTTCGTTCAAACGAAATTGGCAATCAGTTGGTAAACGACAATGTTGCATTTAGTACAGCAGATGTAAATACTGTAATGCTAACAGGCTTTTTTCATGCTTATGGACCAATAAACGATTATTTTAACAATTAAAAATTTAAAATCATGAAACTAAGAAAAAAAGTATATATGGCAGCTGGTTACAACACGGTTGCACTTGGTACAGGAAGAAAAGAATTTCATCCTAAAAAGCCTCGCCCGGGACTTGAACATTATATAAAAGAAGCAGGACAAGGAACTCTCGATCAAATTGGTGGTGCCGAAAATGTTGATGAAGGTATAATTGGTAATTTTATGGCTGCAAGATTTAATAAACAAGGAAATCTGGCAGGTTTTATACCAATGATTGATGAAAAACTTAAATATATTCCTTGTACAAGAGTTGAGGGAGCTTGTGCTTCTGGAGCATTAGCATTAGCATCTGGTATTAAATCAGTATTGGCAGATACTGCTGATGTGGTACTCACAATAGGTGTTGAAGTTCAAAATACAATGAAAGCTATATACGGCGCTGATGTGCTTGCCGGTGCAGGTTGGTTTCAGGACAGAAAAGAAGGACATGCTTATTTTTTCCCCGGACAATTTAGTGACAGAGCTGGTGCATATTTTGAAAAATACGGTAGAGAAAAAACCCGTAAAGGTCTTGCTCGCTGGTATAGAAATGCAATTGAAAATGCACGACTTTGTCCTACTGCTCAAGAATACCATAACACAACAAAAGATCTTGAAAAAACAGGAATGATGGAGCCAAATCCAAAAGGATTTGTTGATAATTTGAATGTATTTGATTGTTCTAAAGTATCTGATGCTGGTTCATCAATTGCAATTTTGTCGGAAGAAGGGCTTGTAAAAACAGGAATTTCTAAAAGCAATGCTGTAGAAATTATTGGATTAGGGCAAGCTGAATATGATTTAACAAAGAAACCAGAGGATTTAACACGTTTAATGACAACCGAACAAGCGGTAAAAAAAGCTTTTGAGTCTGCAGGAATTACAAAAGAGCAACTAGGAACTATTGAAACTCATGATTGTTTCACTATTGCAGGAATTATTGCAACCGAAGCCATTGGCTTTGCTGAACGTGGCGAAGGTGCTGACTTTGTAGCTGCAGGAAATACAGCAAGAGATGGCAAAATACCATTTAATACAACAGGAGGTTTAGTTGGATGGGGACATCCTACAGGTGGAACAGGAGTTCATCAGGCAGTTACAATTTGGGAACAATTAACAGGCAAAGCAGGCGACGCTCAAATTGAAATTAAACCTGAACGTCCTTACGGATTAACTGTAAACATGGGTGGCGATGACAAAACAGTTGTTGCAATAGTTTATAAAAAACCCGAATAGTAATATTTTTTTAATATTAAAAAAAAAGCTATCTCATTTATCAAAAAGGGATAGCTTTTTTTTGGTATAATAATTATTTGAAAAGGAAAAAATAATACAAAAGCCCCACTACATATTCAAGTTGTCTGCCATAAGCAGAAAAATGTTCATAGATGAAAATAATAGGAGAAACTGTTCAATACTGATAACCTTTCCACGCAATTTAAAATTAATACACTAAAATACAATGAAATAATTATTTTGTTAAAATATTTTATACAGAATGTTGTATATATATAATATTATGTTTTATATTTGCATCATGGAAAGTAGAAAAATTCATAATAGAATTGCAATACTTCGCAAAGAGAAAGCATTAACACGCAAAGAACTAGCAGAGAAAATTGGTGTAAATTTTCAAACTGTTGGATATTTAGAAAGAGAAGAATACAATCCAAGTCTGGATTTAGCTTTTCGTATTTCTGAAATATTTGAATTGCCAATTGATGTAATTTTTTCAACTGAACCATTAATCCCTTTAAGTCAATTATTAATTAAAAAATCAAAGGAGGAATAATTATGGAATTGAAAAAATCTGTCAAAAACAGAAGAATTGGAGTAATTCTAACTTTTTTAAGTTTATGTAGTATGGTTATAATCTTTGAATATTGCAAAATTAAACAAAAGGTTAATATTTTTATAGCAATTGAAATCATTGCATTCATCATATTTTCAGCGAGCTTCGTGCTAACCTTTATTAAAACAGGATTATGGGGGTTTACTCACAAACCATTAAAAAAATTAGATGAAAGAGAAATTGCATTAACAAGTAAGTCGCTAAGATATGCCTATGGTATTTTTACGGTAATTATATTAATCTTATTGTTATCGTTAGCAATAACTAATACACCAATAGATGTTGTGTTGGTTGCATCACTGATACTGTTTGCTCATATATTGCCTGCATCTATTATTGCTTGGACCGAAAAAGAAATATAAATAATGAATATGACATAAAGAATTGAAAACATAGATTCAATTTTAAAATGCAACAATATTCCACACAAATAATAAATTTATTAGTCTGATATTTTGCGATTTGAAAAAAACATAAAATAAATTCAAAAAAAAACTTGTACGATAAAATTAAAAGTATTTATCTTTGCATCCGCTTAAAAAAAAAAGTTCTTGAAATTTTTCAAAAATATTTTCTAAAATATTTGTTGGATAACAAAAAGGTAATTACCTTTGCAGTCCAAAAATTTTAAAAAGTTCTTTGATATATTGAAGAGTAAAAAAGGTAGGTTTAATAAAATACCTTAAGTCAATTGATTGACTAATAAATTTAAATCTTGACCAGAAATTAATTTTCTTTTTATACAACGAAGAGTTTGATCCTGGCTCAGGATGAACGCTAGCGGCAGGCCTAACACATGCAAGTCGAGGGGTAACAGGAGAGCTTGCTCTCGCTGACGACCGGCGCACGGGTGAGTAACGCGTATGCAACCTACCCGTAGCAGGGGAATAGCCCGAAGAAATTCGGATTAATACCCCATAATATCATAAATTCACATGTTTTTATGATTAAAATTACGATGGCTACGGACGGGCATGCGTGACATTAGTTTGTTGGTGAGGTAACGGCTCACCAAGACTACGATG
>CAYTAU010000108.1:0-12248 GCA_964435855.1 uncultured Bacteroidales bacterium | reverse complement strand
GAAAAATCATCAACTTTTATTTTTAACTGATTGTTCATTATTGATTTATAATAATCTGTAAAATTATAAATTTAATTTATTAAACAGGAAGTTATGTGAAATTATCTATTCTACTTTATTTAAAATTAAAGTGAAAATATTTAAACTTTAAAATTGGCTTACTCTAAAACAATTTTCTCTACGCCAACACCTTTGTTTGTAGTTCCTTTTACTATATATATGCCTTTTGGATTATTACTAATATCTATTTCCATTTCACTACCAATATAAACGGTTCTTCCTTGCATATCCATAATCTCTATTTTCTCTATATCTTCTGCTTTGATTGTAATTTTTCCAGTTGTAGGATTAGGATAAATGATTGATTTTTGTTTTTCAATTTCATTTTCACTTATTCCAACAAATCCAATGACAACTTTTGCAATTAATGTATTTGTAGTTGTATTAAGAATAACTAAATAGATGCCATTTGGTAAAGTGTCGGCAATAAAATTTATTGAATAAGAGCCACTGGTCAAAAATGTATCTTGAAAATATGTTTTAACAATATGACCCAACATATCATAAACGTATAAAGAAACTGTGTCATTCTGTACAATGTCGAAATGAATTGTTGTAATTGAATCAAATGGATTTGGACTTACATATAAAGTATCAGCATTTGCTGATAAGTTTGAAATTGTCAAAAAATATAAGATTATAATAAGATAAATGATTTTTTTCATAATTAACTATTTAATAAGAATAATCTTCTCGTATAGTATTGCCGAATCTTTAATTAACTTAACTATATAATTTCCATTTGGTAGATTTGAAATATTTATGCTTTCCGTAAATTGACTAACAGTTTTTACTAATTCATCCATAATATTATAAATATACACAGACGAGTTTTCGGCATTAGTTATGTTTATTTTCCCTGTTGTTGGGTTGGGGTAAACACTTAAGTTTGTTATTTGAACTTCGTTTGAAACACCTATAGAACAATCTTCACTAAACGATGCGATAGAATCTTTATCTGTCCAATTTGTAGTTGACCACGCAACATTATCTACCTCAATACAAAGTAGGTTGGGATTGTTAGGAGCATGGAAATTTATAAAATTTGAATTGTTACCATTTTTTACATTTAAACTTATAAGTTGATTGCTACAACTTGATAAATAAACAAAACTATAACATGTACTTAAATCTAATGTAATTAATTGATTAAAACAGAGGTCTAATTTCTCAAGAGATATGCAGTTATTAACATTTAGAGATGATATATTACTTGAGCTTGCCCATATTTCTTTTAAAGATGTACAATTATTTGCATTAATTTTCTTTAACGAATTAACAGAAAAACAGTTTATTAATTCTATAGATTGATTATTACTAACATCAATAGAATCTATATAAGTATCCATACATTGCAAACTTACAATTGATGTAAAATACTCAATACCTGTTAGGTCAAAAATTGAATAGCCAGAAATATGAATAACCCCAGAGTAACCATTCGCTTCATTTAGTTGTATTTCTGTATCCGTATTTGTATTAATTAAACTGTCAGATACAAGAAATGTTTTAAAAACGGGGTCGGGAATATTTACTATTTGTGCATTTGTAAATAATACAAATAATTGTATGGCTAAAAGGAGTATTAGTTGTTTCATAATTTTTCAATTTCTTATAAGACACAAATATTTCTTATAAGGTTGCCTGTAACTAATAAAAATAATCAGAAAAGCAAGTATCTGAATCATTCCAATACCATTTTCCCAACCGCTACACCTTTTTCTGTTGTTACTTTTATAAAGTATATGCCTTTACTGTTATTACTAAGGTTTATTTCTTTTTTAATACCTGTGTATATTTGTTTTCCCTGTATATCCATAATCTCAATTCTCTCAACGCCCTCTGCTTGTAATCTTATTTTTCCTGTTGTGGGATTGGGGTAAACCCTTAGTTCTGTTCTTTGTATTTCCTTTACACCACTTGTTGAACAATCTTCACTAAAATAAGATTGAGGGTCAATAAATGCCCAGTTAGCTGTTGACCAAGTAGAATCATCTACTTCAATACAAAATAAGTTTGGGTTATTATCAGCAACAAAGAAGGATAAAATATAATTATTCCCATTTTTTGCATTCAAACTACTTAATAGATTATTATTACAACAAAAATCAGTAAGAGCAGTATTATTGCTTACATCTAAGGAGCTTAATTGATTATAATCACAAATTAAATAAGTAAGAGCAGTATTGTTGCTTACATCTAATGTGTCTAATTGATTATTTTCGCAATATAAATAAGTAAGAGCAGTATTGTTACTTATATCTAATGTTGTTAATTGATTATTACAGCACTGTAAATCAGTAAGAGCAGTATTATTGTTTACATTTAAACTACTTAATAGATTATTATTACAATAAAAATTAGTAAGAGCAGTATTGTTACTTACATCTAATGTGCTTAATTGATTATAACAACAATTTAAATCAGTAAGAGCAATAAAAGCCTCAATTCCTGTAAGATCAGAAATATTTTCATTAAAAACATTAATATTTCCTGTATAAGCACTTGCTTCGCTTACTTGTATTTCTCCATCTCCAGAGGTGTCAATAACAGGGTTGTGTGCTATTAATGCAGCTTTAAAGTTAGTATCGGGGATATTAACAATTTGTGCATTGGCAAATAATATAAATAATAGTGTTGCTGAAAATAAACTTAATTTTTTCATAACTTTTTGATTTAATTTTTTATAATTTTAGCACTTATGCTTTTATTTTTCATATTTACTTTTAACAAATAAATCCCCACTGAAAGTTCTTTAATATTAATCCCATTATTATATTTTCCAGATTTTACCTGTTGTCCTGTTATGTTATAAATTCTATAAGATTCTATTTTTTCATCCGTTTTAATATAAAGTATATCTGCTGTTGGATTTGGAAAAATATTAAAATCTGTATTCCGTGTTTCTTTTTCTTCAATTCCTTCTATAATTAAAATATCGAATTTTGTAATAAAACCATCGTTATTTCCTGCAATAGTATCCTGATAATATGACAGAGAATTTGGTGATTCAACTAATGGAAAATCAGATATGGCACTGGTATAACCAACCATATACAATTTGTTATTATTTGTAATTGTTAAGGCTGTTGTCCAATCAGCACCGGAACCTTCAGGTCCGCCAAGATATGTTGTCCATTGCAATTCTAAATCGCTGTTAAGTGAAATCAACATTCCATCCTGAAAACCAAACATATTATTTTGAACAAAAGCATTTGGTAAATTTGGTGAGGCAAATGGTATTCCGTCACTCGTAGTAGCTCCTGTTATATATATATTGTTATTATTAGTAATAGAAACATCCGAAAATCCTTCATCACCAATATCTCCATAATAAGTAATTAATTCCGGTTCTCCTAAATTATTAAATTTGCTTAGAAATGCATCACCATTATAGGTATGAGTTATAATATCATTTCCGTTATAGGTGCTGTCAAAAATTGCATTTGGATTAGTATATTGATGTGTTGGAAAATCTGTTGACATTGTGCTACCAACAATATAATAATTACCTAACTGGTCGGAACATATACCATTTGCAATATCTTCGCCATCACCACCCAAATAAGTTGCCCATACAGGAATATTATTACTGAATTTTGCAATAAATGCATCAATCCCTCCTCCTGATGTATCTTGATAATATGCATTTCCATAGGGAATAACAGGGAAATCAGTTGAAGTTGTTCTACCCGTAATAATTAAATCATTATTATTATCAAAACTTATATTTTTAATATAGTCTAATCCTGTTCCTCCATAATATGTTGACCAAATTAAATCTAAATCCGTATCAAATTCAGCTATAAATGTATATCTTAAACCGCTATATGGTAATGGATTTACTAAGTCAATTCCTTTATTAATACCAACAACATATAAATTATTGTTGTTATCAAGCTTAACATCGTACGATGCCACACCTACTAATCATGTGCCATCATCACGACCAAAATAGGTACACCATGTACGTTCTCCCAATTCATCGAATTGAGCAATAAAAACATTTTTACAGAAGGATGTATCGCTATCAAAATAAGCAGCAGTAGTTGGCTGTAACAAGGGTAAATCTTTGCTTTCTGTTGATGTTGCAATATAACAATTATTAGCGTCATCGACTGCTATACCTGTTTTTCCTTCAAAAAACCCACTCATACCATCATTTTCGTTACCACCAAAATAGGTAGCCCATTCCCATTCATCATCATTTGCAAATTTTATTAAGACTACATCCATATTACCAAAAGGTGCCATAAATTGCCCTTCATATACAGGAAAAATAGGACTTTGAGTTATCCCTGTAATCCAGATATCATCTGAACTATTAGTTTCTACATCTAAAAAAAGGTCAAAAGAACTGCCTCCATAAAATGTACACCATTTTATATTATCAATATCAGTAGGACCTAAAGGTGCCAATCCTTCTTTTAAAGTTATTATAAGTGTGCTATTAGAGGGGTAATTGTGTATATCAAAACCTATATTTCCATCATTGTCAATATAATAATCGCCTTGGTTTGGCATTGGTATTACATTGCCTCCGGGATTTATGCGGTATACGTCTGCATGTTGAAATTCAATATTGCCAAGCGGTGTTTCAATTATCAGTTCATTGTTTTGTATGCTTATATTTTGTGCTCCGCTAAATTTCATTTTTATATTACTGTCGTCTCCGTTTGGGTTTACAACAAAATAATATTTAAAGCCTGCACTATTGCTGTAATAGTGTAAATCAATATTATCGTAAATATTTGGTGCAACAATACGGCGGTAGCCGTTTATGTTTATTCTGCCTTCGGGTATATGTGCAAGATAATAGTTTAAATGTCCCTGCACATATTCCATATACTGCAATTGTGGATCACTAGCTCTGTGCATTTTCATATCTACTCTGTAAAGTGTATCAATTGTTGTTTCAATAGTGTCTATTTCTGCAAATACATAAGAAAGTGATGTATCTGTTAAATATATTTTGGGGCTACATGCGTTTGTATAAAATTTAAGGTCGGGACGTGGGTGGTTTTGTATGTCTTTTAATTGTCCTTTGTTTTGATAAAATATGTAACTGTCGCCTGGTGGGTCGGATTGATAATCGGGTATATAAATATCCTGTAAGCTGTATTTTACCGTTGCAAAATCAAAATTGTTACCGTTAAAACTTTGCCCTGTTACATAAACATTGCCTTGTGAATCTACTGTTAAATCTGAAACTATATCCTCGCCGTTGCCTGTTCCATTGTATGTTTGTACCCACTGTTCTACTCCGTCAAAGTTATATTTTATTGTGCAGTAATCGTTGTTTATAGTACCTGCTGTTGTTCCTACATATACGCCTGTAGTATTGTCGCATACTATACTTGCTGTTGCTTTGTACATTTGGGTTTGTGTGTAGTATTTTTGTGTCCAAAGCTGGTCGCCTGCCGTGTTATATTTTAGTGTTGTTATTGTACTAATGTTTGAACTTATTGTTATTCCTGTGATATAAATATTTCCTGAATTATCGTTACAAATTGAAAATGCTTTGTTCCAGTCAGCATTATCTTTATATTGCTTATTCCATAATATACTACCGCTTGTATTGAATTTAACGGTGTAATATTCTGAGATTCCTGAATTTTCGGTATGTCCGGTTAAATAAATATTTAAATTGTTATCAATTGTCATAGACTGTGCATAATCGTTGTTGCTTGTGGTAACAGGAACTGTATATTGTTCAATTCCGTTAAGGTCGTATGAAATTAGTAAATAGTTATAGTTTGTAAAATATCCATATCCGCCTACATAAACTCTGTTGTTTTTTACAATTATTGACTTTGCAAAATCGTTATTTCCGTTATCTTTTCGTTTTCCCCAAAGTATATTTCCGTTGGGGTCGCATTTTAATGTAAGTATATCGTAATGTCCTGCATCATAGCTTTCGCCTGTTGAATATATGTGTCCGCTATTGTCTAATGCAAGAGCATTTAGGCAATCGTAGCCTCCGTTATCATAAGTTTTAGTCCAGAGTTCGTTTCCGTTATTGTCGTATTTTATTAATAAACAGTTTATGTTTATTGCTCCGACACTTGTAAAACCGCAAACGTAGATATTTCCGTAAGAATCAAGAATAATTCCTGTGGCTCTGTCGTTATTGTTGCTTGCTCCGTTATAATGTTTTACCCATTGTTCATTTCCCAGACTATCGTATTTAATTGTTGTGGCATTTGCTTTTGTAATTGCATCATAAGTATAGCCTGTAACATAAACATAGCCGTTTGCATCAATTGCTGTTGCACAATTGTAAATGGAATCCTGATAACTATATGTTTTTACCCATTCTTTCTGAATAATTGATGGGTTTTGTGCAAACATTAAACTGCTTACAATCATTAATGCGAAAAGTAAAACTGTTTTTTTCATAATTTAAAAGTTTAAAATTATTTAACAAATATATATTAAAAGTTCATAAAAACCTAATTTTTTAACTTTTGCTCTAAAATCTGAATAAGATTTTTTGCAACAAAAGGTTTTGATAAATAAGCATCGCAACCGTATTTAAAACATTTTTCTTTTTCGTGCAACAAGGCACAAACTGTTAATGCTATTATTGGAATTTCTTTTCTAATTTCTTTTATGTGTTTCATTAAAACGTAGCCATCTGTATAGGGTAATAAAGGCTCAATTATTATTAAATTGAAATCTGTATTTGTTTTGCAATAATTATATACTTCTTCCTTACTATTGGCAAATATTAACTTATAATTGGTGCGTTTAAGGATTTTCTCTAATAACAGGCGATGTATTTTATTACTGTCAATTAAGAGTATTGTTTTTTCTTTTTTTATTTGCTTTGGTTTTTTCATACTGTATATAAAAAAAGCATGGGCTGTAACTTATCTGACCTTGAGGTATCGCCAGACACCCACAACTACAAATAAGAACAGCCCACACAATCGTGAGCGTGTTACTTATCATTCTCGTAGTTGTTATGAAAACTGGCGATTTTCAAGGACAAGAATAAAAAGCTACGCTTTATATTTTAAATATATTATTTTTTATGTCATTCTAAAAACTATTTATCTTATACAAAGATATTCTCTTTTTCAAATATTCAATTATTTTTAATTTCTTTTTAACTTATATCACTTATTATTTTCTCTAATTCAATCAATTATTAAAGAAAGATATAGGTTTACAAGTATATTAAATCATTTTTTTTATGAATTATTATTGCTCTTGTAACATAATTCATTTTTTATTTTCACCAATCTTCCTCTGCTGATTTGAAATTCTATTATTTTCTCAATTATCTTTTCTTCAACATCAAATTTCTTTGAATAATAATTTATTACAAGATTATAGCTAACAGATTTTCTACTTCCTATAAATTTAAATAATCTATGATTAAAACGTGCTGGTAATCTATAATACTGTTTATATTGTTCGCTGTTTTTTTTACTTTGTAAACCAATAAAATATTGATTCATTTTTAATAATGATTTCGTCTTATCATATATAACAATCGCATATATATTATCAAAATTAGTTTTTAAGAATTGTGAAATATATTTCTCAATATCTATAATATGCGCAGGTGCACCATAATTTTCAATATATTCCATTATTAAATGTTTAATAGTTCCTCCTTTCAATAATGGATTTGATGTCTCCCATGACTTTAAACCATAAACACCTACACGTCCAAAATATATTATTTTTTGGTTTTTTCTTATTGATTTAACTAAATTCCTCAAATCAAAATTTCTTTCAACATACTTCTTTGATAGTCTGTTCTTAATTTGCTTTGCTGTTAATGGTTTCTTTACTTCATTTAATATCTCTATTGCAAGTTTATCTGTAACAGGCGGTAGATTCTTTTTAAATCTTATTTTTTTATTTTTATCAATAACTATATCAAAATCAGCTTTGAGGATTTTATTACAAACATCATAAACTCTTTTATATTTGGATTTATCCTTTAAAAGTATTTCGCAAAAATGCGAATCGAAATCCAAAGTATAAGATTCTGTAATTCTACTATTTAGTCTAAATATAATTTCATTTAAGAACTTCTCAAATTCAAATACTGACACAAGTTCTTTTGAAATTATATAAATATTCTTCCAATATTTATATAAACCCTTGTTCTTATTATATATAATATTCCTCTCTTTACCAACTATTGCATGAGTTTGACTATATTTTACAGATATAATCTTATAAATAAAGTTTTTATTAAAAACAGTCTTTTCATTTTCAATTATCTTCTTTATAGATTTATTATCCAAATAAATTAAATCTGTATTAGATGGGATATTATATTGACTCTCAAAATCAGGGTAATAATCAAAGATGAATTTAAACCTATTATTAAATCCATTATATATTCTGCTCCTTATTTGTCTGATTCTACTATTTGATGAATTAAGAATTTTAGAAACATTCTGTGTCCTATAATATTTTCTATTCTCAAAATAGTTTAAAGTATTTAAAAAAACTGCTAAATCATCCCCAGAATATATTCTGTTTTTAAACAATAAATTCTCAATCAAACTTAAAAGATAAATTTCTCCATTTTTATTTATTAAATTATTCAAATCAACAATACTGATACTTTTAAATTTATCAATAAGTTTAACTTTCATGTATTCAATTTTTATAACTTTCTTATCATCGGCTAATTTTATAAATTCTATTTTTTTAGATAAAGTTGATTTATAATTCTCTAATTCTTTTACAGATTTGACACCAACACCGTATATTACTTTTAATTTTATACTATTTTTAGCAAATAATAATTTGTAAGTATTTTTAATTGAATAATCTCTTTTTAAAAACCTTGATAAAGCATTTCTTGGTCGGGTAGACAAATCATTAATCAATTTTTCATTGAATAAATCTAATATATATCCTTTTTCATTATTTAAATCGATTTCGTCCTCATTATATTTTTCTAAAGCAATTATTTCATATTTTTTACAAACATCTATTAATTTGTAATTTATAAACTCTCCTATTCTCTTTAATTTTAAAAAATTCTTATTCTCCCAGTAATACTTTAAAATGCTTTTTAAATCCAAAAGATTATTATTCAAACAAATATTATATGCCCAAGTATTAAGGTCTTCAATATCGCATAGTTTCTTAAGCTCAATATTATTAAAGTCTTTTACTATAATCTTTCTTACTGGAATACTCATTAATTATATTAAATATAAAATGGTAAATATAAATTTAGAATATCTTTTTATGTGCTATAAAATTAATGAATTTTAGTTTAATAATTAAATTATTATCCGATTTTTCCAATAAGTTTAGATTTTTATAATATTTTGAACTTATAATTGTTTTGTTTCAATTACAGATATTATTTTTGTTTTTTAAATTTTAACCTATGAACCAAATAAAGTATAGTGATTTCTTTTGCCTTTTGGAGATGATTGACGGTGAGAGGTCGCAATTAATAATGAATGTTACTACATATAAGAAAATTCTTTCTGCTGTTTTTGGGATAAAAGACCTTAATTCAATTACAAATGTTGTTCCTCTTATAAATAGTGTAAGTATAGTTTTTGAAAAGGCTTATTCTGACAATGATATAACGATAAAGGCTTTGAGGAAGCCTTATACTCAAGAGAAAATTGAAATATTTTTAGCTTAATTTTTATTATTATTTACTAATAGTCGGCAACTTTGCTACAGCTTCAGTTTTTAATTTATCAATCACTTTTGCATAAATGGTAGTTGTGTTAATGCTTTTATGACCAAGTAGTTTTGAAACGGTATAAAGGTCAGTTCCATAAGTTAAGGCTAATGTTGCAAAGGTATGTCGTCCCACATGAAAATGAATATCTTTTTTTATTTCGGCATCCTTAGCCCATTTCTTTAATTGTTCGTTTATCTTCTTTTGTCTGGCTCTTGATGCCAGGTTATATTCTACTACATATGGAAAAATATATGTTTTGCCCAGATCAAGTTCCTGCCTGTCCCTAAAAGTCATATTTTTCTTTTTCTGAAATTCTTTAAAATCTGCTTTTCGTTCCTTGATTATCTCAATTGCTTGCTCTGACAGTGGCAGGTATTCATAAGAGCTTGTTTTTTGTTGCTTAAATCTTAATACATGGCTTTCTTTTTTTCCTTTACCTACATTATCAATATCATCCCAAGTTATTGGGTTTGCATCACTCCATCGTAATCCGGTAAAACATGCAAAGAAAAAAGCTTGTTTTGTCTGCTTATGTACTTTTGTTTCAACAGATGCCATTTTATTAAGCTCTTCAATAGTTAAAAATGTTCTTTCAACTTCTTGTCTTTTTAATCTTTGGTGCTTTGGAATAGTTTTAAAGGGATTTTCTCTAATAATTTTCTGTGTTACTGCTACATTCATAGCAATATTAAAAGTGTTCAGATAATTAAAAGCAGAATTGATACTTACAAGACTTAATAAATGTCTTTGATATTCTAATATCCATTGTTCTGTTATTTTAATAAATGGTAATCTGCCATTCTCTCCAACATATTTTTGTACGTGTTTTAATGAGCTTACCCACATTCTATGTGATTTCTTTTCATTATGAACTACATTATCAAAGAATACAATAAAATCTGCTAAACGCTTTTTATGGTCGGATAGTCCGCTTTCTTTGATTATCAATTCATATTCTCTTTCGCTTCTTATTCGTTCAGCCAGCTTTCTTTTTTCCTGATTGTCTTTTAAATCTTTTCTCTTGTTTGAAATGCGAATATGCAAAAACTCATATTTTCTTTCCCTTTTATGTGCTATATCAAGGTATAATGATACACTTCCGCCTTTTAGCTTTTTTTCTCTTAGTATAACGCCCATAATATTAATTCTTATTAAAATTTAATTTTGGCAAATTTGCTACTGCTGTTGCTTTCTTTTCATCAACAACTTTTGCATAGACTGTAGTTGTTTTAATATTTCTATGACCTAATAATTTTGAGACTGTATATAAATCAACCCCATGTGTTAATGACATTGTTGCAAATGTGTGTCTTGATACATGAAAATGTAAATTCTTCTGTATTTTTGCTTCTGTAGCCCAGAGTTTAAGTTCCCTATTGATTTTACTTAATACAGCAATATCAGACCTTTCGTTTATCATATCTGCAATTTCATTAAAAACATAATCATGTTTTTTATTTGAATCTTTTATATCATTGAGAATATTAATTGCCTGTTTTGATAATGGCAAATATTCAAGCTGCTTTGTTTTCTTTTGCTTAAATGATATTACTTTTTCTTTTTTGTCATTTTTGTTAATCTCAATAATATTACTCCACTTTAATTTATTTACATCACTCCATCTTAATCCTGAAAAACAACTGAAAAGAAAAATTTGCTTAAATTGGTTTGATATTGAATTTGTATTAATATTTACTAATGATTTTAATTCCTTAATTGTTAGATATGTTTTTTCTGTGCTAATTTTCTTTATTCTCTTTGATTTTGGAATTGTATTAAAAGGATTTTGAGTAATAATCTTTTTTCTTAATGCTGTTTTAAATGAATCACTTAGACATTCCATGTACAATAATGCTGTATTATTGGAAACATTTGAAAGCAAAAACTTTTGAAAATCAATCAGCCAATCTTCTGTGATTGTTCTAAAAGATAAGTTCTCTTTGTTTTTTGAAAAGGATTTTATTTTTAATAATAAAGCATTCCAATATTTAAGAGTATTGTTTTTTTCTTTGATAAATTCATTAAAATAGATATAGAAATTATCTTGTGTGTGTTTCTTGTCAAATGTTATTGTTTCCTGATTAATTAGTTCGTTATTCTTTTTTATTCTTAATCTTTCCGCAAGTTCTCTTTTCTCTTTATCTTCTTTACTGAACTTTCGTTTATTGGATAGGTGTATATTTAAAAAATCATATTTTCTTTTTCCTTCATGATAAATATCAAGGTACAAAGAAGACGATCCATCTTTCATTATTTTTTCTCGTAATTTTACACCCATAACCAAAACAATTATTTAATACTATTGAGTCACAAAGATAACATATGAGTAACAAATAATGCACATATTACCAATAAAAATTATAAATAAAATAGAGGGGGATTTTGTAAAACCTTTTACATACGGCTTTTTGGTTGGATTTATTTGTGGTTATTTATTGGGGTTGGTTAAGGTTTTGTTATGCCCTGTTTATTACAATCTTCACTCAACTGAAGTTCTTTGATA
>CAYTAU010000107.1:0-12410 GCA_964435855.1 uncultured Bacteroidales bacterium | reverse complement strand
TTATTTCAATATTTTTATTAATAGCATTTTGACTTACGGTTTCAATAACATTATTTATTATATCGTTGAAAATAAAATATTCTTTTTCTGTTTTATTGTTCAAGCGTATGTTTGTAATCCTAAGTAAGTCTTTAACAAAATTGGTTAATTTAAGAGTTCTGTTATAAGTAATAGTTACAAATTTCATCTGCTTCTCATCTAATGGACCGGCAATTTGTTTGTGTAGTACCGAAAGATTTGTTTGAATAGCTGCAAGATGACCTTTTATATCATGTGTTACATGAGATACATATTCATCTTTTATAGAATCTTTTCTTTCCAGTTCTGAATTTGCTCTTTCAAGTTTTTTATTAGTATTATATAATAATTTTTCATGCTTTTTAAGTTTTAGCGCAATGTTGCTTACAAGGTAAACCAAGACAAAAGATGTTGCTGTAAAAATTAATAAAACGAATAAAACGAACTTTATATTTAATGTTGAATAATCAAATAGATCAGTTGTGTGATATGGAATAATCTTATAATATTCTAACACTACTAAAGTAATTAACAATATTACTTCAATAAAAGCTATTAGATAACTTATCCTCCTGGATAACAGTATGCTTGCCAGCACTATATGAAATGTATAAAATAATAATAAAGGTGTTACAAAGCCACCTAAAAAATGAATTAAAATTGTAAGTAGCAAAAGATCTATTACAATTTGATAAAAGATTATTTTATGGATATAAGATATTAAATTCTTTTTTTGTGATGAGATACTTTTTTTGAGTAATAATGCAGAGATCAGATTATGAATAATCAAACCTGCCAAAACTAATAACAGACCAAAAAACTGAATTTTAAAGGAAACCAGAAATGATAAAAGTATCATCAAAGCTAACCCTGAAATAGCAATCCACCTAAGGTTTATTAACCAATAATAGTTCTTCTTTTCAGTTTTTTGATTATTATTTATTAATTTCATCAGAATTTAAAATTAGGACATTTTTTCATTTCTCTAATCATAGAAGCAATTGCATAATTTGATCTCATTGCTTCGATTCAGGTTTGTTAGTATGCCCTGTTTTAGTAATATAGGTGCTGTTTAATGTTTAGCTATTATTTATCCAAATGTTGCATTAAATGATATATGCAAAGAATCGAGAAAATAGTTATGCTAAAAAAAATATGCTTTTACTTGAGCAAAGCTTCTATTTGTTCGAGTAAGGCTTGTGGATTAATGGGTTTATCGTAAAATACAACATTATCGAAATCTTCTGTTGCCTCTCGCAGATTTACACCTAATTCGCCAGCCATACCCGTAAGCATAATAATAGGAATATCTTTTATTTCAGGAATTTCCTTGATCTTATGTAAATTATTATACCCATCAAGATCTGAATCCATCATAACATCAAGTATCAATAAGTTTGGTTTTTCCTGTTGTAATTTTTCAAGTCCTTCTTTTCCGCTTGTTGCAGATAAAACTTCATAACTTTGTGATTCTAGAATTGCTTTTGTACCTTCAATTAGATCAAGATCATCATCAACTATTAAAATTTTTGCTTTTGCCATAATAAAATTTTTAAAATGATTATAATGCAAAATTACATAATAAAATATGATATATGTCAATAAAATTCAAATAAAATTTTAAAATAGATACTTATAATATGTTTAAACGAAATTTTTTAATTTATCCAATTTATTTATAAATAACGACTTAATATATTCTTCGTTAAATTCAATAATTCAATTATCATTAAAAAATGATAAAAACCCAAAATGAGTAAATTAAGTTTAAATAAATATGAAGATTCTAAGTTATTGTTTAATGCTTTAATTTTTTACATGTTCTTTAAGCTTGGCAAAATACATTGCAAAAGATCTATATAAAAAGTGTGTCCATTTTCCAAAAGGAACTATTATTTATGCTTATTTAAAAACAGTTATATAAAAAAAGGCGACATAGAACTTTATTATTTCTTTTTTTTAGCTGCTTTTATAACGTTTGAAAAATATATTGCAAATGGTCGATATGCAAGGTGTGACCATTTTGAAAATGGTACCTCGATACATAACATTGGTACAACTACCATCAAATGTATTACATATATGTAGTATGTTAAAAGCAAAGGGAATTCATTAATTCTCGAAAGATGCATTAAAATTCCGGTTACAGCAGCTAAAAACAATAGAATAATAAAAGTCCAATCGGTAACATGAGAGTGTTTACTGTTTTCTCTATCTTTTTTTATCCTGTGAATTATAAAATAGATTGAGCCAAATATTAATCCGAAAGTAGCGTAATAACCAAATAGTCTTTGTGGATGCCACCAAGGATAAATAATATCTGTTTGGAACCATTCTAAGAAAACGACAATCATAGTGAATAACAGAACATAACCCGACATTAAAAACCAGTGTGCTATCCAATAATTATATTTGCCGATGCGTAAATTTTTCCAAAATGATTTGGCATCTGATTCGCAATCAGCAAAACGCCATTGAGAAGCAAAATGAAAAACTAATGACCATGCTTCGGTAAAATAAACTTTTAACGGAACTTTAATTGATTTGTTTTTTACAATTACCTTAATATACATGTTGAAAATAAATGAAATAAGAAGTCCTGCTAATAAAATAGCCATTGTCCAATCACCTATTTCAATTATTTGCCAAGGAGCAATTTCATTTATCAAAACTTTATCGGTGCTTGTTGGAACACCATTAAGCAAAGCAAAAAGAACGAATACCAAACTAGCTAAAAAAGCAATTGCACCAAATTCCCAAGTTTTAGAGATATAAAACTTTTTTGATAATCCCGTCCAGTCGTATTGTGTTATTAGCCAGCGTCTTAACGACATCATTAATTCTCCGGGATTTGCTTCCTGAGGACAAGTCTCGCTACATTCACCACAATAATAACATAACCATGGGTCTAATGATGGTACTATTTCATCTTCAACACCGAGAATACTTGCTCTAATCATTTTTCTCGGAAATGAATTATCTTCATTTGAAAGAGGGCATATAGCAGTACAGTTTCCGCAATTATAACATAAATTCAAATCAATAGCTCCCAATTTTGTTAATTCATCTGCAAATTCAGTATTTATTTTTGACATTTTTTTTAATTTTAATTACTTATTCTTTAATTCATAAAAATAATATTCATCCATATCATCCATTTCACATGGTTTAATATTCCCATATTTAATAAGTGACATAAGATTATAAGTAATAATATCTGAAGAAATCTTTGTTTCTTTAGATATTTGGGGAATTGTTTTATTTCCTGATTCCAGAACTTTTAATATAATTTTTTTTATTCTAACAAATTCTTTGGTTTTTGCTTTTACTTTTTCAGGAACAGTATATTTTTCTTTCATATATTTTACCGTCAATTCCTTTTTTTTTCCCTCAACCATTTTTATATCTCCTTTTTTATATTAATAGTTATCCAATTTTATAGTCATTCATTATCATTTATTACCATTAAATCATTAATCATTTTTATTTTTTAGTTAATAGGAGCATTAATCATTGCTTCAATTTCCTCATTCGTATATCCTATAATATCAATAGCATCTTTTGGACAAACTGTTGTACACATACCACAACCTTTACAAGTTACCATATTAATTTCTGCAATTGATTTCCCTTTATATTCAATTTTAGTAATACAATTGTAAGTACATACTTCTGTACATTTATTGCACCATTCGCAAGATTCAGGATTAACTTTTGCTATTGTTGGTTCAAGTTTTAGTTCTTCTCCACTTAATAAAGCATTTGCTTTAACAGCTGCAGAAATAGATGACTTAATAGACTCAGTAATATTTTTAGGTCCTTGACAGGTGCCTGCAATATATACTCCGTCAATAACAGTTTCAACAGGTCTTAACTTTGGATGAACTTCATTAAAAAACTTATCACGACCAATAGGTGTTTTTAAAATACTAGCAATTGAATTACTATCTTTTCTAGGTACCATACCTGTAACAAGTACAACTAAATCAGGACTTATTTCGAATTCTTTTTTATTCATCAATAAATCCTTAAATTTAACGAGTGCAGTTCCTTTTATATCTTCAACAACAGGAGGTTCATTTGCATCAAATTTAAAAAATATATCACCTTGTCGTCTTGCATCCTCATATAGTATTTCTTGTTTACCATATGTTCTAATATCTCTGTATAAGTGAAAACTTTTCACATCATTAAATTTCTTTTTGATAGTAAGTGATGTATGAATAGCAGCAGTACAACAAAAGCGTGAGCAATATTTATTTTCACCGTCAACCTGTCTACTCCCTACACAATATATAAATACAATATTTTTAATGTTATTACCTTTATATGTTAGTTTATTATTGCTTAATTCTATAATCCTTTTAAATTGCTGAAGTGTTATTACATTTTTAATTTTTTCATATCCGTATTCCCCTTGTTTAGGTTCATAAGAATCAAAGCCTGTACAAAGAAGAACTGCCCCTGTATTAAAATTAAGTATTTCGGGTTCCTGATTAAGAGCAATACAGTCTTTGTAAGTTTCAAGAAATTCCTTATCCTGATTAAATGAATTTTTATCAATTACAGGAATATCAGGAAAAGCACCTTCATAATTTTTATAAATAACTTTTCTGTTTGTTAGTCCGAAATTAAATTCATCAGGAATATCCTTAGTACATTTTTCTATTGCATCTTTTAATTTATTTTTATCATAGTGTGAATTAATATATCTTGGATTTATTTTTATTTTTGCTTCAAAATTGCCGACACTACCTGATATTGATTGCAATTGTGCACCTGTGAAAAGTTTGATTTTCTCTCTCTCTTTTATTTTATTATAAAGTTTTTCAACAATTTCTTTTCCCTTTTCATTAGTTTCGAATAATTCTTCCATTTGAGAAATTCTTCCTCCAACAAAGTAATCTTTTTCAATTAAAAAAACATCTGTGCCCATATCAGCAAGTTCAATTGCTGCTCTCATGCCGGCAATACCTGCTCCGATAACTGTAACTACATTAATAGCTGATACTTTTATTTGTTCCAATGCTTCGGAATATCTAACTCTTGATATGCCTTCTCGTACAAGAGCTATACCTTTTTGTGTTGCTTCTTTAGGTTTATCGGAATGTGCCCATGAACATTGTTCTCGTAAGTTTACCTGAACATAATTATACTGATTTAATCCAGCTCTTATAGCTACATTTCTAAATGTAAATAAATGTAATTTAGGAGAACAAGAGGCTATAACCACAGCATCCATATTATTACTTTTAATATCATTTATTATTTCTTTTTGAGCAGAATCAGCACATGCAAACATTGTTGTTTTCGCAATAACAACACCTGGTTCTTTTTCTATTGCCTCTCTTACTTTCTCAACATCAACATAATCAGAAATGTTGCCTCCACAATGGCAGATGTAAACTCCTATTTTTTCTTTCATTATAAAATAAATTTTATTTTATTATTAACGATATTTGATATTAGTTAATAAATAATTATTTGTTATTTGGAATTTTTCAATTTGTAACCATATAATCATTAACTTATTCATTTACTAACTATTATCCAATAACATAAAACTTTTTAGCATCACATTAACCTTCTCATATAACTTGTTGCCTCAGCAGAAGCATCACCTGCAGAAAGTATTGAATCAGGAATATCCATTGGCCCTGATGCAGTTCCTGCAACAAATATTCCCTCTATATTTGTTTTTGCAGGACTTGTAAGTTCGTCTATCTGTTTTATGTAATTAAAATTATCTAATTCCAATTTTTCTTTATTAAATGATGAACTTATTTCAGTATTTGGTAAAATTCCAACTGATAGAACAACAAGGTCGTGTTCTGCTTCTTTCACAATACCTCCTCCTTCAATATCTTCATATCTCAGAAGAAGATTCCCGCTACCATCTTTTTTCTTTGTTATTTTTGCTATTTTCCCTTTAATGAATTCTATTTCCATTCCTTTTGCCTGCTCATAAAATTCATCATATCCTTTACCAAAAGCTCTTATGTCTATATAATAGATAGTGATGTCAGCCGTAGGCAATGCGCCCATTAACAATTGTGCCTGTTTAATTGAATACATACAGCATATCTGTGAACAAATAGGATTACCTAAAGATTTATCTCTTGAACCAGTACATAATACATAAGCTATATTGTCTGGTTTTTTACCATCTAGAGGTCTGAGAATGTAATTAAAAGGTCTTGTAGGAGCCAGAAATCGTTCCATTTCCATTGAATGGATTACATTTTTATATTTATCATAATTATATTCTTTCTTTTTTCTTGGCTCGAAAAGTTCAAACCCTGTAGCAATAATTACTGATTTTATTTTTAAAGAATACTCCTGGTCTTCCATAGTAAAATCTATTGCATCTGCAGGACAGGCTTTTTCACATGCTCCACATAAAATACAATTGTTAATATCTATTGTTGCTATTCTTGGATTTGCTAAACTAAAAGGAATATATGCTGCTTTTCTTCCTGCAAGATTATAATTATATTGATCATCAATATTTACTGGACATACACGTTCACATTCCTGACATCCTGTACAAAGGTCTTCCTTAACATATCTTGTTTTCTTAATTATTTTGGCTTTAAATACCTTTCCATCCCTTTCAATTTCCTTTGCTTCGCTGTTTGTCATTATAGTAATATTAGGATTACGTGCTGTTTCTGAAATTTTAGGTGTTGCAATACAAGCAGCGCAGTCAAGAGTAGGAAAGACTTTACTAAGTTGTATCATTATTCCTCCTATAGATAAATCTTTTTCTACAAGTAAGACTTTAAATCCATTATTTGCGAGGTTAAGGGAAGCTTCTTGTCCTGCTATCCCTCCACCAATCACAAGAATATCATATTCTATATTGTTAATCATCAAATTTTTAATTTAATACTTGATTGGTTTGATTTTTTAAACTTTCTATTTTTAATAATTCATTAAAGAAATTATTCATATGCTTGGCAAATGCTTCTGCACATACAGAACATATTGCTGCCATTTTAAGCCTTGCAGGTTCTATACCTTTTTCTTTCAAAATAGTTTGTGTTTTGAAAACTAATTCACCTGTTTTTTCAGTACAAGTAGGACCATAAGGGCAATCCGTACCATCTGCAGCAATAAACACACCATCAAAATTACTTTCTAAAGCATGAATAATCCATCTTGGCTTAATTCCTGCCGAACATGGAACACTAATTGTATATACAGTTGGAGGATAATGGATTTTTAATAATCCTGCAAGGTCTATTGCTGGATCAGATATTTTCTCTGTTGAAAACACCAGTATTTTTGGTATAAATTCTTTTTCTTTTTCCATTGATAAATAATTTGTTTAAGCTTTCTTAAAATGTCTAAAATTGTTATGTAGCAACTCTTTATGCAACATTAGTTCATTTTTTTTTCATATATATTTTATAATAACCTGGTTCCTCAACTATACCAAGGAATTCATGTCCTTTTTTATTTGCCCATTTAGGAATATCTTTTTTTGTTCCTTCATCAGCAGATAAAATTTCCATAATATCACCTGAATTAATTGTTGCAATAGCTTTTTTTGCTTCCAATAATGGTCCTGGACATGCAGTACCTCTTGCGTCAACAGATTTTCCTACTGTTAATGCTTGTAATTCTTCTTTTGTCATAATTTTTAATTTTTAATTTTTAAATAAATAAATGTATATCTGCTTCCTCAGCAGCAGTAATATATTCGCTAATACCTACAATATCATCTGTTATATCAATAAAATCATCAAGGGTTTCGCCTCCCCAAATTTTTCCTGCAAGACCACAAATATGAAATTTTGCATTAGTTATTTCTTTTACTTCTTTAAAAAAGTCTTGCCATTCTTTAACATTTAATTTTTTCAAAGAATCAATAAACTCTTCTCTTAAATGAGAATTTTCAGCTAATTTTATTTCATCTTTATTTAATGCTATTTCTTTTTTAAAAGCACGTGCAGCTTGCAGTAAAACATAAACATCAATATCCATATCATCTGCTGCTGCTCCACTTAAAATTACTCCTGCTGCGGTTAATTTATCTAAAGCTCCAGAGAAAAGAGCAAGACACATTTTTTTATTTTCCATAATATCAATTTTAAGTTTATAATTTATTTATCTCTAAACTAATACTTTAGCCATTTTTTTTAATCCTTTTACATCACGTATTCTAATTCTTTCACTATTAAGATTAATTAATTTTTTTTCCTTAAATTCGGATAAATAAGGTTTTAGTTTATTTTTGTTTATATAAGAGAAATTTGCTAAATCTTTCTTTAATATATTAATTGTATCGGAACAAAATTTATTAGAAAGGATTAAAAGTGTTTCGGCTAATCGTTCTTTTTCTGATTTCTGAACAATAGAAATAGTTTTATTATATATTTCCTTTTTTATATTACATAAAATGTATATTAAGTAATAAGATATATCAGAATTGTTTTTTATTAGTTTAATGAAATCTTCTGTAGGTATTAAACAAACAAATGAATTTTCAATAGCAGATGATGATGTTATATAATTATTTCCTGTAAATATTTCATTCATTCCAAATATATCACCTGGCAAAGCAAACCTTAATATTTGTCCATTTTCTTTATGACCATTTCTATAAATTTTTACTTTACCGTCTATTAAATAATATAATCCTAAAGGTTTAGTATTTTCACTAAATAAAATCTTATTTTTTTTATAAAATTTAAAATTCTTATTCTTGCTTAATTTTAGAATATCATAAACGTCGAATTTATCACTAACTAACATTGAAGAATCAAATTTTTTATTTATTGAATTTTTTATTTCAATATTTTCCATAATATTTTGTATTATTTTATTTGTAAAATTATTCTAGAAAACACAAGCAAACAATAGAAAAACCCCGCATTTTTAATGAGGGAAATTCATATTTTGGATAAGGGAAATCTCGTATTTTAGATAAGGAATTTTACGCAGAAATGATAATAAAATACGAATTATGAGGTATTAACCAAAAAAAATCATAAAATTTTACTATCTACTATAGTGACTAAGATTACTCAATATTTTTGACACAAAAAATTGCTCAATGTCAAAAATAGGGATAGTAGATTTATATTAAGAAAATATTTTAGTAAGCCTGAAAATAAAAAATGATATATTTTTTACTTCTCTAAAAATATTTCTAAAAGTTTTTATTTTAGAATTGAAAGATTCCGATAGAGCATTAGTTGTTCTATTGACAAAAAAGTTAAGGATTGTTTCTTTGTGGTTTTTAATTTATGGATGATTGAAAAAGCCTTTAGAATATAAAACAGATTTAAAAATTAGACCAATATATCATATAATTGTTGATAGAATTGAAACACTCATCTGTATTTTTTTTGCTGTCTATGTTGTGTATAAAGGATTTGAAAGAAAATTACAGAAAAAGCAATCATAATTATTAAAGATATACAGCATTTGACATATCAATTACCAAAATCTAAAGGTGTAAAATCAAAAATTCTCAATTTAAATTAGGAACAAGAAAAATTGCTAAATATTAAAATGGTTCATGCGCTGCACAAAACATTAGTCATTCTTTTTAACCCTTTTGCATCACGTATTCTAATTCTTTCACTATCAAGATTAATTAATTTATTTTCCTTAAATTCGGACAAATAAGGTTTCAGCTTGTTTTTGTTTATATAAGAGAAGTTTGCTAAATCTTTTTTTAATATATTAATTGTGTCAGAATTAAATTTATTAGAAAGTATTAAAAGTGTTTCTGCTAATCGTTCTTTTTCTGTCTTCTGAATGATAGAAATTGTTCTATTATCTATTTTCTTTTTTAGTTTACATAAAGTGTATATTAAATAATAAGATATATTAGAATTGTTTTTTATTAGTTCAATGA
Source organism: uncultured Bacteroidales bacterium (assembly GCA_964435855.1). Lineage (GTDB taxonomy): Bacteria > Bacteroidota > Bacteroidia > Bacteroidales > CAYTAU01 > CAYTAU01. Next base: position 2,521 of record CAYTAU010000107.1, on the reverse strand, counting down.
AATCTTCTGTAGGTATTAAATAAACAAATGAATTTTCAATAGCAGAGGATGATGTTATATAATTATTGCCTGTGAATATTTCATTTATTCCAAATATATCACCTGGTAAAGCAAACCTTAATATTTGTCCATTTTCGTTATGACTACTTCTATAAATTTTGACTTTACCATCTATTAAGTAATATAATCCTAAAGGCTTAGTATTTTCACGAAATAAAATTTCATTTTTTTTATAAAATTTAAAATCCTTATTCTTGCTTAATTTTAGAATATCATAAACGTCGAATTTATCATTAACTAACATTGGAGCATCAGAATTTTTATTTATTGATTTTTTTATTTTAGTATTTTTCATAATATTTAATATTTAATATTAATTTACTTGTAAAATTATTACAGAAAATACAAGTGAACAATAGAGAAAACCCTCATTCTTAATGAGGAAAATTCATATTTTGGATAAGGAAAATCTCGTATTTTGGGTAAGGAATTTTACGCAGAAATGATAGTAAAATGCTAAGTGTAAGGTATTAAGTAGGAATATTATTTATAATGTTTGTCTATAAAGTAACATTCTAATAATTTAAGAATTCAAGTAAGATTGATATTGTCTTGGTTAAAAAATTGAAATTTTATTTATATAATTGGTTTTATGTACAAGCTCAATTTAGTGTTTATTTATAAAATATAAATTTTGGCAAAATGAATAACCAAATTACAATTCTATAAGATTGTTTTTAAAAGCATATATAACAAGATTGAGGGTATTATGTGTGTCTGTCTTTAATATCAGATTTGTTTTATGTCTTTCTACTGTTCTGCTGCTAATATATAATTCTGTACCTATTTTGTCATTAGAGTATCCTTTACAAATTAATTTCAATACTTCAATTTCTCTTTTAGTTAATTCAGGCAAAATAATTTTTTCTTTTCTTTCAATTTGTTTAGAAATAATATTTTTAGTAATAGTAGCAAGTATTTCTTCTGAGAAATAATTGCCTCCATTAACAACCTTTTCAATTGCTTTTTTGAAATCATCTAATCCCGAATTTTTCAGCATATAGCCTTCTGCTCCTGCATACATCATTTTATTAAGATATTCATCATTTTCAAAAGTTGTAAGTGCAATAATCTTCAAATCTGGATATTGTTTCATCACCTCTTCGGTTGTATCTATACCATCTAATAAAGGCATGCTTATATCCATAAATACAATATCAATATCACCTTTAATTTTTTTTATAACATTAATAAGTTCTTTCCCATTTGATGCTTCAGCAACAACATTTGCATTATCAATTTTACTTAAAAGTAATTTTAAACCATTTCTAAATATTTTATGGTCATCAACTATAGCTATTTTAAATTTCATCTGTAAAATAAATTTAGTGGTTCTTTTTAATAATCATTGTATTTCCTTACTTCATCCGGAAAAGTCATTAAGTTATTGGTTATTTGGCTTTATCGCTATTTAGTTGTAATCATAAATATAACCATTTAACCATCATATTATACATTATAGTTTATACCTTAATCATCAATCACAACTCCACGTCAATAATTATCTCTGTTCCTTTTTCTTTATTACTATTAATTTTACAAGTCCCATCTATTGCCTTAATTCTGCTAATAATATTTTTTATTCCCATTCCTGTTGTTTCTTTTTTATTTATTATTTTGTCTGTATCGAAACCTATACCATTGTCTTTATAAGTAAAAATTAATAATTTCCCCTCATTAAATAGATTTATTTCAATATTCTTTGCAGACGCATGTTTTAAGGCATTGTTTATTAGCTCTTTAACAATTCTGAATAATGTAACTTCAAGTTCTTTTTTTATGTCTTTTGTGATGTTAGTATTGAATAAAATTTTAATAAAACCAGTATTATTAATTTTTTTACAGAATGATTTTATTGATGGAATTAAGCCAAAACGATTAATAATATTAGGTCTAAGATTATTTGCAATTTCTTTTGTATTCAAAATAGCTTCATCAATTAATCCTTTAATATAATTAATCATATTTTGTTTTTCAGTTTCATCAATATCTTTTGATTTTATTAAGCTTATATAAATATTAATACTTGATAATAATGTTCCTAGACCATCGTGTAAATCTTTGGCAAAGCGTTCTTTTTCTTTTTCTTCAGTTTCAATTATTGCATTTAATATTTTTTTTTCGGTTTGCTTACGTTCTGTTATGTCTTGTCCTTGGGCTATGGTTGCTAAAAGAGTCTTATTGTCTTTATCATAAATATTTGATGAGTTCCATAGTATTATTTTTTCATTTTTATTTTTACATAAAATTGATATTTCAACTGATTCCAAGTATTCTCCATCCTGTGTGAGTTTGATACAATCCATTGATTTTTTTTTGCTTTTATCGGAGAAAAGAATACACAATTCTTTACCAATAACTTCATCAGCTGTATAACAAGAAAGACGTTCAAATGCATGATTAAATTTAGTGATTTTCAATTCAGGGTTCCAAACAACAATAGGAGCATTAGCACAATTAA
>CAYTAU010000106.1:0-12424 GCA_964435855.1 uncultured Bacteroidales bacterium | reverse complement strand
TGTTGCTGTTGCTGAGGCTGGCTCATTGCATTAGCCATTTGTCCTCCCATAGCCATTCCCATTCCCATTCCCATTCCTCCTGCTGCCATTCCTCCTCCGTCTCCTCCGGAATTTTTTCCCATATCTCCAATAGCTTCTGCAGTCTGGAATTGTGTATATTTACCAAGGTCTCCAATAATACCCATGCTAGAACGCTTATCAAGAGCTTCTTCAACATTTGGCGGTAAACTGATATTAGAAATTAAAAACTTGGTCATTTCAATACCATAATCAGCATACTCAGCCACTATTTTATCTCCAATTAATTTTGAAACCTCATCATAATTGGCAGCCATATCAAGAATTGGTATTTTCGCTTCTCCTATGGCATCGGTAAACCTTGTAAGAATAATGTTTTTTAATTGATTAGTTACTTCATCGGTTGTAAAAGAGCCATCTGTACCAACTATATCTCTTATAAAAGTAGAGGCATCTTTAACTCTGAATTCATAATTACCAAATGCACGTATTCTTATTGGTCCGAATTCAGGATCGCGTAACATAATAGGGTTTGGAGTTCCCCATTTATTATCAGTAAATTTCTTTGTGTTTACAAAGTAAACTTCTGCCTTAAAAGGACTGTTAAATCCATATTTCCATCCTTTCATAGTAGAAAGTATCGGCATATTTTCAGTAGTTAAGCTGTGCATTCCCGGTTCAAAAACATCAGCAATCTGACCTTCATTAATAAATACTCCAACTTGCGACTCTCTAACTGTCAACTTTGCTCCCATCTTTATCTCGTTTTGATGTCTTTCAAAACGATGGACTATTGTGTCATTAGAAGAATCTAACCATTCTATGATATCAATAAATTCTCCTTTAATTTTTTTCATTAAACCCATAATATTTCAATTTAATTATTATTACACTTTTGAATATCCCAAATGTACAAAAATAATTTTTATCTAAAAAATAATTATACAAAATATTTGTTAATTGCTATAATCTATAGTGAAAAAAATTATTACATTTGCCATCTAAAAATTTTAAATTATGTCTGAATTTACAAAAAACAGTAATATAGTTTACGAAAAAATTGAAAAATTCGATACTAATATCGTAAATAAACTAGCAGAACATTACAAAGAAATAATCAAACTAATTGGAGAAAACCCTGAAAGAGAAGGGTTAGTAAAAACGCCTGAACGCATTGCAAAAGCAATACTATTTCTTACACAAGGCTACGACCATGACCCTGAAAAAATTTTAAAATCGGCAATGTTTAAAGAAAATTACCGCCAGATGGTAATTGTTAAAGATATTGAGATATACTCACAATGTGAACATCATTTAATACCTTTTGTTGGTAAGGCTCATGTTGCATATATCCCCGATGGTTATATTACAGGCTTAAGCAAAATTGCAAGAGTTGTAGAAGCTTATGCCCGCAGATTACAGGTACAGGAAAGATTAACAACACAAATTAAAGATTGTATTCAAAAAACTTTAAACCCATTAGGAGTTGCAGTAGTAATTGAAGCTCAACACATGTGCATGCAAATGCGTGGTGTGCAAAAGCAAAACTCTGTAACAACTACCTCTGATTTTACCGGTGCATTTTTAACAAATCTTGCTACAAGAGAAGAATTTATTGATATTATTAGGTCTAAATTACATTAAAACAAATTAATTATACTAAAACGGAATAAATTTGCAAATTTATCAGAACAAAAAATTTTTCCCGATAGTTATCTGTAGTAAAATGTATAATTTAAAAGTTGACAATAAACAATAAGCAAAAATTGTTAAGTGGTTCTCCCGAAAAATTGGGACAAGCTATGCAAAGTATAGTCATTATATAATTAGATTTTAACAATTTAAAAACTATAGCTTATGAAAGCATTTGTATTTCCAGGACAAGGTGCCCAGTTTATAGGAATGGGAAAAGAATTATATGACAATACTAAAACAGGTAAAGAACTATTTGAAAAAGCAAATGAGATATTAGGGTTTAGAATTACCGATATTATGTTTGCAGGTACTGAAGAAGACCTGAAACAAACAAAAGTAACTCAACCAGCAATATTTCTTCATTCTGTTATATTATCTAAAACAATAGAAAATTTTAAACCCGATATGGTTGCAGGTCATTCATTAGGAGAATTTTCAGCACTTGTAGCTAATGGTGCTTTATCTTTCAAAGATGGTTTAATACTTGTTTCAAAACGTGCTATGGCTATGCAAAAAGCATGTGAAACAGAGCCTTCAACTATGGCAGCAATACTTGGTTTAGACGATGAAATAGTAGAGCAAGTGTGTGCAGAAATTGAAGAGATAGTAGTTCCTGCAAACTATAATAGCATTGGACAAATAGTTATTTCAGGTTCTTTTAAAGGTATTGATATTGCTATTGAAAAACTTACAGAAAAAGGTGCAAGAAGAGCATTAAAACTTGCTGTTGGTGGTGCTTTTCATTCTCCTCTTATGGAACCTGCAAAACTTGAATTAGAAGAAGCTATTAACAGTACAAACTTCTCCACTCCTATTTGTCCTGTTTATCAGAATGTAAATGCTATGCCTTTTACAGATTCTAATGAAATAAAACAAAATCTTATTGCACAATTAACTTCTCCTGTAAAATGGACACAAACTGTTAAAAATATGATATCAGAAGGTGCGACATCGTTTACAGAAGTTGGACCGGGAAAAGTATTACAGGGACTTATTAAAAAAGTTGACAGACAAATGCCTGCTGAAAGTGCTTAGGATTTATTAATTCCTTCTCTTCGTTCTATAATTTATCCTTCTCGGTTTTGAAATTATTTTCCATTCAGGTCCTGTGCCAATATCTTTGGGTAAAGGTATTTTAATAATTTCCTGTTCAATCAATTTCTCAATTTGATGAAATTTATACATGTCATCCTCATTAATCAGTGTTAATGCAACACCTGTGGCGTCAACTCTGGCAGTTCTTCCCACTCTGTGAACATAATCTTCAGCATCATTTGGCACGTCAAAGTTTATTACAAGATTAATATTTTTAATATCAATTCCTCTACTTAGTACATCTGTAGCAACCAGAATTCTTGTTTCTTTTGATTTAAACCTTAATAGAACTTTTCCTCTTTCGGCTTGTTCTAAATCAGAAGAAATACCTTCTACTTTTTCATTATTTTTTGTTAAGCTCCTTACAATCTCAAAAACTTTTTTCTTTGTTGAACTGAAAATGAGTATACTTTTGTAGTCTGGTTGATTAGATATTAAATTAATAATTAAATCCGATTTTTGTGTGTCATAAATCACATAAGCTGCTTGCAATACACCTTCTGCCGGTTTTGACATTGCAATATTTATTTCAAAAGGATCTTTTAAAATTTGTTTAGCTAATTTTCTTATATTTGGTGGCATAGTTGCACTAAACATAAGAGTTTGAGGTTTGGTTTTTAAATAGCTTGTAATTTTTTCTATATCTTCATTAAACCCCATATCTAACATTCTGTCCGCTTCGTCAAGTATTAAATGTTTAACATTATCAAATTTCACATAATCCATATTTAAATGTGCAATTAGTCTGCCTGGAGTAGCTACAATTATATCTGCACCTTGAGTTAGTGCTATTTTTTGTTGTCCCCAATCTGCGCCATCGCCTCCACCATAAACCGGAATTGAACTAACAGATAAAGTAAATGCAAAACCTTGAATTTCCTGATCTATTTGAATTGCTAACTCACGTGTTGGAACTATTATTAAAGTGTTTATACCTGAGTTTATTGAGTTTGAAAGTTTATTTAGTATTGGTAATAAAAACGCTGCGGTTTTTCCTGTACCTGTTTGTGCACATGCAATTAAATCTTTCCCGTTTATAATCTGCGGAATTGTACTTTCCTGAATAGGAGTTGCTTCTTCAAAACCCATATATGCAATAGCTTCAAGTATACTTTTACTTAACTTAAATTCATTAAATTTCATATAAGAGATTTGATAATATTTTTTTGTAAAAATATATAGATTTTTTATATTGTTTAAGGGAATCTTCTGAAAATTATTTTATTTTGACTGCAAATCTATTTCCAGAGTATAACCACCACTAATTATACCATCGGCACCAACTACACCTATCACTACTTTGTATGGATTGTTAATAGCCATTATACCTGAAATTGTTCTTGTGTGATCTTGTGTTCTTCCTGCTTTTTGATAATCCCATTTGTGTTCTGCTTCACATGAAACACATGAAGAAAGCTCAGGAACAATTGAATTATTTGTAGTCCCTATTGTATAAGCATAAATACTAAAATTGGCATTTTTATCATCAGGGACAACTGTAATGGACATTTTTGAGTATTTTGGAAGTTCCGTAGTGTAAATCACATGATTTCCTGTAAATTTTTTCTTTTGAGTTTCAGGAAAACAAGCTACAGAGCTTTTCCACGCCCATGAAAGGTCGTTAATTTTTACTCCCTGATTCAGATTTCCTTTTACAGAAGTAACTTTTCCTTTAGTGCATGTAACTTTATTTAATTTTACAGCATCTTGTTGACCGAGATTGGTTTCTTCTCCTCCTTCAATTTTTACTTCTAGTGTATAACCGCCACTGGCAAGTCCCTCTGCACCCACAACTCCTATTACCACATTGTATGGATTATTTATCGCATTGAGATAAACTTCTCGCGTATGATACTGGGTTCTTCCCCTTTTTGGATAATCCCATTTGTGTTCTGCTTCACATGAAACACAGCGAGCCAAATCCGGAGGAATACTTGTATTTGAAGTACCAACAGAATATGCGTAAATACTGAAATTGGCATTTTTATCATCAGGAATTACCTTTATCCACATTTTGGCCCTTTTCGGAAGTGTTGTATGATATAATACATGGTTTCCTCTAAATTTTGTATTCTGAGTAGCAGGCCAACAAGCATTAGAACTTGTAGATGCCCATGAAAGGTCATCCATTTCCTTTCCCTGATTCAGGTTTCCTTTTACGAAAACTGTATTATTGGGCTTACTTTCTATTTTCTTCACATGAGAAGGGAACTGTGCATTAGCATAAAAAAATAAGCTGATAAAAGCAAATAATAAAGTTGTTCGTTTCATATTCTTTTTTAATTAATAATTTAAATCTCTCAAATTGAAATGTAAAAATCATACAAAACTTATTAAAAAACAAATTTGTATTGTATAAATTTTGTTAAATATATTTACCATATGATTGACTCAAGGTTAAACTTGGTATTATAAGATATCATCAATATACTGATTTTCCGGACGCAGTAAAATATAGTTTTCTTTTTCTATATCAAAGTAGATTAGAACACGTTTGCCTGACATATCGTAAACAGCGATAAATGTATCGGGTACACTATTGTATTCATAAAGGCATTTTTTTTGCAATACTGCAGCACTGTCAATGCTTTCAAAAGTTTCACGCATAAGAAAACGGATGTACTTCTCATTACGAATCATCATCACCTTGTCGCCAAGCAAAGGAAACTTGATGGCAAAATCAATGATGGATTTCATATATGCAAATGCCCCAACCTGTACCTTGCAAAACCTGATTTCAAAATCGATTTCTTTTTTTACTTCTTCAAGTGTTAGATTTTCCAGTTTCTTATAAATCATTTTAATCTCAATAATTGCTTCTTCTTTATTCTCAATAATTTCAACATTACTGTCTACAATAAGGTCGTTTATATACAATATTTTTGTTGAATCTGTTATTTCAGTTGTGTTTACTTCGATTTTGTCTGGAATGTATTTTTCGTAACACTCTACCAAAACAGAATCCTTAATAAGATTCACTTTTCCTGTATTGGTCTCAACAATTGGAGAAATACCTGTCATGACTACAGGTACTTTTTTTCTAATTTTTTCCTCTTTCCCTGAAAAAATATTATAACCTGCATTATCTGAAGGTCTGTCGGAAGCAAAATAGATTTTTCCATTCAGGTCGAATGTAAAACAGATATCATTATACTCAGTATTCACTATACTGCCCATATTCTCAGGTTCCGACCATATATTGTCATTTTTAAGCACCGACTTGAAGATATCGTAACCACCCAAAGAATTATGACCTTTTGAGCTGAAATAAAGTGTTTTTCCATCTTCAGTCAAGAAAATATGATGCTCATCTTCTTCTGAATTTAATACTTCCATGTTAATTGGCTTACTCCAATAACCATAGTCATCTTGTAGAATTAACCAAATATCATGTTTCCCTTTTCCTCCAGGCATATCACTAATAAAAAAGATAGATTTTTTTAATTTGAATGCATGACATTCATGATACGGAGTATTAAAATGAGCTCGCTTGGGAGTACTCCAGTTATTTCCCTTTATAGAAATACTATATATATCTCCACCATTGTATGCTTTGTAAATGTACAGTGTATTTCTGTCGTCGGATACTCCTGCGGATGTTTCGTAGTTGTCAGAATTCGAGAGGTATGAAACAAATTTCGGAAAAGCCCAACTTTCTCCATGTTTTTCGCTTGAGTATAAATTGTGGCTATCCTCCATAATATGTTCAGCTTCCGGATTTCCCATTGAAGAAGTAAATATCATTTTTACAGAATCAATAAAAATCGGTGCGTAATCATCATATTGCGTATTAACAGAAGGTAATTCAAAAATAGTAAGCGCATCATTCTGAGCATTAATGCCCTGAAACAAGAAAAACACACATATTATTTTCAGTATATATCTCATCTACAATGAGGGTTTTGAATTTTTGATTTTAAGTATAAGCATAATTTCATGTGAGCCTACTGTGTAATCACTTATATCGCCAATGATAATGCCGTAAGAATATCCAAACACCAAATATTTAGTATCAAATCCGATGAACGGAACAATTGCTTCTCCTGTTTTATAAAAAACTCCCAGAGCAAGTATTTTTTTAATCTCCGCCTTCACACCTATGTCTGCCTGAAACATACCTCCTTCGTTAAGTTTCATCAGAGCAGATGGTTCCAATTTGAAATTTTCGGAAATAGTAAAACGATATCCGAAATTGATAAAATGATGTCGAACACGTTTATTATCAAGATAATCAGCATTAATAAAATTTACTTTCCTGTCAAGTAATTGGTAAACTGCATAATTGAAAAAGAATTTGTTGTCTTTATAGAATGAAAATCCGAATGCAGCATCAGGAACAATTACACTGTTTTCAGCATTATTTACCACTTCATCATCGGAGTGTGCAAGAATGAATTCATCTTTATACAAGCTGTATTGTGACAAAATAGCAGATAATCCAAAGGATAATTTAGAACCACCATCGCCAACGGGAAGATGATATGCATAAGTTGCTTCTGCTCCAAACTGGCCACTAAGCCCTGTGTTTTCGTAAAATATTTTACCGCCAACACCAACACGTTCTGATACCAAAGAATGGGCACTTACAGATTGCAAGTTTGGTGCTCCAGAGAATCCTGACCAAGTCTGAGAATAAGCTGTTGACAGAAATATATAAGGAGTTGTTCCGGCTGTTGCAGGATTATGCAAATATCTGTTCATATGAAATATTTTGTAACTACTTAATTGCTGTGCAAACACTCCGAATCCGGTTAACATCAGAATACAAAGTACAAATATCGTTTTTTTCATGTGTTTAAATTTTAGCCGCTAATGCGCGAATGTTTTTTACTGTATTGATAATTCAACAATATAATTATTTTAAAATTTTTAGTGGTCCTGTATATGGGGGATAATCCCCATAATTTAGTTTAACTACATAATAATAATCTCCACTATTAAGATCGTCGCCATCCCAACTGTCATCGTAACCATTACTTTTCGAAAAGACCATTTTTCCCCAGCGGTTGAAAACCTGCACTTCAGCATCAGGATATAAGTGAATATTTTTGATTATCCATGTATCATTTTTTCCATTTCCATCAGGAGTAATCACATTATAAATGATTATACATGGACGATTGATCATTCCTATATGGAAAGTATCAGTAACTACACAGTTGTTAGCATCGGTAACAGTAATACTGTAATAGCCTGAATCAAGGTCGCTGATATAAGTGTCCATTGAACCAGTTGACCACTGATATGTATATGGAGGTAAACCATTTTCTATCATAGTAATTTCAGCATAACCATCCTGATTATCTCTACATGAAACTGCCTGTGTGTCAGAAATCATTATCAAATCCTGAAAGGGTTCTTTAATAGAAATAGTCTCCGAAACAACGCAATTTTTGCTGTCACGCACTGTTACCGTATATAGTCCTGCTGTTAAAGTGCTAATAGCAGCTGTTGTAGCTCCATTAGACCATGCAAAATAATATGGAGGAGTTCCTCCATCAGGATCAACGCTAATCCATCCGGTATTGTCACCTTTACAGATGATATTATCGTAAGTTTTATTCATTGACAATGGTGCTGAAGGTTGGTGTATTTGATAATTTTTAATAATTGCGCAGCCTGCTCCGCTATCCTCAACAATAACAATATTATAATTACCGGCAAGTGCTGCCCATAAAAAGTTTGTAGTATCAATATTCGTATACTGAGTGTCGATTAATGCACTATCAATATACCAGATTTGCAACCATGTGTCCCAAAAAAGCGGGTAAAGAATACCCTGATAGTTTGCAGTTCCACCTGTTGGATTTATATTTATTACTCCGTAAGCATTGTAACAATTAGCATCAGTAATAGTATCAATGCTTGTTATCTGATATGATGCACTCAGCACAACCGTATCAATAACAGTAAGTCCTACGCTGTCTATTACCTGAATAATATATTGTCCATCTGTAAGTCCTGTAATGTCTTCTTGTACAGAAAACAATGAACCGCTATAATACCACGAATAAGTATATGGAAAAGTTCCCCCCGTAACAGACATATCAATAGAACCATCGTAATAGGCATAACAAGTTGGGACTGTTGTAACAAATGAAAGATTAATTTGTGCTAGGCCAATACTAAATATTCCAAATGTCATCAATATTATTAGAAATGTTTTTCTCATATCCTTAATTTTTAAAACTGTTAGCAATTATATAACATTAAATAATTATTGTTACATAATTGCTCAAACTTTTCATAAAAATACTCCAAAAAAATCAATTTGCAAAAAAACATTTATATATATCTGTAAAACATCTTATTTTACTTCAAAGTAAACCTCCAAGGCTTATTCTTCCATTCTTCGCTTGCATAGTCAATGCCTACTCTTGGAGAAGTAGTAAAATCAACTTTAACATTGGTGTTTTCAAGCCAAATTCTATCAGATGTAAAAAGATTTTCTCTGTAAAATGTTTTATTCAATTCCAATTTTTTCCCAACTTTTCCCGGTCCGTCAAAATCCTTAATTCCTCTTATTAAAACCGCCTGCGGTATATCTTTACTTCCTGTTACAAAATTCAACATCCAGTACATTCCGTAAATAAGATATACATACACTCTCCCACCCTGTTCATACATCACTTCGGTTCTTGGGGTTCTTCCTTTACTTGCATGACAAGCCAAATCTTCTTCTCCTCTGTATGCTTCGGTTTCTGTAATTATATGTTCTTCTTTAATACCATTGTCAAAAACACGAATAATCTTTTTACCTAACAAATTGGGTGCTACCAACAAAACATCTCTTCTAAAAAAACCTTCTTCTAATCTCATGTATTTCTGTAATTTGAATTTACTAAAGTTTAAAAATCATAAAAGATATAAACATAATAACAGACATCTAAAATAAAATTAATTTCTTTACAATGTATTTTAATTTAGTTTTAAAGCAAATGAAATTCTTGTTATTGCCATATTTTTGTACATTTTGCATGATTATTCTTTTTTTTAATCTCAATGCAAATAATCTTGATTCATCGCTTACAAAAAAAGATACAACTCAGGAAGTAGAAAACACAAAAAACACAGGAGGCGATTTAATTGATGAAACAAAACAAGAAATATGTTTTATAAAGGATTTCAAGCATTTTGTTGATTCAATAAACAACAATATTCCCGACAGCATGCCTTTTACCAATTGGATTACTGACGATATTCATATCAGGAAATTTGACTTTTCGGAAGTTGAAGATACACTAATTATTGTTTTAAAAGATAGTATTGATCACTATACTCATCCTATAAAAGGCAGAGTTGGTTCTGAATTTGGACCCAGAAGATGGAGGTTTCATTATGGTGTTGATTTAAGTTTAAACACAGGCGATTCTGTTTATTGTGCTTTTGATGGAGTTGTTAGAATATCTAATTATAGCCGTTCTTATGGGCATGTTGTTGTTGTAAGGCACACTAACGGATTAGAATCGCTCTATGCGCATCTTTCAAAAAGGTATGTTCATATTGATTCAATAATTACTTCAGGTTCTGTTGTTGGATTAGGAGGAAACACCGGTCGTTCTTTTGGCAGTCATTTGCATTTTGAGTTAAGATATTTTGACGAAGCTCTTGACCCGCGAGATGTTATTGATTTTGAAAACTACACATTATTATACGATACCTTATTTGTTTCAAAATGCAATTTTGTTTATCGCGAAATAATTAAAGATTTAAGCAGAATGCGCTATCATATTATAAAAAGTGGCAATACTCTTTCTCATATTGCCCAGTGGAATGGCACAAGCGTAACTGCACTTTGCAGATTAAACGGAATTTCAAGAAATAAAATATTAAGGATTGGGCAACGCATTAGGGTTCGCTAATATTATAAAATTCTAAATTAACAATTGGCAGTAGGCAATTGACAAATGTTAAATTGCAGTAACGAGGAGGCACGGATTACTCTCAGCTAGCGCCGACATGTTCCTAAAATCCGCATGTCTGCTGTTAGTATTTTGATAGTCATCGTATCACTATTTATAAATAAGTGAAATTAAGTTCGAGTTAACTTGAAGTCTATTAGAGAAGTGATGCGATGACTTGCGGATTTTAGGATGTTGTCTGGGCTTCAAATAAGAACGGACAACATGTCCGCTCCAGCAGGGTAAATTAGTAAGCAAAAAAGTTACTATATCCTACACCAATATCGAATCTACCGTTTGAAATAGCTATTGGGTCATCGTTTATTAATAATTGAAATTCAAATAATCCTGCTAATACTACTTCTATTGATGAATCATCAATGTATAATTTCTGAGCTTTTTTAATTTCCAGTGTTCCATTTATAATTTGCGGTATGGTTGTTGAGTCGTTAATAGTAATTGAAATCTTACATGTTGTTAAATCAATAATAATATCATTTAGTATAAGTAAGTCATCATAAGTGTCTGAGAAACTATTGGGGATTCCAATTCTTAATGTCATTTTATTTGATGATTTTTCACCCTGAAAAATGAAAGTTGTCGTATCATTGGTAACAATCACTTTCATAGGTACATCTTCATTGTTTGAGACAAACACTTCTCTGTCATAATAAGCTCCAAAAGTATTATATCCCAATTCTGTATATTTTGGTAGCCCGGGGTTACTCGGATCTTCTACAAATGTTGACTGTCTAAAATAATAATCTCTTGGTTCGTCTTCCTTTGTACAGTTAATAAAAATCACTAAACATGATACGATTATTAATACGAATTTTGTCTTCATAATTCAATAATTTTAAAATGGCATTTGAATATTTATCTGAAATCCTCCACCTACAATAGGTTTATTTATAACAGAATTATTGTTTGAAATAATAGTTGATAGAAAAATTGCTTCAGCATTCAGATTTATTTGATCATCTTTTCCTAATTTTATTCCAGCCGAAAAATAAAGACTTGAAAAAAAGTTGTTTGGACTATCGAATTTATTAATTACATCAATTTCATATATCTCCATTTCATCATTTAAAAACATTACATTAGATTTAGTATCTATATGATAATTTATTTCAGTAGCTACTTTAAAGAATAATCGTGCAAATTTTGAATTAAATATTATATATCTTACTTCAAGAGGAATACCTATGTAACTTGAAGTTTGATTTATTCCCTGAATTCTTAAATATTCAACAGAGATTTGTTCTTCTTTAAAAAGAAAATAAAAGAAATCATTATTATCATCTGAATTTCTATTTCCTACAGAACTATTTAATGATAAGTATCTAAGTCCTGCAAGAAATCCAAAGTTGTTATCTTTTGATCTTAATTCTGCTTTGGCACCCAGATACCAATTATTTATGGAATTAGTGTTGTTAATATCATACGGATAACTATACTGATCTTGTTTTCTTACAAAATCATCTCCGATAAATTCGCTACCATATAAAATATAGCCTGTTTCAATACCTATAAATCTAAGTTTCTTTTCTGAATCTGTAGAAAGTTTTTCTTCTTCTTGTCCAAATAAATTAAGTGAACTTATTAGCAATAATGTGATAATACTTAGTGGGATATAAATTTTGTGCATGATTATAGTTTATTAAGGTTATCTGATAATTCAATTTTATGCCCATTCAATGACTGATTGGGCGTAT
>CAYTAU010000105.1:0-12781 GCA_964435855.1 uncultured Bacteroidales bacterium | reverse complement strand
GTGGAGCTGCCGGGAGTCGAACCCGGGTCCAAACAAGAAACCAATAGGCTTTCTACATGTTTAGTTCTTTATTAATTTTCGAATATAAACCGACAAAGAACGGCCTATTTATACCTTATCCTCTTATTTTCATTTTGGTATCGAGGTTCCACCAAAACTATCCTTACATTACGAGTACCTCTTAATCAAACGCAGTAGGGAGATGCATTTGAGAGATATCTTGCCTCAACTCCTAGAGATGAGATTAAGCGTAATTCTCATAGAGAATTATGCAGCAAGCGCGAAGTTATTATCGCCAAATAAAATGTTGCAACACAGTTTTACGAGTTATATTACATTGCTCGACATGCTTACATAATGATTTTACTTGCTGTCAAAACCAAAACCAACCCCATTTTATAAATACAAAGATAATTATTTTATTTTTAGAAACTATTCCAATATCGTACTGATTCTTGACAAATTATACCAATTGAACAATACAACAATTTGACAATTATAAAATAATTTAGTTCATTTGCATAAACTTATTTTACAATATGGGATTTACTTCTAGTTTTGAAGGCTTATATTATTTTGCCATTATATTGGTTGCCTACCTAATAGGTTCAATTCCCACATCTGTTTGGGTAGGAAAAATGATATATGGGATTGATGTAAGAGATCATGGCAGCGGCAATGCCGGGGCAACAAACACCCAGAGGACATTAGGAATGAAAGCTGCTATTCCTGTCTTGCTTTTCGATATTTTTAAAGGATGGATAGCTATAAGATTTGTTTTCATGCTCAAGTTTATGGATATGGAATCTTATTCAATAATCAATCTGCAAATTTATTTAGGTCTTGCAGCAGTTTTTGGACATATATTTCCTGTTTATGCCGGATTTAGAGGAGGTAAAGGAGTTGCAACATTATTAGGAATTGGTCTTGCATTATTGCCATATGCAACTTTAACGGCTTTAGGTATTTTTATTATTACATTTTCAATATTCAGATATGTATCTCTTGGAGTATTGGTAGCAGGATTATCATTTCCAATTTCTACAGCTTTTATTTTTACTTATAACGAAAATCAATTTATAATATTCGCCCTTGTAATTTGTATATTATTATTTATTACCCATCACGAAAATCTAAAGAAACTTATTAGAAAAAAGGAATCTAAATTTAGATTTGGAAAGAAATAATCATTATTAATAAAAATCCATGATGTTTTTTAATCAAATAGCAATTGTATTATTGATTCAATAATTATTACTTTTGTATATATATTTAATATAGATACAATGCCTGTAAAACTATATAATATTTTAATATTTCTTCTTTTATCTTTTACAAACTTTGCACAGATCATTGAAAGTTTTGATGATGGAAATTATACAGTCAACCCGCAATGGTTTGGACAAATTAGTAAGTTTGAAGTAATAGACCCACCAATAAGTGGCGATGGAGCTTTAAATTCTTCTGCCAATGATGATGGTCTGGTATTAAGAAGCAAACAAGGACAAAATGATGCAATTCTGGTTTTGCCCTCCACTCAATCAAATGGTGAATGGCGTTTTTCAATTGCTGATGGTCAGGGTTGGGAAACATCTAATCTTAATGATTATAAAATAATTTTAATGTCAGATGATAGTACTGCTACCAACTTAACAGACGGTGCTCATAATTTCAATGGTTATTTTATTCAATTAGACGGTAGTAATAGTGATATGTATAACCTTTACAAACAAACAGGAGGTACAAGTACTATTATTTTAAATACAAATTATCCTTCGTCTATTGATGGAACTACTGCTGTTGGCAGAACAGTAAAAGTTATTAGAACAGCAACAGGAGATTGGAGTGTATTTATTGATGAAGGTTTTGGTATCAATCCAATAAGCCAGCGTGGAGGTACAGTTAATGACAATACTCATACAACTTGTACCTGGTTTGGAATTGCTACAAATATTGCAAATCCAAGTGATGCCAGAGTTTTATATTTTGATGAATTATATATTGGAGATATAATTGCCGATACCACAAAACCAAGTATATCAAACATTGAAATAATAAATTCTAATAGTCTAAATATTCAATTTACAGAATCAGTAGAAGATACAAGTGCAGAGAACACAGTAAACTACTTTGTTAATAATGGAATAGAAAATCCCGATTCTGCTATTATTGATGCAAGCATTACATCACTTGTACATCTGTATTTCTCAAATAGTTTTACCCTCGGTTTACAAAATACAATAACAATACAAAACATTGAAGACCTTAGTGAAAACATGATGGATATTGCAAATATTGATTTTACTTATATTATTATTTCACCTTATGATATTGTAATAAATGAAATAATGGCAGACCAAACACCACCTGTAGGATTGCCGGAACATGAGTTTATTGAATTATTCAACACAACTAATTTTGATTTAAATATATCGGGATGGAAGCTCGTTGTTGTCGGTTCAAGCTCAATAACAAAAACAATCCCAAACATAATTTTACCTGCAAACAATTATTATATTTTATGTGACGATGCTGCTGTTTCCGAATTTCAGACTTACGGCAATGTTGTTGGTATTACAAGTTTTCCGACATTAACTAATACTGGAATTTCAGTAACAATAAAAGATGAAAATGACACAATTATTTCTACAGTATCTTACACAGACCAATGGTATCAAGATCCTACAAAAGATGATGGCGGATGGACTTTAGAAAAAATTGACCCTAATAATAATTGTGGAGGATATACAAACTGGAAAGCATCAGTAAGTAGTACAGGAGGTACACCCGGGCAACAAAATTCTGTTTACGCATCAAATATTGATACTGTTGCACCATTTATTGAAGAACTTGCAGCAGTTTTATCAACTCAACTTACAATTAAATTTTCTGAAACAATTGATATCGCAACATTGTCCGTTTCTAATTTCACAGTTAACCAAAGTATTGGTAATCCAATATTTTATGACCAGGATGCAAATGATGATTTAATTTATAATCTGTATTTTACAAATAATTTTATACCAGGCAATACTTATATTCTTACAGTAGAAAATATTGTTGATGACTGCAATAATATTCTTATACAACAAAACGAAGAATTTGTTTATTACAAAGCCAGACAATATGATGTTGTAATAAATGAAATAATGGCAGATCCTTCGCCTGTTATTATGTTGCCCGAATACGAATATTTGGAACTATATAATAGATCTGATTATACCATTAATCTTACAAATTGGACAATAAAAATTGGAACTTCAGTTAAATCATTTCCTATAACAAATATTGATTCGAAAAATTATTTGATATTAACTTCAAGCGATGCATATTCCGGTTTCTCACAATATGGGAATGTATTAGATATATTAGGGACAAGCGATCTTAATAATTCGGGCGAAGATATTACCTTATACGATAATTTTAATAATATTATTTTTTACTTAAATTATTCAGACACATGGTACCAGGATGATTATAAGGCAGAAGGAGGTTGGTCTTTAGAACAAATTGATACTGAGAATTTATGTGGAGGCTCTTTAAACTGGGTAGCATCAAAAGATAATAAAGGAGGAACTCCCGGACAACAGAATTCTGTTTTTGATACAAATCCGGATAATGATGTACCTGAATTATTAAGAGCCATTGTTTTATCTGATGATTCGATTAAAATATTTTTTAATGAGTCTTTTGACAGCACAACTGTATTTACTGCTTCCGTTTATGAAGTAGATAATGGAATTGGAAATCCTGTAATTATCGACCCCGCGGAACCCGATTATTCTTCAATTGTGTTAAAGTTTCAGCAATCATTTACTAAACATGTTATATACACAATTACTATAAAAGACAGTATTACAGATTGTGTAGGTAATTTAATTGGATTTAATAGTTCGTGTAAATTTGCTATACCGGATACAATAATTAATAATGATATTGTAATAAATGAAATACTTTTTAATCCGTATACCGAGGGTGTTGATTTTGTTGAAATATATAACAAATCGCAAAAGGTGTTCGATCTTGCAGATATCAGAATTGCTACGCGCAATATTGATGACACAAAAGAAGAGTACATGGAAATTGAGAATATTAATGAAATCAATAATGAAGGCTATTTAATTTTTCCGAATGAATATTATGTTTTTTCCGAAAATTCTTCAAAAATATCTGATATATACTATACTTCAAATGAAAACGGACTGATAGATATTGACGATTTACCGGCTATGTCTAATGATGAAGGGGATATTATTATTATGGATAAATGGGTAAATATAATTGATGAATTTCATTATTATGAAGACATGCATTTTGACCTTTTAAATGATTTTAAAGGAATTTCTTTGGAGCGAATAAATTATGAACGTCTTTCTACAGATGAAACAAATTGGCATTCTGCAGCCGAAACTGTTGGATTTGCAACACCTGCTTATAAAAATTCGCAATTCTCAAATATAGAAAATATAACAGATGAAATAAGTGTTTATCCCGAAATTTTTTCTCCGGATAATGACGGATATAATGATATTCTCAATATAGAGTATTTATTAGATAATCCGGGATTTGTTGCAAACATTACAATTTTAGATGCTAAGGGGAGAATTATTAAAAAGTTAGTTAAAAATAAACTTCTCGCAACAACAGGTATTATTAGTTGGGACGGACTTACTGATGTAAATACAAAAGCAAAAATTGGAATTTATATAATTTATATCGAAATATTTGACCTTAATGGGAATATAAAGTCATATAAAAAGACTTGTGTCTTGGCTACAAAATTAAATTAAATTATTCTTTAAATCCTTTTAATATTGCAATACAGCCATTATGTAACATACTGCTGCTTGATTCTTGTTTTGGAACAATTACCTGCACTATTAATTGTTGAGTTGAATTAGATTTGAAATCCCAATTTGTTGTAAAATCGTGATCTTTATTAGAAAAAATCAGATTTCTGTTTGTGTCAAATAAATTGAATTCAATGTCACCAAGTATTTCTTGTCCACATACTAAAATTCTATAATCCTGACCTGCATATAATGTCAGTAATAATTCAGCAATATCACCTTCTGTTAAAATAGCACTGTTTAATTGTCCGTCATAAACAAAGGGTTCTAAATCAGCCAAACAATGTTTTTTAACAAAATTTTTACATTGAGAAGATGCTATAGATGAAATGCTTAAAAGCAATGATAATACAATAATTACTTTGATAATATTTCTCATAATAATAGTTTTTTGCAAATTTATAAAAAATAAAAATAAATTAAAAAATTTATTCAATAATACTACTTCTTATTCTTTCAACAATAATGCCAATTTCATTTACTGTTTCATATGAAACATCAATATTTATCTTGCTTTTTATTGTTGTTATTTTATTTATTTCATCTGTAATAACTTCTCCTTTAGTATATGTTATTTCAATTTTATCAAAACATTCTTGTAATTCTTCTAATTGTGGTATAAATTCATTTATATCATCATTTTCATAAGATTTTGATAATTCTACTAAGTTTTCTAAAGAGTACTTTTGTTCAGCTATTCTGTTTAATATTTCCTTATTAACATCATTCTTTTCTTTTAATATGTTAGTAGCAATATATAATGCTTCTACCCATCCTCCAATAATAATTAAAGCAGCTGTACTTCCTCGTCCACTTTCTTTTAAATATGCGTCGGCTGTAGCATAAGTTTCAGAAATAATTATAAGAATTGAATCTCTATTATCAATGTTTTCTTCAATTCTGCTAACTGTAAACGACCCATCATTTTGTGGAATACCTAAATTGTCGGATAGTTTTTTTATTGAAGAAAGATAATTAACAGATGCTTGAATTTGATCAAACATACGAGTATAGCTCAAATCAGCTCCATAAACCCCTAAATTTAATGCAATTTTTTTATTTGTTGTATATTTATTATAGACATTAAATGAATTCAATATTTCAGAATTGTAATCACCAACTGTTTCTTGTAAAATTGTAGCCATTTCCAATGGGGAAGGAATATTATAAAATATCATCTTGACCTTTTTTTGATGATCATTATTAACATCATTACTATCTAATAAAATGTCATTATCTGAATTATTATATTCGTCTGTGTTACTATTACAAGAATAAAACAATATAATTAAGCCAAAGGATACCGAAAATAAAAGTGCTTTTGTAATCATTTCAGTAATATTATTAAAAAATTAACCCTCAAAGGTAAAACATAATACGTAAAATTCTAACAAAATATTCATTTTTTTTATTAATAATCTATCCAAAATACTCATTCTGTTCTTTCCATGAACGAGTTGAGCTAAAAAGATCTTTTTATTAAGTTGTTTGCAAAAAGTAATAATTCTGTTTTTCTATTTTCTTCGATATTTATTTGATTTAATGAATAAATTGCTTGATTAAAAAACCATTTGATTTTTTTTTCTGTGTATTTTTTAATGTCCAATTTATTATAAATTTCAGTAATTTTAGTTACTTTTTCAATTTTGTTAAAATTCTTTAACTGTAACCAATAATTTAGTGAATCCAGCATTTTACTTTTTGCTAGTTTTTGAGCATTTATCAATAAAAATGTTTTTTTATTAGAAACAATATCGTTCCCGATTTTTTTACCAAAAACATCAAAATCACCATAAACATCTAAAAGATCATCTTGTAACTGAAATGCAAGTCCAATATTTATTCCAAAATCATATATGAGATTTGCGTTTTTATCTGGAGTATTAGCAATAATGGCCCCTGTTTTCAAACATGCTGCTATTAAAACAGATGTTTTTAATTTTATCATTTTTAGATATTCTTCAATTGAGACATAATCTTTAGTCTCAAAATTCATATCATATTGTTGTCCTTCACAAACCTCAATAGCGGTGTTATTAAATAGAGTAATTGTTTTTTTTAATAATTTAGGGTCTAGTTCCAGAAAGAAATCATAGGCTTTAAACACCATTGCATCACCCGAAAGTATTGCAATATTATTATTCCATTTATTATGAACAGTTAGTTTATTTCTTCTAACATAAGAATTGTCCATAATATCATCATGTATTAAAGTGAAATTATGAAATATTTCGTAAGCAATTGCAGGATTTATAGCTTGTTCGATATTGCCGGAAAACATATCACAAGCCATTAATGTAAGAGCCGGACGTAATCTTTTTCCTCCAGTTGAAAGAGAATATTTTATAGGATCATATAGTTCTTTAGGATTATTATTGAAAACTAAATTATCAACTTTATTTTTTATAATTTCCTGAAAATATTGAAATGGATACATTTTAGTTACGTTTTGTTCATTTCAAATAAACCAATTTTTAAGATTTTTTTAATACCTTCTTCTAAAGAAATTGGATTATTTTGCCTTATAGTTTTCATTTTCGTAATATCAGGTTTTCTTCCACTCATATCACCCTCATCTAATGGGGGTAAATATATAATTTTAGATTTAGAATTTGTTGTTTTTATTATCAATTTGGCTAACTCGCTCATTGAAATCGGAATATCCACACCAATATTTACAACATCATTTATAAATTTATTATTGTAAAAAGCATTTAAACAAGCATCAACATTATCATCAATATAACAAAATGTTCTAGTTTGTGTTCCATCTCCATATACTGTAATGTCATCATTACCTAATGCTTGTGTTAAAAATTTACTAATTACAAAATTAGAATTTTGTTTTGACCCATAAGTATTAAAAAATCTGAAAATTGTATAATCCAAATTAAATTCTCTATTATAAGCTTTAAGAAATGCTTCTCCAATATTTTTCACTATTGCATAAGGTAATCTTGAATTTAAAGGAGTTGTTTCTTCATTCTGTGGGTATTCAACAGGTTCGCCATATATTTCTGATGACGAAGAGAAATAAATTCTTTTTACACCTGTGTTTTTAGAAAGCTCAAGGATATTTTTAAATCCTTCAATGTCTTCCAAAACTCTTATAGGGTGATCTAAAGTATATTTAACACCAACCATTGCTGCATAATGAAATATATAATCAAATTGATATGACATCATGACTTGAGAAATATCGCTTTTGTTATTTACATTACATTTTATAAATTTCCATTTATCATTATTTTTTTTAGGTAATTTGCCAATTTTACCAGTTAAAAGATTATCAACAATAACAACAGAATTATTCTTATCCTCAATTAATTTTTCAGCTAAAGAACTTGCAATAAAACCTGCTCCACCTGTAATAAGTATCTTTCTCATTAGGTTTGTTTAAAATGGTTAATTTCTTTTATTTCTAATTCGTCTAATTCAATATCTTCTTCTTCGTCAAATATCTGAATAAGTGGCTCTTTTCGGAATGCGCGTTTAATAGTTGATTGTTCTATTGATAGTAGCAATGATGGTAATACAACTAAATTTGAAAACATAGCGACAATAAGTGTAATTGAAACGAGTAATCCGAGTGCTTGGGTTCCTCCAAAATTTGAAGCTACAAACATTCCAAATCCAAAGAAAAGGACAATAGATGTATACATCATGCTTATGCCTGTTTCCCTGATAGCATTAACAACAGACATTTTTATGTCCCAATTATTGGATATTAATTCTTGTCTGTATTTGGCCAAGAAATGTATTGTATCATCAACAGAAATACCAAATGCAATACTAAATACTAATATTGTAGAAGGTTTAATCGGAATTTTAAAAAATCCCATTAATGCAGCAGTAATTATTAGTGGTATTAAATTTGGGATAAGAGAAACCAATACCATTCTAAATGAATAAAACATCCACGACATAAAGAATGCTATCAGAATAATAGCCAAAAACAGGCTAATTGCAAGATTACGTATTAAGTATTTTGTGCCTTTAAAAAACACGACACTGGTTCCTGTACACATAACATCATATTTATCTGCAGGAAAAATTGAATCAGCTTTTGCTTTTATCTCTTCGGTCAACTCACTCATTCTTACCGTTCCAACATCCGCAACCATAAGACTAAGCCTTAAAATCTGTCCGTTAGTATCAACATAAGCATTTAATAGTTTTTGCTCTTTTGTTATTGTAGGATCTTTTCTCTTTTTACGCGACACGTATGGTAAAATAAAATTTTGTTCTTGTTTACTTGGCAATTTATAATTGCTTTGTTTTCCGTTAAAATATGCTTGTCTGGCAAATTTAAATGCATCAACTAATGAAATAGATTTACTAAATTCAGGCTTTTTTGCTATATACTTTTGTAGTTTATCTGCTTTTTTTAAATTTTTATTTTTATACGCAGCTTTTTTCTTTTTAGTATTAATAATTATTTCAAAAGGCATAACTCCATTAAAATTTTTCTCAAAAAATTTCAAATCAACATAAACCCTGTCATCATGGGGAATATCATCTACCATATATCCGGTGCTTTTCATTAATGCAATTCCCACTGCACTAATAACGAGAACAGTAATCGTAATTATATAAATAGCTTTCCTGTAATTATTTGAGAGCATAACTAAAACATCCATAATTTTAACAACAAACTTATTGTCTAAATGCCTTATATGTCTTGATTTTGGTGGTGGTAAAAAACTGAAAAATATTGGTATTAATAATAATGCCAAAAAGAAAACTCCAATAATATTGATAGATGCAATAATCCCAAATTCTTTTAAAACATCACTGCTTACAAGAATAAATGTTGCAAACCCTGAAGCAGTTGTCAAGTTCGTTAAAAAGATTGCATTTCCTACTTTATGAATCACTCTTTGCAGTGCTTTTATTTTATTACCATGTTTTTTATATTCTGCATGATATTTATTAAGTAAGAATATGCTATTAGGTATGCCTATAACTATTAGTAAAGGAGGAATCATTCCTGTAAGCATAGACATTTTAAAATCAAATAATGCCATTGAACCCATTGCCCAAATTACTCCAATAGAAACAACAAGCATGCTGAAAAATACCACCTTGAATGATCTGAAAAAGGAGTAAAGAATAATTATACAAACAAGAAAAGCAAGAATTATAAATAAATTTAATTCTGATTTAACTATTTTAGTAATTTCTGTGCGAATATATGGTAAGCCCGAATAATGAATATCCAAATTATTTTCTTCACCAAATTTATCTGCTATTTTGGTAATATTATCTATTAAAGGAATTCTAGCTTTACTATTTAGTTTTTCCTTTGATAAACTAATCATCATCAAATAAACATTAGCAGTATCATTGTAAATTGCATTTGAATAAAATGGTAATGATTTTGCAATTACTAAAAGGCTGTCTAATTCTTTTTGAGAATTAATGGTATCAGGAAACACCGAAATTACATCAAACTTTTTTTCTTCTTTATTTTTAATAAGGTTAAGAATATCATATATTGAGACAACATCTTCAACACCATCCAGTTTTTCAATTCCTTTTTTTAGTTTTTTCCAATTATTAAATTTCTCTATTTGAAAGAAATTTTCATCCTCAATTCCAACAGCAAACACATTTGCTTCTTCACCAAAAATATTTTTAAAATATAAATGTTCTACATACGATGTGTCGTCTTCAGGGAGTATTTTTGTATATTCATACGACATCTTTACAAAAGTCATCTGATACGCCATAAAAACAGTAATCAATCCTAATATTATCAGGATTAAAATACGATTGCGTAGTATTATTCTAGCGACTTTTGTCCACATAAAATTTTATTAAAAATAACAGGCTAAAGTACTATAAATATTAAGTTCTGCAAAGTAATATTTTATCATTAAAACCTCAAACAATACACCATACATATATTGCTGATATTCTGTCATAAAAAAGAATTCTTGCCCTGTTGAAAAAATAATATTAATTAATTTAATAATTTGTCTGTTTTTTTTACAAATAAGCTTATTATTAAAGTAAAAATAAATTGAAAAACAGTATAACAAATAGGTCTAACTGACAATGGATTACGGATTTTTTGAAATATTAACTTTAATAGGTTCTCTAGGATTATTCCTTTTTGGCATGAAGTTGATGAGTGATTCTCTTCAAAAAGTTGCCGGTGACAAAATGAGAAATATTTTGGCAAAAATGACATCGAACCGTGTGAAGGGTGTACTGACAGGAGTATTAATTACCGCTGTTATACAATCTTCATCAGCTACAACAGTAATGATTGTGAGTTTTGTAAATGCAGGGCTTTTGACCTTAACTGAGTCAATTGGAGTAATAATGGGAGCAAACATAGGAACTACAGTAACAGCATGGATAATTTCTATTCTTGGTTTTAAAATTAGCATGTGTGCATTCTCATTACCTCTTATTGCATGTAGTTTACCATTATTATTTTCAAGAAAATCTTCAAGACATTCTTGGGGTGAGCTAATGATTGGTTTTGCAATTCTTTTTTTGGGATTGGAATTCTTGAAAACTAGTATGCCACCTGTTGATTCAGGAGTCCTTGAGTTTCTATCAAATTATGTTGATATGGGCTATGGCTCAATCCTAATTTTTGTACTTATTGGGGCTTTGGTAACCCTTATAATACAGTCATCTAGCGCCGCTATGGCACTTACCCTTGTAATGTGTAACGAGGGCATCATTCCTTTCGATATGGCAGCAGCTATGGTACTTGGTCAGAACATTGGTACAACAATTACTGCTAATTTAGCTGCCCTTGTTGCAAATATTTCAGCTAAACGAACAGCTATGGCACATTTGCTATTCAATGTTATAGGAGTAGTTTTGACTATGATATTCTTCTACCCGATTTTGCATGGAGTCGACTATGTTGTGGTTAAATATGGAGGCTTATCCGCTTTTAACTCAACAAATCCGGAGGTAGTCCCCGTTACCTTATCAATTTTTCACACTTCTTTTAATGTTATTAATACGCTTCTTTTAATTGGCTTTGCACCAGTAATAGAAAAAATTGTTGTGAAAATTATTTCATCTAAAAAGAAAGAAAAATTTAGATTAAAACATATTGAAGCCGGTTATTATTCTACTTCCGAATTAAGTATTTTACAGGCAAAAAAAGAAATTGTGATTTATGCTGAACGAAGTAAAGTAATGTTAGAATTTATTCATCAATTAATTAACGAAACCGAAGATAACAAATTTGAAAATGTTCATAAAGACATTGAAAAATATGAAAAAATTGCCGATAATATGGAAATTGAAATATCCGAGTATCTGGCAAAATTATCTGAAGGTGAATTAAGTTTGCATGGTTCAACCAGAATTAGGGCTATGAATAAAATTATTGATAATATTGAAAGTGTTTTTGATGCTGCTCATAATATTGGTCGTTCATTAAAAAGAAAAAAGGAAGAAAAAATCTGGTTTACTCAAGATATTAGAGATAATCTTAATGAAATGTTTAATTATTTGGACATAGCTTTAGATGTTATGATTAATAATTTGTCTAATGAGTATCATAATATAGTTATTGATAAAGCAGAAGAAGCTGAAAGAAAAATTAATGAACTTCGCGATTCATTGAAAATTAGTAATCGTGAAGACTTTAAACAAGGAGAATACAAATACAAAGCAAGTGTTATTTACAATGATATTTCTTCATATTTTGAAACTATGGGTGACCATATAATAAATGTTAGTGAAGCTATTGCAATTTGTAAAGAATAAAAAAAGCCTCATATTTTGAGGCTTTTTTTATTCTTTTTATTTAAACTTTTATAATAAACTTGAGCCTGTATTAGCACCTTCTCCAATATTAAAACCAATCATTATTTCGTGCGAGCCACTTGAGTAATTATGAATATTACTAAATGGATAATCAAATGCATAGCCAATGTAATATTTATCGACCT
>CAYTAU010000104.1:11277-13138 GCA_964435855.1 uncultured Bacteroidales bacterium | reverse complement strand
GATGCCTTCTTTGAAACATAAAAAAAGTGGTCGGAATTTCTTCCGACCACCCTTGAGTAAAACTCCCTTTTTTTAGTAATAATATAAATTTAGAATCTAAACCCGAATGTTGCCATTATTCTGCTTGTAGTAGCGTTTAAAGTAGCTGCATCAATACTCACAACATCAGGGCTATACATATAATACTTCTCAGATTTTGTTGTGTAAACATAAGCAATATCAAAATAAAATTCTTTATCACGAATTCCAAAACCTCCGGAATATGCAGTTATTGTTCCATCATTATCAACTTCTGCCGTGTTATATGGATTACCATATAATGCATATCCGCCTCTAAAACTAAATGGACCATACCTATATTCTATACCTGCACGAATATTATTTGCAATTGTGTAATGATTTTGGATGCTATTGTTTTCAGTTATAAAAGGATCTTTATCATCCCTTAGTCTGGCTAATGAATAATCTATAAATTCATAATCAATACTAATAATTGCAGTTTTTTTAATTACTAATGCTAAACTACCAATAGCCTTGAATGGAGTTGTCAATTGATAATTTGAAATTCCTTCAGGAGATTCTATTAATTGTTCATCATATATAACAGTATCACCACTATATGAATCTACATACCATTTTGTTGATTCAAAGTCTGATAGCATTTCACTACTATATTTATCGGTTAAAGTAAAGAAAGTTGGAGTATGAATTGCTCCACCAATTCTAATCCAATCAACAGGTCTGTATAATAACCCAAACTTAAAATTAAATCCTGTTCCTCTTGTTAAAAGGTGTTGTCTATAAGTGAGAGATTTAAAATCATATATCATAGTATCAGGATCTTCTTCAGAAAATTCTGAATCTTCTTTATATCTAATTCCAACAATTCCTACCGTTGCACCAAAATAAAGCGTGTTATCATAATTTGCACCAATTGAGAAATCATATTCACCAATTGAGCCTTTTGAGGTTATAGATTTTGATTGAAGTACTCCTCTTGTTAATAACGCACTTTGATAAGTTGTATTAGTTGTGTCATTTATGTCATGGTCTATTAAATAAGCATCCCAACCAAGACCTTCATTAAAAAAATTTAAATTATCCGAAGTATTTCCATTTGCAAGTTCAACGAAATAATCTGTAATCGAGTTATCATTGTTTTGTCCTTCAATTACAACTCTGTTGTTGAAATTATTTACTTTATTATACCCAAATCCAAAATTAACACTTATCCAGCCATCTTTATTTCCAGTATTAGAAACACCAACTATTGCCATATTATTAAAGTTAAAATTGTATTTATGATCAACAGAAATGTTATCCATAAAATTTGAACTTGTTTCTCCAAGATAAAAAGTAGGAGTAAAAGTAAATTCAGATTTGCGGTAAACACCTATACCTGCAGGGTTTATTGCTAAAGTAGATGGATCGGCACCTAATGCTCCAAATGCTCCACCCATACTCATAAATCTTGCAGAGCCTCCATGAAAAGATTGCGAATAACGTAAAGCATCTACTTCATTTTGTGCTGTCAGAACTGTGATTGTTAGTACAATTAATGCTGTAAAACTTAATATCTTTTTCATCATTTTTCTTTTTAAAATGTTTATCTACTTAAATTATTATCTTCTGCCACCTCTTGAAGAACTACTGCTACTTCTTGAACTTGAAGAACTCCTACTTGAACTAGAGCTAGAACTTCTGCTTGGACTAGAGCTAGAACTTCTGCTTGGACTTGAATAACTGGAACTTCTACTTGAAGAACTCCTGCTCGGGCTTGAATAAGAACTTCTGCTTGAGGAACTCCTGCTCGGACTTGAATAAGAACTTCTGCTTGAAGAGCTCTTACTTGGGCTTGAAT
>CAYTAU010000104.1:0-11177 GCA_964435855.1 uncultured Bacteroidales bacterium | reverse complement strand
AAGAATTATTTGATTTTGAAGAACTGGAACTAGGTCTTGTGTAAGAATTATTTGATTTTGAAGAACTGGAACTAGGTCTTGTGTAAGAATTATTTGACCTTGAAGAACTAGAACTTGGTCTTGTGTAAGAATTATTTGATTTTGAAGAACTAGAACTTGGTCTTGTATATCCAGAATTGCTATTCGGTCTTGCGTAACCTGAGTTATTGTTAGGTCTGGTATAATTTGAACTATTAGGTTTTTTATTTGTTGACGTATTGTTAGGTCTGGTATAATTTGAACTATTAGGTTTTTTATTTGTTGACGTATTGTTAGGTCTGGTATAATTTGAATTATTAGGTTTTTTATTTGTTGATGTATTGTTAGGTCTAGTATGATTTGTATTAGAATTATTAAATTTATTTCCACTATTACTATTTGGTTTAGTATATGTATGAACATTTACTTTACCATTTGACACATTTGTGTTTGTTGGTGTTTTACTAGTTCCAATAGTTTCTGTATTTGAATTTACACTAACAGGTGTTTTGCTTGAACCAATAGTTCCTGTGTTTGAATTTACACTAACAGGTGTTTTGCTTGAACCAATAGTTCCTGTGTTTGAATTTACACTAACAGGTGTTTTACTTGAACTAATTGTTCCTGTATTTGAATTTACGCTAATGGGTGTTTTGTTTGATTCAATTGTTGAATTATTTCCATTACTAATACTTCCTAAATTACCCAATGCAGGTTTAGCAGTAACTTCATTATTATATTTTGAGGCAAATGAGTTATATGTTCCACTAGAGTTTGTTGGGGTGCTTCCATCATTTCCTCTTGCTCCATTACTTACACTTGATTCTCTATGTCCGTAGTAATAATTATTATTATCATGACTGTTATAGTAGTAATCATTTGATCCATCATAATAACCATCCCAGTATCCGTTATGATAACCGTGTGCATATCCGCCACCATAATATCCACCATAATATCCCCAGCCATAATATGAATAAGGACGATACCAGCTACTATAACCATAAGACCATCCCCAACCATAATAACTTGGATAATAAGATGCATAATAACTTGGCCACCAAGAGTAACCTAAATATATGCTTGATCCCCAATAATACGGGTCATTATTATACCAGTATGAGTTTGTGTAATAAGTATGGTAATAATTATATCCATAATTATGTCTGTGAAATCTTCGAATACGTGAAGAATAAGCATAATCATAATAATCGTCCGAATCAAAATCATCATCATAATAATTATTAGTAACGTAAGTATTTCCTTCATCATCTATATATTCTTCCGTATTTGAATCGTAGGATTGTTCATCATTCCCATATTCATAATTTTTATCATCGTAAGATGAGTAATTATCAACATCTGTTGGTTCTGTATTTGAAACAGGTACAGTTGTTGATGTTGTAGTATTTTCAACTACTTGATCATCTTTAGGTGAGTAATAAATGTCGTCATACTCATTAACAGCATATCTCGAACTTGTACAAGCTGTAGAGAATATTGCCAGAACGATTAGTATTTTAATTAGTGTTTTCATGATGTTTCCTCCAATTTTTATTTTAATATAGTAAAATTATAAAAATTTTATGTTTTTTTGTATAAAATTTTATTCATTTTTTAACAAAGCAAATACTATACCAAAAAATAATATGGCAAAAGATTTAACTAACAGAGAAAAAAATTATTCACAGTGGTACAATGATTTGGTAATAAAAGCAGATCTTGCAGAAAGTTCTGCTGTTAGAGGCTGTATGGTTATAAAACCTTATGGTTATGCAATCTGGGAAAAAATGCAAGCTGCACTTGATAAAATGTTTAAAGATACTGGACATTCAAATGCCTATTTCCCATTATTTATTCCTAAATCTTTTTTTAGTAAAGAAGCAAATCATGTTGAAGGTTTTGCAAAAGAATGTGCAGTTGTTACTCATTACAGATTAAAAAAGGATGAAAATGGGAAGGGGATTGTAGTTGATGAAGATGCTAAACTCGAAGAAGAATTAATTGTAAGACCAACATCAGAAACTATAATATGGAATACATATAAAAAATGGATTCAGTCATATAGAGATCTTCCAATTTTAATTAATCAATGGGCAAATGTTGTTCGTTGGGAAATGCGGACTCGATTATTTTTAAGGACTACAGAATTCTTATGGCAGGAAGGGCATACTGCACATGCAACTAAAAAAGAAGCAATGGAAGAAACTTTGCAAATGATAAATGTATACGCTGATTTTGCAGAAAACTGGATGGCTACACCTGTTATAATTGGAACAAAAACCGAAAATGAAAGATTTGCAGGAGCAATAGAAACATATGCAATTGAAGCTTTAATGCAAGATGGAAAATCTCTTCAATCCGGAACTTCACATTTTTTAGGACAAAATTTTGCTAAAGCTTTTGATGTAAAGTTTGCTTCAAAAGAAGGAAAACTTGATTATGTTTGGGCTACTTCATGGGGAGTTTCAACGAGATTAATAGGAGCATTAATTATGGCACACTCTGATGACAAAGGCTTAGTGTTGCCACCAAAACTTGCTCCTATAGAAGTTGTTATAGTGCCTATATATAAGGGTAATACTGAATTTGAAAAAGTTAATAAAGTTGCTGAAAAAATAAAAAATGAACTGCAAGCAAATAATATTTCGGTGAAATATGATAATCGCGATACCCATAAACCGGGGTTTAAATTTGCAGAGTATGAGCTTAAGGGTGTTCCTATTAGGTTAGCTATTGGTTCAAGAGATATTGAAAATGGCACAATTGAAATTGCAAGAAGAGATACATTAAGTAAAGAAATAATTAAACAAGAAGGTTTATCGGAATATATTAAACAATTATTGGAAGAAATTCAAAATAATATTTATAATAAAGCTAAAAATTTCAAGATGGAAAATACTCACATTATTGATGATTATGAGGAATTTAAAAAAATAATCAATAATAAGGGAGGTTTTATCTTGGCTCATTGGGATGGTACACCAGAAACAGAAAATAAAATAAAAAATGAAACAAAAGCGACAATAAGATGTATACCTATAAATAATAAGGAAGAAAAAGGACGATGTATTTATACAGGAAAACCATCAAATAGACGAGTATTATTTGCTAAAGCATATTAATTGAAAAAAATGAAAAATAAACCAACAGCAAAAGAACTTATCTTGAAAACATTACAAGATAAATCTAATATTAAACAACAAGTTTACAAAAACATTACTGAAATTTTTAAAATACTTAAAGATGTGCTTCAAGAACTTGTTAAAGAGTACAATAAATCGCTTAAAGTTGACAAACGAGTAATTTTAGAATATAAAGACAGGGGAGCTTTTGAAGCTGAGATTAAGGTTGCCGGAGATCTTTTAATATTTAATATGCACTCAAATATATTTGAATTTGATCGTGGACATGGAATATGGAAAACATCTTATGTGCAGGATAATGTAATGAGCACTTATTCAGGCATTATTAATATTTACAATTTTCTTTCTGATTCATTTAAATATAACAGACTAGATGATATAGGCTATTTAATTGCAAGAATTTTTATTAATAAAGACAATCATTATTTTGTTGAAGGAAAAAGACAACTTGGATTTTTATATAATAATTTTGAAGACTCAATAATAGATAAAGATGCAATTAAAAACATTATTGAATCAGCTATTTTATATTCACTTGATTTCGATCTTTTTGTTCCTCCCTACGATAATGTTAAAATAGTATCAGTTGCACAAATGAAAGAAAAAATAAATAAATCTAAAATACAAACAGGCAAGCGATTAGGCTTTAAGTTTTATGCAGATGATGACAATGTTGAGTAATTAAATTAAAATATTATTGATTTTATTAAAAAAAGAATATTAAATTGCAAGTTAGTTAATTTCAAATAAAATTTTCATTAAAATGAATACAAAACATTTATTATCAGTTATATTATTACTATCTGTTGTTTTCTTTATTTCTTGTAAATCTACTACAAATGAAGAAATATCGGAAGATGGTCAAACGGAAGAAGTGCTTATAAAAGAACTCACAATACAAGAAAAAGTTGCAGAATACTCTTCAGTAAAGCTTGATGCGGACATAAGTAAATTATCTGAAAAGGAAAAGCAAATGATAAAACATCTTATTAAAGCTTCCGAAATTATTGATGAGATATACTGGGACCAAACATTTGGTAACAAAGAAGATCTTTTTAACAGTATTGGTGACGAAGACACTTTAAAATATATAAAAATTAATTATGGACCATGGGACAGATTAAATGGAAATAAAACAATAATTGAAAAATATGGGAAAAAGCCAATTGGAGCAAACTATTACCCTTCTGACGTTAAATATCTCCCTTTTATAAGTATGAAATTTGAAGATAAGTTGAGCCAATTTACACTTTTACGTCGCAATGCAAATGGAGAAATGTACACAATTCCATATCATAAAGCGTACAATGAACAATTAAGCAAAGCTGCTGAATTATTAAATCAAGCTGCTGAACTTTCAGAAAACGAAAACTTTAAAAAATACCTTAAACTCAGAGCAGAAGCATTATTAAGCGACAATTATTACGATAGTGATATTGCATGGATGGATATGAGTGATAATAATATTGATTTTATTATAGGTGCAATTGAATGTACAGAAGATCGTTTTATTAATACAAAGAATTCTTACGAGGCATTTATATTATTAAAAGATAATGACTGGAGTAAAATATTTATGGAATATGCCAATTCTGTTCCTAAACTAATTAGTAATATTCCTGTAGAGGATAAATACAAGAAGAATATTGTTGGAAGTGCTTCGGATATTGGTGTTTACGATGCGATTTATTATGCCGGCTTATGCAATACAGGAGGAAAATCGATATCAATAAATTTACCTAAGGATGGTAGAATTATTATGGAAAAAGGAAATAAAAACCTTATATTTAAAAACGCTACACAAGCTAAATTCGATAAAATTCTTAAACCCATAGCCTCAACAGTAATTGATGATTCTCAACTTGAAAACGTGAAATTTGAAGCATTTCTTGAAAACAATTTATTTTATGAAATTGTTGATGGATTAAATGTTATAAAAACTATTGATGATAATGGTTTTATAGTTAAAGATGTTCTTAAAGAACATTACAATACAATTAACGGACTTAAAGCTAACATAATCCGTATGCAATTCATTACAGAATTACACGATTTAGGATTACATAACGACAAAGAACTTTTAGATAATTATGTAACATTTGTAGCAGATATATTCAGATCAGTTCGATTTGGTTTATCTGAGGTACAAGCTGAATTCAATATGATTACTTTCAATCATTTTATTGAAAATGGCGCAATTTCAAGAAATGAAACTAACGGAAAATATATTATTGATCTTGAAAAAATGAAAAAATCACTTGCTTCGCTAACTCAAACCTCATTAGTAATATTGGGGAATGGCGATTACAATGCTGCTAAAGAATTGATTAAGGAAATGGGGTTTGTTAATGAAAACCTAAGAAACGACCTTACTAAAATTTCAGAAGCAGGAATTCCCCGTGATATTGTTTTTGAACAAGGTGCTGAAATTCTAGAATTATAAAAATCATTGTTTAACTTATTAAATTTTTTAAAATGAATATTAGAACAAGTCTAATTGGTTTGGTATTATTTTCA
This sequence comes from uncultured Bacteroidales bacterium, assembly GCA_964435855.1. GTDB lineage: Bacteria > Bacteroidota > Bacteroidia > Bacteroidales > CAYTAU01 > CAYTAU01. The sequence goes on along the minus strand of CAYTAU010000104.1, from coordinate 5,496 downwards.
ATTATTGCTTTTTGGGGATGTAATTCATCACAGCAAAATGAAAATATTACAGATGAGGATTCACTAATAGTAGAAAAATCTGAAATGGAAAAGAAAGTAGAACAATATGCTTCTTTTAAGCTAACAACAGATCTATCTGTTTTAACTGAAAAAGAAAAGCAAATGCTTCCATTATTATTTGAAGCTGCAAAAATTATGAATGATATATATCAAACGGAAGTTTTATATAAATACCATAAAGAAAAAATTTCTGATGCAGACGAAGCTACGAAAAAGTTTTATGAAATAAACTATGGTCCATGGGGAAGATTAGATGGAAATATATCATTTATTGATGGTATTGGAGAAAAACCTGCAGGTTCAGGGTTTTATCCACAAGATATGACAAAAGAAGAATTTGATGCATTTGGAGATGAAAATAAAACAAGTTTATATACAATAATTAGTAAGGGTGAAAATGGGGAACTTTTATCAACTTGGTATCATGAAGCTTTTAAAGAAGAAACGGAAAAAGCAGTTGAATTAATCAAACAAGCAGCCGAACTTGCCGAAGATGCAGGTTTGAAAAAATATCTTGAATTAAGAGCAGAAGCATTATTAACTGACGATTACAGGGCAAGTGATGTTGCATGGTTAGAAATGAAAGATAACACAATTGATTTTGTTGTTGGTCCAATAGAAAATTACGAAGATGCACTTTATGGTTATAAAGCAGCTCACGAATCGTTTATACTTATTAAAGATAAAGAATGGAGCAAAAAACTTGAAAAATACACTTCGTTACTTCCAAAACTTCAAACTTTACTTCCATGTGAACAAGCATACAAAAATGAAACACCGGGAGCATCAGGTAATCAATTAAATGCTTATGATGCTTTGTATTATGCTGGTGATTGTAATGCGGGCTCAAAAACGATTGCAATAAATCTTCCAAACGATGAGTGGGTTAGAAAAGAAGTTGGTTCCAGAAAACTTCAGCTTAAAAACTCAATGCGTGCAAAATTTGAGAAGATCTTGCTTCCCATTGCTGATGTTATGATTGATGAAAGTCAGAGAAAACATTTAAGTTTTGATGCATTTTTTGCAAATACAATGTTCCATGAAGTTGGTCATGGTTTGGGTCTAAGTTATACTATTGCTGATAAAAATGTAACAGTTCGTGAAGCATTGAAAGATTGTTATACATCAATAGAAGAAGGTAAAGCAGATATATTAGGTTTATTTGTTGTAGATCAATTATTTGAGATGGGAGAACTTGGTGATGTTGATTTAATGGATTATTATGTAACATTTTTTACAAGCATTTTCCGTTCTTCAAGATTTGGAGTTGCCAGTTCTCATGGGAAAGCAAATATGATGCGTTTTTATTATTTTGAAGAAAATGGTGCTTTTGAGAAAAATGCTGAAACAGGCTTATATAAAGTCAATTTTGAAAAGATGAGAGAATGTGTGAAGAGTTTAGGTGAAAAAATTCTTATTATTCAAGGAGATGCAGACTATGAGGCTGCTAAAGCATGGATTGAAAAAGATGGAAAAGTAAAAGAAGGATTTCAGAAAGATCTAGATAAAATTAATGATGCCGGTACTCCTGTTGATATAGTATTTAAACAAGGATCTGAAGTATTAGGATTGTAAGCAATAATTAAAAAAAAATAAAAACCACCATTCATTTTAGTTTGGTGGTTTTTTATTTCGCACAATTCTTACAAATATCAATATCTTTTCTATTTGTTAATATTTTATTCCTAAAACTTGAATATTTTGAATTTTTCGGGTTAATTCTTGGAACTAATTTTTGATTGAAATACTTTACAACTTTTTATTAAATTTGCTTATTTCTGAAAGTGTCTTGATAAAATGTATCTTAGATAATACTTTAGGGTATCATATCGATAAACTCATTGATTATTCTTCTCCAATCGTTATCTTCACCATGTGAACTTCAACAGTATCATCAATAGTATACCACATTTCTTTTTCTTTTAACTTAATAATTGTATGTTTTTCTTCTATTATATTAGTAGTGGTCTCTGTAATTTTTCTTATAATTTTTTCTTTGTTTGCATTAAATTCCCATTCAAGCTTAAATTCAGCTGCCTGATAATTATACCCTTCCCATTGGAATTCTTCACCTATTCTTTTTCCTGTACCATCTTTTTCATAAACATAAGTATAATATTGTTCCATAAATAGTGTTAAATCTTGTTCTTCACCGTCAAATAATATTGCTTGTGTTTCCCATTCACCGGCAGCTCTTGCAGTTTTTGACTTTAAACTTATTGAAGGACCTTCTTCATATTTGCCACAACTATTGATAAATATCACTGCAGTTAAAACAATAACTATTGATAATAATTTTTTCATGATTTTAATTTTAAAATATTTGTATTTAATGCAAATATAAGTTATATTTTTTTAACTATACAAACGATAGATTGAAATATATCATTTAAAAATAAATATTTTATTTTACAGGTTTAAAAAAATCTTCAATTTCACCTTGATTTAGGTTTCTAAAACATGTTTGCCCTCTTACTATACCCTTATCAACAAAATATATGGAAGGCAATGAGTTTCCACTAAGTTCAAAAAAATCAGCAGCAGGAAGAAATAAATATGGGTATTTTTTTGATTCAGTTTCTTCCCAAAATTGATTTAAATCAGCTTCTTTTCCCCAAAAAACATAAAAAATTGGAAAATCCAAATTTATGTTTTTTTCAATAATAGTAATTTTTTTTGCTGCAAGTTTGCAAAATTTACAATGTGTACCGAAAAAACAAATAAGTGTTTTTTCTTTCTCAACACTTTTTCCTTTTGCGTTTTTATTAAAATCTTTTAATAAAGAATAATCAAGAGGTCTATCAAGTTTTTCGTAGCTTTCGGGATATATATAATCGGGTGGGGATAATATGGTAGGGACAGAAAACGCTGATATCAATATTAATATCATTAGTATTTTTTTAAATTTAAAAGAAAAAGGAAATTTATAGAATAAAAGAAATATTGTTATTGCTATTAATACAATATTTTTCAATAGAGATTCTAAAGGTGTGAATTCTAAGTGTTCTCCAAAACAATTGCAATTTGATATATCGCTTGCAAAAATTGAAAGGTAAGCAAGTAATATTGTAAATAGAATTAATACAAGTAAGTTAATTTGCAATATTTTTTTTGTATAAATGTTAATTAATAATAATACTCCGAGAAAAAGTTCTGCAGATATTAAAACACGAGCAAAACTTGTTGCAATATCCCAGTTTGGGATTCCATTCCCAAAAATAAAAAGTTCAAATTCATCAATTGTATAAAACTTTGTATAAGCGGAATAAATATATACTAATCCTAATAGTACTCTTAAAATATGAGAAATTATTTTATATACCATTTATTGAATTACTTGAAATAAAAAAAGGCATTATTTAATGCCTTTTCCCATTTTAGTTGAATAAACAAATATTATTTTATTTCACAACTTGCATCAGAATCGTCTAATTTATATAATGTTTCTTGATCTTGGCATGCATCTGTTGCATCACTTTTCTTTTTGTCGGTAAATTCATAAGGTATTGTTGTTGCATTTCCACCAACAGTATATGTACATTCACAAGTATAATCTTTTTTACATGAAGATAATGCAAAAATAAGTCCTGATGCTAAAATAATTACAAATAATTTTTTCATGATAATAAATATTAAGTTTTTTTAAATTAATTAATAAGTTGGCTACAAATAAAGCAAAAATACTTTAGTTTTACAAAAAAATATCATTAAATATATTTATAACTAATCTATATTATTTAAAATGAAATTAAAGATTGTAATTACATTAATTGCTGCATTAACTTTTGTAAACTTAAAGTTATTAGCTCAAATAGAAATAAATTCTGAAGAAATAAAACAACATATAACAATTTTGGCTTCCGATTCTTTAGAGGGGAGAAAGCCAGGGACTAAAGGAGATAAAAGTGCTACAAATTATATCGTAAACGATTTTAAGAACAATAAACTTAAATTGTTATTTAATAATGGCTCACAGTTTTTCAATTTGGTAACCGATGTTAAACTTGGTGAAAATAATAAATTAAGTATTAATGATGAAGATATTGAATTAGGAAAGGGGTTTATACCATTTTCATTTTCAGGAAATACAACATTAGAAACAAGTGTATGTTTTGTTGGTTACGGCTTTGATGTTAAAACTGATTCTGTAATCTGGAACGATTATAAAAATATAGATGTTAGCGGAAAATGGATAATGATATTAAGAGCAGACCCTGAATTAGATAATTTCAACTCTGTGTTTTTACCATTTAGTAATGAGAGAAGTAAAATAGTGCTTGCAAAAGATAAAGGTGCAGAAGGAATTATTTTTGTGTCAGGCAAACAATTTGAAGAAAAAGATAAACTTGTTCAGTTATCGTATGATAAAACTGCTAAAGGAGCAGGAATACCTGTTATCAACATTACAAGAGAAACGGCAAATAAAATTCTTGAGGATAAAACCATTGAAAGTTTAGAATCTGAATTAAATAAAAGCCGTAAACCAAATTCATTTGATTTGCCTGTTGAAATAACAGCTACTACAGATATTGTTCAACAAATAGTGATATCGAATAATGTTGTGGCAATACTTGAAGGAAATGATAAAATACTAAAAGAAGAATATGTTGTTATAGGCGCGCATTACGACCATCTTGGGTATGGCGGGCCTAATTCCGGATCCAGAATGCCTGATACGAATGCGATACATTACGGCGCAGATGACAATGCTTCGGGGGTTGCTGCCGTGCTAGAATTAGCTGAAAAATTTGCAAGTTTAAAAAACAATAAACGAAACATTATATTTATAGCTTTTGGAGCAGAAGAAATGGGTTTGATAGGCTCTAAATATTTTATTGATAACACTCCCGTTGATAAATCAAAAATTGTTGCTATGTTTAATTTTGATATGCTTGGCAGGCTGAGTAAGAAAAAACCATTTCTATTCGTTGGCGGTACAGGAACATCTTTAGAAATAGATTCAATACTTAATATATATAATGAAAACCTGCCATTTGAAATTAAAAAGTCGCCCGACGGTTACGGACCATCAGACCATGCAAATTTTTATGCAAATAATATTCCTGTAATATATTTCAATACAGGTGTACATTCTGATTATCATACACCAAAAGATGTTGTTGATAAAATAAATTTTGAAGGAGAAAAACAGGCTGTTGATTATATCTTTAATATTGTTAATGATGTAGTTAATTCTGATAATAAATTAACTTTTAAAAAATCGGGTTCAAAAACGGCATCAAGACATGGAAGGCGTTTAAAAGTAACACTTGGTATTATTCCCGATGTTGCAGCAGGTGATGTAAACGGACTAAAAGTTATAGGAACAAAAAAAGGTAAACCTGCCGAACTTGGCGGTATGAAATCGAATGATATTATTATTGCAATTAATAGTAATCCTGTTACAAATATTTACGATTATATGTTCAGACTTTC
>CAYTAU010000103.1:0-13208 GCA_964435855.1 uncultured Bacteroidales bacterium | reverse complement strand
TTTATGAATTTTAATCAAATCATAAAATATTTTAATTACAAATTATTTTCAAAACATAAAAACGGACACAGTATTCATTCTCCGTTTATTTTTGATTTGATTGTTAATGTTTTTTTAGACAAAACCCAATATAGCCAATATAAGCAAATAGAAGCCCATAGAAAGACCTTTCTTAATTCCAAACAACTTATTCAAATAAATGATTTGGGTGCAGGAAAAAGCCCTGTAAAAAGCGAAAAATTGGTCAAAGAAATCGCTAAAAAATCCTTAAAAAATAAAAAGTATTCTCAAGTCTTATTTAAAATTGCAAAATATTATAATTCTGAAAATATTTTAGAAATCGGAACATCTTTTGGAATTACGAGTTCATATTTTTCTTTTGCTAATTCAAGATCAAAAATTGTAACAATTGAAGGATGTGAAAATATTGCCAATATTGCTAAAAATACATTTTCAAAACTCAACATTAATAATATAAATCTTATTATCGGAAATTTTGATGACGTGCTTCCCGAAATAATAAATAATATTAATACTTTAGATATTGTTTTTTTTGATGGAAATCATAAATTAAAACCCACTTTAAGGTATTTTGAATTATGCCTGAAAAAAGTAAATGAAAATTCAATTTTTATTTTTGACGATATTTATTGGTCAAAAGAAATGAATAAGGCCTGGAACATTATTAAAAAAGACACAAGGGTTTCATTTACAGTTGATATCTTTTCTCTTGGACTGGTTTTCTTTAATGAAAACGTAGAAAAACAAGATTTTACAATCAGGTATTAATTATCAATATTATTGATTTCAGAAAAAGTCAACAATTGTTTTCAGTAGCCCCGTCCTTCAGGGCGGGGTATAGATTTAAGCAACGCTCACCTCTGCGAAATTTTGACCCCGAGCACTCGGGGTCAAAATTTCGCAGAGGGCATTGCGCTTTTATCCTTGTCCCCGCCTTAAAAGACGGGGCAACTGATTTTTTTAATTACTTAAATTTCTGAGATCAGTTTGAACTTACGTTGATTTGATAAAATTATATAATACTTTTACATTAAAATTTCAAATAGTATATAAGTAATGATTTTAAATTTTATTAACTGGAATGTTAGCCCCGAGATATTTTCAATACCCGAAGATATTTGGTTGGTAGGTGGCTTAACTGTAAGATGGTATGGATTATTATTTGCCGCGTCGTTTTTTGTTGGGTATTACATAATGGCAAAGATTTTTAAAAAAGAAGGCGTAAGTGAAAAAGTACTTGAAAAACTTACAATCTACATGGCTCTTGGAACTATTTTGGGAGCACGGATTGGGCATTGTTTATTTTATCAACCTGATTATTATTTAGACCATCCTTTAGAGATTTTAATGGTTTGGAAAGGCGGATTGGCAAGTCATGGTGCAGCTATTGGCATTTTACTCGCAGTATATATATTCTCTAAAAAAGAGAAGAAAACTTTTCTGTGGGTAATGGACAGAATTGCGGTAATTGTTGCTTTATCGGGACTTTTTATTAGAACAGGAAATTTGATGAATTCCGAAATTGTAGGAACTGTTACAGATAAACCCTGGGGATTTATATTTACAAGGGAAATCCATTTTCTGGGCAATGCCCCCCGACATGCTGCACAGGCTTATGAGGCATTATCATACTTTATAATTTTTCTGGTTTTATACTTTCTTTATTTTAAAAAAGGTTCAGGTGAAAAGCCCGGTTTTTTATTTGGCATTTTCCTTATCACAATTTTTACAATGAGGTTTATTATTGAGTTTATTAAAGATATTCAAGTTGATTTTGAAAGCAATATGGTCTTGAATATGGGTCAAATACTAAGCATTCCATTTATTCTTTTAGGAGTATTTTTATTGTTTCGGGCATTAAAAAAATCTGAAAATTAATTTATTATTATTATCAATTTTTAAATCATAGACTTGCTGATTTTAAAACAAATAACCAAGCTAACATCTTTATAATTTTCACAATACAAAAACTTTCCCTTACTTTGCATTTCTTTTTTAAGAATTTATGGTATTAGAATTTCTCATCAAAGGTGTTATTATTGGCTTTACTGCTTCAGTTCCATTAGGTCCTATTGGTGTATTGTGTATTCAAAAAACTATAAGCAAAGGGCGAATAAGTGGTTTTGTATCCGGACTTGGAGCAGCTACTTCAGATATGTTTTATGCTATTATAGCTGGTTTTGGGTTATCTTTTGTAACAAATTTTATTCTTGAAAATCAATTATACTTAAAAATTGCTGCAGCCATAATTCTTTTTTATCTTGGGTTTAAAATTTTCTTTACTAAAACTGTTAATGAAATTCAACAATCTAAGAAAAAAGGAACAGGTCTTTTTGGTGATTTTATTTCCATCTTTTTATTAACCGTTTCAAACCCATTAGCATTATTCTTTTTTGGTGGTGCTTTTGCTGCATTTGGCTTTGTTTCTGAGGGTTCCGGACTCACATCAATTATGCTTTTAACTGTTGGAGTATTTATTGGTGCTGCTTTGTGGTGGACAATTTTAACTACAATAGTTAATTTATTCAGAAGCAAATTTAAAATAAAAAGACTTTGGTGGGTAAATAAAATTGCAGGTATTATTGTAATATTATTTGGGGTGCTTGCAATTATAAGTATTTTCTTTATTTCGGAAAACTTAGTAAATGAAACAATAAGGTAAAATTACTTTTTTCAAACAACAATTTTCCCATCTTCCATCCCCAATGTTCTGTCTGACATTTTTGCCAATTCTATATTATGAGTAACTATTATAAAAGTTTGTCCCATTTCTTCTCTTAACTTAAAGAACAAATTATACAATTCTTTTGTATTATTAGAATCAAGATTTCCGGTAGGTTCGTCAGCAAAAATTACTGCAGGGTCATTTATTAAGGCTCTTGCAATTGCCACTCTCTGTTGTTCTCCCCCCGATAATTGACCCGGCTTATTAGAAAGCCTGTCTCCGAGATTTAAAAAATCCAAAATATCTATTGCTTTTTTTTCAGCTTCTTTTTTATTGCTTTTTGCTATATATGCAGGAATACAAACATTTTCCAAAGCAGTAAATTCAGGTAATAAATGATGAAACTGAAACACAAAACCAATATTATTATTTCTAAATCTTGCCAATTGCTTTTCCTTTAGCTTATCAATATTTACATCATTAATTGTAATATTGCCGGAATCTTGTTTATGCAAGGTGCCTAATATTTGTAATAATGTAGTTTTTCCTGCACCGCTTGAACCCGAAATAGAAACAATTTCTCCTTTTTTAATGTTTACATCTACTCCTTTTAAAACCTGAAGTTTTCCGTAAGACTTTGTAATATTTGTGGCTTTTATCATTTTTTTAAATAAAAAAGTAAAAATATATAAACTGCATAAAAAATTAAAAATAATAGACCTTTCCACCTGTTAAGTATGCCTCCTTTGAGCGGAATTATAAATAAAAAAAGTAATGCAGATATACCAAGCATCCAAAAAATATCGAAATTAACAATTCCCTTATCAATATTTGATATTGGTGTAACAATACTTGTTATGCCTATAATTGCAAGAACATTAAAAATATTTGAACCAATAATATTGCCTATTGAGATATCCATCTGTTTTTTAAATACAGCAACAATAGAAGCAACTAATTCAGGCACACTTGTACCAAAAGCAACTAATGTTACTGAAATTACTCTTTCGCTTATATCAAAATTTCTGGCAATTTCAACAGAGGAATTTATAAATAATTTTGCTCCAAAAACAAGACCAATACAAGAAACAATAATAAAAATTATTGCCAGATATAATTTATGCTTTGGTTTATCAATGTTATTGTTATTTTCAGTTTTTTTTCTTGAACTACGTATAGACCAATAAATAAAAACAATTATTGATGTTATTAATATTGCGCCTTCCCATCTTTCAATTATATAATTTAATATAAAAACATAAAGCAAAATGCTTGAAAGCATCATAACGGGCCAATCGATCTTTATAGAATTACTTTTAACAGGAATTGGCAAAAGTAAAGCTGTAATACCCAAAACAAGTGCAATATTTGATATATTTGAGCCTATAACATTGCCAATTGCAATATCGGGATGACCATTTAAGGCTGCCTGTAAGCTTACTATTAATTCCGGTGCTGATGTCCCGAAAGAAACAACAACAACACCAACTACCAATGTGGAGATCTTTAAATGTCGTGCAAGAGAAACACTTCCCTCAATCAAATAATTTCCACTTACTGCAAGAACTAAAAATCCAGCTATAAGAATCAAATATTCCATTTTGCAAATATTACAAAACAAAGATAATATCTTTTATATTTGAATTTGCATTGGTTTAATTTTTGTGAGAAATTTTTTCTAGTTTTTATTTAATTATCTACTTTTATAAAAAATTAAAAAATAGTATGTCGTCAAAATTTCTTTCTTTTCTTTTTATCATATTTTTTATATTTAAAATAAGTTTTTCACAAGATACTATTATAAGTGTTCCCGAAAACGACACATTAAAAATTTTACAAGAGGAATTAAATTACAAACTTATTCTTGCTGCCGATAGCGGAAATGCAAACAGGGTATTAGAATTACTTAAAAAAGGGGCTGATGTTAATTCAAAAACTTATGATGAAATATCTGCCCTTATGTATGCCTCTCAAAACGGAAATTATGAAGCAGTAAGGGTTCTTGTTGCAAATGGTGCAGATGTTAATTTAACGCCACAAAGTGGAGAAACATCATTGATCGCTGCTGTAAAAAGCAATCACGAAAATGTTGTGCAATATTTACTTATGAGAAATGCAGACCCGTCAATTTCTGATAATAACGGGAAAACCGCTTTGCATTATACTGCTGCGTATAATTATTATGTTTTAACCGACATGTTATTGTTTTACAAAGCAAATATTGAAGAGAAAACAAATGCTGGTTATACACCACTAATGATAGCCTCTTTTTATGGAAATTATTCAACCGCAAAACTGTTAATTGAAAAAGGTGCAGATGTTAATGCTGCTGATAAATACGCATTTACTCCTTTAATGCTTGCATCACAAGTTGGAGATTATGATATTGTAAAATTGCTTGTTGAAAATAATGCTGAGATCAATAAAATAAACGATAAAAAATCAACCGCATTAAGCCTTGCAATAAGAAACGGGCATTCTGAAATTGTTTATTTCCTGCTTGATAATGATGCCGATATAAAGCCTAAGGACAAATATCACGATGACCCATACAAGCTTGCTATTGCTTCTAATCAGTCGGAAATTGTTGATACTCTAATCAAAAAAGGAGTGAAAAATAAGTTTTTGCCATATTTTAACAAGCTATTTTTCTCATACGGCTTTAATTTTAATCAAAAAAATTTCATGTTTGAAACTAAACTGGGAATTATTGACAGTAAGTTTAAATTGAGTTTTGATATTGGAATTGCAAACAATTACTGGGCAAAAAGAGTTCTTGTTAAGCAATCGGATAACGTTTATGAGCAATTATGGGAAAGGCGCTCATTTCTTTTTATTGATGCAGAAAAAAGATTTAATATTTCTGCAAAATTAGAAAACCAAAACGGAATATTTGTTGGAACGCGAGGCATATATACTTATGGCAACTACAGAGGAATTAACACAAAAATTGATGACAAATTTCTTATTGTTCCTCAAATAGGGTTTTACACAATGAATAATTATGTTGCTGCAAAAATAAATTATGAATATATCGATTTTAAAGTAGAAGGAATTCCTAAACATCGTGTTAATTTTTCTTTTATCGTTTTCCTTAATATTAAAAATCAGCAAAATGCAAATTCTTATATATCTTTCTAATAATTTTGCGAATATGAAACAATTTAAAAATATATTACTTCTTATTTTTTCATTATTAATGATAATTAGTTGTGGCGATTATGATGAATATACCGATGAAGATTGTTATGATTATGATTATTCTGACTGTAACACCATAGAGCCGGAAGAAGGACATTTAATGATCAGTTTAACAATAAATAAACAAAACCCCGAAGTTGTAATTACTGTTTTTGAGGGAGATATTGAAAACAACGACACTATAGCTTATGATACTATTGACCAACCCTTTTTTCAAGTTCCGGTTAAGCTTGACGAAAGCTATTCTGCAACAGCCAAATACAAAGTTGATGACAAAACAATTATTGCAATAGACGGCGATAAAATTAAAAAAACATCATCTGTAATATGTGATTCTACATGCTGGGATATTACAGGAGGCTATATTGATGTGAAATTAAAATATGACAACTATTAATTTATTACCTGCAAAATGAACAGTAAATACATAAAAACTATATCACAAAATTTAAATATTTCTGATACTCAGGTAAAAAACACTTTAAAATTACTTGACGAAGGGGCAACAATACCTTTTATTAGCAGATATAGAAAAGAAGCAACCGGTAGTCTTGATGAAGTAGTTATTGCCGCAATAAAAGACCAAATTACCAAGTTGCTTGAAATAGATAAACGTCGGGAAAGTATAATTAAATCATTAAAAGAGCAGGAAAAACTTACAGATGATTTACTTGAAAAACTTAATAATGCGACATCATTAATTGAACTTGAGGATATATATCTTCCATATAAACCTAAGAAAAAAACCAGAGCATCTGTTGCAAAAGCAAAAGGTCTTGAGCCTCTTGCCAAAATTATATTTGAGCAGAAAATTGCCGATATTGAAAACAAGGCAGGATCATTTTTAAATGACGAAATATTAACAATAGAAGATGCAATAAGCGGAGCAAAAGATATTATTGCAGAGTGGATAAGTGAAGATCAGTATGCACGAAATAAAATTCGTAATCTGTTTCATAGCGAAGGAAAAATATTTTCAAAAATTATTAAAACAAAAAAAGAAGAAGGAATAAAATACGAAGATTACTTTGATTTTTCCGAACTTATAAACAAGTGTCCTTCACATAGAATTTTAGCCGTATTAAGAGGATTGAACGATGGATTTTTAAGAGTCTCCGTTTCGCCTCCTGTTGAAGACGCTATTTATATTCTTGAAAAATTATTTGTAAAAACACCCAATACATCAATTTACCTGAAAGAAGCTATTGCAGACAGCTATAAAAGGCTTTTATCTTCATCAATAGAAACAGAAATAATTAATCATTATAAAGAAACGGCAGACGAGGATGCAATAAACGTTTTTGCAATAAATTTAAGACAATTACTACTTGCTGCACCTCTTGGGGAAGTAAGAACACTTGCAATAGATCCGGGATTCAGAACCGGCTGTAAAGTTGTTTGTTTAGATGAACAGGGTAATTTACTTACAAATGCTACAATATATCCTCATCCTCCCCAAAAAAAAGCAAAACAAGCTTCCGGTAAAATGTTATCATTAATCAATGCTTATAAAATTGATGCTATTTCAATAGGAAACGGAACAGCAGGCAGAGAAACAGAAACATTTATTAAACGAATGAGATTCGAGAAAGACATTAAAGTTTTTGTGATAAATGAAAACGGAGCATCAATCTATTCTGCATCAAAAGTTGCAAGAGAAGAATTTCCCGATTATGATGTTACGGTAAGAGGCGCAGTATCAATTGGCAGAAGATTAATGGACCCGCTGGCAGAGCTTGTAAAAATCGACCCAAAATCAATAGGAGTTGGTCAATATCAGCACGACGTAAATCAAAAAATGTTACAGCAAAGCCTTGACCATGTGGTTGAAAGCTGTGTTAATCTTGTTGGTGTTAACCTTAATACTGCAAGCAAATATTTGCTTATTTATGTTTCAGGATTAAGCTCGCAACTGGCTCAAAATATTATTGATTTCAGAAAAGAAAAAGGGAAATTTGAAAATCGGGCAGATTTAATGAAGGTGCCACGCATGGGAGATAAAGCATATCAGCAAGCAGCAGGATTTTTGAGAATTTCAAATAGTAAAAATCCTTTAGACAACAGTGCTGTTCATCCCGAAAGATATAAGCTTGTAGCAAAAATGGCTAAAGATGCAAATTGCTCTGTTGAAGAATTGATAAACGATGAGAATCTTCGCAATAAAATAAATAAAAAAAATTATATTAATGATGAAATTGGTTTGCCAACCCTAAATGATATTATAAATGAATTGGCAAAACCCGGTCGTGACCCAAGAAAAAAAGCAAAAGTTTTTGAATTTGCAGCCAATATTAAAACAATTGAGGATCTAAAAACAGGTGAAATATTACCCGGTATTGTTACAAATATTACAAATTTTGGAGCATTTGTCGATATTGGCATTAAACAAGACGGATTGGTTCATATTTCAAATCTTAAAAATGAATTTATAAAAAATCCTGCCGATGTAGTTTCTCTGCATCAGCATGTTAAAGTAAAAATAATAGCTGTTGATATTGAAAGAAAAAGAATACAATTAAGCATGAAGGATTTGGAGTAAAATAAAAATGCTTGTTAGTTTTCCTCGCTGAAGTCAACATATTCCGTGCCCCATAAGAGTCATCAATCATTTTTTTTAATTGAATAAATTTACGTATTTTTGAAAATAATAAAAACTATCAAATAATGAAAAACGTATTATTAACAATATTTTTAAGTTTACTATTATTAAACCTTGTTATATCGCAAGAGATATCAAAATATAATAAGGTAAAACCAAATACAATAATTCTTAAAATAAAAGAAGAATATAAAGATATTTGTGGACAAAAATCTATTGACAATAATGTGTTAAACATATTTTTAACAAGTATTAATGTAAAACAAATAAACAAAAAATTTCCCCTGCACAAATCACCAAAAACAAAATACAACAAATACGGCAACAAGCTTGTTGACCTTTCGTTAATTTATGAAATTGAATATGAAAATAAGCATACAAAAACAAATAAAATATTTAATTATCTTAATTCGCTAAACATAATAGAGTATGCCGAACCACATTATATTCCTCAATTATTATATAGACCCAACGATCCTGATACTGCAAGTCAATATTATCTTGATAATCTTCAGGTTTACGATGCTTGGGACATTTGTAAAGGAGATACATCAGTAGTTATAGGAATTACCGATACGGGTATTGATTTTTTAAGAGACGAACTTGTAAGTAATGTAAATTACAATTATAACGACCCAATGGGTAATTTAACAGATGATGACAATGATGGATACATTGACAACTTTAAGGGTTGGGATATTGGCGAAAACGATGCAAACCCACAATGGAACGAAAACGATATTCCCGGTAAGAATCCTCATGGTGTTGCCGTTGCCTCTTTGCCATGTTCAGGAACTGACGATGATACGGCTATGGCAGGCATAGGTTTTAATACAAGATTTTTGCCAATTAAAATTTCTGATAAGGATGGTTTACTTATTGAAGCTTATAATGGAATTGTTTATGCCGCCGACCATGGTTGTTGTATTATTAACTGCTCGTGGGGTGGTCCATTTGGGCATTATTACGGACAAGATGTAATTAATTATGCAACTTATAATAAAAACTCACTGGTAATTGCTGCCGCCGGCAATGTTAGTATTAATCAGGACCTTTATCCTGCTTCTTACCAAAACGTATTAAGTGTTGCAAATACTGACCAAAATGACCATAAAGGAGGTTCTAGTTATGGTTATCATATTGATGTTGCTGCTCCTGGAACAGCAGTTTATATTGCATATTATGATGACTTCTTAATTGAGCCAATTTATAGAAACGGTTGGGGAACATCGTTTTCATCCCCAATTGTTGCTGGATGTGCTGCAATTATTAAAGCACATTACGATAGTTTAAATGCTTTGCAAATTGGAGAGGTTTTAAGAATAACGGCTGACAATATTGATACAATTCCTTTTAATACTCCCTATGCCGGATTATTGGGTTCTGGCAGGGTAAATTTATATCGTGCCGTAAGCGATACTTTAACACCATCGGTACGATTTAATAATATAGAATACAACAACAACACAACAACTGCTAATTTTCAGGAAAACGACACAATTTTTATTAGAGGAAAATACACAAATTATCTTGCACCTGCAACAAACCTTACCGCTACAATTACCTGTATGTCTACAAATGTTCAAATAATAAGCAATTTAAATAATATTGGCAGTCTTGCAACTTTGGATACAACAAACAATAATACAAATCCATTTATTATTAAACTGCTACCCGGTGTTAATTACGATGAAAAAATTATTATTAAAATTTCTTATACTGATAATAATTACTCCGCTTTTGAATATTTCGATTTTGTAGTAAATGCATCAATTGTTAATATCGATACAAATAATATTGCAACATCATTAACCAGCATTGGAAAAATTGGGTATGAAAATTATTATCCACCGAATGGGATGGGTTTCATTTACAAAGGTACTTATGAAATGCTTTATGAAGCAGGACTTATGGTTGCTTCGTCGGGAAATAATGTTTCGGATTGTATAAGAGGCGAAAATGATTTTTCAATTATCGCTAAAGTTGAACAAGTATTACCTGCAGTTGTTTCCGATTTTGATGTTAATGCAATTTTTAATGATGATAATTCCAACACCAGTCCTATTGAACTCGAAATTACTCAAAATACTTATGCCTGGAACGATAGTGTTTCAAAAGATTTTATAATTGTTAAATACGATATTGTAAATAAAAACACTATTATTATAGATAGTCTGTATGTTGGTATTTTTGCCGACTGGGATATTAATAACCCCTTTATAAATACAATTGGTTTTAACCAAAACAATAATATTTCATACACAAACAGTAACGATGGATTTGATCTGTATGCAGGCATGCAGCTATTATCAGGAGGACAATTAAATCATTATGCACTTGATAATGATAGCGGAGGCGTAGGGGGAATTGATATTTCTGATGGATTTTCTACTGCTGAAAAAGTACTTGCATTATCAACGTCAAGACATAATGCCGGACAAAATGGTAACGATGTTGTTGATATTATCAGCAGTGGACCTTTTACTCTGCCTGTGGGCGATACTCTTACTGTTGCTTTTGCACTACACGGCAATATTCACATTAACTATTTGCTTGAAGCTGCCGCAAATGCACAGGCAATTTATGATAGTTTATTTTCGGTTGGTATTAAAAATGTAAATACTGTTAATAATGATATTGAAATATTTCCTAATCCAACAAAAGGGAAATTTACTGTTAAGGAAAAAAACCTGTCTGCCGGACAGGTAGGTATTCAAACAATAGAAATACTTGATGTAACAGGTAAGCCCATTAAACATATCGTCATTGCGAAGAGCAGAGAAGCAAAGTCTGCCTCTTCGGCGTACAGGCATTCTGTCGATTTAAGCTCACAATCAAAAGGAATTTACTTTATTAAAATCACTTCCGATATTGGCACATGTGTCAGAAAACTAATTATTGAATAATAGGCGGTATTATAAGCACAAAAAAAAGGAATATTTATAATATTCCTTTTCCTCAAATTTACAATTTATTGATTAACAACCTTCGCCATAATCAACTTCTTTTACTTTAAAATCTTCACCGTAGTCTACAATTTTAATTTTATAATCTTCTCCGTAATCAACGGTTTTCCAGCGTCCTTCTTTGTCTTCGCCATAGTCTACATATTTAATTTTTAAATCTTCACCATAGTCTACAAATTTTACTTTGTAGTTTTCACCGTAATCTACAAATTTAATTTTTCCATATACATGGCATCCTTTGCTTTCGGAATTAATGTCAGTAGAACTAAATGACATTAAGGCAAATACCAGAACTAATGCTGCACTACCGGCAACTAATAGTTTTTTCATTCGGTTAAAGTTTTTCATAGTTTTTGATTTTTAATTAAAAGTAAATAATAATTTTTTAAAATGTTTTGAAATTTATACTTATCACAAATTAGTTTTCAAAAATACAAATAATTTTTATATAAATATAAAATAATTTTCCAAAAAATTGAGATAAGCTGTTTTTGTGTAAACAAAATGGGTTAAAATGAAAGTACTATCCAAAATACTCCAATACCTATAGCGAGTAATCCACCAATAATTCTTAAAATTTTAAATATATTTTTATTATTTGAAACATCCGATTTAATGGCAATAAATCCTAGAACTACTGCAAATACTATCATTGCCACAATAGTTCCAATTCCAAAACCCGAAAGATATAATACAGAATCAGCTGTTGATGGCAAAGCTAAAGTTGGAAGAATTGCAATTAAATGAGAAACTCCGGCAACACCATGCACAACCCCAATAGATAATGCTGTAATTACATTTTGCTTATTAGGGTTTTTATGTTTGTGTACATGTGTTTCATTTTCTGAATGAATATGTTCATGTACATGCACTTCTTCCTTATGACTATGGGGGTGGATGTGGGCATGTTTTTTACTGCCATGTTTTGAATATACTTTATAAATTGACCATAATCCGATTATAATTAATAAAAATCCTACAACTTGTTCTCCGTAGCTAGAAACAAGTTCAACATTAATATATTCTTTAAATAGTATGAAAAGAATACCAATAATTAACATTCCCAAAGTATGCCCAATTCCCCACGCAAAACCAACTGTCCACGATTTGTTTTTGCTTTCAATGGCAAGGGGTGTAATTGCTGCAAGATGATCCGGACCCGAAACAACATGAACTATACTCACAATTATTCCTGTAAAAAGCTGTATCATAAAATTCGTGTTACGTTTTTTACAAACATAATCGTAATATTTAAAAATTTAATGAAATTAAACATGTTTGACAATATAAAACAAGAAGTGAAATTTTATAACAAAATCTACCTGATTATAAGGGAGTGGACTTATGAAAAATGAATATTATTATTTAATAATTAGCTTCTTTTTATAAACCCTGTCATCAGATGTTCCAATTATAATATAAGTACCACAAGATAGTTGATTATATGGATCAATAGCCTCTACTGCCGCACCATTAGTATTAGTAAAAATAACTTTTGAATAAAGTTCTTGTCCCATAATATTTAAAACAACAACAAGTACTTCTTTTTCTGATTCCAAACCTTGTATGTCAACATAAGAAGATTGACCAACTAATGTAGGATTCGGATATAAATTAAATTGTGCTGTTGATTGCTGATTATTTCTTATAACCACTATTGATGAAAGACTAAATCTGCCATCAATATCTGTTTGTTTTAATCTGTAGTATGAAATTCCAAAATAAGGATTTTCATCTGTCAAACTATAATTAATCA
>CAYTAU010000102.1:3678-13403 GCA_964435855.1 uncultured Bacteroidales bacterium | reverse complement strand
CAAGATTAGTTTCAAATCCTTTTTCAAATCCTTCAAGTCCTTCAGCGATTTCATGTTTATACAATTCATCATAACTAATATTATGAAATATTTCTTCAACATTTTCAATGCCGTATTGTTTTAATTCTAATTTTGGTTTCATTAATTTGTTGCTTTTGAATTTTAAAAAATAAAAAATAAAAATAAAAATAAAAACACAGCAATACTAATAATTTCATGTGTTATACAAATATTTTTATAATATTTTTAAATTAGATAAATTAGATTATTAAATTTGAAACCTAATATTTTAATTATGACAAAAATAAAATTACTAATAGTTTTAATTAGTCTTTTTACATTAAATGGATATACCCAAGTTGAAAAGATTTTTGATAAGATAAACAAGACTGATAATGACTCTATTAAATCAGATTTATGTAATGAATTATGTGTTTATTATGTTAATTCAGACATTGATTCTTCAGAATATTATTGCAATTTATCCTTAAAGTATTCAAAAAAAGCAAATAGCAAAACAGGGATTGCAAGAGCATATAATAATCTGGCTATTATTTATCGTGAAAAAGCTGATTACAATAAAGCTTTTGAATTTAATTTTAAGGCACTCAAGATAAGAGAAAAGATTAATGATATTGAAGGAGTTTCAAATTCTTATGCAGGTCTTGGGGAATGTTATTTATTGTTAGGTAAGAATGATTCGGCATTATATTATCATGGGAAAAGAGTTGAATTTCTAAAAAATGCAAAAAATAAAGTTCTTTTAGCAGATGCTTATAGAAGTTTAGGTATTGTCTACAGAAATATAGAAGATTATAAAAATGCAATTAAAAACTTATTAAATGCAGCAAAAGTTTCAGAAGAGATTAATGATTCAACCCAAATGGCTTATGCTTATAATTCTATTGGAATTGTGTATAGAAGGATGACAGAATATGAAAAGGCTCTTGAATATCTATTCAAATCATTAAAAATTAAAGAAAAAACAAACAATTTAAGAGGTGTAGCAAAATCGTATCAGAACATTGGTAATGTATATATGAAAATGGAAGAAAATGAAAAAGCAATGAAATATTACAAACTTGATTATGGTATTTGCGTTGATTTAAAAGATTCTCTTGGAATTGCTCATGAACTTGTTAATTTAGGAGTTATATATTCTAATATAAATAAAATAGAAAAAGCTATACAAAATTACAAACAAGCATTAGAGATTTTTGATAATATTGGAAATGAAAAAGATAAAATTGTTTTGTATATAAACTTAGCTGATGATCTGAATGATATTAATAAACTTGACGAGAGTATCAAGTATGCAAAACTTGCTCTTGATCTTTCGAAGAAATATTCAAGTTTATATCAAAAAAAAGAAGCTTATTTACTTTTATATTCAGGATTTGGAAAAAAAGGAGAGTATCTGAAATCATTAAATTGTTATAAAAAGTATGTTACGCTTAATGATAGTATCAACGAATTAAGAAGAAACTTAGAAGTAGAAGAATTATTAACAAAATACGAAACAGAAAAGAAAGAACAAACTATTAAACAACAAGAAATTGAAATTGCTAAAGAAAAAGCAGAAAATGAGAAAAATGAATTGATAATTAAAAACACTCGCATTGTTATAATTGCAATTTCATTAGGTGTTTTATTATTGTTGATTGTGCTGTTTTTTGTAATAAGGAGTTATAGACAAAAACAAAAAAATATCGAATTAAAATCAACAATAAAAGGACAAGAAGAAGAACGAAATAAAATAGCTAAAGAATTGCATGATAATATTGGCAGTAGGTTAGCAGGAACAAGTAATATATTAAAAAATATTTCAAAAGAATATCCGAATATTGAAATATTAAAAAAACTGGAAAAAGAAATGAGTAACTCGTATCAGGATATTAGGTTTGCTTCGCATAGGCTTTCAAATTATTCTGAATTTGATAAAAATTTATATGAAGGTATAAATGAATTTATTTCTTCTGTTAAACATATTGTTAATATTGAATCGGATATTGATAAAAAAGTAATTCCAGAAACATTAAAAAATGATATAAAAGAATCAATTTACAGAATTATTCAGGAGCTTATAATTAATACAATTAAACATGCAAATGCTACAAAAATTGATTTAATTATTAATTCTGAAGAACAAAAAATATTAATAAAAGTATCTGATAATGGAATTGGGTTTGATTACAAAAAAGTGAATAAAGGACTTGGGTTAACAAGCATTAAGCAAAGATTAAAATATCATAAAGGAAATATTAATATTAATTCCAGTAATCAAAAAGGCACAAGTGTTTCAATAGAATTACCTATAATATGAAAGATAAAATAAATATAATTGCAATAGACGACCACCAGATAATTTTGGATGGACTGGAATATTCTTTAAAAGATACAAAAAATATTGAATTTATCTATTCAACAACCAATAAGCAGGATTTTCTTAATAAGCTTAACACTATTGGTGAATATGTTAATATTGCCATTGTTGATTTAAATCTTAATGATAACAGCAAAGAAAATATTACTTCATTATGTATAGAGATTAAAAAACAATATCATCATATTAAAATATTAGTATTAACCACTTACGGAGGTAAAAAACTTATATCGAAATTAAAACAAGCTTCAATAGATGGATATATTTCTAAAAACCATTCAAAAGAAGAATTACAAAGGGCTATTATTACATTATGGGAAAATAAACAATATTATCAGGAGTATTTAGAAGAAAATATAAATGAAGAATTAGAAGATAATTATAGATACAAAATTGATGTGTCTGATAGAGAAAAAGAAATTCTTTTACACATCAAAGAAGGAAAAACAAATAAACAAATAGCTGAAATATTATTTATAAGCAGCTATACTGTAAAAACCCATCGACAGAATTTAAGAAAAAAATTTAATGTAAATACTTCATCGGCTTTAATTGCCAAAGCTATTCAATTTGGAATAATATAAACTCATACCATAAATATTACTCCTTTTGGAGTATTGGAACATCCTTATTTCATTTATTTCTTTGTTATTATCAAACTGAAGTACAATTTCAGTTTCGCATTTTACATTTGTAATTTGAAACAAACCAAGAAAATAATTGAACGTTTAAGAAGAATAGATAAACTTGTTCAACTTAGTGCCACAGGGGCGCCTAAACAGCTTGCAAGCATGCTGGACATAAGCGAACGTCAATTATACAATTATATTTGTTTAATGAGAAATGAATTAAATGCACCAATAAAATACAACAAACATAGACAAACATATTATTATTTAGAAAAAGGAAAACTAAAATTAGAATGGGAAGAAAAAACAGAAATAATTGAAATAAAATAATATGCAAACAAATATATTAGAAACAAAAAATTTGATAAGTGTAACAAAAAATATTACAAAAAACACCAAAAAGCAAGCTGTGAAAATTCACAGTTCTTGTGTTGGCATCCCAAACTCATTTGGGGAACATCCCAAGTCATTTGGGGAGCATCCCAAGTCATTTGGGGAGCATCCCATTTCATTTGGGGAACATCCCAAGTCATTTGGGGAGCATCCCAATTCATTTGGGGAACATCCCAAGTCATTTGGGGAACATCCCATTTCATTTGGGGAACATCCCAATTCATTTGGGGAACATCCCAAGTCATTTGGGAATTATCCCAAGTCAAACAAAAGCCATTATTATATATTATTTACTAACTAAAACTTATTTATTATGTCTAGAAACTATGACTATATTCCGGCAAGCAAAGCTCTATTTCTACAATGGTTAAAAAACTTTGTAAAAAAAGCCATAGCAAATGTAAATCATTATGGCATTAATCAGGAAGAAATAAAAATACTGCAAGAATTGGCAGATTTGTTTGGTGTGGATATTAGCACCGAACTTGATTTGCTGACCAAAAAACTGGCGCAGTTTAAACAGACAGCCATAGACAGAAAAGCTGTTGAAAAATTGTGCAGAGGCATGGCTCAGAAAATTAAAAACGATTATAAATATACCGAAAAAGTAGGGCGTGATTTTGGTATTATTGCACCCGACAATCCTTTCGACCCAAAAACATTCAGCCCCGATGTTAGCCTGAGAAGAGTGAGTAGCGGTGTAGAAATTAGCTTTGAAAAAAGCCTTACCGATGGTGTAAATATTTATCGCCGATTAGACCAAACCACCGACGACTGGACATTTTTGGCACACGATACTTACAGCCCCTATATCGACACCAAAGAAATGGACACACATGCAACATACCAATATCAGCTATGGGCAGTAATTAAAGATAAACAAATAGGTAAGCCCAGCGACGTGAAAATTATTACAGTTTAAGGAAAATACTTAAAGTGCACTAAAGTGCCTTGAGTACTTAGAGTTTTAAAACTTTAGTTCACTTTAGGCACTCAATTATATTATTTATTAATCATTTAAAATTTTAATGTTATGAAAAAGTTTACAATTTTGTTTTTATTTATTTGTTATTTGGGTACTGCCTTTGGGCAACCAATTCCTGACATTTTATATTGTTTTTTAAACGGCAGCTCTTCTGCAACTTCATGTACAATATGCTTGGGGGAATCAGTTTCAATTGATGTTTGGTCAAAAAATATAGGAACAATAGCCGATGAAGGAGGAATAACCTTTTCATTTCCAGAATTAACAAGTGCTGGTGATGGTAGTTGTGTTGAAGCTGTTAATCCAAGCACCCCTAATCCTGGAAGTGAGGGATATTTTGAGAAATCAGCAGGAGATTATCCAATATATGATAGTAATGGAGATCCTATAACAGCTATCTATTTAATGGTAGAATGGTCTCAAATTAATTGGGCAGGGAATACCGATGAAAGTTTAGAAATTAGTTTCCAACCACCATCAACCGGCACATATCATGTTTATTATAGATCAGCGATGGGAGCTCCATGGGTTAATGACCCAACATCTGGCACTCTTGATCAACAAGGATGGCGTTGTAATGTGTTAACTATTAATGTTGGTCTTCCAGATTTAGTTCCAATAAATTTAACGGCATCTCCTACTATTGCTATGGTTGGTGGAACAGTTGGTGTAACATGCGATATATCAAATGATGGTACTTGTACTTCAGGAAGTAGCACTTTGAAATATTATCTTTCAACAAATACAACATGGGATTCAAGTGATGTATTATTAGGAAGTGATAATGTTGGGACTATAGCCCCAGGTGCAAGTCCCGGAGAAAATGAATCATTGCCTATTCCTGTTTCCACAACACCTGGCTCATATTATATTTTATATTTTGCAGATGCTAATTATGATGTGGTGGAATCAAATGAAGGAAATAATGTACAATCAAAAGCAATACAAATAATTGCTTTACCCGATTATGTAATACAAAACCCAATAGTATCAAATACAACATTGCAAGCATCAGAAACTTTTGATGTTTTTCACTATGTAGCTAATGTAGGTTATGGAAATGCATCATTTTCAAGTTATGTAAAATATTATTTGTCTACAAACAATACTTGGGATGCTAGTGACATTGTATTAGGGAGCAATAGCGTAAGTGCATTAACATCGGGTTCCACAACTACATATTTGGATCTACCCGTGCAAATTCCGGGAGGAACATCTGTAGGTACTTATTATATCTTATTTTATGCAGATGCTAATGAAACTATAACAGAATCGGATGAAACAAATAATGTTTCGTCGGTTCTTATTAATGTAGTAGTTAGCAATTATTTGACAGTTTCACCAACAACAATTACATTACCATATACTGTAGCAAATGATGATTTTACTATTACATCAAATACAACATGGAATGTTAGCGAAAGTGTAACATGGTTATCTGTTTCCCCAGTTAGTGGCTCAAATAATGATGTTATAACGGTTACTGCAACAGAAAATACAAATACAAGTTCAAGAACTGCAACCGTAACTATAACTGGTAGCGGTGTTTCAAATCAAACAGTTGTTGTTACTCAACAAGGAACAACTTCAACAGGAGGTATCTTAAGTTGGGATGATGGAGTAAATTCTAATGGAATTGGGTTTAACGGTGTTGCAAATTTTGATGTTGCAGCAAGGTTTCTTTCATCAGATTTATCAACATATGATGGAATGTTTCTTACTAAAATACGTTTCGTCCCACGAGAATCAACAGCAACTTATACAATAAAAGTTTGGCAAAATGGACATATAACAAGTTCAGATACAACTCCTGGAAATCTATTGATTAGTATGCTGTTGAATACTGGTAGCCTGATAATGGATAATTGGAATGAAGTAATATTATCAACTCCTGTAACGATTAACTCTTCTCAAGAATTATGGTTTGGTTATAATGTGGATCAAACAATAGGATATCCTGCTGGATGTGATGATGGTCCTGCAATTGATTTTTATGGAAATCTAATGTATTCTAATGGGTACTGGAATAGTTTACTATCACTTGCTTCAACTTTAGATTATAATTGGAATATTCAAGGAGTGGTTGATAATGTAATAATCATTGAACATGGAATAACGAATAACAATGATTTTGTAATAATTTATCCTAATCCAACATCTAGCAAACTATATATAAGTGCAGAATCAGAAATTTCAAAAATAGAAATAAACAATATGATAGGACAAAATATAATTTCTGTAGAAGATAAAAAAGAAATTGATTTATCTGAACTACCAATAGGTATGTATTTGGTAAAAGTATATAATAAAGAAAATAAATTAGTAGCTATAGAAAAAGTAATTAAAAATTAGCAATAAGCAAAGCCTGCCAGCGTTCAAAACGCTGGCAGGCTTAATTATTTTGTTTAGAATTAATACAGATTGTTAGTGAAAAATTTATTTTTTATTTTCTTAGTTTTAGTTACATCTAGCTATTACTCTCAAAATATAATTGTAACTGGCAAAGTTTTGAAACCTCATGGAAGATACCTAAGCATACATGGTACAAACAGATATTTGATAGAATTAAATGAAGATGGAATTATTAATGATTCTTTAGAAAATGCTGAAGATGGTTATTATAATTTTGTATATAGTAATGTTACTACTGAAGCATCAACTGTCGAAATATCAAGAATTATATACCTTGAAGTAGGCGATAGTATAAATATAACAGGATATCCAGAATATATAAAATTATCGGGAAATAAATCCTTATTTGTATCACCTCCACCCTTACCTGATTCCATTTTAGTAAATCCATCTCTAAGATACTCATTTGAGACAAAATCTATTTTAGACTTAGAAAGAGACTTAAATCTAAAATTTGATGACTCTTTGTATGTTGTAGATGCTCGAATTAGACAAAAAGCTAAGAAATTAGCAAGTAATTATAATCTTACAAACAAAGATGATTTGGAAAAGTTTTTCAAAGACATTAAGAAAATGCTTTTTGATGAAGAATGGTTTGACCAAAGAACTACTGATTTCTATTCTGAATCTTTGAATGGCAGAGGAACATTTCAAGTTCGTACAATTGATTGTTATGCCTATTCATTATTATACTCTACAATTGCTAAAGATCAATCTATTGATATTGGCACAGTTTTAATTAGAGATCATATATTAAATGAAGTAAGTCTTGAATCGGGTGAAACATTCTATTGGGATGGTACAAAACAACAAACTTTTTCGCGAGAAGAAATAAAAAACCAGTTCAATTTAAATGAACAAGAACTAAAAAAAGCATCATATCTTGAACGTTTAAATGAAAATGAATTGCTTGCTATTACATACTTTGAAATGGCCAGAAGAATGAATACTAATGGTTATCATGATGAAGCTATTGCTTGGTGCAATCATACATTAAAGATATACCCTAAAAATATTATTGTTCTTTCTATTATGGCATTAGCTTTAAATGAAATTGGAAATAATAAGGCAGCTATTTCAACAGCAAAAGATATAATAAAATATGATAATAAAAACTTGAATGCCAAAAATATGATTGCATCATTTTATGCAATAAATGAAAAATATCAATCTGCTAATTATTGGTATACACAGGTAATAAATCATGATAATCAAAATGTTTTAGCACATTATGGCAGAGGTTTATGCTATGCAATAACTGGCAACAAATACAGTGCTGAAAAAGAATATAAATACTTAATTCAAAAAAACACATTTGAGTCTAATCAATGTGCTTCAAAACTCAGATGGACAATTGATAATCCGTAAAATTTTAAAATAAAAGAAAAAACCCATCACTAAACTGTCATTCATTATTTTAAATTCATCATTTAATATTCTAAATTTGTGCTAATATTTTGAAAGCAAAAAAAGAAATATTAAGAATAATTGTAAAGTCTCTACCTGAAGTTCCCGGGATATATCAATTTTATGATATAAATGAAAATTTAATATATGTAGGGAAAGCCAAAAACCTCAAAAGAAGAGTTTCATCATATTTTACCAAAAAACATGATAACGGGAAAACTCGCATTATGGTAAGCAAAATTACTGAGATAAAACATGTGATTGTGGAAAGTGAAGCTGATGCTTTATTACTGGAGAATAATCTTATAAAAAAATATCAGCCGAGGTACAATGTAATGTTAAAAGATGATAAAACTTTTCCGTGGATATGTGTTAAAAATGAAAGATTTCCAAGAATATTTAAAACCCGCACAATATTAAAAGATGGTTCAACATATTTTGGACCTTATACTTCGGTAATAATGGTGAGAACATTATTAGACATGATAAAACAGTTATATAAATTGCGAACATGTAAATATAATTTATCGGAAAAAAATATTAAACTCGGGAAATTTAAAGTATGCCTTGAGTATCATATTGATAATTGTCTCGCTCCTTGCATAGGCGAACAAAAAGAAAAAGATTATAATCAATCAATTACGGAAATAAAAAATATTTTAAAAGGCAATATTCAGACAGTATTACAGTATTTAAAAAAATTAATGGAGCAATTTGCTTCAGAGCAAAAATTTGAAAAGGCACAGCAGATTAAAGAAAAAATTGAAATAATTGAAAAATATAAAAGCAAGTCCACAATTGTAAATCCTGCAATAAATAATGTTGATGTTTTTTCTATTACTGATGATGATAATAGTGCTTATGTTAATTTTTTAAAACTTGTAAATGGTGCAATTATTCAGGCTCACACAATAGAAATAAAAAAGAAATTAGATGAAAATATTACCGATTTATTACCTATGGCAATTACTGAAATTCGCAATAAAATATTCAGTAATGCTAAAGAAATAATTATACCTTTTAAAATTGATTTTAACTGGCCCAATACTAAATTGATTATTCCGAAACAAGGGGACAAAAAGAAACTTCTTGAGCTTTCAACAAGAAATGTTTTGCATTACAAAAATGATATTAATAAAAAAAGATTGTTGCTAACAGAAAAGAAAAACAACAAAAGAAAAATTGAAGTCATAAAAAAAGATTTGCGATTAAAAGAACTTCCAGTTCATATTGAATGTTTCGATAATTCAAATATTCAGGGAACAAATGCTGTTTCTGCATGTGTAGTATTTCGGGATTTAAAGCCCAGCAAAAAAGATTACAGAAAATATAATATTAAAACTGTAACAGGAGCAAACGATTGTGCATCAATAGAAGAAGTTGTTTTTAGAAGATATAAACGATTGTTAAATGAAAAATTATCATTACCTCAATTAATTATTATTGATGGTGGCAAAGGACAACTTAATTCTGCATTAAATGCACTCAACAAATTAGAACTTACTGGTAAAATTGC
>CAYTAU010000102.1:0-3578 GCA_964435855.1 uncultured Bacteroidales bacterium | reverse complement strand
AAATCAAAAGCAGAACTTGTTTACAGATATTTCAATCAATAATATTAATCACTTCTTATTATACAATGTTCTTAAATCAATTTTTTTTACTTCAACTTCCATTTTATTTTTTATTTTTTTCCAATTAACTTTTTTTATCATTTCAGGCATTAATTGATCTTCAGCATCTTCAAAATAAACCAACGAACGTAATACTTGATAAGCAATATTATTCTTTTCCCCAAATTTATCAGGTAATCTTGTAATAAGCTCTATAAGTTTAAACTCGTTTAACAAAAAAAATAAATCTATAAAATCTTTTTTACTTCCTCTGCCTGATATGGCATCAAGTTTCATTAGGGCAATATCCAATTTACTGGAAATTTTTATTTTTTTAAATGTAATAAATGATGTTGTAATCTTGTATTTGTATTTAAAAAAAGACAATTGTACTTTATTTATTTCCCCCACCAATGTGTTTTTTTGGCTATAATGTGGAATAAACAATCCTATTTCTCCCAATCTTTCTTTAATCATCTCAAGATTGAAATCATTCGGAGTAAAAAAATCAAAGTCTATTGATCTTCTATGACCTATTTGTAATGCAAGTGCTGTACCTCCTGCTAAATAAAAATCTTTAATCCAATCTTGTTGTGATAAATTATTAAATATATTAAGTTGATTTTTGGGTAATATATCAAAATATAGTTTATGCATTTAAAAGTAATTTCCAGTATTTTTTTGTTTTTGGAAGAATATTTTTATTATTTAAAACGGTTTTTATTATTATCTCAGTATTATAATATTTCAAGAGCCATATTATTGATTCTATATTCCCATAGTTTAATATTCGTTCAATAACTAAATCAGCATATTTTTCAGTATTAACTTTTTTTAAATCATATTCCCAAAAATATACAGAAAAATCTTCCGGTAAATTAACTCTTTCTTTCATAGAATTATTTTTTAATATTTTGTTCTTTGCCTATAATTATAATTTTTTTTATAATTCAAAATTACATAATAATACGATTATTCCTTAAATTTAATTAACAAAACCAATTTTTAGAGATTCTCTACTTTTTAACTGTTTTTTTACTTATGGTTTTATCTAAGTATTTAACCAAAATTGAGTAAGTTCCTTGTGCATATGATTGCGTGTTAATTTTTAGTCTGTTGAATCCTTTTGGAACATTCTCAAAAATATAATTATCAACCCGTCTGCCATCATTATCATAAATATTTTGTTTTAACTTTTTAAAAAATCAATAATATTTATATGTTTTATACCTTCGTAAGTTTGCACTTTAAACTTATCGGTTGAAATTACTAATTTTGGAAAATTATCTTTAATCTTTAATAAGTTGCCAAATTCTCTATCAATAATTTTTTGGTCAGATAAAACATAGCTTACTTGCACATATAGTTTTTCGTTATTTTTTTTACAAACAAAATCAATCTCTTTATTATTTAATTTACCAATGGTTATATCATATCCGAGAAATAAAAGATGATTATAAACAATATTTTCTAATATTTTTGCTATGTCATTTGGGCGAAAACCTATTATTGAATTTCTTAATCCGTTATCGTTAAAATAAAATTTTTCACCTATTTCAAATATTTTTTTCCCACCAATTTCTGAACGCTTAACCCTGTTTATTAAAAAAGCATTCGATAAATAATTCAAATAATTTAAAACTATATTAATTGAAATATTAATTTTTTGAGATTTTAAAAAATCACTTATTTTTTTAGCAGATATTATATTTCCAGTATTTTCAGCAATATATTCACTTAAATTTATAAGGAACGCTACATTACGAATATTATTTCTTGTTACTACGTCTTTAAGTAATATTGTTTGATATATATTTTTTAAATAATCGTAAACAATTTCATCTTGCAGAAGTAAATTTTTCAAATAAGGTAATCCTCCGTATTTTAAATATTTATTAAAATTATCATTTGTATTTTTTAAATTGTGAAATAATAAAAATTCATTATAGCTTAAAGGATATATTTTAAATTCAATGTATCTACCACTTAAAAATGTAGCGAGTTCGCCAGAAAGTAAGTTTGCATTACTGCCCGAACAATAAATATCGTATTTGTTTTCGGCTTGCAGGCTACGTAATGCTTTTTCAAATTCTTTTATGTCTTGAATTTCGTCAATAAAAATTTTATTATTATTACCAAAAATAGTTTTTGCATTAACATATTCCATTAAATCAATGTAGTCGTTTATTTTACGAAACTCATATAGTTCTTTGTTTATAAAAATAATATTTGCATCTGGTGATTTTCTTTTTATTTCATCTTTTATTTGATGCAAAAAATAACTTTTACCAACACGACGTTGTCCTACAATAATTTTAATAATATTCTTATCAATATATGGTTTTATTTTTTCTATATAATATTTGCGTTGTATATATTTTATCATAAATGTTTATAAAATTAATTATAATAATGCAAAATTACAGAAATGTTTTGACTATACTCAATGAAATGTTTTTTTTTTACAAAGTTTTATGTATAGTTAATGTTTTTCGTTATATACCAATCATAAGTATTTAACAAACGAGCGTACAATATAAGATACTGAAAAAGGATTTTGGATTAAGATGGAAAAGTATTACGTGGGAGTTATGACCATTTTGAAGACAAGAAAGCTATTCAGGTTTTAAGTTTTTTTGACACACAATCGGAAATTATCCTTGCCCATGAAAAGATAGATGTAAAAACAAATGAAATACCTGTTGCTCAAGCATTGATTCCACAATTAGAATTAGAAAATGTTGTGTACACCTTTGATGCTTTACATTGCCAGAAGAAGACATTTGAAATAGCTGAAAATAAAGGCGGAAAAAAACTTATAATTCAAGTTAAACTATAACTTTTCCTATAAATACGTAATACTGTATGATTATGACAACACATCCTGAATGGGCTACAAAGCACAAGAGTAAAGGAACAGAGCTTCGTTTGATTAATGGAAGATATTATTTATATGAAGTAAGCAGTAAGTGGAATCCTGCAAAAAAAAGAGCTCAGAAGATTATTGGCAAATTATTAGGAAGGCTTACTAAAAAGTCAGACTTTATTGAATCAGACAAAGCAAGGATTCGTAAACGTGAGCTCACAGTATCAAAACTTTGTGTCAAGGAATATGGGATAATAGTTTTTCTTGATACGCATTTTCTGTTTTCTGCACTTTTAAAAAACAAGCTCTGTAAGCCTTGATTTTTCTGTGTTGGATTTTGAGAATGGGTGTTGCGAGCTTATTTTTAATACATTTTTACGATAAAAGTAAAATTCATAAAATATAATTTTTGTATTGATTATGCCAAATTATACCAATTGTATTTCAAAATGCCGTGTAAACAAGTTTTGAAATTACAATGGTAAATACCGATAGATAATCAAATATCGATAAAGAACAAAGTGAACTGAAAGTCAGCGAAGACAAATAAATTAACCTGACTTACTGAGCTAATTTATCGGTAATTTTGATTACTAATCGGTATTATAAGGCAAATAGAACTTATGTTCATTTTGTCTTGATACAAAACGAACCAAAAAATCAAGACAAAATA
>CAYTAU010000101.1:0-13461 GCA_964435855.1 uncultured Bacteroidales bacterium | reverse complement strand
AAACTCTTAACTCATAATTTTTAATTCATAATTCTAATATGACAGATTTATACCTCGACCTTGAATGGTTCTTTAACCAGGAAGTTTATTTAATTGGATATGCTTACAATATATCAACTGCAACACTACTCCATGATGAAACTCTTACAATGGAAAACATCTTATCTATGCTGGAACCAGTGGATGGATATATTTATTTTTATGGTCCCGATATCGGAATGCTTGAGAAATCTACAGGACTTGATATTCGTAATAATTATCGTTGTATTAACCTCCTAAAAGTATTCCGGGACATTATGCCAGGAATGGATTCTTACAAGCTGTCATCTTTTGAAGAAATGTTTGAAATTAAACGTACTCAAAAACAATACAAAACCAACATCTGGAAACTTGTTGAAGACTGGAAAAACCCTTACAAAAAACAAAAAGTTCTAAAATATAATTATGAGGATGTTGTTAATTTAGTTAGGTTGAAAAATGAAATTTTTAGACTTTATGGGGTTGAAGAGGGGTACTTGGATATTATGACTTTCTAAATTCAATTATTATTAACAGTCTTTTGTTTATTATTCTTTTAAAAAACATTAAAAATTTAATTTTCATTCTTACTTTTGTAATATATTCTTATGCTAGATAATAATGACATATTGAGTAAAATAACTCCTAAAACTGCAAAGGATATAGCAAAAACTTACAATATTTTATCCCCTTATATCAAATTAAAATCTTCCCTTCAAACTATTTTTCCTGAAAAAAATATAAATGAATATTCAAAACTTGATATTCATTTATTATTTAATAAAATAATTCTTGAAAAATATAAATCAGAAATACTTTATAAAAGTTTACTTGTTGATTATTTTATAAACGAGAATGTAACTGCTGCATTTGAAATTAAAGCAAATTCTAGTCGATTAGATTTTCTGAGAATTAATGGAAGTACTATTAGTTACGAAATAAAATCTGAAGTAGATAACCTATCAAAATTAGAAAAACAAGTATCAGACTATTCTAAATTGTTTGATTATAATTATGTTGTTATTGGCCAAAATCACTTAACCTCAATAAAATCTATATTACCTAAAAATTACGGGATTTTTGTTGTTAAAAATGATAAATTACAACAATATAAAAAGTCGAAGAAAAATACAAAAACAGATGTTAATCTTCAATTAAATCTTTTTACAAAAAAAGAATTATTAACCTTCTTTAATAATAATGATAAATCAAATATTCCTAATTTATTTTCATTGAATCAAATACAAAATAAATTCCATTCAATGCTTAAAAATAGATATATCAAAAAATGGGAATTTTTAAAAGAAAATAAAAATAATATATTGCCCATTGATTATCAATATTTTTTTAGACACAATATATCACCTGATATTATTTATGAAAGAGGCAATTGAGTCCCATCTTCAATAGATGTTTTCATACAATGTAAATAATGCGTCATAGCAATTTTTTTAAACTTCGCTTGACTTTTACCAGATTCGTGTCCAAGATTTATTAATTTCATTGTTTCTACACCCTTATTATTAGTAATGTACTGCTGAAAATTTGTTTCAAGATTAGTAATATAATTAGACCTCAAAACTGCGGGAACAATGGTATCTTTAAATTCTTCTAATCTTTTTATGGTTCCTTTATAACCATAATACAAATTTAATGTTGGATCATAAAAAATTAATCCTGGACTTATTGTGCCTCCAGAAGTAAGCAAGTCTTTTTTTATGCCTACATAATCTCCAAAAGCTTCAAAATTATATCTGTCATACATTTCTATTAAACTATTATCAGCTTCTGCAACTATTCTTTCGTGCTCTAATTTAGTATTTTGTATTTCGTTTCCTATTGCACTTCTTACAAAAACCTTTTTATATGCATTAATGTTATTGATAATAGATCTTTGCATTCTAAAAACAGGACTTGTTATTGAAATATTGTCTATATCATAAATTAAAATATCTTTTTCTGGACGTAAACATTCAATTATTTCACTTTCTTCCTGTTCAATAGTATTATGATATGTTCTAAAAGCTATAACAGGAAAAATATCCTTTAACTCATTGAACTGTTTTCTTATAGTATTAAATTCACCTGTTTTATGAAGCAACCCAGATATAACAGGAACAAATTTTGTTATTTTTGCAAATTGACTAAGAAAATCAATTCTTGCTTGTAAATTTTCAATTATATTACGTGAGAAAACAACTACTTCTGCATTAGAACTATTACTTAATTGTATGTAAACTGGTAAATCGACAAAAACATTACTAGCCTGAATAGAATTAACTAAATCACTATATATTTCAAACGATGACAATTGATTATTTTTCCTGTCTTTTTCTTTTATTATTTCAATTAACGGAATTATTTTATTCCCAAATTGAGTTTCTTTGAGGACAATAATTTCTTGTTGTCTAGCCCTAAACACAGGCATATATTTAATATGTTCCATAACTAATTAATTTTAGTTTTATTAATTATTTCAAGATCTTCTTTAGTAAATATAATATCTTGTTCAAAATACTCAATATCATTAAGATACTTTTCAATAAAAACGTTAAATTCATTTCTTAACCAATAATATTTTGCATATACTTTTCCGATACTTTTAGTTTCTATTAACTTTCTTTCTATCTGCTCTTTATATTGATCAAGAAAGTTTATTTTATCATCTGTCCTAATAATATTGTAAAATGTGTTTATATAACTTATATCACTACTTTCAATTATAAAATTTTCTAAATTAAACTGATCATTTTCTGGCAAATTGAAATCGTTAACAAATTCAATGAAATTATCTGATACAACTACTCTTGGAAAAATTGCAATTTCACTTTCAATTTTATAAGCTTGTGCTAGAGGAACACCAAGAGCAATATCATCTTCATCTAACATCCAACCAAAATCGACTCCTCCACGAAGAAAATACCCCATATCAGAAAATCGTTTAAACAATGTGCTAATAGTAAATAGTATGTCAATTGCTAAGTCCCTATTACTGTATGGATCAACTGTAATACAAATATTATCACTAAACAAATAGTATTTGCAGTCATAATTGTCCATCAGGCTTATTACATCTTTAAAAACTCTTATAAACTGATTCGCTTTTTTAGATATAATAACCCTTGGTGACTTTTTATCATCATATTTTTTAATTGCTTCCTCTTCAAATTCATCTAATGAATTTTCAAAACCAAGAATATCAAGAAAAACAACTATTCGTTTTTGATATTTTATTTTTGAATTATTCACTTCCTCCATAGAAATAAATTCTGTGTAATGTCATTTGATTTTTTTGTTCATCGTTCATTTTTTCATAAAACTCTTGCCATAAATCAACAAAATCTATTATATTTATTAATTCTATGTGTTTCTGCGAGTTTCTTGCTTCTATAATAGCATTTTTTGAAAATTTTCCTGAAGTAACAAAAATTCCTACATCTGATTGTCTTTTCATTGCTCCACTCAACTTTTGAATTAAATCAGGAGAAACAGAACTGTCAGGCTGATGTTTAACCTGAACAATAATTCTAGGTTGTTTTGTACCTAAAGGATCATTGTATGCAATAATATCAATTCCTCCATCAGGTCCTCTTGGAGCATTGAATGCAATATGATACCCCATTGAATCAAGTAAAGTTGCAACTATTTTCTGAAACTCATACGGATTTAAAGATTTTATGTATTCTTGAATTCCAATAATTGCTTTTGATTCTAATTCTGCAATATTTACAGCTTGCATCTTATTAAAATCTTTTTCTGACTCAGATGAGTCTTCAGAAAGTTCTGCATTTTTCTTCCTTTTTTTCTCCCACTTTTTATACCCCTCATTTGCCAATTCAAATAATTTCATAGCACCTAATTTATATGCTTTTTCACCTTCTTTAGTTAAATACCATACACCCTTATTCTTGGTTAAAAATCCAGCTTTCACACAATCTATTGTGTAAAAATAAAATACTGTTATCCACCTCTTTTGACCATTTGATTTGTATTCTTCAAGTTCATATTCATTAAACTCAATTTCATTTTCTATATATTTTATAATATCAGGATATGGTAATTCACCTCCTGCATTCTTTAATGCTTTAAATGCAGAATTTAAAGTTTTTATTGCGATTTGTTTTGTTGGTGCTAATTCTTTCATTTTCATATTATAGATATATTATTTTTTATAAATGTCATTGAACAAAATAGTGTTCAGAAATTTCGTGATATGCTTTACTTAAAACTTCATAGTATTTTTTGTCAGGTTCTTTCATTATTCAATACCCTCCACAATTTTAATCTCTTCCTTCGTCAATCCATAAAGCTCATATACCATCTCATCAATTTCCTTATCGGTTTTATCTATTTCGGCTTTTAGCTCTTGGGCTTTTTGTTTTTGCTCGTTGAAGTATTGCATCCATTCGGCTTCTTCGCTTAGGCTTAGCTGTACTTTGGATTTTTTTAGTTCTTTTATAAATTCTCCAAATTCTAATTCATGCCACTTATGGAGTTTCTTCTGTAAAGAATTTTCTTGATATTTTGAACTAATTAAATTGAAAAAAGAGATGATCTTGGAATTATATTCTGAGTATAAGGAATTTATTTCTGCAACTTTATCTATTATTGGCTTTTGCTTATCGACCTGTGCATCAACAATAGGTAATTTAAAAAGCTGAACAGGCTTTACTTCTGGAAATACACGTGAACCTTCACCAACTAAATCTTGATATAAAAAATCCATCAATTTTGAATTTAGTAGAGCAAGTAAGTAGTTATAATTAATATTACTATTATCTCCTAACTGAATTATAATCCCACTTTTTAGACAATGCCATTGATCTTTATCAAAACAAGCCAATATTCTGTCAGCAGTTTGTCTTATTAAAATTTTATCTTTAACAAATAATTTTTCTCTTCTAGGCCTTAGCATGACAAACCAAGGGATTCTACCACTTGCTGTTTCAACTCTCTTTTCTAGTTTTTCTTTATATTTTGATAGTTCTTTATATATGTTTGGAAAATCTTCAATATTAGTCTTACTTGTTGCATAAATAACATGTTTTGTTGAAGTTGGAGCTAGATAGTAACGGTTAATTTCACCTCCAATAATTAATTTTCTTAAAAGACTTTTTTCTAAATTGTTATGTTCAATTTGAATTTGAGTTTTCACAAAAGCATCTCCTAAACCGGGACTAATTCCAGTAGCTACATCTTCTACAATATCTTCAATACTTTTGTTATTGAAACATTTTTCAATTAAAGTTCTATTTTGCTTAACAATGAAAGAACTTCCTTCATTATTATTCAAATCGCTAGCATCTACGTATTGATTTTTATCGTTTATTAGAGTTGGTATGTTTTTCCTAATTTCATTTTGTAAATCTGAATAATATGATTTAACAGTTTGTTCTTTAGAAAAAACAATAATGCATGTTGGTGCGGATACATCTTGGAAAATATCGTCTCCAAGATTTATAATTCGATTTATATAACTATTATTAATTAAGTACTTTCTGCATTTCTCAAATTCAAATTGATTTAAGAAACTTGATGGGATTATCAATCCCATACTCCCATTAACATTGATAAGTGTAATAATTCTGTAAATAAAATAATTAAATGATTCCGGAGTTCTTACATGTATTTCAGAATAAACATTTTTGAAGTATTTTTTCTCAATATCATTAAAACTTGCTCCATACGGTGGATTCCCAATTACTACATCAAAACCACCATTAGCAAATACCTGCGGAAATTCTTGTTGCCAATTAAAAGCCTTATCGCCTGCTACTGCGGGGTCGTCTATTAGCGAATTGCCACATTTTAGATTATTGCTAAGTGTAGTAAGTTTGCGGCCTCGCTGTGCTGTACGCAACCAAAGTGAAAGTTTTGCTATATCTACACTTTCTTCGTTAATATCTACTCCAAATATATTTTTCTCTAGTATATGATTGCTTACATCCTGAAAAACTATGCTTGCACCCATTAGCTGTGCATATAGTTCGTCGATATAGGCATGCTCTGTTATAAGAAACTCCAGTGCCTGATTTAAAAATGCACCACTACCGCAGGCAGGGTCGCAAATAGTTATACCGAGTAGCCAATCGCGATATGTTTTAAGATTATCGTCTAACTGTTTTACAATTTCTTTCTTTCGGTTTCGTCGGCCTTTGGCATATTCTTCGTCAATAATATTTAGCTCGGCTTTCTTTTCCTCACAGAGTTTACCAATAGTATTGTCTACTATATATTTGGTAATATATTTTGGTGTGTAAAATACTCCGTCTTTTTTTCGCTTGCTTTTGCTCTTGTCTATTTCCTCGCCTTCTAGCATAGCGCTTACATTCTCTATCTCGTTTAGCGAGTTTTCGAAAATATGCCCCAGTATATTTACATCTACATCGCTCTGAAAATCGTAGGCTGTAAGTTTCAATACATGGCGCTTTAGCAGCTCATCGTCAATTTTTATATTGTCGAGCACCGAGTCGTCGAGAAACAATCCTCCATTATATTCGAAAATATCGTCTACGGTAGTTTTTCCCTTTCTACCCTTATTTATATATCCAAAATATTGCTTAAAAATATCGTAAAGCGGTTTGTATGCATCTTCTTCTTCTAGAGTGTCGAAACGCTCCACCATTCGGCTAATAGAGTTTGGTGGCAATAGTCCGCCATCTTCGGCAAAAAATATAAAAAGAAATCTATCCAGTAGCTTTTGCGATTTTCTGAATAACAGCAATTGGTCTTTTTCGGGACAGTTTTTTACTATATCTTGCCAAACTTCGGTTTTAAAAGCCGAGTAATCTTTGTATAACTGTTTGGTTATGTTTTCTTCGGCAAGTATGCTTTCTTCTTTTACTTTTAGCGGTAGGTTTGCCAAAAGATTGTCGGCCTGCAGGCAAATCCATAGTTCTTGAAACTGCTCTGCTGTGCAAGTAAACAAATTGAACCCTGCCTTGTCGAGCTTGTTTTTTATATAAAAATTTAGCTTTTCGAAATTAGAGATAATTACATAATTACAATCTACATGTCCGCTTTGGTAACCAAATGCCTGAGTTTCTACTTTGGCAAGATCTTTTGTAGATGTGTCTTTTAGCTCAATAACACAAAATACTTCTTGGTTTTTTAGTATTGCACCATCGGCCTTTTTGCTATCAGATACATTCTTTTTTTCGCGCAACAAATTGTAAGTATCATTGCCATCGTATTTATAGGTATATCCCAATACATTTACAAAAACATCACGCAGAAATCCATCCTGATATTCTTCTTCGTTATACTCAGATATATGTGCAGCCTTGGCCTGATATGCTTTTAGTTTCTCATAGGCATCTGCAATTTTGCTCTGGTCTTGAGATTTTAAATGCTTTTGTAATACCGATTTTTGGAATAATGCCATTTGCTGTTGTTGAGATTAATAATGCCTATAAAAATAGTATTAATATGGGGATTTGCAAAATGAGTTTTAAAATTAGTAGTCATAGACTACTTTCTAATTTACGACGGAATCTGTAGATTCCGCCGAGCGGGACCAATCTTATTTGCCACCAGAAAGGATTCTGGTAGCGGGGAAAAATTAAAAAACAATATAAGCAACCATTCTATAGTATACACGTATATATAATATAATTCATTCAATTTTAATTAAAACCTAATAACAAATGTCTAAACAAGAAAAACCGGGCAAACCAGAACACCCACAAAAACCTGAGCATCCAGAGCATCCAGAACACCCAGAACATCCTGAGCATCCAGAACATCCTGAGAAGCCAGAACATCCTGGACCACATAATCCCCCAAAACCACCAGGAGTAAGACCTGTAGGATAAATATTATGGGAGATTGGTATTTAGATAATCCTGATTTACTTAAAAAGGAAATTAAGGAATTAAAGAATAATGGTATAAGCGTTGAAGTAAATACTGATGCTAGTAGTGGCGTCACTATGGAATGTACTATTCCTATAAAAAATACATTAGGTATTGAAATTGAGGAGGACTTAGGACTTAGTATTAAATTCCCAAGTAATTACCCATTTTTCAGACCAGAAGTATCAATAACGTCAACATTCACATTGCCTCGTCATCAAAACCCTTTTGGAAAGAATCTTTGTTTAATACCAAGACCAACTCAATATTGGAATGTAGAAGACAGTGTATTTTCATTTCTTAAGGAAAGATTACCTATTGTTTTAAGCAAAGGAAAGATAGTTGATCAAGAAGAAATTGGAAATGATCCAGAGGAACAAGCAGAACCCGTATCCGAATATTATCTTTCCAAAACTAATATTGCTGTGCTTAGTACTCGCCCTAAACTTAAACAAAAAGAAATTCCCGCCAATAATAGTGAATTTAGCTTTCTGAATCATGGTTATATAAATATTAAATATAGTAAGGATAACAGTAAAGTTAAATTATATTATGTTTTTCAAGTAAAGGATAAATATTATCCTATTCCTAAACTTGATGACAATAGTGATTTATTAAAAATTGTGATAAGTGAATGGATAGATTCAGATGATGAAAGTATTGCAAAATTTCCCCATAGTGGTTTTCTACGTAATGGAAAAATTTGTAAAACAAAATGGTATCAAATTAATTCACTGCCAAACTTGCTTAATAAAGAAAACAAATACAATTGGCTGATAAATGAAATTACTAAAAATAAATTACAGTTACCTAAAAAGCTAAATATACATACTCAAGATTTTATTATAAATAATATAGTTGGTTTAGTATTTCCTGAAGAGACAATTGCTGGTACAATAGATTGGGGATGGGTACTCTTAATAAATGGATTTATAACTAAATCAATGGGAAAAATGCTTACCCCAAAATTGCCAAATACTTTAGTTTTGCCCATAATGAGTGTAGAACAAGAAGAATTAAAAGCGAGAATTCCTAAATCTGCAAGTCTTGTTGGTAAAACAATATCTGTTATAGGATTAGGTTCTTTAGGAGCTCCATCTATTTTAGAATTTGCTAAAAACGGTGTTTCAAAATTAAAGATAATGGATTTTGATTTCGTAGATACAACCACTTCTGTTAGGTGGCCATTGGGATTAGACTATGCAGGAAGTCTTAAAACATCAGCTTTAAAAAGATTTTTAAATAATAATTATCCCGATGTTGAAGTTGAAATTTTTAATCATAAAATTGGAAGTACAGATTTTGTATCCTTTCCAAATGAAAATGAAGTATTAGATACTTTTTTGGATAATACTTCTCTTGTTTATGATGCTTCAGCTGAGGAAGGAGTTAGTAACCTCATTTCAACATTATGTAAATACAAAAAGATACCGTTTATAGCAATTGAAGGTAGAAGAGGAGCTTGGGGAGGTATCGTAATGAGAGTAATGCCTATTGCAAATAAAGGTTGTTGGATGTGTTTACAATATTCATTGTACAAGGATAAAAAGATTGCTTTACCAAAAGAAGATGAAAAAGGAGGAATTCAGCAAAGAGGATGTGGTGATCTCACTTTTACTGGTTCAAGTTTTGATTTACAAAATATTTCATTAGCAGGTGTAAGAATGGCAGTATCTTCTTTAAGCGAAGATTTTGGAAAAGACAGTTGGGATATTGCTGTTTTATCTATGGTTGATGATAATGAAAATCCCATACCTCCATCATGGAAACATATGTCCTTAGAAATTAATTCTAATTGCCCTATTTGTAATGCCTAGAGTTTGGATTAAGATGCATTTGCATCAAGAACTTTTCGATGAAACAAATAGGTGGTTGCCCTTAGAAACAGGTGGCATGTTATTAGGATATAAAGATATCAATCATGATATTATTATTACCAATCTTATAGACTCCGGACCTGAAGCTGTACATAAAAAGAAATCATTTATTCCAGATGGTAATTATCAACAAAGTGAACTTAATAAAATTTATAAAGAAAGTAATAGTATAACAACGTACTTAGGAGATTGGCATTCTCATCCTCTTGATCATGCATATATGAGTTGGCTAGATAGAAAAACAATTAAGAAAATTGCAAAAACAGAAACAGCTCGAGAACCTAATCCAATATTCATTATAATAGGAACATTATTGACAGAAGCTAAATGCTGGAAATATAATAAAAAGAAGTACAAAAATATTGAATTATTGGAAATCAAATTATTTATTTAAATGTTTTTACCAATTCATATTGGTTGATGTTTTGTCTTGTGTAGTCTGCAATTTCAACATACTTATTCACATTTTTTATAAAATCTTCCCATTTAACAGAGTAAATATAGGATGAATAGCCTGTGTAAGGTTTATATCCTACATGATTATCACAATCTGAAAATTCAGGATTTTTAATATTGAACATATTATCACTTAGTATCTTAAATAAAGAATTAGTCAATAATGTACGGCAATTACATTTAGGACATGTGTTTTCTTTTATAAAATGTTCATAAATCCCTTTTTCATCAGGAATTACAACGGCCAACACACCATTTGTTTTACTTCTTCCACCTTCTCTTGATTGTTGACTTAGTGAATACGATATCTCCCAAGGTATCCATTGTTCCTTTTCAGGCTTGTTTTCTTTCATTCCCTTTGAAATTAAAACAATGGTTATGGAACTATCAAAAATCTTATCCCCAAGTTTAGAACCTATAGTAGAATCAGCTAAAGTCCCCATATCTTCATCATCATCTTCGCCTTTGTTTATATGGTCTTCTTCTTCTAGTTTATCCTGCAGCTCATCAACATAGTGTCGTGCTGTAGTTTTGTCAGGGTATGATTGACTTAATGTTTGTACTTGATTATCCAAGTATTTATACGATACAAAAACTTTCTTTCCCATATTTTTTAATTTTTATTTATCGTCCAATATTTTTAGCTGCCTCATCAATCCATTTTTGAAAATTAGTTTTACCATTTTCCCAATCATAGCTATATTTTTTATAAAAACTAGAAAATTTATAGCTTTTACCATAATCTTTTAGTTTGAAATGAGAATTTTTGATTGAAGGTAAATCTTTATAAGCAACCCAAGAGTTATCTTTCTTTTCAAAGAAGTTAATAGTTCGGCCATCTTTACTAATTTTCACTTTTAAATGTTCAAAAGGATTCTCACCTGGCCAAAATTTAGTTTTTTTATACTTGTCTTTTATCCAGTTAATACCAACGCCAACCTGTCCCTTTTTCATCTCAAAACTTTTAATAAGTTCGTATCTTACCCAACGTCTAGAATATGTCTCACTTCCAATTAAAACACAATTCACACTTGTTCCTATTAATCTTTTATCTATAAGTGATTTTATTATTTTTACTTGTTTTTCTTTTGCTTCCTCCCATATAGATGCATCACGAAAGGATTCTCCTTCGGTTCTAAACTTTCCACTATTACGAACAACATTTACTCTAAAATCTATTACATCTTGATAGTGAAATGAAAAATATACCTTCCTTCCCATCCTTATAAACATTTAATAATTATACAACAATCTTTTAAAGACAATACAATCCCTGTGATAAGAAGTAATATTATAATAGAAAGGTAAAACCAAATTATAGTTTTTGATGTAAATACATTAAAAAAACAATAATTATCTCCTTTATATTTCTGAATAGGCATTTCGAATGGTTTAACTTCATGAACATTCTTAATTCCTGCAACATCATTATAAACACCTCTGAATTTTCTTTCTTGTTGTAAATAATATGAATCCAGAAACCAAAATATCAATGTTGGTGCTATGCTAATACATATAAAGCTAATTTCTTTTGTTGAAGCATAAACTGCCATTAATGCTGCAACAATTGTTATTGTTAAACTCTTAATTTGAAAAGAGTTTTTATTCATTCTTGTTATAATATTCTGTATGAATTCAAGATGTTTTAGTTTTTGTTCCATATTCTTTTTTTGGTTAGCCATTGTTCTATTGCGAAATTGTTTTCTGTTTACTTTTTAACTTGCTCCTCATTCTATAAGAGAGCAAACTTTTAAAGTGTTAAATTGTCGAATTGTTTTACTGTTAAATTGTTTTTTCGACTTGCTGTGCAAGATACTAAAAACAAATGAGAAAATAAAAGGTATTTATGATAATTTAATGGGAATAACTTCTTAAGTTATTTTTTTGTAAAATACTTTTTTTTCTATTTTTTGCCTACAACTTACAACTTTTTTCTTCTTTCTCAATAGTGGCAATCATTTCAGGGTTGTAAATGGAGTTAATCCTATAAAAAAATGGCATTCAACCTACAACTTATTTTTTTATTTTTGAAAGCTGTTGAAAGTAAAAAAAATAACCTTCAACCTTATATTGTAGTTATATTCTTTTA
Organism: uncultured Bacteroidales bacterium; assembly: GCA_964435855.1. Lineage (GTDB taxonomy): Bacteria > Bacteroidota > Bacteroidia > Bacteroidales > CAYTAU01 > CAYTAU01. The sequence goes on along the minus strand of CAYTAU010000101.1, from coordinate 1,168 downwards.
TTTATACGTAAAGGTTGAAGGTTGAAAGCAAATTATTATTTATTAGCTACATCTTTTGTAAAATATCCGTACCTAACTTGTCCTTTTATTTTTTTTGCACTTCTAATGAATCCTAAAAACTTTAATTCTTTTCCTATTCTCTCCGGATAAAGTTTTATAGTTGTAAATGCTGTAATTTTTTCAAGAACATCTGTAGCTGATAAAAACTCCCCCTCATTCTCTGTTGCATGCTCAATATATTGCAATATCAAATCTCTTTCAGGGGTTGATACCTGGTACCGTTTATTTATCAAATCATTTTCTTCAATCTCTTCTGAAGTTAGTTCATAATTGAAACTTGTATTTTTTAGCAAATGATAAGCTTGAGAATATACCATATCAATATCAACTCCTTTTGTATATTTCCAATCAATAGACCTTATATCAAAACATAGCCAACGAACAGATCCATTTTCATCTGTAAGGAATTCCCAACGGTCTGTACTTCCAATAAAACTTGCTCTTCTAACATGAATTGAAGGTCGTTTGTCGTATGTTAACCTTGCTTTAATCTTATCTTTAGAAAACATAGATTTAAAAGCATTAATCTCATTTTTCTCTGCAGTAGATAATTCATCAAGATTTATGAGAAAGTTTTCAGTAATAGCAATCAAACTATCCTTATCAGTTCCAATATTTTCAACAATATAATCTCTTAAATTCATAGGACATAAAAACCTGCAAAATGTAGATTTTCCTGAATTCTGTTTATTGCTTACTAATATAAAGGCTTGCTTATTGTAGTAATTATCATCAATAGCAGTTCTTACAAGCCGAACAATCCATTTTCTGAAATGCCTGTTTAATCGTTCGTGATCCGGAGAATTTAAGAAACCTATAAATTGTCCAATATAATCTGTTTGACCATCCCATTCAGGAAGGTTATCAAAATAATCTTGAAAAGGATTATATTCATTTACAAAATCTGACTTTAATAAAGCAACTAGATTATTTAAACTTATATTGATATTGTCTTTTTGAAGCTTTACATACAAGTTATTTTCATTTAAGTCTTTAAAATTCTCTTCGTCTTTATTTTTATATTCAAATTTGTTACTCACTACATTATACCTCACAATATAGCGTTCATTCAAATAATCCTCAGTTAAAGTAAATTTATTAGAAGTAA
>CAYTAU010000100.1:0-13485 GCA_964435855.1 uncultured Bacteroidales bacterium | reverse complement strand
AAAACTCTTGTTTGCACAGATAATAAAGATGCGTTTTTAGCAAAGTATGATATTGATGGCAACTTAGTTTGGACTACTAATATTGGAAGTGGGAATAATATTCAAAAAGGTAGGTCAATAGCCTTACAGTCTAATGGAAATATTTCATTAATAGGGCTTTTTAAAGAAGAAATTAATTTTGGAGATCCAAGTTCACCTACAGAAACATTATCTGCAAATGGTTTCAAGAATTTTTGGTATGCTAATTTTGATAATAACGGAAATTATCTTAATTCAGTACATTTTAAATGCTCATCAAATTTATCTGATATTAACAGTATAAACGTTGACAATTCAAATAATATTTATATTTCAGGCATTTTCACTGATACAATTATTGTTGAAACTGACACAATTGTTTCTAAAGGACAAAGAGATGTAATAATAATCAAATTAGATAAATTTGGAAATGTTGTTTGGGTTAAAGATTTTGGAGGCAAATTAGATGACAGAACTTATTGTTCAACACTTGATGTTAATGACAATTTATATTTATCTGGATATTTTCAGGATACATTGTTTTTTGATGCAGAAATGTTAACAAGCAATGGAGGATATGATATTTTTATTTCAAAACTTAATGAAAACGGTACTGTTTTGTGGGCAACAAGTTCCGGAGGTTCAAGTAATGATTATGCCTTAGATGTTTTGATTAATAATAATGATGTTTTAATTTCCGGTTCTTTTGCCGGAACAATGCAAATAAATGGCGATATTTTAACATCATCATCAATTACAAACCAAGATGCATTTCTTGGATTTTATAATGGAATTACAGGAGTTGAACAATCTGCAACACAAATTTTATCAACAAGTTATGAAGCTGAGGACAGAGCTTCAGATATTGCGGTTGATAATCTTGGGAATATATATATAGCAGGATATTTTAAATCGGATTTTTTATATATTGGTATTGAAACAATTATTAATACAAGCAGTGGAAATAAGGATGTTTTTATTGCAAAATATGGTTGTTTTGATGAATTATCTTTTACTTCTAAACCGGTAAGTTGTGTTGATGGTTCAGGAATTCCAATATCTATGGATGGAGAAGCTACTGTTACACCAATTGGTAGTCCCGGTCCTTTTACATACAATTGGTCAAATGGAGGAACAACGCAAACTATAACAGGACTTGACATTGGCACATATACTGTAACAGTTACTGATAATTATGCTTGTTCTGTAATAGGTAGTACTACTGTAAGTTATTTGCCTCATGTATCATCAGTTATTACATTTATAAGTCATGTTTCTTGTAGTGGTTGGGATGATGGCGTAGCTATTGTAACACCAAGCAATGGCAATCCACCATATTCATACGCATGGTCAAGCGGGCATACAGACTCAACAGCTACTAATTTAGCAATTGGTACATATTATGTTACCGTAACAGATCAATGTTTAAATAATTATACAAGTACTGTTTTAATTGAAATGAATTCTATTGAAATTATAGGTACATTTGTAACCTGTACTCAAAAATTTCAATGTACAGGAGCCATAACTGTGAATGCAACAGGAGGAGCTCTGCCATATACATATATATGGAATAATGGAGAAACTACACAAACTATTACAAATTTATGTAAAGCTCCATATAAAGTTACGGTAACCGATGCAAATGGTTGTCAAACTGCAAATGATAATATTGTTATACCATTTTGTAAATCTTCTGTTCCTGTAAATAAATTTTCTTCAGAAATTATTTCACTTTACCCAAATCCGGCATCAACAGAAATAAAAATTAATATTAACGATATTATTGAAGAAAGTTTTGAGGTAAGTATAATTAACGTTGTTGGTAAAACAGTAAGTCAATTATCAAATAGTAATTTAAATTCAAATAATATAAAAATTGATGTTTCAAATTTTGAAGAAGGAATATATTATATTCGGATTAAATATAAAGAATCTATAATCTTAAAAAAAGTAATAATAATGAGATAAATTTAATCTACCGGGTAACTTATATGTTCAAAAGGTAATTTTATTACATCAGCAAATTCTTCTCCCACATCTTGCATATCTTCATCATCGTCAGCAAAATGCCATTTAATTAAAACGTTCCCATTAGACTCATGTAATTTTTCTAATTTTAAGAAAAAAGTGAAAAGGAATTTTGAAGAAGCAGTATTTAGATAATCAAATTTTATATCTATAACTGTTTTTTCATTTGGAGATTTAGAATATTCATCTAACCACTCTATTATTGGAGAATAAAATGCATTAACATCTTCAGGAAGTGATTTCCCTGAAATTTCAAAAATACCATTTTCCGCATCCAAAATTATATTTGGCGTATCATGCGTTGCAACAATTTTAATTATTTCCATAATCTATTTTTTTTTAATTTTAAAAGAAATAATAAAAAATGACAATTTACTATCAATTTTAATAAAATCAAAATCTATTTTTTGTCCTGATTTTCTTGCCATGTCAATAAATCCCAAACCAGCACCACCTTTAGCAGAAACCCTGCCTTCAGCTAATTGTTTTTTATATAATTCTCTTATTGTTTTTTTATTACAAGTATTAATTTTTAAAAATAAAGGCTTAATTATATCAATAATATCGTTTTTAATGATATTTCCTGAAGTTATTTTGTAAAATGTCTGGTTATTACTTACCATTATAACACCTTTCCCCGGCTCAATATCTTTTGTGTTACTTAAACAGTTCCCATGATTATATATATTTTGAAGACTTTCAATTAAGATATTGAATACTTTTTTTTTAACTATGTTTTTTTCTCCATTTTTTATAAGATGAGCCTCAATTAGTGTTGTAAATGTCAATATTGTCTGATGATTGATTTCACCTTCATAAATAAAATTAATTTCATTTTCAGGAATATTTTTTGAATAATTATAAATGAAATTAATAAATGATTTTATTTCTGTTTTAGCTGTAGACATATTAAAAATAATTGCATAAAAGTACCAAAAATTATTTTAATATTACAAAATTATACTAATATTTATGTGTTTTTCGTTTTATTTTTGTATTATTGCAAAAAAATAAAATTTTATTATGAGAAAAGTAAATTTAATAATCTTAATTTTCACACTAGGTTTATTTATTTTTTCTTGCAAACCTAAAGATGAAACTAATCCTAAAATCTTTTTAAATGGAGATAATCCAAAAAGAGTAATTTTACAAAGCTATTATGATGATGATGGTGCTTATGCCGATGATAATTTTGATGGGTCTGATATTACATCAACAATGTCAGTAGTATATGATATACCGGGAATGCCCGATGGGATAACAGATTGGAAAAATTTAGAAGGTGTAACAAGTAATGCAGGAACTTATACTGTTACTTATACAGTTACAGATAAAGCTGAAAATATAACTAGTCTTGATAGAATTGTGACCGTATATAATCAATCAGAAAGATTTGCTGTAGATTATTATGTTGATAAATCTAGTCTTAATGAATTAAACAGCTCAAGTCTTGATTATACTGGTGTTGCTATGAGTGTTAGTCCTGATTCAAAAGTAAATAATAGAATTTTATTTCCTAAATTGTCACAGATTTCAGGATTAAAAGTTTATGGAAATATCAGAGATTCAATTATTGTAACAGTGCCAGATACTGTTTGGAGAAAATTTATTGATATACCTTATCAGGAAATGGAGGGAACTATGTCCAATGGAAATATTTATGACTTTCATATTGAGGGCTGTTCCAATCTTGACGGCAATCCCAATAACGATAGTTATTTTACTGAAACATTCTTCTTTTATAAATTTATAATAAAATATACTATTGACAGACTTGGAGGAGGGGGACAAGACTTAAATGATGAGGTTATTGAAGTATATACAAAAATTTAAAAGAATAATTTAATAAAAAATATGGAGCTGCTTTTCATTCGAAATAGTAGCTCTTTTTTTATGAAAAATTATTTTCAACATATAATTATTTTATTTAAAAGGTTATTTCTACTTATTCTAATTTACCAGTTAAGCAGATTGATTTTCTTAATTTTTAATCATGAATATTTTGATGTTGATTTTATTGAAACATTAAATATATTCTTTTTTGGAATTCGTTTCGATTGGTTTACAATCGTAATTTTCAATTCAATATTTATAATTCTTCATTTTATACCCGGAAATTTTAAAAATCGTAAAGGATATCAAAAAACATTATACATTTATTTTATTATAATTAACTCCACAGTTCTTCTTTTTAACTTCATTGATATAGAATATTTTAAATTTACTAATAAGAGAACAACTGCTGATTTTTTTCAATTAATTAGCACCGGTGATGATACTTGGGTTTTATTACCTCAATTTTTTAAAGATTTCTGGTATATTCTAATTTTATGGATTGTTGTAATATTTAAGCTTTATTTTATTTATAAAAAAGTTTTTAAAACTAATTTCACTACGATTAAAGCAAATTATAAACAAATAATTCTTCAATCTTTTATTTCGGTTTCAATAATAACATTAATGGTTTTTACAGTAAGAGGTTTCTCATATAGACCAACAGGAATAATAACTGCAGCAAAATATACCTCTTCTCAGAATTTACCACTTATATTAAATACTCCATTTACTATTTTAAAAACTTTTTACAAAGATGATATTCATGCTGTTAATTATCTGTCAGACGAGGAAATTGAGAAAGTATATTCGCCTGTTATCAAATTTAATTCTAAAGAAAAAACTAATTCAAATGTTGTTATAATAATACTTGAGAGTTTTTCAAAAGAATATATAGGTGCTTACAATAATGGGAAAACATATACTCCTTTTTTAGATAGCCTGATTGAAAATAGCTTAAGTTTTGAAAATAGTTTTGCAAACGGAAAAAAATCAATGGATGCTATGCCTGCAATAATTTCAGGATTACCATCATTAATGGATAATCCTTTTATTACATCATCACACTCTTCTAATAATATTAATAGTATTGCACTAATATTAGAAAAATATAATTACAATACATCATTTTTTCATGGTGGTACAAATGGCACTATGGGATTCGACAATTTTGCCAAACTTGCAGGAATAGAAGAATATTATGGTAAAGATGAATATCCGGATATAAAAGATTACGATGGCAAATGGGGAATTTTTGATGAACCATTTTTACAGTTTTTTGCAAAACACTTAAATAATTTTTCACAACCATTTTTTTCCACTGTTTTTACACTTTCTTCTCATCATCCTTACAAAGTACCCGATAAATACAGGAATAAATTTAAAGGAGGCAAATCTGAAATACTAAAAAGCGTTGAATATACTGATTTTTCATTAAAAAAGTTTTTCGAAACTGCTTTAACAATGCCGTGGTATAACAATACATTGTTTATTATTACTGCCGACCATACATCTGCAGGAATGAGTAGTTATTATCATAATAATTTAGGTATGTATTCTGTGCCTGTTATATATTATCATCCGGGTGACAGCTTGCTTATTGGAAGAAATAACACAATTACCCAGCATACGGATATATTTCCTTCAATTATTGATTATATGGGTTTTGATGAAGAAATTGTTGCTTTTGGGAATAGTGTTTTTGATACAAATTCTGAGCATTTTGCAATAAATTATATTAATGGAATTTATCAATTGATAGAAGGAGATTACACATTATTTTTTGATGGTAATAAAGCGATTGCCTTTTATAATTTTAAAACCGATAGTTTATTGAAAAATAATTTAATTAAAAAGGAGAAAAGCAATATTCCAAAAGTAAATGAAATGGAAAAGAAAATTAAAGCAGTAATTCAACAATATAATAATAGGTTATTAAAAAACAATTTAGTTGTTCGTTGATGAATAAAACAAAAATCATATTTATAATAAATCCAAAATCGGGAACGGGGAAATTTGAACGTGTAAGTAATTTAATTACTCAACATCTTGATGAAACTCAATTTGAAATTTTTATTGAGTTTACCAAATATGCAGGACATGCCTTTGAAATGGCTAACGAATTTAAAGACAAATACGATATTATTGGCGTAGTTGGTGGCGATGGAACAATAAACGAAGTAGTAAGAGCAGTTATAAATCATAATGTAAAAATAGCTCTATTGCCTGCCGGTTCAGGTAATGGATTGGCTAGAACATTAAATGTTCCATTAAAACCCGATAAAGCAATTAAAATAATAAATGCTCAAAAATCATTGAATATTGATACTGTAAAAATAAACGATAAGCATTTTGTTAATGTTGCCGGAATGGGTTTCGATGCACATATTGGCTATATGTTTGACAATGCCAAAACACGAGGTTTCTTATCATACATTAAAATTACATTTAAGGAATTTAAAAAATACAAGGCTGTAAATTACAATTTTACAATTGATGGAACTGAATATAATAAAAAAGCTTTTTCAATAAGCTTTGCAAATTCCACACAATTTGGAAATAATGCACATATAGCTCCACTTGCAAAAATCGATGATGGAATAATTGATATTGCAATTTTAAACAAATTTCCACTTATTGCTTCTGTTTCATTAGCCGTTCGTTTGTTTAACAAGAAACTGCATAAGTCAAAATACTATGAACGTTTGCAAGGAAAGAACATTGAAGTGATATCTGAAAAGAAACTGCTTATGCATATTGATGGTGAGCCGTGTTTTTTAGATCAAAACATAAATATGCAGATCAATCCTAAATCGCTGAATGTAATTGTTCCCTAATTTTTTGGGAAATCAATTAATCAGGCTAAACTGTATCCTAAATTATTGTAAGTTTAAAAACACAACAAATTATTGCGAATACAATTTAACAAATTATAACTTTGCAGTAATTATAGAAAGTGCAAAATTATGACAGTAAAAAATGCTATTAAACTCAATTCAATAGAAGAAGCTATTGAAGAAATCAGGAAGGGGAAAGTAATAATTGTTGTTGATGATGAAGACAGGGAAAATGAAGGCGATTTTATAACGGCAGCTGAAACTATTACACCTGAAATTGTGAATTTTATGGCAACACACGGGAGAGGTTTGATCTGTGCAGCAATACCGGAAAACAGATGCGAAGAACTTGAACTTGAATTGATGGTAGGAAAAAATACTGCTGTTCATGAAACTCCTTTTACTGTTTCAGTTGATCTTGTTGGACAGGGATGTACAACAGGTATTTCTGCAAGTGATAGAGCTAAAACAATTAAAGCTCTTGTTGACCCAAAAACCAAACCCGAAGAACTTGGAAGACCAGGACATATATTTCCACTTAAAGCAAAAACAAAAGGTGTTCTCAGAAGGGCAGGGCACACAGAAGCAACTGTTGAACTTGCAAGTTTAGCAGGATTAAAACCTGGCGGTGCTTTGGTTGAAATTATGAATGAAGATGGTACAATGGCACGCTTACCAAATCTTATTAAAATTGCAAAAAAGTTTAATCTCAAAATTATTTCTATTGAAGACCTTATTAAATATAGGCTCAAGAAGGAAACATTAATTAAAAGAGGACCAACTGTAAAATTACCAACAAATCATGGAAATTTTGATTTAATACCTTTTAAACAACTTTCAAACGGACTTGAGCATATTGCATTAATAAAGGGAACATGGAAAAAAGATGAGCCGATTCTTGTTCGTGTTCACTCCTCGTGTATTACAGGCGATATTTTTGGTTCGCTGCGTTGTGATTGCGGACCACAGCTATATCAGGCAATGGAAATGGTTGAAAAAGAGGGGAAAGGCATTGTTTTATATATGAATCAAGAGGGTAGGGGAATTGGATTATTTGGTAAAATTGAAGCATATAAATTACAAGAGGAAGGTTTTGATACAGTTGAAGCAAATATTAAACTCGGATACAAAGACGATGAACGAGATTATGGTGTTGGAGCGCAAATTCTTCGCGACCTTGGAATTTCAAAGATCAGGCTTATTACCAACAATCCTATAAAGAGAGCAGGATTAGAAGGCTATGGTTTATCAATAGTTGAAAATGTACAAGATGAAGTAACTCCAAATAAGTACAACGAAAAATATCTGCATACAAAAAAATATAAAATGGGGCATTTTCTTGAGAAAGTAAAAGAAGATGACGATAAACACAAAAACCCTTTTTGTAGTAAAGGCTTATCCTAACCTTCTCCAAAGCGACTTCTCTTATTTGTCAAGCTGTCTCATGCAGTTGTCAAATTCTTTCGTGATATTGATATTTGGTAAATTCACAAATTGAATTGCAACAGAGATTTTCATAGTTTTTCTTTTTCATGTCTCACAAATTTATGACACAGTTATACCGATTAGTAATCTTGATTATCTATCGGCATTATACCTTTTACAATTATTAGGAAAACCCGTATGCTGGACGGGTAGGTTGGAAATCAAATAGGTATTATATTAATACTCTCTCAAAGTTCACTATCGGATGGCAAATAATCGCTATCGATTTCTATAAAATTGATGTAAATTTACCGGAAATATTATTTAAGATACTGTATTTATATACCCACTTAGCGGTTTTAAACCGCTAAGTGGAAATAATAACAATATAGCAACCTGTCTGCCGTGCCAAAGCAAACAAGACAGGTTTAACAATAAAAAAATTCAACAATTAATTTCATTGCATGCATGCATGTTAAATATCTGTATATTACAATACTTTCTTGCAAACATTAATTAGACATAAAAACTATTATTGATTATCAGAAACTTCTACTTTAGCTTGAAGGTTTCTGTCACCATAAGCATCATCAACGTGTGTTACAGGTGGCCAGTATTTGTCTTCCATTGACCAAGGCATTGGAAATGCAGCTTCCTTTTTTGAATAAGGAAGGTCCCAATTCTCATTCATAATCATTCCTAAAGTATGTGGTGACTTTTTGATTACATTAACTTCTTTATCTGCTTTTCCGTCAATAATTTCCTGTATTTCTTTTTTTATTGATATCATTGCTCCAATAAAACGATCAAGTTCTGATAATGGTTCGCTTTCTGTTGGTTCAATCATAAAAGTTCCATGAACAGGAAAGGCAACTGTAGGTGCATGCATTCCATAATCCATCAATCTTTTTGCTATATCACCGGCACCAATACCAGTAATATTGGATATATGATTACAATCAAGTATATATTCATGTGCTACCCTGCCCTTGCTTCCTGTAAATAAAGTCGGATAATGTTCTTTAAGTGATGATTCTAAATAGTTAGCATTGAGTATAGCATATCTGGTTGCCTCTGTTAACCCTTCTCCGCCTAACATTTTAACATAGCAATAAGTAACAGGTAGAAGGGATGCACTTCCATAAGGAGCACCAGCAATAGCTGTTATACCTTTTTCACCTCCTGTTTTTACTATTGGATGAGATGGTAAAAATTCTACGAGATGTTCTGCAACACCAACTGGACCCGCTCCTGGTCCGCCGCCGCCATGAGGACTACTGAAAGTTTTATGTAAATTTAAATGACAAACATCTGCTCCAATAAAACCAGGATTGGTTAATCCTACCTGAGCATTCATATTGGCTCCATCCATATAAACCAGTCCGCCATTTTCATGAATAATATCCATCATTTCTAAAACATCATCTTCAAAAACACCATGAGTTGACGGATAGGTAATCATAAATGTAGAGAGTTTGTCTTTATGTTCTGTTGCTTTTTCTCTTAAATTATTTACATCAATATTTCCTTTTTCATCACATTTAACCAATACTAATTCCCCGCCTGCCATAATTGTACTTGCAGGATTTGTACCATGTGCAGAATCTGGTATTAATATAATATTACGATTAGTATCTCCTCTGCTACGATGATATTCTCTAATTATCATTAGTCCTGTATATTCTCCTGCTGCTCCGGAATTAGGCTGGAAAGATATAGCTTTAAAACCTGTAACTTCACAAAGAATTTTTTCTAATTCTTTTATTAAAATCGTATAACCTTCTGCCTGGTCAGTTGGAACAAATGGATGAATAGAACCAAATTCAGGCCAGCTTAAATGAAACATCGAAGTTGCAGGTGTTAATTTCATTGTGCATGAGCCGAGAGGAGTCATAGAACGATTAAGAGCAATATCCTTATTTTCCAATTTCTTCATATATCTCATCATCTCTGTTTCTGAATGATATTTATTGAAAACAGGATGTGTAAGAAATTCGCTTTTTCTTGTAAGATTATCCGGAATTGTATTTACTTCTTTTACTTTACTGATATCAGTAAACTCTTTATTGTTTGCTGAAGCAAAAATTTTAAGTATTGTATTAATATCAGATAATGATGTTGTTTCATCAGTACTTATACCAATAGTTTTATCATCAATATATCTAAAATTCATCTGATTATCTAATGCCAGTTTTTCTATATTGCTTTGTTGTACCGAGCCAGGAAGTTTTATTTCTACTGTGTCAAAGAAGTATTTATTTAATTGTTCATATCCTAACTTCTTAACTTCATCAGAAAGTATTCCTGCAAGATTATTAATATCTTTTGCTATTGCTTTTATTCCTTCCTGTCCGTGATAAGCAGCATAAAAACCTACCATTGTTGCCAAAAGTGCTTGTGCAGTACAAATGTTAGAGGTTGCTTTCTCTCTCTTTATATGTTGCTCTCTTGTACATAAAGCCATCCTTAATGCCTTGTTGCCATTAGCATCTATTGAAACACCAATAATTCGGCCGGGCATATTACGTTTGTAGCTATCTTTAGTAGCAAGATATCCTGAATGTGGGCCACCATAACCCATAGGAGTACCAAATCTTTGAGTAGAGCCAACAACAACATCTGCATCCCATTCCTTTGGTGGTGTTAGGACTGCAAGACTCATTAAATCTGCTGCTACAGCTACTAATGTTTCATTTGCATGAGCTCTTTTTACAAAATCTGAATAATCTAAAACATTTCCCTTTTGTGTTGGGTATTGAATAATTGCACCAAACACTTTATCATCGTTAAATTCGTATGTGTTATGGTCACCAAAAATTAATTCTATACCTAATGGAGCTGATCGTGTTTTTAATAATTCAATATTTTGCGGAAGAAGTTCATTAGATACGAAAAAAATGTTAGCACCTCTTTTAACAGTTGCTCTTGGGCGTGTGTTATACAACATATACATTACTTCTGCAGCTGCTGTACTTTCATCTAATAAAGAGCAGTTTGAAATTTCCATACCAGTTAAATCACATACAACTGTCTGATAATTGAGTAGCGCTTCTAATCTTCCCTGTGAAATTTCAGCTTGATATGGCGTATATGAGGTGTACCAGCCAGGATTCTCTAATACATTTCTTATCAATACCCCCGGAGTGATGGTATTATAATATCCTAAGCCTATATAACTTTTAAATACTTTATTCTTGGCACCTATTTCCTTGATATGATTTAAATATTCATATTCATTCATGCCTGCAGGTAAATTTAACGGTTTTTTCAGTCGTATAGAGGACGGTATTGTCTCATCTATCAACTCATCTAAGGAAGATGCTCCTATTTTTTCAAGCATCTTACCTAATTCCTCTTTGCGAGGTCCATTTTGTCTTGAAATAAAATTATTTGTTATCATATTTATTAATTTAGAGTTAAAATTTCTGATATATTTTATTGCATTTTTAAAGATAACATTGTATCTGTCCACATGGCACTAGTTCTCTGAATTCTTGGCACTATATTTTAGAAATTGATACGATGTTTTTATTCTCTATAAAAAGGCATTTTTGCCACTTTAGCTTTTAATAGTTTATTTCTTACTTTGATGTATATTTCAGTATCAACTTTATTATATCCTTTATTGATATATCCCATACCAACACCTTTTTCCAACATTGGAGTAATTGTTCCTGAAGTAACTTCTCCAATATTATTTCCATCTTTATCACAAATTTCATAGTGTTGACGTGGAACACCTTTGTCAATCATTTCAAAACCTTTAAGTCTTTTTGTTACACCTTCTTGTTTAAGAATTTCCATTTTATCCCTGTCAATAAAATCATTTCCATCAACAAATTTAGTAATCCAGCCAAGACCGGCTTCAATTGGAGATGTTTCCATAGAAATATCATTTCCATATAAGCAATATCCCATTTCAAGTCTGAGAGTATCACGTGCAGCAAGACCAATAGGTTTTATACCAAATTCTTTACCTGCTTCGAAAACAGCATTCCATAATTTAGCACCGTCTTCATTAGGAATGTAAATTTCACATCCACCTGAACCAGTGTAACCTGTTGTAGCAAAAAGAACATTTTTCATACCTGCAAAATCAATAATTTTGAAAGTATAAAATTCCATATCTGTAATTTTTGTGTCAGTTAATTTTTGCATTGCTTGGAGTGCTAATGGACCTTGTACTGCTAATTGAGCTGTATTATCAGATTCATTATAGACTTCTTTTCCTACTTCTATTCCCATTTCATTGGCATTTTTCACTACCCAGTCCCAGTCTTTTTCTAAGCAACCACCATTAACTACTAGTAGATATTTTTCATCATTGACTTTATAAACCAATAAATCATCAACAATACCACCTTGTCCGTTTGGAAAACAAGTGTAATGGACTTTACCATCCCATAAATCTGTAACATTGTTTGTAGTTAATTTTTGTATAAAATTTGCTGCATTTGGACCTTCAACCCAAAATTCACCCATGTGTGACACATCAAAAACACCTAAGGCATTTCTTACTGTTTTATGTTCTTCGTTAATACCGAAATATGATATTGGCATATTAAAGCCAGCAAAAGGTGCCATTTTTGCACCTAATTCAATGTGAAAATTCGTAAAAGCTGTATTTTTCATTTTTAAATATATTAAATTAATATTAAGAAATTAATTGTAAACTAATAAATTTATGAAACATTAAGAAATTATATTATTAAATCTACATCTAATAAATAAATTAGTGTAAGTGTTGTAAAGCAAAAAAAAACTGACCAATTAATTTTAGTCAGCCAATTTTATAATTCATTTACGCGCCAATAAGTTCTTTGTATTTTTCAGCGTCAAGTAATTCGTTAAGCTCATCAGTATTTGTAATACGAACTTTAACGAACCAACCTTTTCCATAAGGGTCTTCATTAACAATTTCCGGAGCATCTCCCAGTTCTGTATTAAATTCAAGAATTTCACCTGATACCGGCATAAAAATATCAGAAACAGTTTTAACAGCTTCAATAGTACCAAAAGCTTCCTCTTTATCAAGAGTTTCGCCAACTGTTTCTACTTCAATAAATACTACATCGCCTAATTCATTCTGAGCATAATCAGTAATACCAACATAAGCTATATCGCCTTCTATTTTTAACCATTCATGTTCACTTGTGTACTTTAAATTTTCAGGAATATTCATAATTTATTTTTTTATTAAGTTATTAAATAGTGTTTAATTATAAAATCCAAAGATAAATTATTTTATAAAATAATAAAATAATTTTACTATTTTATAAAACATAACTTCTGAAATGATATGTAAAAGATTATATTGCCCTTATTCTTTCGGATTATCAAT
>CAYTAU010000099.1:0-13911 GCA_964435855.1 uncultured Bacteroidales bacterium | reverse complement strand
CTGATGCTAAAATTGTTACTATTAACAATGCAAGTCATTGGTTACATGCAGAATATCCCGAAAAACTTTTGCAATACATTATTGATTTTGAATGACTTATACTTTTTCTTATTACATTCTTTGTGATTTCTTTGTGTCTTAGCTCCGATAATTATCGAAATAGTGGCAAAATATATAGCCACAAAAACAGAAAGACACTAAGATACACAAAAGGGAAGGTAGATAAAAGTTAGATTTTCTGAAAAATATAACCTAATACCGATTAGTAATCAAAATTACCGATAAACTCACTCTGCTCTTTATCGGGAAAATTGGAAATCAAATTGGTATAACATCCCTTAAATCTAACTCAGGTTATTAGTTCTGCTTAGTATTTTCATACAATTCTATCCATGCTTGTTCAATTTCGTATCGTTTAATTAACTTTAATTCAGAATTATTTCTTAACAACAAATGCTCTTTATCAGAATCGAAGTTAGAAAAAATACAGTATTCTGTTTTATCTGTATAATCTTTACCAACATGAATAAACTCCTCTCCTTTTTCAACATATCCCGATAAATGATTTGTCATAATTACTCTGGTCATAAAATAAGAGTAGAAATATTTATTTTGTAATTCTTTATCTGTACAATAATTAATCATTGACTGATGCACTTTTACAGCATTAATATATCCTAAATTATGGTCACTATTTGTTTTCTTATTTATTTCACGATATTGTAAACCTGTAAATACTATCAGGAAAACTATCATTATATATTTGTTTTTTAAACCTTGAAAAATTATTCCAACAGTTAAGAGTATAAAAGGTAGAATAATACACATAATATAACGATTAGAGAAAAAGTTTAATGAGCTAAACATCAGGAAACCGATTATGAAAATCAGAAATAATAATAACATGTTTTTATATTCAAGTTTTTTCTTTCTTATTAATAAATAAATAAATATTAGTACGCTTGAAAAAAACAATAAATTTCTTCCCTGATATATTGCAAGATATGCGCCATATCCATCAGTTAATTTATTCCATACAGCACTTAAATCTGTAGTGATGAAATCAATATGCCCGGGAAAAAAGAACCATCCATACATAGAATACTGAATATATAAGTATATGAAAATAACAACAAGAGGTGATAGTATTTTCAGAATATCAACAATAAGATATTTCAATTTCAATTTCTTTATATTAATTAAAAACGAAAAAAGAGATAAGGCACAAAAAACAACAACTCCCGATTCTTTTGTCATAATTAAAGCCGTTCCGAAAATAAAATACCAGATAAACTTCTTTTTTAGATAATAATAAATAGTAAGTAAACTAAATAATGCTAACATTACTTCCGGTAATACCAAAACTGACTGGGCAAGAAAAATTGGTTGCAGCGATAATGTAAGAACAGTAATAAATGCTATTTTTTCGCTGAAAAACTCTTTTGCAAATTTAAAACTTACAACAAGCAAGAAAACCGAAACTGTTAAAGCAAAGCTATGAAGAGAAATTAAAGAGCTTCCGAAAACTTTTGCCCATAATGCTCCAAAAAAATGGAAAAATAATGGATGCCCTCTTGAATAATCAATTGGTAAAGCATCGGGCAAAAGGCTTGGAACATTTTCTGCCATTAATCTCACGGAAGGGCCATAAACCCATGCTTCGTCCCAATAAAAAGGGAAATTAAGGAATGGTATCTTATAAATGACAAATAGAATTATTACTACCAACGAGAGTAATAAATAAATTCTATTATTAACAATATTGTAGATTAATATTTTTTTCACTTTTATGAATATTATTCCTCAAAAATACTCATAAAAATCAGTATCCAAAACAAAAACTATTTGTGCCTTGCCGAACGGAAATCGGATATGCACCGACAACACTTAAATTCGCGTGTCTAATAATAAATTGTATTTCGAGTACTTCCTTTTTAAATTTTACATAATCTTTTGAAGATTTTTCACAAAATGTGTGTTATTTTTTATAACTCTATACTCTTATTTTGATTGTAAGATGGAAAACAACAAAGTTTTTCCATTTAGAATTTGTAAAAATCTATACTTGCGGATTTAAGGAACATATCGGCACTAATGGGTTTTTTTGTTTACGTATTAATATCATCAAAAAATGGAGCTTTTATATTTGAACAAACAAATGATATAAAAAAGAGAATTGAAATAATAAATAATGGTTATCTTCCGCATATACAAAATTTAACTCCATTTGAACTGTTTGCATTTAATACCAATTTGATTTCCAACCTGCCCGTCCGGCAGACAGGTTTCCCGATAATTGTAAAAGGTATAATGCCGATAGATAATCAAAATTACCGATAAAGAAGAAATTAATCGAATGTACAAGAATAATTGAATTCATTATTATTATCAGGTGTAAAATTGGTATAATTTATGGATTCGTAATAATCAAGTACTCTTTTCCCTACTATTCTAAAAGATAAAGTACCCTGAGGATCAACATTTACTAAAGTACTTAAATTAACATCAACATCGTAATTATATCTGTAATAACCGGCACTTTCAGTAAATAATGAAGGTGAGATGTTTAAAATAATATCTTCACTATAGTTCTGATACAACTTTATTATACAATATGAGGGTTCGCCATCAAATGTAATAGTACCTGTACATTTTATAATTCCATAATTTCCAACAACAATATCCACAGAACAACTATCGCCACCAGATTCATTTACAACAAGTAATTTTATTGTAAAAGTACCGTTATCACCAAATGCAGCACTATATGAACTGGCGCTCTCTGTATAATTATCGTTAGGATATTCAGATTCACTATTAGTCCACTTATAATAACAATATTCCTCAGGGTTAGTTACAGTAAATGTAACCGGCTCCCCAATAGGAACAGTATCTTTTGAAGCAGTAAATTGTGCAACAGGAAGAGTGGTATTCACATCCTTATTGCAAGAAATTAAGAAAAAAAGAAGAAAAAAAGAAAAAAGCGCTACGCTAAATATTTTTATTAAATTGTTCATAATAATATTTTTTTTATTAAGTCTATATTACATTCCTATACTTAAAACATATCCAAATTGGGATGTAAAAGCAAAAGATGTTTCTTTATGTTTTGTTTTTAATGCATAATCAACATCACCAAATGTTTCTGTAGAATACTTGCTGTATCTAAATAATCTAATTCCAAATCCGACATAAAGCTCATGAGCAATCTTAATCTTGTTTCCGCTTTCCCATTGCAATCCCCAGTTAGCAAAATAATGAGTTTGCTTGATTTTTCCTGAACCCATTAGCACTTGGCTATTTGAAGAGTAAGAGGAGTAGCTTGAAGAGTTTATTTCAACAGGAATAATTGAATAATTAGTATTATAGTAATTAAAGCCAAGCTCGTAAAATTGGGTAGTAACATATTCTGAATAATCGTATAATCTAAGCGATAATCCAAGTAAATATGTTGAACTTGAAATATCAGCATCAGGGGTAGTAAGTATATCTATATGATTAATTGAACTTTTACCACTGCTGTAATTATTGCCTACATCCATTATGCCTGTCTCTCTGAACATTATTAGCGTAATATGTTGCCAATGGTCATTGCCAAGACTTTTATCAAAACGTGCCTGAACGCTAAAATCATTAACAAAATTATATTCTAAAGCAAAACCCAAATAACTTCTTATTAATCTGCCCGGATTAAATTTAAAAGAATATGTGCTCTTTTCGTAATCAGATCTTATTGATTCAGATTCTGTACCCGCTCCTAAAATAGAATTTTTCGGAGGAGTATAATTCTCATCAAAAGTATTATACTCATTTTGTCCATAAGATATTCCTATCATTAGAAAGACAAGTAAAGTTAAAAGTAAGGTTGTTTTAATCATTTTATAAATTTATTTTATTTCAATTTTTCCTAAGTATCCGGTTCCTGTAAATGATGATGTTATTATCGAAGGCAAATATGCTCCATATAGCGTAGGAATAAGTATAATTGATATCCCAATTGCCTGAGGTTTCATTTTAATTTTAATACTATTTACATATAATTCATTATCCGATTCAATAATTTTATGTGCAGTTACATATTTTCTTGTTTTTGGAGGCTCTTTCATTGTGTTTGTAATATGCATATTTGTTACCATTTCGCCGTCTTCCGAATTTAAAACTAAGTAATTGATAGTTGTTTGTCTTAATTTTTTTGGGTTTTTTACTCTTTGGTTTTTCTCAGTATTAAATATGTAATCGTCTGCATATACAACATAATAAAAACCATCTCTGTCAACTACATTAACATCATAAAATCCCCACCCCTTATAAAAAGCTTGTCTTTCAGTTTTCGAAACCCAATTAATCTCTCCTGACCTTGTTATAGAGAAAGCCAAAATATCGGAATTTTTTTGATAATATCTTGTTGTGCAACTTCCTTTACTATTACATGTTGTAACAGAGTACTCATGATATATGGTGTATATAAAAGTTATATTCCCATTGTTATTAAACGATTTTACTAAGCTATATTCAAGTAATCTGTCTATATTTGGTTTTCTTTTTTTCTTCTTTTTTGTGTTCTTTTTTTGTCCTTTTGTGATTTCGTGTATATGTTGAGGCGTAAAATACGAAAAGGACGGCTCCGACATAGCTGTTAAATTATTTTTATTAAATTTTATTTTAAATACACCCATTGATCCGTCTTTGTTTAAATCTGAGAAGAATCCGGTTAATATCATATTGTCTTTATCATTATGATATGATATGTTGTAAATATTTTTATTCTCATATTTTAATTTAACTGATTGAATTGTGCCATCTTCAATGTTAATTGCCGAAAAAAGACAATAAACTGAGCTTTCATTATCTTTTAATAGTTGTTTTTGTTCTTTAGTCATTTTTATATATGAAAATGCGTATAGAACATTATTATCGCCTAAAACATATTCTGATGAAAGTGAGTTTGATTTATGACCTAGTGATGTAATTGGTAGAGTTACTTGTTTTGAAGAGAAAAAAGTTAAGTCTGATTTAAGAACTTTAATTGAAAGTTTAATATTTTCATCTTTTCCTGCCGATAATTCTCCCCCTATTAATACATGTTGATTGCTTGTTCCTAAAACTAATAATTCAGCTTTCTTTTTATCTCCTTTTTTTGATTTAACTTCATATATCTTTTTTAATGGAGCTATAATTTTCAATTTATTTGAAAAACTTTGAACAAAAAGTTCATCTTTTTCTCTTGATTCATGTGTCCAAAAAACATAAATAACATCTTCAAAAATAACATACTTTTGGACATACATATCATCTAACAACTTGTTGTCTGCTTCATTCTCTTTAAAACCCTTAATGCCAACATCTGAAATTTTTTGCATTGAATTTTTATCGAAAGCAACGATCTTCAGTTTATTATTATTTCTAAAACGTTTATTTTGTGCTATGTTATTAATGGTATAAATATATTTTGAGTTGCTACCAATTATATTATCGAAATACCCTTCAGCTTTATGATTATATTCTTGCATTTCACTCCATTTAATTGAAAGCTCAGATTTTTGTCCGTATAATCCAATAAATGCGAGAAGAATAATTGTTGTAATTATTAATTTAATTGCCCTTATCATAACAAAATATTTTTCATTTTATTTTTATTAGAACAACGTGTTTTGTTATTGCTTTAATTTTATCTTCTGTCGACATATCTGCTATAGAAACTCCTTTAAATGTTTCCGGCATAAGGTCTAATAGTATTTTTAAATAATTTAATTTAATAGCATAAGAAACATTGTCGCCTTTTCTAAATTTTGCGTTTATTATGCCAACAAGTTCTCCGTTCTGATTGAAAACCGGTCCTCCACTATTTCCGGCCTGTACGGGTATAGATGTTTGAAAAGAGTTAATAGCTCCATTAAATCCTGTTTTTGCACTAATTTTCCCATCATTAAATTTTGCTTCTTTACCCATTCCTCCTAAAGCATACGGAAACCCAATTGTAAAAACAGATTCCCCAACATTAATTGCACTATTAGAATTAATATCATATTGTATTGGCAATGTCTCAAAATCTTCATCTTGAATTTTTAAAATCGCCAGATCATTATCAATATCTTTTTGCTCAACTTTTGCATTATATGTTTTCTCTTTTCCGTCATGTATAACTTCAACTTGTATAGAATTACTGTTTTCAATAACATGATAGTTTGTTACAATATATCCATTTTGAGAGATTATTAATCCTGTTCCTGTAGCTTTAACATTCATGTCTGAATTTGATGTATTGCTACTTTTAAATCCAATTTCTTTTATTTGAAAATCTTTAATTGTGATACTACTTCTTCCGCTTAGTCCAAAACCAATATTGCTTCCAAAATTTCTCATTGGCTTTCCCTCGTATTGAATACTTCCATTAATTGAGAAAATAATATTTTCTCCTGTACTTAGCAATTTTACAAGATTTTCATCTTTAATATCAGAGCTAAACATATCATTAACAACAATTGCTTTAATGCCTTCAAAAACACTACCTATATAAATACTATTATCTGAAATTAAAAAGTAATTGTAATTATCCCAGTCTTTAAAGCCCCATAATATTCCTGTTTTGTTACTTTTTGCTCTCAAAACATTGATCTTTGCTTCAATAGAATATGTATTTTCTTCAATATAATAATTAATGTGTCTCGAAGTTCCTGAAATTGTTAAAGAAGAAATTGTTAGGGTGTTGTTATTTGTTTCTGCTTTGCTTTTATCACTTGTGTATAAATCCCAATCATTAAAATTATTAGAAAAATTATCTTCCATAATCCTATTTATTTGACCGTCTATTGTGTATTCGATGTATTTATTATCTTTAGCTTTTCCATTAAAATATTCGGTTTCTTTTTTAATTTTTCCATTTTCATAATATTCATAAGATATACCTTCTTTTATTCCATCATTATTATAAAATATTTCTGCTTTTTTCTTCGCATTTTTATAATACCAAATACATTTACCCAAATAAACATTATTATTTTCATTACTTGAACTGGCATTTTTTATTTTTCCTTCAAAATAAAGATTCCCATTTGATGTATAATATGACTTGAAATTATTTTCTTCAGTTTCAGCTCTGTAATAATAAGCTTGTGATTCTGTTGTTGACACTCCCAGTTTACTGAAATACACTTTATTATCTTGTGCTTTTATTGCGAGTACTGAAATAAATATGCTAAAAAATAAAATAAATAATTTTCTCATTTTTTGTTGAATTTTACTTGTTATATAGAAAAAGACAGCTTTTTCATTTTTGGTAATAATGCAAATATAAGAATAAATTTTAAATGATAACAAAAAGTAAAATTTCAAATTTAGATATTAGTAATTATAATTTCTGTTCTATCTTATACATAACTACGCAACACCTTTTTCTGTTGTTACCTTTATAATATAAATTCCTTTTGGGTTTTTGCTTAAATCAAGTTCTTTTAACCCTGACAAGGTTTCAAACCCTTAAGGCGTTTGTGTACCATTTTTTTCTTTTACGTACATCGTTTGTACATAAAGTCCTATTAGTTCGAAACACAACAAGAGTGATGCACATAGTTTTAATAGCTTGTGTCGCATTTGATTTCCTTTTTTCTGTTTATATTAATTTTATTTACTTTTCTGTTTTTCAACTAATTCAATTGTGTTTATTAATAATTCAGCACCTCCAAAGTCACCATGTCCCGGAATCACTGTCTTAATGTCCTTATATTTATTCATCAAGTTTTTAATTGTTGTGTCCCAATCATCCACAACTGCGTCTGCTAAATTTCCCAATTCTTTTGAATTGTAGGATTTTATCAAACAACCACCAAATAAAATCTTTTTACTCGGAATCCATACTGTAATATTGTCAAATGTGTGTCCACCTCCAAAAAATCGGCAAACTATCTGTTCTCCATTAAAATCAAAGATTAATGAATCAGTAAATGAAGTTGATGGAATTAGTAATCCAAGTTCTTTGCATTTATCAATTGTCATCGAATTTGCAATTGATTCAATCCCTTTGCTCTGAATGTATCCTAATCCACCAAGACAATCATCGTGAAAGTGTCCGATTATTAATTTGATTAACTCAACTTGCATTGAGTCTTTGAGATATTCTGTTAATTTCTTAGTTTTTTCATTATCCATAGGTGTATCAATCATTATCGCTTGTCCATTTTTGATAACGAGCATGCCGTTTGAAGGAAATCTGCCAAATTTCTCGCTATTCTCCCAACTTACATGAACAAAAATAGAATCCTGAAGATTAATTAGTTGAATATCGTCATCAATGAATATTTTATCAGTTTTCTGAGCATTTATTTGAATTGATCCAATCACTCCTAATAACATTATCAAGATAACTTTTTTAATCATTTTTAAAACTGTTTTAAGTAATACAATTGACTATTTTATCATAGGTCAACGGATGGCAGCAAAGATCGCTTTAATGCTCTCTGACAATGTGTTAATAAATGCGCAATCTTTCCAGCACCCACATAATCTGACATATAACTATTATTTCTTATCATATCTTTAAACCAACTACAGTAACATCATCAATTTGTTCGTAATTCTCTCCTTTGTGGTTTATCCATTCTTCAAAAGCTTTTTCAAGTTCTTTGCCTTTATCAATAGCAATACAATCAGCTATATAAAAATTACTGTCAACAGTATAAACTTTTGCATTTGGATATAAGCATATCAATACTTTTCTTACTGCTATTACAAGATACCATAATAATTAATATAAGATTAAAATATAATATTTTGTCTGCATTTATTTTCATTTATTTTTCAATATAATTAGAATTTATAAGAAAATCCTACGCCTAGTACTTCTTTAAACTGAGTATTTGGGCCAACATGGTCAATATTATCACTATCAGTCCATGCTATATCAATATCATCGTCATAAAGTAAATGAGTAGTTATAGTAGCAGAGATATATTTGTTAACCTTCATCGAGATCAACACTTCCCAGCTAATATCTAAGTTCTCTGGATTCTCTAGATAATTAGAAAACAAATCAAGCTTTGTCTGAAATGAAACATTTTCCATCAAATCTCTTTTGTAAAACATTCTCAAATATCCACCAAACTCACTTCTCATATTTTCACCTGGTTCTACTCCAAATGCACCAGCATCGGCAAGTGCCTGATCGTTTACAAAAGTTACTTTAGTTGTAACTGGTGCTATAAAAAGTGTGAAATTCTCGCTGGGTTTGAAATCCAAACCTATTGCGCCAAGTAAATATCCTGGAGCTAATAAATCTGAGATTCTTGTACTATCATCGGGATAATTATAACCAGCGGTCATTTGTGTTTTGAAATTTAACAAGCCTGCATAATACCAATTAGAAAAAGCCTTCTGACCATATTTTGATGTGAAATCAATTTTGTCGTCTGTCTTCAACCAGTTCGCGTCTTTACCTTGTCTTATTGTTCCGTATCCAATATCAAGATAATTCTCCCACATGCTATTTCCTTTTTTAAGATTTGCAAACAAACTTAAAATACCATTGGTAGATATTGAATTTTGTCCACCAGCCGACCAGTTTGTTAATGAAACCTGCGACATATTTATAGTTATTGTCCCACCTTTTTTCCATCCGTCGACAGTATCGGCAGATTGCTTTTTTAAATTATCCTCAGAAGCGGTAACTTGAGAAAATCCTATTGAAATAATACTAGCAAGTATTATTGTTATTATTAAAGTCTTCATTATTGTTCTATTTAAATATTATTATTATTTGACAACATGAACATCCATTTGTGGAAATGGTATATTCAATCCTTCTTTTGTAAATACTTTGTAAACTGTTTCGTTCATATTGAAAAATACATCCCAATAATCGGCAGCATTTACCCAAGCTCTAACAGCAAAATTTACAGAACTATCAGCAAGTGCAGAAACTGCAACAAATGGCTCAGGGTCTTTCAATATTCTTTCATCATCTGCCATTAGTTTGTTTAATACTTCTTTTGCTTTGTCTACATCATCGCCATAAGCAATACCAAATGTCCAGTCTACTCTACGTTGTGGTTCTGTAGAATAATTTGTCATCGAACCAGTAGAAAGCCCACCATTAGGAATAATAATAGTTTTCTTATCAGGGGTAGTTAATATTGTATTAAATATCTGAATTTCTTTCACACTTCCACTATAACCTTGTGCATCGATATAATCGCCAACTTTAAAAGGCTTAAGTAAAAGAATAATTACTCCACCTGCAAAATTTTGGAGCGTACCCGATAAAGCCAAACCAACAGCCAAACCAGCAGCACCAAGTATTGCTACAAATGATGTCATTTCAATACCAAACATTCCTAATACCGAAATAAATAGTAATGCCTTAAGTAATGCACCAATCATACTTTTAAAAAATGGACGCAAAGACGAGTCTGTTTTGCTTTTTTCCATTCTCTTACCAATTTTCTTAACTACAATTTTAATTATCCATAATCCCAGTATTAAGACTACTATAGCACCAATAATTCTAGGACCATGTTCTATTGCATAATCAACTATCTTATCTGAATAGTTAACTATTGTTGTTGTGGTTTCTTCAATTCCTTCCATTTTTATAAGTTATAAATATATATTAATAAATATTTTAAGTGAAGGTAAAGATATTAATAATTAGGGATACTATTGTCCGTTTTGATAAATACTTATATCGTATTTATCAATTACTTAATTTGTTAAATAGATTTTATGATTAGATTTTCAATCCTACTACGGTTATATCATCAATTTGTTCGTAATGCTCTCCTTTGTGGTTTATCCATTCTTCAAAAGCTTTTTCAAGTTCTTTGCCTTGTTCATTCATGCTTAAAGTTGAATTCTGTACCAGTAATCGTTTAAAAGGTTTATATTTAAATTTTTTGCCTTTTGGACCACCAAACTGATCGGGCAAACCATCAGTAAATAAAAATAATCTGTCTCCAGCATTTAAACTTATTTCGTGATTTGTAAAATCATCCATTTTTAAATATACAGCAACAGGCATTTTATCTGGTTTTACCTCTTCTATAATTTCATTTACATCTTCGTACTCTTTAGTAATATTCTCATTTCTTATTATCCACAAAGGATTATTTGCTCCTGCCCAATAGGCATGTTTTCTGTCTTTATTTATAGCAATAATCGACATATCCATACCATCTTTTTGTGTCCCTTGTTCGCCTGTTTGTTTTAGTGCTTCAATTACCGAAGCTCGCAATTGATTCAGTATTTCTGCCGCACTTGTTACATCTTTTTTCCTTACTATCTCGTTCAGAAACGATATGCCAAGCATAGACATAAATGCACCCGGAACTCCATGACCTGTGCAATCAGCTGCTGTAACAATTACCCAATTGTTTGTTTCTGTAGCCCAGAAAAAATCGCCACTTACAATATCTTTTGGTCTGAAAAGTATAAAATGCTCTTCAAGTATTCTATCGAGTGTTGAAACTGCCGGCAACATTGCCTCCTGAATCTTTTTAGCATAATTTATACTATCGGTAATTTCTTGTTTTTGCTCTACTACAATTTCGTGTTGTTTGCTAATTTCATCTCTTTGCAGACTTATTTGTGCTTTTTGTTTAGCAAGTAACAAATTCATTTTACGTTTAATAGAATATTGCCTAATTACTATTAGAATAATAATTAAGACAACCATAAATCCACCAATTACAACATTTCTGCTACCTTTTACCTCGCTCAAAAAATCATTTTCTGGAACTGCTACACCAATTAAAAATATTCTGTTATTGCCCAATTCGAATGGAGTAATTTTCACCCACCATGTTTCATCATCAATATCTAAACTAAAAGCATCGGAATAATTTTCTTCAAATTCTTTCCATTTATTAACCGACAATTCCAGCACATGGCTTCCTATACTATCATAATCGCAAAGTACGTATAGAGCAATTGTATCTGAATTTGAAAACTTTTCTTCACCAGGCAGACCTATTACTTTAAGATCCTTTGTAAGAACAAATGTTTTGCTATTCTCACTTACATGTTCGTTTGTTGTAAATTCTGATATCTCTGATAATAATATATCATACTGAATAACATTTGTTTTTTTGTTTACAGGGCAATATGAGCGCATAGATGCTGTAATTCCCGGCACCTGATGAGTAAAAAAAACATAGGGTTTTGTCCACCATGGTTCTTCCGGAAACTCCGATTCCATAGCACCTTTAAACCATGGCCTAGTTCTAGGGTCGTATTGCGCATTGTAATCTATCCATTTGGCAAGGCTTGTTTTTTCAAAAATATTTCCCTTCCATCTTTCTCTATTTATAACCATTCCCGAATCTGCCGATTCAAAAACTACATTTGATAGCCATGTACTGTCTTCTCGAATAATAGAATATTCGTGTCCTTCGGGGTTTGCAACTACTATAGTATTAATATCTGTATATGTATTGAAAACAGGTAACAGATATGAATTTATGTTGGCAGTATCTACTGCATCGAGTATTGCTTGGTCGCAAAGTTGCTTGGTAGCAATAAGATTTCCTTTTACTTTTTCGAAATAATTATCTAGTTGGTCGTCGGCTTCGCTGGTAGTTTTATCTATAAGTGATATTGCCAGAGACTCGGCAGTATTCGACATATTGACAAGCAATACGAAAAGCACAAATACCGAAACCGAAAGAATAGAGATTATAAAAAAGTAAAAATATAATTGCTTGTTCTTCTTATTTTTCATGGCATCAAACATTAAAGTTAATTACAATCTTTTTCTAAAATATGGCTATTTGAACTTAAATAAATTACAAATATATTAATATAACAATTATGTTAACACATAATATTATTTGGCAACTCTAAACATATAAAATATCCTGCAAATATCTGTGTTAAAACTCTTCCCGCATTTTTGCCAACACAATTTATATTTTTAATCCAACTACTGTTATGTCATCAATTTGTTCTTCGTTACCCATCCAATCAGTTAAGCTGTTCTCTAAATTTATTTTCTGCTCATTCATCTGTAATTGGCAGTTTTCAAGAATCAATTGTCTAAGATTTTTTGAAAGAAATTTATTAGCATTGGAACCTCCGAATTGGTCTGCGTAACCATCTGACATCAGGTATATTTTGTCGTTTTTATAAAGCGTAAATTCGTGGTTTGTGAATTCGTGCATGTGCCTGTAAATGGAAATAGGCATTTTATCAGGTTTTATCTTGACTAAAGCTGAATTTGAAGATTTGATTATTTTAGAACTAGTCAATTCATTTTCAAATCGTGTTATTCCTGAATTGTCTAAAGGAGTAATAATATATATTGAGTTGTTAGCTCCAGCCCACTGTGCCGGGAAAGTAACATTATCACTATCTGTTAGCAGTTTTCCATTTGAATTTTTAAGATCAATGGTAATAATGCTTATATCCATTCCGTCTTTTTGTTCATCTGTTACTCCTTTTTGTTGTAATGCTTCAACAATAGAATCCCGCAAATGATTAAGTACATCGCTGGCTTTGGTTATTTCCTTTTTACGGACAATTTCATTAAGGAAAGATATTCCAAGCATACTCATAATTGCGCCAGGAACACCATGACCTGTACAATCAGATACTGCCAGAATAAGTGTTGTTTTCACCTTTGCTGCCCAATAAAAATCGCCGCTCACAATATCTTTAGGCTTGAATAAAACAAAGTAATCGTTAAGAAGTGCATCAAGATTTACTTGTGACGGCAAAACCGCCTGTTGAATGTATTTAGCATACTGTATGCTAGCAGTGATTTTAATATTTTGATTTTCAAGTACATCGCGCTGATTCTCAAGCATGTCGCGTTGTGTTTCAATTTCATCACGTTGGGTAGATATTTCTTCATTTGCCTGTTCTAAAGAACTATTCTGATATAAGATAATCAGATTGGCTTTTTTCTTCTGTCTGTAACTATTATAG
>CAYTAU010000098.1:0-14429 GCA_964435855.1 uncultured Bacteroidales bacterium | reverse complement strand
CGGCAGGTCCAATAGGCCCAATAGGTCCAACAGCACCGTCAACTCCATCTGCACCATCTGCTCCGGCTGGTCCAATAGGCCCAACAGCACCGTCAACTCCATCTGCACCGGCGGGTCCGGCAGGTCCGGGTGCACCGTTCATATTTACTGACCATACAGGATATGTGCCACCTCCGGTTGTAGAAGTAACAACGACACACATCATTCCTGTAATATCATTATAAGAAGTTACGTCTGCTATCATTGTATTATTAATATCAAAAGCTATGATAATAGTTTGTCCAACACTGTATGCAAGATCAGTTTCAACAGTAAAGCAGACAGGCCCTAGTCCTATGGTAAGATTGTCGGAAGAAGTAGTACTGTACTGGTCACCGTCAATACCATCTACTCCATCTATTCCATTTAATCCGGCAGGTCCAATAGGTCCTAATGCTTGTATCCATTGACTTCCATCCCAATAATAAAAACCATGGGCTTCAGTTCCTGTTTCATTATAAATTAATAAACCTTCTGCTGGTGCCGTAATAGGTGCGGCAGTATTTACATCGTTTAAAGCAACTCTTGGAATTAATAATCCCATATCTGTAGCTGTTATATCTAATATTGCACTTGGGTCAGGATTAAGCTGGTTGATTCCTACATTTTGCGAAATACCAATTTTACCAATTGATAAAAATATTACACAAATTATAAGTGCTGTAAATTTGCTTGCAGAATAGGCATGATTGCTCATTTTTTTCATTTTTATTAATTTTTAAAAGTTTACATATTAATTCAAAGATAATATTTTTTTTATCAAAAATAGTAAAACTTTTATAAAAAAAAATATAATTTTGATGAAATTTAATAATTATGGATTTAATATACTTATTCTTGGGATTAATAATTGGAATTATTGCTTCGTGGTTTATTGCTAAATATAAGTTTCAGAGTTTAGATAAAGGTTCTTTAAATAATCTTGAAAATTTAAAAAAAGAAAATGAGGATATTTTACGAAAAAATATTGTTTTGGAAGAAAAAGTAAAAAACATAGCAATTTTAAAAACCGAAATAAATGAAAAAGAACAGCATATTATAAAATTAACAGCAAATATATCTGCAAAAGATGCAGATATTAAAAATATTAAAGAAAGATTGGATGAAAATAAAAAAGAAATCGAAAAAATTCAAGAGAAATTCAGATTTGAATTTAAAAATTTGGCAAACGAGATATTAGAGGAAAAAACAAAGAAGTTTACAGAACAAAACAAAACAAATATTTCAGAAATATTAAAACCATTAAACGAAAAAATTAAAGATTTTGAAAAGAAAGTTGAAGATACTTATGAAAAAGGATTGCGAGACAGAACTGAAATGCAAACTGAGTTAAAGAAACTACACGAATTGAATAGCAGAATAAGCGAAGAGGCTCATAATTTAACAAAGGCTTTAAAGGGTGATGTGAAAAAACAGGGCAACTGGGGCGAAGTTGTGTTGGAAAGAATACTTGAAAGTTCGGGTTTAATAAAAGGCGAAGAATACGAAACGCAATACAGCACAGAAAATGATGATGGTAAAAGAATTCAACCTGATGTAATAATATTTTTACCTGACAAAAAACATATAATTATCGACTCTAAAGTCTCTCTGGTGGCGTATGAACAATTTGTAAATGCTGAAACAGAAGAGGAAAGAGTACAGTATATAAAAGAGCATATTCGCTCTGTAAAAAATCATGTAAAGGAATTGAGCGATAAAAAGTATCAGACAAGTGTTGATCTGAACACTCCTGAATATGTCTTAATGTTTATTCCTATCGAATCATCGTTTAGTGTTACGATTCAGGAGGACAATGAAATATTTAATTATGCGTGGAGCAATAAAATTGTAATTGTTAGTCCATCAACATTGATAGCTACTTTAATGACAATATCATCGGTATGGAAACAGGAAAATCAAACCAAAAATGCTATTGAAATTGCCAGACAAAGTGGAGCTTTGTACGATAAGTTTGAAGGCTTTGTTAATGACCTTAAAAAAATTGGTAAAACAATACAGGTTGCCGATGATACATATCAGGCAGCTATGAATAAATTATCAACAGGAAAAGGAAATCTGATTGGCAGGGCTGAGCGAATTAAAGAATTGGGAGCTAAAGCAACAAAATCATTACCCGATAATTTGATTGAAGAAAAAGATGATGCTCCAAAATTAGAATTTGAATAAGAAAAATAAAAGCCCCTTCTAATCCCGAAATAAACTCGGAATAGGCTCTCCCCAGGGGGAGGAACTATTGGGCAAAACATTATTTTATGCAAAAATCAATAATCATAACATTGATCATACTTGCAATATTCTCGTGCAAAAAAAAAGATGATACATCTTTTCCTGTAATAAATATTTTATCGCCAAACAGTAATCAACAATATAATTTTGGTGATATTATAAATGTGTCGGCAGATATTGATGATGATAAAAATATTGAATTTGTTACAATTTCTTTGTTAGACGAAAGTCAGAAATCTATTGGCAACTCTATGAATATTAATCCTGATATTAAAGAGTACAGCTTATCAAAACAATTAACTATTGATAATACGGGAATTGTTACAGGTGCTCATTACATACAAATCAGCGCAAGCGATGGTACAAATATTACAAAAGAGTTTGTTAAGATCTATATTCAGGAACAACTGTTGGAGCAAGAAGGAATTTATGTGTTTTCTAATAATAACAATATTTGCAAGGTGTATTTGTTAGAAAATAATCAAAGTTTGCAATTTGAATTTAATCATACTTATTCTGTTTTAGATGCAATAGTTAATTCGCATACGCAACAGCTTTCCATATTGAGTAATAGCGGAAATCTTACAACATATAATATCAGCAATTATAATATTGCATGGACAGAAGATAACATAAATGATTTTCAAACTAGCTTTAATGGTTCGCTAAAGATATATGATAATCTTACTTTTGTAAGTTACAGAACGGGACATATAAAGGCTTTTGATGATAACGGAGTAGTTAGACAAACAGCAGAAATTAGCGAAACACAGCATTATCCCACAAAGTTTTTTAAACACTACGAGCATTTAATTGCTGCTCTTGAAACAAATTATACTTTATCAAATAAAATTGAAAAGATATATTATTCAACAGGTGTACCAATTAATAATTACGATATTGATTTTACTGTTACCGCCATGTTTTCGTACAATAACGATAAGGCAATAATATGGGGAAATAAGAATAATGTGGCAAAAGTTTGCACATTATCGGTTCTTAACAATGTAATTTATGAATTGCCCTCAATGCCACAGGGCAAACTTTATTCTGTTGAGCAAATCAATACAAATACTTTTTTGCTGTGTATTGATAATGATATTTACACATTTTCTGTTGGCAGCGATGTTTTTACTACATACAAAACAGGGGAGAGGGCAGATATTATAAAATACAACGAGTTTTCGGGTAATTTGTATTTTGCCGATAGCAATATTATTAGAATATATAACTATTCTGCCAATACATTAATTAAAGAGATTGTGCATACCGATAAAATTAACGATATTGAATTTTGGTTTAATAAGTAAGCTTAATGATATTGCTCAATTGTTATTTGTGGATGTAGTTTTGACGATATGCCCAATGTGGATAAATAAAAATACGTAGTTAGAAAATTACACTTATTAAGGTTTATAAAACAAATTTTAGTTTTTCATTTTCTTTATTTATTCCAAAGAAATTAACACCAATTGAAAGATGTATTCCTCCAACACTTATATCATCTGCAATACCATAGTTAAAGCCAAAGCTAAATGTAAAACGCTTATTATTTGATATTGGAAAAATAGCACCTATTCCGAAAATATTCCCATCTAAAGTCCCTCTATAATTATTGCTCCCAATACTAAGAGAATATGATATTAATGTTCCATAACTATATGAAAGATACATGTTATACATTGATAACTGTCCTCCAATGCTATATGACCCATCTCCTAAAAACCCATAAGTTATTAGTAATCCAGAATTCTTATAACCTATAGTTGTTCTTAATCCAGTGCCTCCAATTTGTGTTCCTAGTCCAGTATTAATAAAATAAGTATTGTTATGTGATATATTTGTAAAATTATAAATAGCTTCTTTTGCATAAATAATTTTTATGTTTTGAATGTGTTTTGTATCTATACTGTCATCGTAATTGTTATTTGAAGTATATGAAATTAATGAATCACTAATTTCAATTATTTTGCAGAAAATTGTATCATTACTTTTTTTTATAATAATATCTTGCGAAAAACTCAAATTTGATAATAATATTAAGGAGAAACTTAATATAAAACGTCTTATGAATAGCATTACAATTATGATATAATATTACATATTAATGATTGCTTTTTAAGCTTCTTTATTTTTAGTATCATAATATATAATTTTTAAATTAATTAATAAACTGGTTATTGTCGCAAAGGTAATAAAAAAGACACTATTGTATTTCTGCCTCAATAAAGCCATCAATTATTATTTTGTCTCCTTTTTCTGCTTCGGGAAACAACATAATAACATTAACATTTCGCTTGCCTTTTATATGATAATTGTATCTTTTTGCTTTTAAAATAGTCATAAAATATTTTCCTGAATTATGAATTGCATACAACTTTATTGCTTGTTCAGTGCTTTTTTTGTATAATCTGATGTTTGCAAAATCTGTTTTAAAACGCAATTTGCATCCTTTTTTGTTATAAAAGCTAAGCCATACTCCCGTCATAGTTCTTAGGCTATCTATCTTATCGCATTTTTGCGAGGTTACCTGACAATTAATTGCAAAAAGTCTGTCTCCAAGATGTAGTGAATCGGGTATGTCGCAATAATTATCAGTGTCCCATATTTTACAATTTATATCAGTCTTGGTCTGAGCAATAGATATTACCGATATTAAAAGGAGGAATAAAATAAATGTGCTTGTTCTCATAATATATAATTTTTAAATCAATTAAACTGCTTATTTTTCCAAAGGTAATAAAAAAGACACTATTGTATTTCTGCTTCAATAAAGTCGTCAATTATTATTTTGTCTCCTTTTTCGGCATTAGGGAAAATTAGTATTAAATCAATTTTTTTCTGAAATGAAAATTTTGATTTATATTTACTTGTTTTAAAAGCAGAGGTCATATAATGAAGATTACTTTTTCCATTTTCATTATATGTAAAATCAGACCATAAAATAGCAAAAGGGTGAATCTTTTTGTCGTTAGTTTTATTTATTAAACTAATATTTTTGAAACCACTTACAAACATTAAGCTTGAGCCATCTTTTGTAGATAATGTAAGCCAAACTGCTGTCTTGTTTTCTTTTTTGTCTATATCATTGCATGAAATTGAATAAGCAAAAACAGTATCGGCATTAATTATACGTGGCATTGTAATTAATGAATCCGGGATATCACAAAAACTTTCAGGATTCCATATTTTACAACTAACTACCGATTTTGACTGTGCAAAAGCTCCAATTGTTAAAAAAGATACAAAAATCAAAACAATTAAATTTTTCATAATAATATATTTTCAAATTAATAAACCGTTTATTTTCCAAAAGTAATAATTTTTTTTGTTTATCCGCTAAGCGGTTTAAAACAGCTCAGCGAGTAATAATGTTTTTCCCTAAACCTGAATAGTAACAACATCGCTTTGTTGTCCTACTTCGGTATCGCCATGTATAAAATAAAGTTGAACTTTTTCAAATTATATCAATTAATTTTTGGCTAAATATAGTTTTGAGGTACTAAGAAATAAAAAATATAAATACATTTGCATATAAGATTTCACGCAAAGTACGCTAAGAAATCGCAAAACTCGCAAAGATTTACTAATGACAGAGAATGAATTATCATATAAAATAATAGGAATTGCAATTGATATACATAAGAGTATAGGTCCAGGTTTATTAGAATCTGCTTATGAAAATGCATTAGCTTATGACTTGAGAGAGTTAGGTTATGATGTAAAACAGCAACTGGCGATGCCGTTTATTTATAAAAATGTAAAACAAGATGTAGGCTATAGAATTGATCTTTTAATAAATAATAAAGTAATAATTGAAGTAAAATCAATTGAATCATTAGCTTCTGTTCATTATGCTCAAACATTGACATATTTAAGGTTATCAGGACTTAAACTAGCTTTATTAATAAACTTTAATAGTAAAATTCTTAAAAATAATATTCATAGAATAGTAAATAATCTATAACATTCTTTGCGTTTTTTCTTTGCGAAAATTATTTTGCGGTCTTTGCGTGAAAAATTCCATTACCTTAAAAAATATAAATACATTTGCATATAAGATTTCGCGCAAAGTACGCTAAGAAATCGCAAAATACGCAAAAATTTACTAATGAAACTAACAGGTAAAACAGATATATACATATTTAACCCTGACGATAAAAAAGCAGTTTTAAACACTAAGGGAAAAGTTGGCTCGGTATATCTTGGCAAAAGAGAAAGCGATAATATGCCTGTTATAATTAAGCGGATAAATGCACCTGTAATTAAAAATTGCGATGACTTAGACAGGTTTTTAACCGAAACAAAACTAAAAATTTCGCACCCCGATATTGTAAATACAATAGAACATATTATTGCCAACAAAAATTTGTATATAATTAGAGAATATGTGCAGGGCATTGATTTGAAACAAGCATTAAAGAAAAGAAAAATAAGAAAAAAGTTCAACACACAGTTTTATGTAAAGTGCATAATAAAAGTGCTTGAAAGTTTAGACAGTCTGCATAAACAAAATATTTTTCATTGCGATATAAAGCCATCAAATATTATTTTAAAATACAATAATTCTGCCGATGATATTGATATTAATAATCCGCAAATAAAGTTGATTGATTTGGGCATGGCACGTTCAATGAAAAAGTATAATATAAAGTTTAGCAGTTCGCCTTTTGCATTAATATATTCGCCACCAGAGCAGGTTTTAAATATAAACAGCCTTATTAATGCTACTACCGATATCTACAGCACAGCAATAACTCTATATGAGCTAATAATAAATAAACCGGCTTTTGATAATGATAATCCATTAATATTAATATCGCTGCAAACAGTATATCCTTTGACAAAAGATAAAAAAATACCTGCTGAGCTTTTTAAGGTTCTGCTAAAAGCAAGCAATAAGTACCCTTTTCCAAAACCACCACATATGTACAAAGGAAAAGACCTTTTAGATAAACTAATTGAGGGGCAGGAGGGAAGATACAGTAATACTAAGGATTTTATTGAGGCTTTGAAAGATTTGAAAAGCCCCTCCTAACCTCCACAAGGGGAGGAACTATGAGGCAAAACATTATTTTATTATTATAAACTTGTAGTATTTTGCTTACTATCTGTCTAATTGATTACAGTAAAAAACTCAATAAAATACCTGCACCAACTGCCGAGCCAATAACACCCGAAACATTAGGAGCCATAGCATGCATTAACAAATGATTTGTAGGATCTTCTTTAAGTCCCATTTCCTGCACTACTCTGGCACTATCGGGTACTGCCGAAACTCCCGCAGCACCAATCATTGGGTTTATAGGGTTGTTTTTTGATGAAAACCAGTTCATAATTTTTGCAAATATTACACCACCTGCTGTTGCTACCATAAACGATGCTGCGCCAAGTATAAATATAAGAATAGAATCGGAAGTAAGAAAAACATCAGCTTGTGTTGAAGCACCAACAGTTAATCCAAGTAAAATTGTAACAATATCAATTAGTGCATTTCCGGCAGTATCGGCAAGGCGTTTTGTAACACCACTTTCTTTAAGCAAGTTGCCAAAAAACAACATTCCAAGCAATGGTAATGCTGTTGGGGCTATATACGCAGTTAGCAATAGTCCGATTATTGGAAATAGTATTTTTTCAAGTTTTGAAACTGAACGTGGAGGTTTCATTCTTATTAATCTTTCTCTTTTAGATGTCAGTAATTTAATAATAGGAGGCTGTATAACAGGAACAAGAGCCATATAAGAATATGCAGCAATTGCAATAGGTCCAATTAGGTTTTTAACTGTTGTGCCATCGGCAAGTAAATTAATACCGTTTGCAAGTTTTGATGATAAGAAAATTGCAGTTGGTCCGTCGGCACCGCCAATAATACCAATAGCTCCGGCTTCAGCGGGAGCAAAGCCTAATGTTAATGCACCAAGAAATGTTGCGAAAATTCCAATTTGGGCTGCTGCTCCAAGTAGCATTAAACGAGGATTTGAAATTAATGAAGAAAAATCGGTCATGGCTCCAATTCCAAGAAATATTAGTGGAGGATACCAGCCTTGAAGAACACCGCTGTAAAAAATATTCATAACACTACCAGGCTCATAAATTCCAAGTTTTAGGTTAAAATCAACAGCCTGAAACATAGGAATATTTCCAATAATAATACCAATACCTATTGGAATAAGTAATAGAGGCTCGTAATGAAATTTAATTGCAAGAAATATAAAAATTAATCCAATAACTATCATTATTAAATGTCCGGATGTAGCATTTGCAAAACCGGTAAATTCCCAAAAATTCAATAAGCCATAAATAGCACCTGAACAATTTTTATATTCAGCACCATCGTCTAATTTTAAAATTTTATTATCAATATAACCTGTACGTTGTCCAAGGTTAATTATTTCTTCGCTTGTATTATATTTATAAGTTCTACTGTTAGGGTCTGTGTTTTTGCTGTAATGAGTAATTGTTTTAGGATTAAAATTTAGAATTATTTTATTGTCGGATATTTTCCATGTACCGGAATATTTTTGTTTTGCAGTATCCATAAAAAACACATTGTTTTTCTGAAACTCAAAAGCTCTAATTCTTTCAACTGTTATATCAGAATTTCCAAGTGCATTTGGAATATAACCATCCGATTTATTAATCCATTTGCCAGATGTTAGTTGTTTTTCAATATCTGTATTATCGGCAAAAGCATAATTAAATTGCAAAATTGCAATTATTGATATTAAAAATATTTTAAAAATATTATTCATAATCCTGATTATTCAATTTCAATTAAAACATCATTTTGCAATATTGATTGCCCGATATTTACTTTTATGCTTCTAACAATTCCTTCCTTTTCAGCTAATACATTATTTTCCATTTTCATTGCTTCCATTGTTAAAAGAATATTTCCTTTTTTAATATTGTCCCCTTCTTTAACCTTAATTTCAATAATATTTCCAGGTAATGGAGCTTTTACCTGAAATAATTTAATTGTAGCGGGTTTTGTGGTTTCTTTTTTCTTAACAATATTTATATCAGAACGAACCAGAGTTGGTGTTTTAGTCGTTTTTATTTCTTTATGAATTTCAACCTTATAAGATGTCCCGTTTACTTCAATATCGGCTAAATTGTTTTCAATACTTTTAATGTCAACTTCGTATTGTTTACCTCTGATTGTAAATTTATAATTTTTCATTTTTTTTTATTTTTTGCCTTGATATTTTTTATCTTTTGTTAAGTTTATTTGTTATTCCATATATTTTTGAGCTCCATGGTGAGTATCGCTTATCAATTCTTTTAACGGTTACAATTCCTGATTCCTCATCGTGATGTGAGCTAAAATGTAGATATATTGCCATAGCAATTGCAGCATTCACATCTCCAATCATTTCTTCACCAACTTTATCAATACACTCAGTTTTTCCTTGTTTGCGAAGTTTGTTTTTAATATTTATATTAATTAACTTTGGTAATAATGAGAAAAGATAAAATAATGTTACAAGAGCAGAAAATACTACTGTATATCCAACAATAGCTACCGTAATTGCATTTTCATCAATAAATGTCAAGTCAAAAGATATGTTTATTAAAGTTGTATTGATCATAAGTATAAGTTTTACAATGGAATATTACCATGCTTTTTTGGCGGATTTAGATCTTTTTTAGTTGCAAGCGTTTGCAGTGCTCTGATAATTCTAAACCTACTGTTTTTTGGTTCTATTATATCATCTATATATCCATATCGTGCTGCTTCATAGGGATTAGCAAATTTGTCTTTATATTCTTCTTCTTTTTGGGCAATAAATTTTGCTTTTTCCTCTTCAGATGTAAATTCATTTAGTTCTTTATAATGAAGCACTTCAATAGCTCCTCTTGGTCCCATTACAGCAATTTCTGCTGTTGGCCACGAATAATTAAAATCACCACGTAATTGTTTTGAACTCATCACATCATGAGCACCTCCATAAGATTTTCTTAAAGTTATTGTAATTTTAGGTACTGTTGCTTCGCCATAAGCATACATTAATTTTGCACCATGTATAATAATTCCGCCATATTCCTGTGCTGTGCCGGGTAAAAATCCGGGGACATCAACGAGAGTAAGTATTGGAATATTAAATGCATCGCAAAAGCGTACAAAACGTGCAGCTTTTCTTGAAGCATCAATATCTAATACACCGGCAAGAAAACTGGGCTGGTTTGCAACTATTCCTGTTGGTATTCCATTAAATTTGGCAAAGCCAACAATTATATTTTTAGCAAAATATCTATGAGTTTCAAGAAATTCACCATCATCAATAAG
Organism: uncultured Bacteroidales bacterium; assembly: GCA_964435855.1. Lineage (GTDB taxonomy): Bacteria > Bacteroidota > Bacteroidia > Bacteroidales > CAYTAU01 > CAYTAU01. The sequence goes on along the minus strand of CAYTAU010000098.1, from coordinate 3,871 downwards.
TGAATAAATAATATCTAAAACATTGTATGGTTTATTGGGATTGTCAGGAATAATATAATTTAATTTATCATCCATTCTGTCTATTGGATCGGTACACTTTGTTAAAGGTGGTTCTTCAAGATTGTTTTGAGGTAAAAAGCTTATTAATTTTCTTATCAATAAAATCCCTTCTTGTTCATCGTCTGCAACGTAATGGCAAACTCCTGATTTTGATGCGTGAATATGAGCTCCACCAAGTTCTTCAATAGTAACATCTTCGCCTGTTACTGTTTTTGTTACTTTAGGACCTGTAACAAACATATAACTTGATTTTTCCGACATAATAACAAAATCTGTAAGAGCAGGAGAATATACGGCACCGCCGGCACAAGGACCAAAAATTGCTGAAATTTGAGGAACAACTCCAGATGCCATAATATTTCTTTGGAATATTTCGGCATATCCGGCCAAACTTGTAACTCCTTCCTGAATTCTTGCACCACCACTATCGTTTAATCCAATTATAGGAGCACCAACTTTCATTGCTTGATCCATGATCTTGCAAATTTTTTTGGCATAAGCTTCAGAAAGAGAACCTCCGAATACAGTAAAATCCTGAGCATATACATAAACAACTCTTCCATCAATTGTTCCATATCCGGTAACAACTCCATCTGAAAGGATCTTATTTTTTTCTAATCCAAAATTAGTGCTTCGATGAGTAACAAACATGTCAAATTCTTCAAAACTGCCTTCGTCTAATAACATTAAAATTCTTTCTCTGGCAGTAAATTTACCTTTGTCATGCTGGGTTTCTATTTTGTCTTCACCACCACCTAAGCGAGCTTTTGCTCTTAATTCAACTAATTTTTGTATTTTTTCTTCAATTGGCATAATAAATTTTATTTTTTAGTTTTATTTTCACAAAGTTCTGTTAATACTCCAAAAGTAGATTTGGGATGAATAAATGCAATATCCAAACCTTCTGCTCCTTTTCGTGGAGTTTTATCTATTAATTGAATATCTTTTTGTTCTAATGCTGATAATTTTTTTTCAATATTTTCAACCGCAAAAGCAATATGATGAACTCCCTGACCTCTTTTTTCAACAAACTTACCAATTGGACCATCAGCTTCAGTTGATTCTAATAATTCAATTTTTGTTTGTCCAATTTTAAAAAAAGCAGTTTTTACCTTTTGCTCTTTCACTTCTTCTATTGCATAACATTTTAGTCCGAAAATGTTTTCATAAAATTTTATTGCTTCATCTAAATTTTTAACAGCAATGCCAATATGTTCAATATGTGTTGGTTTCATATTCAAATTATTTTAAATAATTTAAAACAAATGTAAGCAATTATTAAATATTATTTTTCAAAATTAACAATATGAAATATATTTACTTCAAAAAACATTATGCTTTGTAATATTAAATACTTTAAACAGCCTAATATTATAATATGTTTTAATCTTTAATTATTAAGGTTTTATAATTGCATATATTTTAAAACATATAATATTCCTTTATTGTTCTTAACAAAATCCGTAATATTAAAGCCTATACAATAATTAAAAATTTCATAAAATGATAAAACAAATTGCTTTTATTATTGTCTTAATAATAACCGTTTTAGTATTTGTTTATACTGCAATAAAAGTTTATAAGCTTTTTAAACTAACAAAACCGGCATTCAAAATAAGGAATTTCGGAAAACGAATTATTCTTACATTTAATGTAGTTTTTCTTCAATCAAAAATATTCAGAATGCCTGTATTGGGATTTTTACACGCCTTGGTTTTTTGGGGATTTTGTGTAATACTTTTCGGCTCTTTAGAAATGATTATTGATGGAATTTTTGGATTGGAAAGAGTATTAAGTCCTTTGGGGATTGTTTATGATGTTCTTCTAGCTGCGGGCGATATTTATGCATTACTTATTGCAATTGCGATAGTAGTATTTTTATTCAGAAGAGTTTTTATGCATATTAAGAGATTTGAAGGAATTGAAATGAAAAAGAAATCTCATCAAGATGCTAATTTAGCATTGACAATAATTCTTTTTCTTATGTTTTCATTAACAGGCATGAATGTGTTTTACTTAAATCTTGGAATTGAGACTGTTGGAGTATACCCCGTAAGTAAATTTATAGCACCTTTATTTTCAAACTTAGACCATAACACTACACATTTATTATATGAAATAAGCTGGTGGTCGCATATTTTATTAATATTTATTTTTGCCAACATTCTTCCATACTCAAAGCATTTTCATGTGTTTATGTCTGTGCCAAATGTGTTCTTAAGCAATCTTGAGCCATTGGGCAAGCTTAAAACTATGGAATCTATAACAAAAGAAGTTAAATTAATGATGGATCCCGATGCTGCGTTTGCTACGCCTGCAGAAGGAGAAGGGACAGACGTTGAACGTTTTGGAGTACTTGACATTGAAGATATAAACTGGAAAAATTACCTTGATTCATTATCGTGTACACAATGTGGTCGTTGCACAGCAGTTTGTCCTGCTAATATTACAGGGAAAATGCTTTCGCCTCGTAAAATATTAATAGATGTGAGAGCAAGAATGAAAGAAAGAGGTCCTTGTATAATCAAAAATAAAGATATTACTGATGCTAAATCTTTAATAAAAACTTATATAAGCGAAGAAGAATTATGGGCTTGTACAACATGTAATGCATGTGCACAAGAATGCCCGATAAATATTAATCATCCGTCGTTGATAATTGATATGCGCAGGTATTTGGTAATGGAAGAATCTTCTGCACCCGCAGAACTTAACACTACATTTTCAAATATTGAGAATAATGGTGCTCCATGGCAGTTTTCTCAGGAAGATAGAATGTTGTGGGCAGAGAATTTAGAAATGAATGAAATATAAAAATATAAACAGATGAAGAAAGTTGAAATTCCATTAATGTCAGAACTTTTTGCACAAGGCAAAAAGCCGGAATATCTATGGTGGGTTGGTAGTGCCGGTGCATTTGACGATAGATATAAGAAAGTTTCAAGAGCATTTGCAAAACTACTTACGTATCTAAAAATTGATTATGCTGTTTTGGGTACAGAAGAATCATCGAGCGGAGATGTAGCCCGTAGATCTGGTAATGAAATGCTATACCAAATGCAGGCATTAATGAATATTGAAATATTTAATGGATATGAAGTAAAAAAAATAATTACTTGTGACCCACATGCCTATAACACTTTTTTAAACGAGTATCCCGATCTTGATGGAAATTATGAAGTTATTCATCACACACAGTTTCTTCAAAAACTTATTAAAAATGGAAAACTAAAAATTGATAGTGATAAATTTAAAAATAAAACAATATCATTTCACGACCCTTGTTATTTGGGTAGAGCTAATGGAGAATATAAAGCACCTCGTTTTGTTCTTGATGCAATTCCTTCGAAAAGAGTTGAAATGAAAAGAACAAAAAGTTTTGCTTTGTGTTGTGGTGCAGGTGGAGGACAAATGTTTAAAGAAGCCGAAAAAGGTGAAAAAGAAATATTTATTGAAAGAATTGAAGATTTTATTGAAACAAAAGCTGATATTATTGCAACTGCTTGTCCTTATTGCATGGTAATGATGACCGACGGACTGAAATATAAAAACATTGAAGAAGAAAAACAAAATTTAGATATAGCCGAAATTATTGTTGAAGCACTTGGACTATAATTCCCTAAATAAAACCTTATTCATTATTTTAAATCAAAAAATAATTTTTACTTTTGCACTTCGATTTTGGAGAAATGGCAGAGTGGTCGAATGCGGCGGTCTTGAAAACCGTTGTACCGCAAGGTACCGGGGGTTCGAATCCCTCTTTCTCCGCTGAGACAGATAGTCAAACAAGCGCAAAACCCTGATATTCGGT
>CAYTAU010000097.1:4348-14433 GCA_964435855.1 uncultured Bacteroidales bacterium | reverse complement strand
ATGCCTTCTTTGAAACATAAAAAAAGTGGTCGGAATTTCTTCCGACCACCCTTGGAGTTTTCTCCTTTTTTTATTACTCTTTAACTCCATAATAGGTATATAATCGCTTATGCTGTAATTAAAGCAAATATTTTGATTTTAGCTAAAAATACACTAAATAACTCCTAATATGGTTGTTAAACAAAAGTTTTTACCTATATTTGCTTTATCAACAAGTTAAAAATCCATAAATTAAAAACTCCCTCTTAGTCCAAAAATAAAATTTCTGCACGGAGCAACAATGCCCGAAGAGTATGGGCGGTAACGTTCATTTAAAATATTCTCAACACCTGCATTTAGCTGAAAAAACTTATTTATCTGGTAACTTGCTTTAAAATTTAATGTAAACCAGGCAGGAGCATAGGGCTTGCCGTTATTGTCGGTTGCGTACATATATGTTTTTTCCTGTTCGGTAGGCGATAAGTCTTTATTGGAAATTTCGCCATTATAACTTACATACAGGTCTGCTTTTATTTTTTCTGCTTTAAATATCAAATGTGTATTACTAAACAATGGTGCAACGTGTCTTAAAGGAATTCCGTCCTGGTCTTCTCCTTTTATATATGTTAAATTTGTTTTAAACGATAAATGTTTAATAATATCGGCATACAAACCAAATTGTATTCCGTAAACTCTTGCTTTATCGGCATTAACAAGAGCCTGTACTTTGCTTAATTCCCCATCGTACATAATTGAATCTTGTCCGTCAAAAGTAAAATCACGCCTTACCATAGCATCTTTTAATAAGGTGTAAAATCCTGTTGCCTCAATTTGTATATTATCTTTAATGGTTTTAATTATTCCTAAATCTACATTATAGGCATATTCGGAATTTAGGTTTTTATTGGGAACAACAACATTTCCCGGCTCAGAATCAAAAACTTTTCCTATATCATCAATGTTTGGAGCTCTAAACCCAGTGGAAGCATTTGTATTAAACTGCCAGTTTTTTTTAGGTCGGTAAACAATACCAACACTGCCATTAAGTGCTTTTGTATCGATATTTATATTATTGAAAGGAAATTTGTAAAATGTTGTGTCAAAATCGGCATTTAAAAATATCTGACTATATCTGATACCTGAAATAAAAGTTATTTTTTTGCTCAAATTACTTTTGTAATTCATATAGTACGCATGAGACGAATAATCGGAACCATTAGGGTATCTGCTTGCATAAGGAGTAATTTCTCCGGTGTTAATATTCCTTTCTTGTCCTGTTGAATTTACTTTATTATTAACAATTTCGAAACCGTAAAACAAAGAGTTTTTATCATTCAGTTTTTTGTCAAAATCATGATTTACTGAAAGTGCTCCCACTTTTTCGGCTCTTTCTCTTATTTCATTACTTCCAAATTTACGGTCGTGTCTGCTTTCTTCAGAATTTTGATAAGCAATAGTTATTTTTATTTCATCAAATAGTTTTTTGGGTTTAGAATATTTAATATTAACAACATTCATCATCCATTTTTGCGGTCCATAATACCAGTCGGCATATTTAAGTTTATCATTGTTGTATTCTATCAGCCTGTCGTATCGCGGCACATCAGATAATTCGGAATAATGAAATCCGTAATTAATATCCCATTTGTCGTTTGGTCTGAATCTTATTTTCTGCATTAAATTAATTTGCTCGTAGCCCGAAAACTTTTGTGTGTTTTCATTATCGTTTTTTACGATACTGTCTTGACCGTTAATCCGGTCAACATATTCGGGGTGCACATAATCATTATTTCCTTTACTGCCCATTTTTAGATCATCAAAATCGCTATAAGTAATGTTTGATAAAAAGCCCCATTTTTTATTGCCTATATTAAAATTGATATGTCCTGTTTTTTCATTGTTTGCACTTGAATATCTTGTTAAGGCATTAGCTGAAAAATATAATTTATCAGTAGTAGATAATTTGGGTTTTAAAGTATGAAAATCCATAACTCCGCCAATTGCATCACTGCCATAAATAACCGAACCTGGACCAAAAATAACTTCTGTGTTTTCAATACAGTTTGCATCAAGAGAAATTATATTTTGCAAATTTCCGCTTCTGTAAATAGCATTATTCATTCTTACCCCGTCAACAACAATTAAAATTCTGTTGGTAGAAAATCCTCTTATCATTGGGCTGCCACCACCCAGTTGACTTTTCTGAATAAATACTTCGTTAGATATTCCAAGCAGATCTGCTGATGTTTGTGGATTGGCAAATGCTATTTTTTTTGCAGAAATAGTCGTTATTTTATTTGGGACTTCTCTCTTGTTCTGCTCCCAACGATTTGCCGAAACTACAATTTCGTTAAGACCAATAACGCTTTCATCCAATTTTATATTAAAATTTTTACTTTCCAGAACTTTATAACTTATAGTGTAATTTTTAAAAGACGAGTGTTGAAAGGTAAGTATATCATTTTTACTAAAATTACTTATGTCAGCTTCTCCTTTAATATTTGTTAATGCTGATTTGTCTTTACTGAAAATAAAAACATTTTCAATAGGTTGTAAATTCGTTTTATCTAAAACTTTTACAGTTTGAGCAATTCCAAAAACCGCAATAAAGCTTAGTATGATTGTTATATAAAATAATTTCATTTTAATATTTACAAAAAATAAGAAGGGCAATTAAATGCAAATATTATACCAAGTCTGATTTTTGTATAAAAATCTGTTCAATTAAAATATTAGTGGGATAGAAAATATTTTATAATTTAGAAATCTCAGAATATTTCATAGATTTTAACAGTTTTTATTTGGTTATATAAACATGAAAATGGAATTGTCTGTTAATCTGTGGCTTAATATTTTTTCACACACAAAAAACATGCAGAATCCAAAATACCGCCTAAATAGTTACTAAATTTGTTCATAAAATAAATCACTTATGAGATACTCAGTACTTATATTATTTATTATTATTAATTTGAATTTATCAATTGCTCAGGATACTATTTGCTTGGTTACAGGAAAGAAAATTATTTTAAAAGAATATAAAATTGATAATTTTCAAAGGAAACTCTTTTACAAAACCAAAAAGAATAAAGAAAAAAGTTATTTTTTAGATAATATATTTTCTATAATAGACACTTTAGGGACAGAAACAATAATTTATAATCCTTCAACCAATTTAGATTTTGATATTTCAGTAGAAAACATGAGAGATTTTATTCAAGGGGCTTCTGATGCGCGTCAGACATATAAAGCCCCTTTGTTTACAATGTATGGTTTTGTTACAGGAACAGCTTATACTGTTTTGTTACAAAATCCTGTTTATGCAATTTTACCATCGGGAGGAACAAGTGTATTATTAGGATTGCCAAAAATATCAAATAAAAGAATTGCCAAAAAATATCCTGAGTATGCCGGTAATATTCATTATGTAAAAGGTTATAATCAGGAAGTCAAAAATAAAAGATTTATGAACTCTGTAAAAGGAGCAGGGCTTGGTATTTTAACAGGTATAGCCGCAATCATACTTCAACAAAACAACATTTTACCTGATATTACATTTTAAGTATTTTAATTAATATTGATAATTAATAAATTAAATTTATATTTGCCTTAGTAAATAATTTAATGTCTGTATTTTTGATATAGGGTTATAATTATAAAGTAATGCCTTGTCTCTAGTTCCTCCCCTTTGGGGAGAGCCTGTCCCGAATTTATTTCGGGATTAGGAGGGGCTTTTACAATTTTATTGTTTTCATGTATTTATGATAAGCAAATTTATTTTAAAAACTTTTGGGTGGAAAGAAATAGGTGCATTTCCTGACCTTAAAAAATGTGTTGTAATTATTGCGCCCCATACAAGTTTGATGGATTTTGTGATTGGAAAATTATATTATTCAAGCATTAGGACAAAACCTAAATTTATTATAAAAAAAGAATTTTTTGTTTTTCCTTTTGGGTATATTCTTAAAGCTCTTGGTGGTATTGCTGTTGATAGAAAAAAAGGTGTTAGTATAATTGAGCAAATAGTTGAAGAATTTAAGAATTCAGAAAATTTAATAGTAAACATAACTCCTGAAGGTACACGAAAAAAAGTGAAAAGGTGGAAAAAAGGTTTTTATCAAATTGCTGAAAAAGCAAATCTTCCTATTGCCGTTAGTTGTATTGATTACAAAAAAAAGCAAATGGGTGTAATAGCTGTTTTTTACACAACAGGTGATTATAATAAGGATATTAAAGAAATCAGAAATTATTATAAAGGAATATCAGGTAAACATCCTGAAAAATTTTACATAGAAAATGAATGATTTAAAAGTTACCATAATACAGGCAGATCTTGCATGGGAAAATAAAGAAGAAAATATTAATAAATTTTCCTCTTTTATTAGTGAAATTAAAGAAGAGACAGATTTAATAATTCTTCCTGAAATGTTTTCTACAGGTTTTACTATGAAAGCTGAAAAATTAGCTGAAGATTTTAAAGGTAAAACCGTTCAATGGATGAAAGATATTGCCAAAGATAAAAATGCGGTATTGATTGGCAGTATTATTATTAAAGTCAGAGAGCTTTATTACAACAGGTTAGTAATAATGCATTCGAATGGCAACATAGAATATTATGATAAAAGGCATTTATTTAGAATGGGAAACGAACATTATGTTTATACTCAGGGAAAGAAAAAACATATTTCAGACGTAGATGGATGGAAAATAAGACCTTTAATTTGCTACGATATTCGCTTCCCTGTTTGGAGCCGTAATGAAAACGATTATGATGTTTTAATATATATTGCAAATTGGCCTGAAAACAGAAGGGATGCTTGGTTAACCTTGTTAATGGCACGAGCGATTGAAAATCAATGTTATGTAATAGGAGTAAATAGAGTTGGACAAGATGGAAATGCAATTTCTTATTCAGGTGATTCTGTTGTAATAAATCCAAAAGGAAAAATAATTTCTAAAACTAAAGCATATAAAGAATCTGTTGAAACGCTTAATTTATCAATATCAGAATTAACAGAATTCAGACAAAAATTTCCGGTTGACATTGATGCAGATAAGTTTAATATTATCTAGAGCCTAGCCTAAAGCAATTTATTTTAAGTAATGAAATTGATTTTATTTACATTAATAGTAATAATACTTAATTTGCCATTTGGCTATTGGCGTTCAAATGTAAAGAAATTCTCGTTTCAATGGATTCTTGCTATTCATATACCTGTCCCGGTTATTATATTTCTAAAATTATTTTTGGATATATGTTTTGTATTTCATGCATTTTTTATTGATATAATAGCGTATATGTTGGGGCAAATACTGGGGCAATTAATTTATAAAAGTTTATCAAAAAAAATTAAAGTTAGCTCTTGTTTTTTTATTGATTATTATAAATTTGCAAGATTATTTTTTTAGAGATTGATAAAAAATGAAAAACTATACTAAATTAGTAAATCAAATAAACCGAAAAAAAACATTTTTATGTATTGGTTTAGATACTGATAGAAAAAAGATGCCCGAATTTTTATTAAAAAAAGAATATCCAATTTTTGAGTTTAATAAACAAATTATTGATGCAACTCATGATTTAGTAATAGCTTATAAACCCAATATTGCATTTTACGAAAGTGAAGGTGTTGAAGGATGGAAAAGTTTACAAAAAACAGTTGAGTATTTAAAAAGTAATTATCCTGAAATTTTAATAATTGCAGATGCAAAACGAGGCGACATCGGAAATACATCTAATATGTATGCAAAAGCATTTTTTGAAAACATGAATTTCGATGCTATAACTGTAGCACCATACATGGGCGAAGATTCAATAAGCCCTTTTCTTGCTTTTGAAAATAAATGGGTAATATTACTTGCATTAACATCAAATAAAGGCGCTTTTGATTTCCAATTATTTGAAAATATTAATTCAGAACGTTTATTTGAGCATGTTTTATCAAAATCGAAAACATGGGCAGATAAAAACAAAATGATGTATGTTGTTGGGGCAACAAAAGCAGAAATGTTGAAAGAAATAAGAGCAATTATACCTGACCATTTTATACTTGTTCCTGGAGTTGGTGCACAAGGTGGAAATTTGCAGGAAGTTGCCAAATATGGAATGAACAGCAATTGTGGATTAATTGTAAATTCTTCACGTGGAATTATTTATGCAAGTATAAAAGAAGATTTTCCCGAAAAAGCTCGTTTAAAAGCAAAAGAAATACAAATAGAAATGAAAGAATTATTAAATAATAATAGTGTTTTATAATAATCAGATTGTGAGGCTGTTGCATTTTTAATTGAGATTATTATTATTTTTTTTGAATAATAACAAATAATTATATAATTTTGAATTTATATTTAGAACCATCAAATGTTTTATTTTATGAATAATTTATTTTCTTATAAAAATATCTTTTTAGTTTTATTTCTTGTTGCAGGATTAATGATTTCATGCAAAGAAGAAGTTCAACCTATAGATAATGACAATGAAGCAGATTCGCTTAATGTCGAAAACAATACTGATAATAGTATGATGTTTAAACTTCCTTCACCTGTCGAACTTTATATATTTTTATGGGAAGATGATGTGAAATTCGATGGTACTCTGTTAAATTCCACAGAAACGGCAGGGAATTATATTACAACGTACAAAAAAGCAATTAATTTTGGTATATATTCATCTGATTTAGCTTATTGTACTGTTTATGGAAAAAATCAGCAAACTTTCAATTATTTTACAACAGCTAAACAAATTGCTGATGATATTGGTTTAATGGAAGGATTTGATGAAACGTTTGCTAAAAAAATTGATGAGAATATTAATAATGCTGATTCGCTTTATAAATTCTCTACAGAATCATATTCAACAGCAATTACTTATTTGGAAAATATTGAACAAGATAATCTTTTACCATTTATAATTACAGGAGCATGGTTAGAAAGTCTTTATATTGCAATTAACTCTATTGATAAATTTTCTTTTGAGAATCCAACAATAATGCGAGTTGCAGAACAACAAATGTTACTTGAAAACTTAATAGATTATTTTATAACATTACCAAAAGATGAACAAATTAATGAATTATATAATAGTTTATTAGACATTCAGGATTCGTATGACAAATTATACGATAATGTTGAAGAAATAATGACCGAAGAACAATTTAATGAGATATTAAGTAAAGTTAATAAGGTTAGAAATAATATTGTAAGTTAAAATTAAAATATACTGATTATGAAAATCGGAGTTATAATAACTGTTTTTGTTTTTTTCTTTTTATTTTTTGGTAGTACTAAAAGTAGCTATTCACAAAATTGTGAAAAAAGAAGATTTTGTCCTGAAAATTTTGGTGAAAGATATATATACAATACTCAATCAAGATATGGGACATTGCCCATGGGTGAAAAAAAGAGAATTAAAACTTCTTGTTATTCAAATAAAAGATATAGAGTGTTTGTTTGTTGTGACATTGATTTTGGAGAAGTTGATTATAAGGTAATAAAACAAATACGTAAGAATGTTAAAAAAATTAAGCAAATACGAAAAGATACAATAATTGATTATAAATTAGATGAATGGGGAGAAATTGTATATTTAGAAGAAAATGACTATCAACCCGTAGAAATTGGACGAAAAATTGAAGTTGATACTATTTGGGAGAATGCACGCATCATTGAAGAAAAAATATTATTTAACAGTAAAACTAATACAACAGAAAAAAACTATTGGGAATCCAGTATTAAAAAAGGTCATAGTATTATAGTAGAAGTTGCAGCACCTCCGGGAGATCCCGATATTGACGGTTGCGTTAACATATATATTGGAAGCAGATCCTTGTCATCTAAGCGATTTGGCACCACAGGAAAACAAAGTCTGCATTATTAATTCCTTATATTTTTGAATATTTTACTCCCCAATATCTTTAAAATTTATTAACAATGAATGAAAAGATTTTAAGAGCTTTAATGAGATTGTTCGCGATTATTTCAAACTTCGATGAGGATGAAATATCTGCCAGATCAGTTGTTGAATCTTATTTAAAACAACAATTAAATCAGGAATTAGTTGAAGAATATTTAAAGTTTTTTGATGAATTTGTTGCCGTACACCATAGTAAAAAAGGCAAAAAAAGAGTGTCTGCAAATTCTGTTAAGGTATTAGCAATTTGTGAGCAAATAAACGAAGAATTACGTCAGGAGCAAAAAATATTGGTTTTACTTCAATTATTAGAGTTTATTAATTTCAATAAACATGTAACAGATATAGAACTTGAATTTGTAAGCACAGTTGCAGATGTTTTTAATATTAGTCAACAAGAGTATGAAAATTGCAGAACTCTTGTAATTGAAACTTATGACAAGATACCTCAAAAAGAGAACTTATTGCTAATTAACAGCAACAAAGACTTTAAAGATGATGAAATAAAACATATATACAGAGAAAATCTTGAAGGTGATATCATTATTTTACATCTTGAAAGCACAAATATGTATGCGTTCGGATATACAGGTAATGACAACTTATACCTGAATAGTCAGGCACTTAGCTCAAAAAGAGTATATCTAATGGTTAAAGGTTCTGCTATCAGAAGTCCCAAAATTAAAACAATTTATTATAGTGATGTTGTTAGTAAATTCTTAAATGCTTCAGTAGAGTCAAGAGTAGTATTTACTGCCGATAATATTGATTTTAGATTCAAGAATAGTGAAAACGGAATTCAACTATTCACTTTTTCTGAAGAATCAGGGCAACTTATTGGAGTTATGGGAGGTAGTGGAGCTGGTAAATCAACTCTATTAAATGTATTTAATGGTAATTTAAAACCTCGTAACGGAAAAATTACTATTAATGGTCTTGATATGCATGCTGATAAAGATAAATTAGAAGGAGTTATTGGCTTTGTTCCTCAAGATGACCTTCTAATTGAAGAACTTACGGTATATCAAAACTTATATTTTAACGCAAAACTTTGTTTTGATAACTATTCAAAAGAACAACTTGATGAGGCAGTTGTAAAAATACTCAAAGATTTAGGACTTGATGAAATTAGTGACCTAAAAGTAGGTGGACCACTTAATAAATTTATTTCTGGAGGACAAAGAAAGAGGTTAAATATTGCTTTAGAACTTATTAGAGAGCCGGCAGTTATGTTTGTTGATGAACCTACATCAGGTCTCTCTTCAATGGATTCAGAATTAGTAATGGACTTGTTAAAAGAAATTACTCTTAAAGGCAAGCTGATTATAATAAATATTCATCAACCATCTTCGGATATTTATAAATTATTTGACAAATTACTTATTATGGATAAGGGTGGACATCCTGTATATTATGGAAATCCTGTTGAAGCTGTTGTATATTTTAAAAAAATGGCAAATTATGTTAATGCCGATGAAAGTGATTGTGTTACTTGTGGTAATGTTAACCCTGAACAAGTACTTCAGATATTAGAAGCTAAAGTTGTTGATGAATATGGTAAACTAACAAGAAGTAGAAAAGTATCATCGAAAGAATGGTATAAACTTTATAAGGAAAATATTGAGAAAACAATAGAAATAAAACCACCTGAGAAAGAACTTCCTCCTAATGATTTTAAAGTTCCTAATAGATTTAAACAATTTATTATTTATACATATAGGGATTTACTTGCCAAACTAACAAACAAACAATATTTGTTAATCAGTTTATTAGAAGCACCTGTGTTGGCTTTTGTATTGGGGTATTTTGCAAAATTCATTGCAGGAACAGTAGAAGATCCAAATGCTTATGTATTTAGTGAAAACGAAAACCTATCAGGATATATGTTTATGTGTGTTGTTGTATCCTTATTTATTGGTATGACAGTTAGTGCAGAAGAAATAATAAAAGATAGAAAGATACTGCAAAGAGAATCATTTCTTAATTTAAGTAAGTTTAGCTATTTAAACTCGAAAGTGCTTTTAATGTTTACACTTTCAGCTATACAAATGATTACTTTTGCTTTTGTTGGTAATTTTGTGCTTGAAATTCATGGAATGACATTTGCCTACTTCATGGTTCTGTTTACAACATCATGTTTTGCTAATATTGTTGGATTAAATATTTCTGCTGCATTCAATTCTGTTGTTACAATATA
>CAYTAU010000097.1:3180-4248 GCA_964435855.1 uncultured Bacteroidales bacterium | reverse complement strand
TTTGGAACATTCTTAACTGCAAATCTTCAATCAAAAATTACAAGTATTGAAAAAAATATTGCAAATAATGAAAATCCTGAAGAAACAGAAAGATATATTAAAATTCTTAAGAATGAGATAATTAAACTCAAAAAACAACCGGGAATTAAAGAATTCGAATATATGAACTTTTTAACACCTGAAAAATTTAATGATAAAGCTATCAAAAAAACCAAAGACTATTTAAAAGAAGTTAAAAAAATAATTACCAAACAAAATAGCAAAGCGATAAAGAATAAGGATAAGAAAATTAATGAATTAATGACGGAGTTGGGAGCTCAAGATACTTCAATTAAGCCCAGAGATGCTTATTTAAATCTTTTTAACAAATATCATAATAAAGGATTATCAGATATGATCCTTAAAAAACTTGAAATTGATTATATCAGAGAAACAGAAGATGAATTAGTTCAACTTAAAGATCCAATTTATGCAACAACAGACTCTAATTATGGTAGAGCACAGTTTTATGCACCGGAGAAAATTTTATTTGGTAAAAAAATTGACACATTCTGGTTTAATATTATTGTAATATGGTTTACAACTTTATTAATGTATATCTTCTTATTGACAGATGGTTTAAGGAAGCTTATAGAATTTTCTGATAAAATTAAACTTCCCAGAATAAAAAAAGAATCTTAGCCTTTTATCATTGAAATTATCAAAACTCATTGTTTTTTTCTTAATGCTGATAATTCTACAGAGCTATTTGAGAAATATTTTGTTTAAAACATAATTATAAAAACGTATTAAAATTCACTTTTTTATTTCATTTTTTTCTAACCTTTGTTTAATTAAATTAGTAATACTTTTTAATTGAACCCACTTAAAAAATTATTAGGTCAAACAGCTATTTATGGTTTAAGTAGTATTGTAGGACGATTATTAAATTACTTTTTAGTCCCATTATATACTTATGTCTTATGTACTGCTGAGTATGGAATTGTAACAGAAATGTATGCATATGTAGGATTTTTTCTAATATTTCTTACGTATGGAATGGAAACAGGGTTTTTTAGATTTGCTCAA
>CAYTAU010000097.1:1196-3080 GCA_964435855.1 uncultured Bacteroidales bacterium | reverse complement strand
CTGTTTTTTATAGTCTTATGTCCGTATTTATTTGAGAATTCTCAAAATACATGGGTTATAGAAAGTCACTTAAATGAACCTTGGGTTGGATATATTTTTGTTTCTAACTTAATAGCAAGCATTATAACGATAATTCTGTTATTGCCTGAAATACTGCAATTCAGTTTTAATATTGATATTAAGTTATTAAAAAGATTATTGATTTATTCTTCTCCTTTACTCATAGCTGGTTTAGCCGGTAATGCAAACGAAATGCTTGATAGAATACTTTTAAAGTATCTTTTGCCGGAGAACATTGCTATGTCAGAGCTTGGTATATATGGTGCCAATTATAAAGTAGCAATATTTATGACATTGTTTATTCAAATGTTTAGATATGCTGCTGAGCCATTCTTTTTTAATCAGGAAAAAGATAAAAATTCAAAAAAACTATATGCAGATGTAATGAAATACTTTGTGTTATTTGGATTGCTAATATTCCTTGGTATAATGATGTACATAGATGTAGTAAAGCATTTTATAGGTCCGGAATTTCGTTCGGGATTAAAAATTGTTCCAATATTGCTCTTAGCAAATCTGTTTTTAGGAATAGTTTTTAATTTATCAATATGGTATAAACTAAATAATCTTACAAAGTATGGAGCTTATTTGGCTGTTTTTGGAGCAACAATAACCGTGGCGTTAAACGCTTGGTGGATACCGATATATGGGTATATGGGTTCTGCATGGGCTACATTAATTTGTTATTTTGCGATTATGATTGCTTCATATTTCTTGGGAAGAAAATATTTTAAAATTGATTATAACATAAAATTGATTTCTGCATATTTAATATTTGCAATAGCCTTATATTACATTAGTACTTTAGTAGGATTTGATAATAATATTCTAAAATATTTATTTAATACATTTATATTGTTTGTGTTTCTAGCAGTAGTAATTTATAAAGAGAAGCTTTATAAATTGTTATTTAATGGAAATTCTATTAATAGGAAGGACATAAAATTATAAGTAAATTCGAAGTTTAAAAATGAATGTGAAAATTGTTAATAAATCAAACCATCAATTACCTGCATATAGTACTGAATATTCTGCGGGGATGGATCTTCGAGCAAACCTAAATGAACCTGTTATACTAAAGCCTATGGAGAGGAAATTAATTCCTACAGGTTTATTCATTGAATTACCACAAAGCTACGAAGCACAAATACGTCCAAGAAGTGGATTAGCGTTAAAAAGAGGTATTACAATTTTAAATATTCCAGGAACTATTGATGCAGATTACAGAGGCGAAATAGGTGTTACACTTGTAAATCTTTCAAGCGAAGAATTTACCGTAACCAATGGAGAAAAAATTTGCCAGATGATAATAGCAAAATACGAAACTGTGCAATGGGAACAAGTTGAAATACTAGAAGAAACAAAAAGAGGAGTAGGTGGATTTGGACATACAGGAGTTTAATTATATTTAAAAAATTAAATTATGAAAATAATAATTCCAATGGCAGGCATGGGTAAACGAATGAGGCCCCATACACTAACAATACCAAAGCCATTAATACCAATAGCCGGAAAGCCAATTGTTCAACGACTTGTTGAAGAAATTGCAGTTGTTGCAAATCAAAAGATTGATGAAATAGCATTTATTATTGGTGCTTTTGGAGAAGAAGTTGAAAATAACCTGAAAGAAATTGCAAACAACATTGGAGCAAAACCTACAATATATTATCAAAATGAGGCATTGGGAACAGGTCATGCAATATATTGTGCAGAACAATCACTTAATGGTAAAATAATAGTAGCATTTGCGGATACTCTGTTTAAAGCAGATTTTAAACTTGATGATAAATTTGATGGAAGTATATGGGTGAACAAGGTTAAAGA
>CAYTAU010000097.1:0-1096 GCA_964435855.1 uncultured Bacteroidales bacterium | reverse complement strand
AAGTGCATGAATGGCTTGATTGTGGAAATAAAAATGCCACAGTATATGCAAATCAACGCATATTAAAATATAATGAAAAAGAAAAACTAATTTCCGGTACTGCTATTATTAAAAATTCAATTATTATTCCACCTTGTTATATTGGCGAAAATGCAAAAATTGAAAATTCTGTAATTGGTCCGTATTTATCTGTTGGAGAAAATTCTACTATTAAAAATTCATTAATAAAAAACAGTATAATTCAACAAAATTCAGTTGCTGAAAATCTTAATATCAAAGACTCAATGATTGGTAGTTATACCGAATTTAAAGGGGTTACTTCTGAGGTTAGCATTGGTGATTATGCAACAATTGGCAAATAAAAATAATATGATAATTGATAATAAAAACAATTGTATATTATCAATTTCATATTTTCCACCAATTCAATATTTAAGCAAATTTTTATTATTTAAAAATGTATTTATTGAAAAATATGAAAATTTTTCAAAACAATCCTACAGAAACAGGTGTAATATATACGGCGCAAATGGTAAACTAACACTTATTATTCCTGTAAAAAAAGAAGATACATTAAAAGTTAAAATAACTGAAGTAAGGATTGACTATGATACTAACTGGCAAAAACTACATTTTAAAGGTATTGAATCTGCATATCGTCATTCTCCGTTCTACGAATATTATATTGATGATTTTTTACATGTTTTCAATAAAAAACACAAATTTCTTTTTGATCTAAATATTGAAATTCTAATAATCCTGTTAAAACTTCTTGAAATTGACACTAAATTTTCCTTTACTGATAAATATAATACTTCAGAAAAAATAGAAAGTAATGATTACAGAAATTCAAT
The DNA here is from genome assembly GCA_964435855.1 of uncultured Bacteroidales bacterium. Classification (GTDB taxonomy): domain Bacteria; phylum Bacteroidota; class Bacteroidia; order Bacteroidales; family CAYTAU01; genus CAYTAU01. The sequence goes on along the minus strand of CAYTAU010000097.1, from coordinate 242 downwards.
ACATCCAAAACAAAGAGAACAAAAGCCGGATGTTTATTTTTCGGCAATTAATTATTATCAGGTATTTCAGGAAAAACATAATTTCATTTCAAATTTAAGTATTATTGATTTACTATTTAACGAAGGGCCAAATACAAAGAATATTTTAAATCAATCAATTAAAAAGGCATAAAAAAAGGGAGTAAAACTCCAGGAGTGGTCGGAAGATTTTTTCTTCCGACCTTTTTGTTTTTATAAACATT
>CAYTAU010000096.1:14532-14651 GCA_964435855.1 uncultured Bacteroidales bacterium | reverse complement strand
GTAGGCGTAAATCATTATGGAATAAATCAGGAGGAGATTAAGTAAGTGAGTCTATGATTTTAAAAGCCGTAGGCGAATTAAAATCATTAGAACGAACTTATCCCGACTGCGTAGCAAGT
>CAYTAU010000096.1:0-14432 GCA_964435855.1 uncultured Bacteroidales bacterium | reverse complement strand
CGGGATCTCATCAAATCAAACCGATTATTTTAAAACCTGCAAAGCGAATTAAAATCATTAGAACGAACTTATCCCGACTGCGTAGCAAGTCGGGATCTCATCAAATCAAACCGATTATTTTAAAACCTGCAAAGCGAATTAAAATTATTAGAACGAACTTATCCCAACTGCGTAGCCAATGTGTAAGTATAAGCTTATCAGTTGCCTCGTCCTTTAGGACGGGGATATAAATATTGTAAAAATAGGGCTTTAGCCCAAAAGTCTTTTAAGTTCGCATTTAATTTATAAATTCTTCATATTCTTTTTGGGCTGAAGCCCATTTAATTTTTGTACTTCAACCCCCGACCTAAAGGTCGGGGCAACTGATAATGAGCATCTCAACTCTTAACTTAATGACATTGACTGCGTAGCAAGTCGGGATCTCATCATAAGTGTTAAGAGCAAAGTTTTTTTAATAAGCTTTGCTTTTTTTATGGTTTTTGGTTTTTGGGATGGGTAAGGTTTTGGATAAACTGCGTTTTATTGTTTTATTAATTTCTGTGTTATTGTTTGTTTATCAGTTATTACTTTAATTATATATATGCCTTTTGGCTGGGTGCTAAGGTCTATTTCTGTTTCTTTGCCTTTGTAGATTTGTTTGCCTTGTATGTTTATTACTTCAATACTCTCCACTTCTTCTGCCTTTATTGTAAATACGCCTGTTGTTGGGTTAGGGTAGATTGAAATATTGTTATTGCTAATTTCCAGATTATTATTTTCTGTTACTAGAGATAGTTTGGTTAAAAATAAATCATAATTACCTGACGATATAGTATAAAATATACCTGCTTCAAAACAATCATAAAAAAACCCATTTACTATAAAATTTTCATAACTGTCGAGTTTTAAATCCTCAGAATACATTCCACAAGTAGGTGCAAACCATTCAAAATAATTATTATTATTAACTATACCATTTTCTGATATTTGAAAAATTAGTGGTTTAGGATTAAAACCACTAACTAAGTTTATTTGACCAATATTGAGATATGCGCGATAATTACATAATACCCATAAATTATTCTGACTATCAAAATCTACACCAGGAATGCGGGAGTTATTACCATCTGCAACATGAGCCCACTCTACATTACCTGAAGTATCAAAACTTGCTATAAATCCATTACTCACACTTATAGATATAAGTGTATCATTTGGTGGTAAAATCAATGTGTCTTTTAGGTTACCCTTAATATAAAAGTGATTATTATTAGAAGTTATTTGAGACATTGAATAACCATATGTTTTTTTATACCATATCAGATTCCCAGATTCATCAAATTTAAAAATAAACCACTGATAATCATTATCTGGAATTATAGTATCAATATTATAAATTATATCATAACCCAATAACCCACAACCTATAAGGTAAATATAGTTATTTTCATGGCTTAATTGTGGTTTAAACAAATATCTTATTTGCCTCATCCATTCAAAACTGTTTTGATTATCATATTTTGCTATAATTGAGCTTGCATTTCCTGTGATTAAAGGTTGAGTTTCAAAAGAATCTACGAACATCCCTGTTGTGCACGTGAAATAAAGATTATTAATTGAATCAGAATCTAAACAATATCCTTGACTATTATCTGAAGCGGGAATTGTATGCCATAAATAATTTCCATCCTCATCAAATTTAACAATGTATGCTCGATTACAAGAGGATAAATTTTCCCAAACAATGCCATCGAAAGTAACTAATCCTATTGCTTGGCCAGTAACAAATATGTTGTTTTTGTTATCTATTATAATGCCAAACGCATTTTCATCATTTAACCCACCAAATGTTTTAGACCAGATATAATTTCCATTCTCATCATATTTTACTAAAAACGCACTTGATGCCCCATTATTATCTATCATATTAGTATCAGTATATGCTGTATCATATGTAAATCCTGTATAATAAATATTATTATTGTCATCAAGCACGATACTTTTTATCGTACCACCTTGATCAAGATTTGTACTGCTTATCGTTTGGTACCAATCCCAATTGTAGCTTTGAGAAAATAATTGAAAGGTGATAAAAAGTGAAATAAATAATATGGCAATCAGTTTTTTCATCTGTAAATCATCATAGAATTATAATTTTATATGTTTGGTAACGTTAGGATAAGGTGCATTAATGCTTGTTATATCTCTTATAGCTACAATTTGTTAAACAGCCCCTCCTAGCCTCCCCAAAGGGGAGGAACTAAACTTTTATTAAATGTTTAGTTGTTGGACAATACTGTCTTAAAGGTTTAGCAAATATAATATATTTTGGTTTGTTTTCCAAATTGTTATAATGTCCCCTCTTTAATTCCAAGCTCTAACAGGAGAAAGTCCTACTCTTAGGCGAATTAAAATCATTAGAACTAACTTATCCCAACTTCGTATCAAGTCGGGATTTCATCATAAGTGTTAAGAGCAAAGTTTTTAAATAAGCTTTGCTTTTTTTATGGTTTTTGGTTTTTGGGATGGGTAAGGTTTGGCTAAACTGTGTTTTAATGCTGTTTAGGTTTTGTTATAAACTGGTTCATTGTTTTATTGCTAATTCTGAAACAATATTGCACCAATGATCTGCTCTCTTTTTTCTGTCTTCTTCAGTATCAAATCTTGAGTAATAAGCTGAAATTTGAAGTTCTTTGTTTTCGATTGATACAAAATAATGCGGAATTTTATGATCTTCATTGTTATCAATTATAATAATCCTTTTGTGATCTTGATAATCTTCAAGCTGAATAGACCTCATGCCAATAGACACTTCTAAGGATAAAGACTCTTTATCAGACATCAATCTTTCTGAAAGTTTTATCGGCTTACCATTATCTTCAATGTAAGAGGCAATAGAATTAAAATTTTTTGCCGTAAGGCAATTTTCCTGTTGCTTATTTGATTCGATATTCACTTTAGGACTAGTACATCCTAATGTGAATGCACCTAACAGTATATATATAATTATATTCATCATTTTTTTGTTTTAATCTTGTTTATAACGGTTTGGCTAAACTGTGTTTTAATGCTTTTTAGGTTTTGTTATAGAATGTTTAAAATCATCTTCATCCAAAACAAATCTATATGTTATTAAGTCAAGTTCATCTTCTCGTATTTTAGTTTCAAATTTCCATTCCGAACAATCATTGTATGCCTTTGAACAACTGTCATTAGAAGAATTTGTGATACTAAGAATATTCAAAAAATAGATTTTCTCTTGTGTTGATTTTACTTCCTCACATTTCATTCCAAGTGAACTCGGATTATTGTAAATGTTTTTTTTGCCGTAAGGATCAATTGTTGCCTGGTAAATTGAGTCTTGATAATAATTAGAATCAAAATCTATTTGATATCTAATAGATATACTTTTACTCGTACTATTTTCAATTACAAGTTGGCCCTCATAAAATTTATCACAACTGGATAATACTACTAGTAGAAAAAAGAAAATTGAAAATTTAATAGTCATATTGTCTGTGTATTTGGATATATTCTCTAACTAGTAGATAAAAAGCATTAATGCTTGTTATATCTCTTATAGCTACAATTTGTTAATTTTGTTAAACGGCCCCTCCTAACCTCCCCAAAGGGGAGGAACTAAACTTTTATTAAATGTTTAGTTGTTGGACAATACTGTATTAAACATTTAGCAAATATATACAAAAAAAAGGAGAGCAAAAAAACTCTCCCCTTTTAATTTTAGGCATTCTAAACTTATTAGTTACTCATCCGATGACTTTAAGTCATCGGATGAATTTGTAATTTACTCCGTTTTTCTAATAGCCACATCAAGGCGTAAGCCTTTGTTTTTAATTATTTCTACTTCTTTTGTAATAGTATCGAAACTAAATTTTTCGAAAGTAATAATCCATATTCCGGGTTCTAATTTCGAAAACTGATAATTGCCTTTTGAGCTTGTCATTTTTACAGTAGTGGCAATATCGGCACCAGCCTTAAAGCGTGTAATCCCGATTTAGACAATCCCATTTTTGGGTATCAAAAATGTTGGGTAATCTTAGTCGCTATCATAGTTAGCAAAAATTTGTGAATTTTTGGGCTTAAGTATTTTCTTTAAACCGTAATTTTAGCGATATCGCTTTCAAGCCCAATTTAATCGTCGTTAATTACTGCCCAAGCCCAAAGTTTACCGTTTCTTCAAATACCAGTAATCTAAATAATAGAGTATTTTAACCGAAAGGCTATTTATTTGTGGTGAGTTAAAAATATTGTTTAAATTTTTTCGGTAATCGTAAATAATTTCATCGCCAAAAGTATAGATATTGTTTTTCCAAACTACCGATATTTCGCTGCCCGGCATAAATTGCCATTTGTACGACATATCAATAGTAAAAGCATTAAAATTAATATCGTGATTAGCTGTATAATTGGTGTTATCTAAATATCCTTCATTGTTTAAGGTAAAAAAGTCGAAGTACTTTGCAGTAGACCAATAATGACGTAATCGGAAATTTAACGACGATTTATTATTGAAAATATAGTTTGACGATATTGTATTGGTTATAGTTTTTACTTGTCGTTCTCCAAAAACCACTGCGTTCATAGAATCGTTAAATGCAACATATCCGTATGCTAAAGAAACTTTATCGTAATTAAACTTGTAAATTAAATTCATTTTGTTGCTTAAACGTAATCGTGGAGAAATTGTAATATCATAATCGCTAATGGCTTTTCTGTTATGAAAACTTTTGGAGTAACCATAACTACCGCCTACATCAATAACAAACTTTTTTCTGTAATCGGGCGAAATAAAAATGCTGAAAAAAGTGTTTACAGGCATTTTAAATACATTGCCTGTGCGCGATTCAAAAAAATCGTTTCCTTCTAAAGGCATACTAAAAAGATTCAAGAACAATGTAGTATGGTTTTTAAATACTGTTATTGAATTTAAATATATGTTGAAATAAGAGAATTTGCTTGGTTCATATAAACTAATGTGACTTGTTGACAGGCTATTGTCACTTCTTAATATTATCCAGAATGGGTCAAAAATATTATATGATAATTCTAGTTCGTTTTCTACTTCGTTGTTGTTTTCAAGATACCCCATATCGTTAGGGTCGTATGTATTGGAAATAACTGCACGGTATATATCAAATGTAAAATTGCCACTGTTCTTTTCAAAGCCAATTTCATAATTATATCCAATACTGGTAGAGTCTGCAATATATTTTTGACTGATAATTCCATTACCGTATATATCGTAAGAGTTATCTTTGTTTAAAAGTCCAAACTCCAAGCCGGAAACATTTGCAGAGTAATCATCTTTTGCCCTTGTAACATTTGTGTTTACAATGCTAATATATGAGTTGTTTTTAAGCGACTGATCAAACACTATCATATTATAATTTGTAAACGGCTGTGTACTTACTTTTCTGGTATTGCCAAGCGTATCTTCAATAATGGCATAAGTATTTGATGTAATTGCATTAAATAATCCAATACCCAAGCCCTTGTTTGTTCTGCCCGAAAGTTTTGTTGCATTTATCAGCTTTGTTTCTTCGGGGTTTTCAATAATTTCTTCATTATCTTTAATTATATCATAAACATTTTCGTAACCCGCCGGCTCGTTGCCAATTCTTCGCGAATAGAATATTTCGCATTTTTCAAACAACTCTGTTCCTTCAGTAAAAAATGAACGTTTTTCGTTGTAATATGTTTCAAAAGGTGTAAGGTTAAGAATTTCGTCATCGGATTGTACTTGTCCAAAATCGGGAATTAGGGTTACATCAAAAGTAAAACTTTCGTTGATACCGTATTTTAGGTCCATGCCTCCATTAAAAGTATACCCAAGACCTTTATTCTCAGAATAATTTTCGGCATAAGCAGAAACATACGGAGTTATTGATAATCTTATTGGTGGCTCTATATCGCTTATCCCAGTTATTATACCAACTTGTGGAGTAATAAGACCTTTCTTTTTATCTATATATTGCCAGGTTGACCATTCTCTATATCTCCTAATGCCACGCCAGAAATTAACTCCCCATATTTGTTCTTTTACTTTAGGAAAACGTATTGCAGAGTACGGTATCTTAATTTCGGCGCTCCATCCGTTATCAAGCATTTTAACTTCGCTTTCCCAAACAGCATTCCATTTTTCGTCCATGTCTTCTTCTGTAATTTTAATATCTACCTGCACTCCTGCTACCGTAACCCAGAAGCTTACAGCATTAATACCATCGTTAAATGGATTTATTGAAAAAGCAAAAATATCGGTAATTCCTTCAGAATCGTCGCGTTCGCTATATTCTACAAGAATACTATCAGGTGCAGTATCATACATCATTGCAGCTACATATAATGCGTTATTGTTGTATGTAATTTTTACCTCTGTTTTTTGCGAACCAGCACGACCATCATTGTATGGTTCAAACTGAATAAAATTTGTTGCTATTGGCACATTATTCCAGCATGAGTCATTAATATCTCCATTTATTACCGGCGGATTACTTATTCTAATTGCTTCAATTGTTTTTTTCTCGTCTTGAGCAAGTGAAAAGGTTGATAACAATATCAGTAGTGGTAATATGTATTTTATTAAACTCATAATTTAATAATTGCAAAGATATTGTTTTATTTAAGAGAAAAGTAAATGCTCCGTTGTATTATTTTAAACGAATTTAAATAACGGAATTTATTTTATAAGGATTAATAATAATATAACAAGGAAAGCAGTAAAAAAATAAACAAAAAAGTCTTATTTTTCAATAAGTTCTATCTCATAAATTTTTGGCCAGTATTTACCTGTAACAAGTAATCTTTTGTTTTCGCTATCCCATGCAATGCCGTTTAAAACATCAATTTTAGGATGCTTGTCTTTTGGGTTTAAAATTCCTGATAAATTAATATTTGTGATTACTTTTCCTGTTTTGGGGTCAATAATTACAATTTTATCACGTGTGTAAATATTTGCATATATCATACTATCAACAAATTCCAACTCGTTAAGGGAGTTTACTTTTCCAATATTATCATATACTTCAAATTCTCCTGTTTTAGTAAAAACTTCTGTTTCCAAATAATAAATTTTGTTAGTACCATCGCTCATTAATAAGTGTTCTCCATCACTTGTTATTCCCCAACCTTCTGTTTGAATATTAAATTTGCTTATGCGCTTAAATGTCTCTTTGTCATACACAAAACCTATTCCCGAATGCCATGTTAGTTGAACTAACTTATCATTAATTATAATAATTCCTTCGCCAAAAATATCGGATGTGTTATTATAGCTTTGAATTATTTCATGATCTTCAAGTACATATTTCTGTATTGAAGACTCGCCTTTTTGTCCCGTTCCTTCATAAATAAAGCCATTTTCATAAACAAATCCCTCAGTATATGCTTTAATATCATGTGGAAATTCATTTATCACCTTATAAGTATATTCTTTTGGAATAATATCTGATTTAAAATTAATATTAACTGAATTTTTATATTCTTTTCCATCAGAAAAATAAGTTGTGACTGAAAATTTGTTTTTTCCGACTTTAGTGATCTCAGAATACCAGGTATATCGGGCAGGGTGTTTTGTTATTGTACAAATATGTTTTTTATCAATAAAGATACTCGCAGAATCAATAAGGTTTTCATCAGATATTGGATTAATAGCAAACAACACGCTATCACCAATTGTGTATAAAGCATTATTTACAGGAGATATAATTTCAGATAATTTTGTGCTTTTAATGTTATTATCGGTAATTACAGAGTCATTCTCATTTTCAACAATTTCAATATTATCATTTTTACACGATTCCAAAAATATTAAAGAAAATACAATTGAAATTAATATAAGTCTATAAAACAACATATTAAGATATAATAAAATTATTCAATTTTCCACTCAAATCCATCTTTTTTATCACGAACAACTACACCAATTTCACTTAACTTATCACGAATTTTATCTGATGTGCTAAAATCTTTGTTTGCCTTTGCATCTAACCGGATATTCAGAAGCAAATCAATAACTTTGTCAAGTATATCATTTGATGTATCATCATTTTCATCTACCAAACCAAGTATATCAAAAACAAAAGTATTATATATATTTTTTAATTTTTCAAGGTCCTCGACAGAAATTTTATCCTTCCCTGCAGCAATTAAGTTTATTAGTTTAACATTATCAAATAAATATGATATAAGTATCGGACTATTCAAATCATCATTGATAGCTTTATAGCATTTGCTTTCAAAATCGGTAATATCAATAGTTGATTTATCTGAAGCAGTAATTTTCCCTAGTGTTTTAATTCCTGTCATAAGTCTTTTAAAACCTTTTTCAGCTGATTGTAATGCTTCATTAGAAAAATCGACAGTAGAACGATAATGTGCTTGCAATATAAAAAAACGAATTGTCATTGGACTATAAGCTCTGTCAAGTGTTTTATGCTTGCCTTCAAAAAACTCATTTAGCGTAATAAAGTTTCCGAGCGATTTTCCCATTTTTTGTCCGTCAATAGTAATCATGTTGTTGTGCATCCAGATTTTAACAGCTTCTTTTCCATTAGCAGCCATACTTTGTGCAATTTCACATTCATGATGCGGAAACAATAGATCCATTCCTCCTCCATGGATATCAAAAGTTTCGCCAAGATATTTTTCTCCCATTGCTGAACATTCAAGATGCCAACCGGGGAAACCATCACTCCATTTCGATTTCCATTTCATAATATGTTCGGGTGCAGCTTTTTTCCATAATGCAAAGTCAAAACTATTTCGCTTTTCATCCTGACCTTCAAGTTTACGAGTATTGCTTTTTAGGTCATCTAAAACTCTACCTGATAATTTTCCGTAATTATTTTTTTCGTTATATTTTTCAACATCAAAATATACTGATCCATCAATTTCGTAAGCAAATCCACTTTTGTTTATTCTGTCAATCATATCAAGTTGTTCCATAATATGACCTGAAGCACGTGGCTCTATACTTGGGCTTTGTACATTTAAGCGGTTCATGTTTTCATGATAAGATTCAGTATAAAACTGGGCTATTTCCATTGGCTCAAGTTGCTCTAATCTTGCTTTTTTAGCAATTTTATCTTCTCCTGTATCTGTGTCATTTTCCAGATGTCCAACATCGGTAATATTTCGCACATAGCGTACCTTATAGCCAAGATGTTTTAAATATCTAAAAAGTAAATCGAAGCATATTGCAGGTCTGGCATGACCTAAATGAGCATCGCCATATACTGTTGGACCGCAAACATACAATCCTACATTTGGTGGATTTACCGGTTCAAAGACTTCTTTCTTACGACTAAGCGTATTATAAATCAATAGTTTATTATTCATAGCAATAAAACTAAAAAAATATTTTAAAATGTAAAGTTAGTAATTATTCTTGTTCTGCGTAGATGATATTTACAATTCTTCCATCATTGTAAATTGCAGTTTTTGTAAGTTTCCCTTTAGTGTCATATGAGTATTTTTTACCATCTTGTAATTTTCCGCCTTTAAACATTCCTTCTCTATCTTTTTTCCTTTGTCCGTTAATTCTTTTAAAGGTTGTATGTTCCCCGTCTCCTGTAAAGTATCCAACAGGTTCGCCATTATTAGTATTGTCGTTTACAATAACAACTTTCACGTCATTGTTATTAGTATTATTATTCGTAGCATTACCTAGTGGTTCGTAAATCTTTATAGAAACTGAATCTACTTTACCTTCATTAAAAGTTTTTTCTGACCTCAATTTTCCATCTGCATAGTATTCTTTTATAACACCAGCTTCTTTACCATTGTTCCATTCGCCGGTTATCATTAATTGCCCATTGTCATGATAATATTTCTGAACTCCGGTTCTTTTTCCTGCCTTGTTATATTGCCATTCATAAGCAGTTTTACCGTTTGTATGAAAATATTTATATTCTCCAACCCATTTATTGCCTTTCCATATACCTTCTTCTGATATTATTCCCGATTCGTAATAAAACTTTGCATATCCGTTTGCTCTGCCTTTAATATATGTAATTTCATGTTTAATTTTTCCGCTGGGATAGTATGCTTTCCAAATATCTGTTTTTCTATTGTCAATATATTTCCCTTCCTCTTTTTTGTATGTATTTGTCTTATCCTGAATTATCCAATAGCCTTGTTTCATATTATTCTCATCAATAACATTAAGAGTGTCACTGATTTGCGATGGCAGCACTATAGCTTGTGAATTAAAAACAAGTGAACAAAAAATTAATATTACTAAAACCTGTCTCATTTCAATTTAAAAATTTCTCAAAATTAATTATTTTATACAATCTAATAATTAAAGCATACAAATAAGTTACCAAACATTAATTAACAATTATTTTTTTAAAATTATATTAAGTTAAATCCTGATTCTAAAATATTTCTTTATAACTGCAATGTGTTAAAATTATAGCACTTAATACAATTTTATATTTATAAATTATGTGTTTATACGTGTATACACAGTGAAATGTTGCGTTATTTTGAGACTAATTATTAATTATTATTTAAAAAAGCCATAATCATTTATAAAAAACCTTTATTTTTAGTTTTTTAAAAAACTAGTATGGATGGAGCAATTTAAAAGAACATTAAATAATTCTGCTATTGCACGATGGTGTGTTTTAATACTTATTGGCTTTGTTCTTTCTGTCAACTACTATTTTTACGATGCTTTTTCTACGCTTAAAACTCACCTTACAAGTGAGTTTAATTTTTCTAATACACAATACGGGTTATTTGTTTCATTTTATTCTATACCCAACACTTTTTTGCTAATGGCAGTAATTGGGGGAGTAATTTTAGATAAACTTGGAATAAGACGTACGGGATTTATGTTTGTCTTCTTTATGGCTTTTGGTGCCTTTTTGACAGCTTATGGTGCATCCAATATGTATCAGAACGGAGAATTTGGGTATAGTATAATGCAATCTTTTTTACCCAATTATTCGCCTGAATTAAAGATGATGTTGCTTGGCAGGTTCTTTTTTGGGCTTGGAGCCGAAACAAGTATTGTTGTTATTAGCAAAATACTGGTTAAATGGTTTAAGGGTAAGGATCTTGCTTTGGCATTTGGTATAAAGGTAGGTTTTGGAAGATTAGGAACATTTGCTGCTTTGCAATTATCACCTGTTTTTGCAAAAGAAGATGGTTCAGGATTAAATATTGCTATATGGTTGGCAGCCATACTGGTCTGTATTGGTTTATTGGTATTTATTATCTATATGCTTATAGATATTAAGTATGATAAAAATGCCAAAGAATCAAAACAGGAAAAAATAAAAGAAAAATTTCAATTTGCCGATATATTGGGTTTATTAACAAACAAGGCTTATATTTTTATTGCTCTTTTATGTGTTACATTTTATTCAGCGGTATTTCCGTTTTTATCTTATGCTCCTGATTTTTTCTTAAACAAGTTTAATATGTCGCCTTTGCAAAGTGGGCAAATAACCTCTTTGCTACCATTAGGTACTTTAATATTTACACCTTTGTTTGGATTGATGATTGACAGAAAAGGTAAAAGTGCTACTGCCATGATATTTGGCTCAATCACATTATTTATTGTTCATTTATGTTTTGCTACAAGCAATATCGCTCCTTATGTGCCGATGATTTTGCTTGGCATTGGGTTTTCATTAGTACCTGCTGCCATGTGGCCATCTATGGTAAAAATGGTTGACGACAAACAAATAGGCACAGCATACGGGCTTATGTATTCAATACAAAATTTGGGATTATGGGGTGTTCCGCTACTTGCCGGTATAATACTTGATAAAACAAATCCTGGAAGTCCCGATATTCTGAATTATACACCTGTAATGTTCTTATTTGCTGCTATTAGCTTACTTGGCTTATTATTTGCCATCTTGCTAAAACGACAAGATAAAAAAACAGGTTATGGTATTGAATTGCCATTGAATAAAAAAACTTAAAATTTCATGAGGTTTATATTCAAATATTATAAATTTTCTTTCTAATTTTGCAATGCAGTAGGCTATTCTATCGCTCCAATTTATTTTGGAGAGGAAAGTCAGGACAACACTGAGCACCATACTTCCTAACAGGAAGATACTTGCGAGAGTATAGTAATGTAACAGAAAATAACCGTCTCGACTTGTCGGGATAAGGGTGAAAAGGTGAGGTAAGAGCTCACCGGCAGTGTGGGTAACCATGGTAGTCGTACATCTTATGGGTTGCAATGCCAAATATACCGACAGTTAAGAATTGCTCGTTCAATGTCGGGGGGTGGGCAGCAAGATTTCGTTAGTGATGGCGAAACAAGATAAATGATAGAACAAGACAGAATCCTGCTTATAAGCCTACTGCTTTTATATTAAATTCAATAAGCTGTTTTTTTAGAGTAGCATCAATTTTATCCTTCAATTATTTATCTAAAATAGTGTGAAAATATTATGTTGAAAAAAAAAATACGACACTTTAACAATAGATTCTGAAGTAATAAAAACCAAGGGACAAGACTTGATGTTGCTATAAGAAAAACGGAGTAAAAAAGAAATGTCTAAAATTGTAAATCTAAAATTAAAAGGAGAGTTTTCTCCTTTTTTGTTTATTTTTGTGAAATAAACACTTGTAACTATAGTAGAAATAAAAAACACTACGCATTTTAGTGGAGTGTTGTGCATAATAATATTAAACTAATGAAGCTATTTATTAAACTGTCTATTATAATCTCGACAATTTGGTTCAATAAGGCGTTTGGACAATTTAGCCAAGATAATATCTGTTTCTCAAATATTTTCATTAACAGACCTTTGCTTGATTGTGATTCATCAGCTATCATTGATAATAATATTTCAAAAATAAAATTATTTGAAAGTAATTATGTGGAGGACAATATTCCAATAAGAATATTAATTGGGGAATGGAAAATATCAATCGAGAACAAAAGAATTAAATCTGCAATATGGACATCTTTTTATAAAGATTCTCTTTCCTATGATAATCATTATTGCGCTTATGTTGTACTTAGGTGCTTTCCCCTTATTAAAAGAGATATAAAGAAATCTAAAATCATTGATATAATAGGTGACCAATATTATGAAATACTATTAACACATCTAATTAGTAAATTCGGGAAAATATATCAAACAAATATTAAGGCAACAAAAGGTATACGCATGGAAGATTCAACATATCTTTTTCATAAAATTGAATATAAATATTTAGAAGATTTTATGATTGAAGCTGAATACTTTTCTTATGATTTGATTGGTTCTGAATATAGTCCTTTTTATATTCTTTACTATGAATATGAAAAATGACATTAAAATACTATGCACAATAAAACCTAAACAGCATTAAAACGCAGTTTAGCCAAACGTTAGGTTTAATTACAAGAAGCAATGAGAATCATACTATTATTAACACTTATTTTATTTATAGAAGCTTTGCACTCTCAAAATTTGGTAAAGAACTCCAGCTTTGAAGAAGGAATGTGCCCAACTAATTATAGTCAAATTAGTAAATCTAAATATTGGAAAGGTTTTTCATCTGATTATTACAAATCTTGCCCCAAAGAGAAATATATAACTAAAAAAATGTCTACTCCATATAATATTAGTGGATATCAAGAGGCAAGAACAGGTATTGCATACGCAGGATTGGTTTCTCCTGTTGAGTTATTACAAACAAAATTGATAGAGCCATTAAAAAGAGATTCCGTTTATTATATTGAGTTTTTTGTGAATTTGTCTGACAGTAGTTCGTATGCTATTTGGGACATAGGATTGTATTTTTCAAATAAGACTTTTAATTATAGTTGGGGGTCAGAAATTTTAGATACAATTATTCCTCAAATAAGAAATGAAAAGCATAGCTACTTGACAGATACTGTTAATTGGGATAAGGTATCAGGATTTTATATTGCAAATGGTAATGAAAATATATTAACAATAAGTAGTTTCAATAAAAATTATGAAAATGAGCTTTCAAGCGCTTTAATTATTAATAAAAATGCAAAAAGAAAAAGATATTATTTTGTTGACGATGTTTATGTAGGGAGAGTTCCTAAGAATTTACTATATAAAATTCCAGATGTAGAATACGAAACTGATGAATATGTAATACAAAAAAACATAAGTAATCAGTTAGATATTATTGCAAATTATTTGACGCAAAACAATAATATCAATATTAATATTGTAGGTTATACGGATAACAAAGGAGCGAAGAACTATAATGTTGAATTATCAAAAAAACGAGCAGATGCAGTTAAGCAATATTTGATAGAGCAGGGAGTTAACAATAACAGGGTTCATTCAAGGGGTGAAGGAAGTTCAAAACCTATTTCAACAAATACAACAAGTGAAGGACGAAAAAAAAACAGAAGGATTGAAATATATTTTTTTAATTAGTCGTTCCTTAACATCAGATTATACAATTGATATGCAGTATAATAAGTTGTG
>CAYTAU010000095.1:0-14968 GCA_964435855.1 uncultured Bacteroidales bacterium | reverse complement strand
TAATGTTTAATTTAATATAATTTAATAATGTTAGATGTTTTATTAGATCACAAAACTATTAGAAAATATACAGATAAAAATATCAGTAATGATATTTTAAATGAAATTTTAAATGCAGGGTGTCGTGCCTCGACTACAGGAAATATGCAATTATATTCTGTAATTGTAACAAAAGACGAAGAAAATAAAAAGAAGCTGTCTCCATTGCATTTTAATCAGCCCATGGTTAATAATGCGCCTGTTGTTTTAACTTTTTGTGCAGACTTTAATCGTTTTAATATTTGGTGTAGAAACAGAAAGGCTGAACCAGGATATGATAATTTTTTATCATTTATAACTGCTGCTGTTGATGCTTTGCTTGTTGCACAAAATGTTGCCGTAGCTGCAGAGGCAAAAGGAATAGGTATTTGTTATCTTGGAACAACAATATACATGGCAAAACAAATAATAGATGTATTACAACTGCCAAAAGGTGTTGTTCCTGTTACAACAATTACACTTGGATATCCCGACGAACAACCTGAACAAACTGACAGATTGCCTTTAAATAGTATTATACATGAGGAAACATATAAAAACTATACTACTGAAGATATAAACAGGATATACGCTAACAAAGAAAGTCTTGTGGAAAATAAAGAATTTATAGCTGAGAATAATAAAGAAACACTTGCGCAGGTTTTTACTGATGTTAGATATAAAAAAGCTGATAATATTACATTTTCACAAGCTTTATTGTCTGTTTTAAAGGAACAGGGATTTATGGACTAGCGTTTTTCGTTTGTCCATTTGACTCCGCTCAGGACTAGCGTTTTTCGTTTATTGATTATTGTTTATCATTACTCATTAAAAGTGTCTATCTGACGAGTGCTTATGTCTACTTTTTGATTGTCTAAATCTACTTTTTAAATTCCTGTATTTACTTTATGATTGCCTATTTTTACTTGATAATTGGATGAAACAGTTTTGCTATATCACGAAAGTGTATAAGTGTATCACGAAAGTGAAAAACAAGTGCATGTGAGAGATTGACATTTGGATGTTAAAGCTTAATCAATTAATTGTTGTATTTCTCTACATTAATAACAAAAGCATCGGGATAGCCTTTTTTTGCAACTTTTTTCAAGTCTTTTTTTGCTTCTGACATACTTGAGTATGTTCCGTAAGTATATTTATAGAGTCCATTATTAGCTATATGTTCTTTAACTCCTGTTAATCCTCTAAAAACCCCAATATTAACAGGTTTTGTAAGTGATTTTAACTGAATGGTAAATTCACCTTTTTTGTCTTTAATTTGACTAAATTGTTTATTTAAGACAATAAATGCACCATGATACCCAAGTTCAATAACCTTTTGTCTTTCTTCTCTTGCTTTTACCGGATCTGTAATTTCTAAATAAGTGTATCTGTAGTAACCATCGGCACATAAATTCTCTTTAACGCCTTTTAGATTTTTAAAATAATTAAGATTTATTGGTTTTGACAAAGCTTTAAGTTGTATAGTATACACTTTTCCACCATCATTTGTAGTTGGTGTTACATACGTTTGTGAAGTATCATTTACATTAATATCAACCACCAAACTCTTAGGTTTCATTTCATCTAATTCAAAATTGTCAACTATTTTTGTTCCTGTAAATCCTAAGTCAAGAATTTTATTAAAAAGCTTTAGTGCTTCCGATTTTTCTTTATATTCTCCAAGTGCGTACAATATTTCATCTTCGCCATTTATTGCTCTGATATCTTTTAATAAACCTTCTGGGTCTTTTGCTGCAAAATCGTTTTTAGTTAATGGCACTTTTGATGTAGTAACTAAAATACTATGAATGCTGACATCTTTTCTTTTTCTAAGTCTTGGAGGGACATGTATATCTTCAACAATAACTAAATTATCATCTGATTTAAGAATTTTAATTTCAACTCTTCTATTCAACTGCATTCCTTCTTCATTTTCTGTTCCATCAACATTCGTGTTTATTGCAACATGTTGAGTTTCTCCTAAGCCTGTTGAAACAAATCTTTCAACGCTTATACCCATATTAACCAGATAATCAATAGCTGATCTTGACCTTTTTTCAGATAATTTCTGATTAAATTCAGCACTACTTTTTGAATCGGTATGACCAATAACTTCAACATACAGCGAAGGATTTTCTTGCATTAATTTGCCGAGTTTTTCAAGTTCAATTTTCGATTCTCTTCTCAAATCATGTTTTCCATAATTAAAGAATATACTACGAATAACAACATATTCTCCTGTTGTAACCTGCAGTGGAATAAGTTCAACATTTATTACAACATCTGTTCTGGTATATATATCCGGAATAAATAGGTTTTCTTCATGTTCAAAATATCCTTCAGAAGCATAAAGCAACTTAAAATCACCTGAGTTTATTATTGTGGAATAATCACCTGATTGTAATTCAGGTGTAATTTTAACTATTGTATCATAAGTAGTTTTATCAATTACATAAACAACGGAATTTTCGGGTAATACAGGTTTTCTGTCTTGTAAAGTGATTAAGCCTTTTAGGTTTATCTCTGTAGTACCTGATTCAGGTGTTACAACCATTATTTTATATATATCATTACCACCAAAACCTCTTTCATTATTATTAAGAGGAAAAAATGCATATTCACCATTTGATTTAGGCAGGTAAAATAAATCATTTCCTACAGTATTTATTGGGTATCCTAAATTCAGAGGTGTTGACCATTTACCATCCTCTAACAATTTGCTGTGAAAAACATCAAATCCACCCATACTATAATGTCCCTGCGAACTGAAATAAAGTGTCTTTCCATCGTTCAAAATAAAAGGTGTTTCCTCGTCATAAATTGAATTTATTGTAGGTCCCAGATTTTCAGCAGGTCCCCAATCGTCATTCTCATCAAGTACCGACTTATAAATATCTAAACCACCATAGCCTCCATCCCTATCACTTGTAAAATATAAAACTGTTCCTTCAACAGTAAGACTTGCATGAGATTCCCATTGTCGGGAGTTAATATTTTTATTTAATCGTTTAATAGGTGTCCATTTCCCATCTACATAATGAGTTGTGTAGATATTTCCATTATCATTGTCGTCTTGTGCAATATAAAGAACTTTTCCATCTTTAGACATTGTAACAGGAACTGCTTTTTCACCAACTTTAATATCATCATTAATGTTTATCGGATCTGACCAAGTTGTATCAACTTTTTGTGTAAAATAGATTTTATCCATTTCATAATCAAAATTTATCAGGTCAAGTGCAATATCGGGTGAAAAATTATTATTTTGTCCTGCAGTATATACTAAAACGGATTCGTCATCAGATATAACAGGACAATTTTCTATTTCTACAGAAGAATTTATTTCTGTTCCAAGATTTTCACTATCAAGCTTAATTGGCAATAAAACCAATTCACTAGCATTACGTGTTGCCTGTATTTCCCTATTTACGAGATCTATAAAGAATATGTCATAAACATCAAGGTAGGTTTTAAAATTTTCATAAGCTTTTATTGCTTCATCAAATATATGCATAAAACGAAGTGCATTACCAAGATAAAAGAATACTTCAGGAGGAGAACCTGTTTCTTTATACGAGCCTTCATTATATCTTTCCGAAATCTCTTTTGTTCCTTTTTTAAGATATTTTATTGCATTTTCTCGCGCCTTATCATCTACCTGTGGCAAATGCAAGAAACACATTCCAATACGATAATTAACATTTGAATTACCAGGGTATTTTTCTGCAATTTCCAAGTATATCGGAAGGGCGTCAGTAAAATCTTCATATAGATAATAATATTCTGCGTCAATAAACTTCTCTTTTAATTCTCCTGAAATTTGAGAAAAAGAAGCAATATTAAACAAAAGGGATATGAATATAAGTACAAATAAATTTTTCATAATATTTTCAATACCATTATAATCAATGATATTTAATTTATTATCAATAATAATTTTTAATCTGTCAAAATATAAGTTTTATTCACATTAATCAGCTATATGTAAATTTTTTTATTAAGAATCAGTTGTTAATAAGTTGAAATATAGCTTCATTTTTCCATTTCTTTCCATCATTCAACCAGTCAATCTTTTCTCCGGTCTTTACAAAACCATGACCTTCAAACAAGTTAATGCTTGTTGCATTATCAATTGAAATATTACAATATAGTTGATGTAATTTCAAATAGTTAAAAGCATAATCAATAATCAATTTGAGTGCCTCTGTTGCATAACCTTTTTTCCTATAATTAATGTCATTAATAAGGATACCAAGCCCTGCCCTTTTATTATAAGCATCAAAATCAAATAGATCTATTGCTCCTATGGAAAAAGGAGTATTTTCAATTACATCAATAATCAAACGTAATTGTTTTGCTTCAAATATGTCTAAATGAGAATTTTCTATGTATTTTTTTAAAATATATTTAGAAAAAGGTGTAAGCGTATTAC
Source organism: uncultured Bacteroidales bacterium (assembly GCA_964435855.1). Lineage (GTDB taxonomy): Bacteria > Bacteroidota > Bacteroidia > Bacteroidales > CAYTAU01 > CAYTAU01. Next base: position 10,518 of record CAYTAU010000095.1, on the reverse strand, counting down.
TCACATGCCATAAAGAAGTATTATTTTCCCATTTATATAATAATTCAACATCAGCAGGTTCAAGAGCTCTGAGTTTTATTCTCTTGCTTTCTAGAAAACTATTTTCATTATTATTTAAGTTCACCTATAGGATTAATTACAACCGGTTTTTGAAGATAATAAAAAGATGAGTTGCTTGGTAATTTTAATTCATCATTAACAAATTCACCAACATTGCACGAAATTTTATATAATGATTTCGCTTTTGGTAACACTACAAGATATTTTCCTGTACTTTTATTTGGCTTAAACGCTCCTATTATTTTTCCTGTTTTAGCATCTTTTACAGTTAGTATAGCACCTTTAACAACTTCTTTATTGCTTTGTTTAACAATATTTCCACTAACAACAACCAAGGATCTTTCCGGCAATGAAACAAGGTCCATTAAATAAATGTCTTTACCTCCATAACTATCATCTTTTTCTGAAGAATAATAGGCTCTTTTTCCATCTGCCGATAAAATATAAAATACATCATCATTTATTGTATTTATTGGGTAACCCAAATTTTCGGGTTTTGAAAAAGTTCCATCATCTTTCATTATTGTATAAAAAAGGTCATAGCCACCAATTGAGTTATATCCTTTTGAACTAAAATACAATGTTGTACCATCCTGATGAATAAAAGGACCTCCTTCATCATATTTAGTATTAATATCCTGTCCTAAATTTTGAGCTAATCCCCATTGCCCGTCAGGCAAACGATTAACATAATAAATATCAAATCCTCCATATCCTCCTCGTCTGTTACTGGTAAAATATAATGTTCTTCCATCGGGAGAAATTGTGGCATGTCCCTCATCAAATTCTGTATTAATATTTGAACCTAATTTTTCAGGTTTAGACCAATCTTCATTTTCATAAAAACTTCTATATAAATTTCCTCCTTCCCCTACATCATCTTTATAAATAAATAATTCATCGCCGTCAACAGATAAAGCAATTGAAGCTTCATGTTCCATTGTATTGATATTATAACTTATTTTTTCAGGCTTACCCCATTTCCCGTCAGATTTATGTGAAATGTAAATGTCTTCAAAATATTGCCCATCTGTTGTTTTTAGATTTCCTGTACTACCTTTTCTTTTTGAAGTAAAAACCATTTTTGTTTCGCTAATATTAGTAACAGGGCTATGGTCATCATATTCCGAATTAATAGTTCCTCCAAGATTAAAAATGTCAATTTTTACAGGTGTTAAGATTAAATCTTTTCCATTAATTGCATATAATGTCAATTGTTCTACTTCTTCTAATTCTTTAGGGTCTGAAACGTGTTTACGGTATTCTGTAAAATACTTAATAGCTTCTTCAAATTTATAATCAATATAATAAGCTTGTGCTAAATAATAATATGTTTTTACAGGAGCATTTTTTTCTTTATAAATGCCTTCACTATATTCTTCAGAAATACTTGTTAATGCCTTAATTAAATAGGGGATTGATTTAATTTTATCTGTTTCATTTTCAAGTGTAAAATAACAGTAGCCAATTAAATAATTTACATTAGCATTAATAGAATCAAGTTTATACAAGGATAAAAATGTTTGTAATGCCGAAGGAACATCATCTAATTGCAAATGTTTATGTGCTTCAATAAATAATTTGCGTTTTTGTGGTTCTGTTTTATCCTTTTTTTGACTAAAAGAATTACCAACAAACAAAAAAGAAAATAAAAATATGAGGATAATATATTTCATCTAATTTTTTTTTAAAATTAATACTATTTACTTTTTTAGTTTATACTCATTTGGAACTTTAATTGTTTCAATATTGAGTTTTGCATTTCCTTGTTTAATAACTTTAAATTCAACACGCCTATTATATTTTCTTGTAAATGGAGCATAATCTATAGCTATTAGTTGAGTTTCACCATATCCTTTAATATTCATACAGCTTTCTTTTACTCCTTTTTTTAATAAATAATCTTTAACAAATTTTGCTCTTTTATTTGACAATAAAATATTGTAGTAATCATCACCCTGTGCATCAGTATGACCACCTATTTCAACTACAGAAACAGGATCATGAATAAGATAATTTGCCAATTTGTCTAAGGTGTTATAAAATAAATTTGTAGTATGCTCATCAAATCCAAAAAACACATTTTCAATAGTCATTTCAGTTGCATCATTATTTGAATCGCTATTGGTATCATCTACAATATTGTCATTATTGTCATCATTTTGATTATTATCTGTGTCATCCGAGGTATTATTATCAGTATCGCCCGATTTATCATTATTGTCAGTTGTATCATTATTACTGCTATCATCTGTTGAATCATTTTCATCATTACTATTATCATCCACGACAAAAACAATAGGTTTTAACATAATTGGTCGCTGAATTTTCTTATAAGCAGAATTTTCGTCAACGGTAATATCTTCTTCATAGGGTTCAAATCCCTCTGTTTCACACAATACATGATAAGTTCTACCGGGTGTTAATATAAATAAATACTTTCCTGTTTTTGAATTTGGAGTATATGAGCCAACTATTTCGCCTGTTTCAACGTCTGTTACTTCAATGTAAACATCTTCCGGCTGTTGTCCGTTACTTAAAGTTACTAATCCTGACATAACAGTAAGAGCTTTTTCTTTACTGCCAGGCAATGTTATCATATATATATCTGTTGAACCAATTCCTCCTGTTTGATGCGATGCATAATATGCTCTTCTTCCATCGGGTGTGGGTGTATAAAAAACATCATCTTCCGTAGTATTTACGGGATATCCCATATTAGTAGCTTCCTGCCATTTTCCTTCATCTTTTATGCAAAAGAAAATATCAAACCCACCCATATTAAAATGCCCTTGAGAACTAAAAAATAAGGTAATGCCATCAGGGTGGATATATGGGCATCTTTCATCATATTCTGTATTAATATCTGAACCTAAATTTTGAGCTAATCCCCATTCTCCGTTAGGTAATTTCCTTACAACATATATATCCAAACCTCCAAATCCTCCTTTTCTATTACTTGTAAAATATATTTCATTTCCTGTTGCAGATATTGAGGCATGTGTTTCATTAGCCTTTGTATTTATTGGATCTTCAAATTTTTTAGGACTTGTCCAAATATCTCCTTCAAGATCACTATAATAAAGATTCCCATCACCATTATCATCTTTATAAATAAGTAATTGTTGACCATCTACCGATAAGCCAATTGTTGCTTCATGTCCATCTGTGTTAATATTTGAACCTATACTTTTAGGCTCTGTCCATAAGCCATCTCCCTTGCTGTTAGAAATATAAATATCTTCAAAATACTGACCATCTTCCATTTTACCGCCGGTGCCTTCTTTTTTCGATGTAAAAATCAAAACAGATTCATCTGCAGAAAAAACAGGGCTATGCTCTTTATATTCTGAGTTTATACCTCCGCCAAGATTTGTAACATTCATTTTTACAGGATATTTCATTAACTGAATTCCGTTTTGGCATTGTTTTATTTTTCTATCAATTTGCGATAAGAATTCAGGGTTAATATCCGGTAATTGTGCTTTTAAATTTTCAAGAATTTCAATAGATTCTTCAAATTTATAATCTAAATGATATGCTTCGCCAAGAAAATAATAAGTTTCATAAGGAGCAGATATACTCATGTAATCATCAGGGTCGTAATTATCAGAAATTCCGGTAATCGCTTTTTCAAAATATGGAATTGAGAGTTTCTTTTCCAAAACAGTTTTCAAATAACAATATCCCACTTTAAAATTCAGATTTGCATTTTTTTCATTATTAACTAATAATTCTTTATATAATACAAGTGCTTCTTCAAAATTTCCATATTCAATCATTTTCTCTGCCTGATAATATTTTTTCTTAAACTCAGCATCTGTCTGAGAAAACACATTTGATATAATAAAAACAGAGATTACAGTTATTAAAAATAAATTTTTCATAGAATTAATGGTTACTAAATTGTACGCTTAAACAAAAGAACATAAAAAATTAAAACTTTGCAATTTATAAAAAAATATAAAAACCATAAAGATAATATTTCAATTTTTAAATTCCCAAAAATAAACAAATTCATACAAAACTACATTAAACACTATATATAATGCTTTTACAATTGTTATTTTATTTTTTTGCAAACATTAAAATTAAAATAATTAATGTACTTTATTTAATATTTCTGGAAGCTCAAGCTTATTTCAGAAAATCAATAGCTGTCTATTCAGTAGCCCCGTCTTTTAAGGCGGGGTATAAATATAGATAATACCCAACTCTGCAAAATTTTATTCATTTTATAGAATAAAATTTTGCAGAGGGCATTGGACTCTTATTCTTGTCCCCGACCTGAAGGACGGGGCTACTGATTTTTTAATATTGCTTAATCTTCTGAAATCAGTTTGAACTTGCAAATTTCTTCTCATCAACTATTAACAATAAAAGGTTAATATTTAATTTCATCCTGATAATTACATAGCTTTATTACAATTATATTTGTATTTTAATAAATAAAATAATGAATACATTCATTGCTGTTTTTGTTGGTGGAGGATTAGGGAGTGTTGCCAGATATGGAATATCGCGATTAATTACAAGTAATTTTGAAAAGATAAATCCTATAGCAACATTGGTTTCAAATATTGCAAGTACTTTAATACTTGGCATTATATTGTTTTATGTAAGCACTAAATTTTCTGTATCAACAAGTTTTAAGGCATTTATAATTATTGGATTTTGTGGCGGGTTTTCCACATTTTCCACATTTTCATACGAAATATTTGAACTAATAAGGAGTGGAAATACACTAATGGCATTTGCCAATATAGTTATTAGCATAATTCTATGTATTGCTGTATTATTTATTGTTGCAAAAAGTTTTAACACAATTTAATTTATGAAAATCGAAAAATATCAAATACTTATAATTATTTTTTTGTTTTTTACACAATTATCATATTCACAAAAAACAAAAAATATACCTCCCGAAAAACCAAAACTTGTAATTGGTATTGTGATAGACCAAATGAGGTATGACTATATTCACAGATTTTGGGACAAATACGATAAAAAAGGATTTAAACGATTGATAAATGAAGGTACTTTTTGCAAAAATGCAAATCTTAATTATTTATTTACTCAGACAGGACCCGGACATGCAACTATATTTACAGGAACAAATCCGTCAATTCATGGAATTGTAGGAAATGAGTGGTATGTGCATTTAAGCAATAAAAGAATTTACTGTGTAAGCGATGAAAATGTAAGCACTTTAGGAGGCAAACTTAATAATGGAAATTTTTCGCCTAAGCGTATGTTTGTAACAACAATTGGTGATGAATTAAAATTATCTAATAATAAAAAATCAAAAGTTATTGGTATTTCGATGAAAGAAAGAGCTGCAATATTATCTGCCGGACATGTTGCAAATGCTGCTTACTGGTACGACAGCTATTCGGGTAATTGGATAACAAGTACTTATTATATGGATTCGTTACCAAAATGGGTAAATGATTTTAATGCTAATAAATATTCTGATATATATCTTGAAAAAGAATGGAATACTTTATTGCCTATTGAGCAATATACCGAAAGCCTAGAAGACAGTTGTGTTTTTGAAACAGGATTTTCCAACAGGCAAATTACTTTTCCTTACAATTTAATGGAAATAAGTAAAAAGGGAAAAAACGACAAAAATTACAGTATTCTTAAATATGTGCCTTATGGCAATACTTTAACTACCGATTTTGCTCTTGCAACAATTATTAATGAAGAACTTGGAAAAGATGATTATACCGATTTTCTAATAATAAGTTATTCTCCGCCCGATTATATAGGTCATGATTATGGTTCTTTGTCAATAGAAATTGAAGATACATATTTAAGAATGGATAAAGAAATAGCTCATGTTTTGGAATTTTTAGATGAAGAATTCGGGAAAGAAAATATTCTTATATTTCTTACTGCTGACCATGGTGTAATGTTACCTCCAGATTATCTGAAATCACAAAAAATATCATCAGGGAAATTTAAAGATTATTATTCTATTGCATTATTAAAAAGCTACCTTAACGCTATTTATGGGGAAGGAGAATGGGTGAAAGAATATATTAACCAACAAATTTATTTAAATCATAATTTGATTGAGGATTCCAAACTTTCGTTAAAAGATTTTCAGCAAAAAACTGCTTCATTTATGGTTCAGTTTAACGGGATATCAAATACTGTTACTTCAAACACATTACAAACAACTTATTTTAATAGTGGTATTCTTGAAAAAATGCAAAACAGTTTTAATCAAAAACGCTCGGGCGATGTAATTATTAACCTACAAACAGGATGGATGGAAACAGGAGTATATACAACAACACATAATACCGGCTATACTTACGATACCCACGTACCGCTGATCTGGTACGGATGGAAAATAAATCGCCAGACAATTAACGAGCCTGTTGACATAACAGATATTGTGCCTACTATTGCAACATTTTTAAACATTGAGTTTCCAAACGGAACAACAGGTAAACCTATAAAAAAATTGTTTGAGTAAGTAAAAACAAGAAATATCGCTTAGTTATATTATTACTCCATCTTATTTTATTAATTTTTTATTATTTTACAGTTGATATTGTAATTCTTATATCTTCTATTGGTCTATCCATTTTATTTCTTTCGCATTTTGCAATACTATCAACAATATCCATACCCTCAATTACCTCACCAAAAACAGTATATCCTCCATCAAGATGCGGCGCTCCTCCTATATTTGTATAAATATTTCTTTTTTCTTCAGTAAACTTAAACAATTCATTGTTTATTGTGTAGGCTGAATCAATTATATGTTCTAATTTTAATGATAGTTTTTGAAGTGCAGCCATATCTTTTATTTTTTGTAAGGAATCTATTTCGTTTTTCAATTCTAAATTTTCAGTTTGTTCGATAAAACTCATGAAAAATTTCCGTTTTTCTGTAGTATTTACATTTAGTTCTATTTTATCCAGTTCTTGTTCTGTAAATACTTTACCTTGCACAATATAAAATTGAGACCCCGACGATCTTTTTTCAGGATTTACATTATCCGGCATTCGGGCAGCAGCAACAGCACCTCTTTTATGTAAATATTCAGGTACAAATTCAGCTTCTATTGTGTATCCGGGACCACCGTTACCTAAATTTTGTCCTGATTGTGCATTTTTAGAATCCGGGTCACCACTTTGTATCATAAAATCGGGAATGACTCTATGAAAAAGAGTACTGTCATAAAATTTCTCATTAATTAGTTTAAAAAAGTTTTCTGAGTGTAATAGAGTTTTTTCATAAAGTTTAATCTTTATTTCACCATATGTGGTTTTTATTAAAACAATATTATTACTACTATTATCTTTTTTATTGTTTTTTCTATCCGTATCACAAGTGGAAAAAGATAATAAGCTTAATGTAAATATTAATATAAAAATGATTTTAATTAGTTTCATACGTTTAAAATTTGACAATAATAAATATTTTTTTTAACTTTGTATGTTACAAAGTAAATATAATAGTTTTAAAAATAGTGTTAAAATGAAAAAAAATAGTTTATACTTAGTAGTAATTATGGTAGTAATTGTAATAAGTTACTACACAATAAGCTGTAAAAAAGACCATAGCCCAAAAGCTACAATTACAGTTATGACAATGGATGCTGATGGTGACAAATATCCTTTAGAGGGGGCAATAGTTAGAATATTTTCTGATCCAACATTTAATGATACTACACATGAGGGAAATATTGGATATATTGACCCACATCAAGATAGTATGGTATTAGAAGATAAGCAAATTTCAGACGAATATGGACAAACTCAACATGAATTCCATTATGAGAGCATTTTACATGTTGAAGCAAAATTTGGCGTGAAAAAAAATGATACCCTGATAGGATATGGAGCATTAAAATTGAAAGAAGATGAAACTTATGAAGAAACTGTTATTGTAAAATAGATAAAATATGAGCTTTAAATTATTACTAATACTTTTAGTATCGGCTTTAATCTTTTTAAATTCCTGCGGTACAAAACCAAATCCACCTGAAGCAACTGTTATGGTTATAATAAAAGACACAAATGGTGTGGAAACTCCTGTTGTTGATGCTATTGTTAGATTATATTCAAATCCTAACGGTTCTTATATTGAGCCCGATAGCTTAGTTTTAGAAAGCACACAAACTACAAATGAGGTTGGGTATGTGAGATTTATTACGGAAAATGATTGTATTCTAAGTGTAGATGCCACTTACACAGATGACGATGATTTTGTTTTTTTCGGAAAATCAGTTCTTATTTTTGAAAAGGATAAGGTTTACGAAAAAACACTGAAAATAAAATAATACCTATAACATTTTCAATTTATTAAATATATTGGGCTATTAACTCAGTTGGTTTAGAGTGTTACCTTGACAGGGTAGAAGTCACTGGTTCGAATCCAGTATAGCCCACATTGGATAATGCTTTTAAATAATCCTGTTTTTTCCAATTGTTTTTATTTTATTAATTTTGTTGCATTAAACTGACTCAGTAGTTCAACTGGATAGAATATCAGATTTCGGCTCTGATGGTTGGGGGTTCGAGTCCTCTCTGGGTCACATAATTAAACCTCGTAATTTTACGAGGTTTTTTTATAAGTATTTCGTTACAAGTGTTATTAAATAATAAATGAGAGGTAGAGTTAAAAGACTCAGAATTGTTGTAATGAAAAGATTTTCTATTGCTGCTTTTTCATTGCCACCATATTTTTTCACCAATATTATTATGATTACCATACAAGGCATTGCAGCTTCTAGAACAACAGTAGAAAGAGCAATTTGTCCAAAGTTAATACCAGTAAATTTTACAAAATAATGGATTATTAGCAATACTATAAATGGTCCAAAAATTAGCTTATTGAAAGTAAGGAAATAAATATGTAATTGTTTTATTGTTTGGCTTAGCTTAATATTAGCAAGTAAAGCACCAATATATATCATTGCAAGATATATGGTTGTGTTACCTAGGCCCCTCAAAGATTTATTTAATACTTCGGGTAATTTTATTTGAAAAGTCATTAAGATTAATCCTATAAAAAGAGCTATTGTATTGGGGTTTGCAAACTTTCTAAGATTATATTTTATGTTTTTATTTTTATCTTTTCCGAGAATATAGATTGCCATTGTCCACATTAGGGTATTTGAGGCAACCTGATAAATAGCAGCATAAAGCAAGGCTTCGCCTCCAGGGAAGAGTTCGTTTAGAACAGGAAACCCCAGAAATACAATGTTGCCATATGTGGTATGCAATAGATGAACTTTTCCCAGACTATCCTCTAGACCAAGAATTTTGCGAGAAAAATAACCTAATCCCATTAATACGAAAATGGCCAAATATGAAAACACAAGAACCCAAATACTATTATTTACAATTTCTCGTGTAAACTCCATATTAGATAATGAGGATATTATCATAAATGGGGTTGTGATATTGATAATAATACCAGCTAGACTTTCGTTTGCCTGAGTTGAAATGATTTTAAGTTTTGCTGCAATAACACCAATAATGCCAACAATACCAAGAATCATTACTTGGTTGAATATAGCTTCAAGTCCCATTAAATAATTTTGCAATAATTATTACGGGATAAAAGTAATAAATGGAATTTTAATAGCTTTTATTTTTAGCTTATATTTAATTCTCAATAAATAAGACAAGCTAAAACAAAAAGCTTGTACTGAAACACCTGAAGAATCATAAAGTAATCCTCTTTTTCTTGATTTTGTGAAAAATATAAAACCATAATATTCTCAGTATTTTAAAAGCTTTAATGCATATTTGCGCAAATTTTAATCGAAAACCAGAAAAACATAATGAATTCTCAAACATCTCTTAAAGAACAAAACATTGAACTTCCTGAAGTAAAATTCCCAGAAGACCAATCAATTTACAAAGCATTCAAAAAAAGGAAATCCAAAAGAGATATGACGGAAAAGGAGTTTACTTTACAGGAAATTTCGAATATATTGTGGGCTGCATGTGGTATTAACAGGGATAACGGAAAAAGCACAGCTCCTCTCTTATGGAAGCATCACCTATATGTTGCGTCTATGTATGGAGTACATAAATACGATGCTGAAAAGAATAATCTGGACAAAGTACTGGAAGAGGATATTCGATCTAAAATGGCATTTCAGGATTTTGTGAATAAGGCTCCTCTTATCATCATACTTGGAATCAATACAGATGATATGACAAACGAATGGCTTGAACGACTGGGAGGAAAAGACTTTTATGCCGGAAATCAGACCAGCGCCGTATCCCAAAACATATACCTTTGTGCTGCTGCCATGGATATTTCCACTGTAGCAATGACTTGGTATGACAAGAAATTTGTCGATGATAAATTAAAATTTACCGGAGGAATGCAAACATTTATAATACACCCTATTGGGCATGGAAAGTAATGGATCATAATAACATTAGGGTGGATTAGGCATAAATTTTACTTACTCTG
>CAYTAU010000094.1:0-15165 GCA_964435855.1 uncultured Bacteroidales bacterium | reverse complement strand
AGCAAATTAGTCGTTCATCTTTTTATGCTTTCAAAATTCTTCCGAACACTCTTAAATGGAGATCCGCAGACAAATATTGGTTTTGATATAGGTGCAACTCCTTATTATCCTGCTTGTTTCCCAGAAGTGATTTGCGTAGGAGCAACAAATGAAAATGATGAAAAAACTTCTTTTTCTAATTTTGGTAATCCTATTGATGTAATGGCACCAGGTAAAAGTATTCTTAGCACAATATCTGGAAATATAAGTCCACCATATTCTCCTCCTTATCAATACGCAAATGATACTTATAGCAGTCAAGATGGCACATCTATGGCAGCACCTTTAGTATCTGGTTTGTGTGCTCTTATGTGGGCACATAGTCCTGGCTCCACAGCACTGGAAATAAGAGCTTGTTTAGAAAATAACTGTGATTATATTGATGATTTAAATGATGTTAGCTATGAATTTTTACTTGGTAATGGAAGAATTAATGCATTTCAAGCATTAGGCTGTTTGACAAATGAAACATATGCAAATTTCACATCAGATGTTACAGAAATTTGCGCTGGAGATTTCATATCATTTAATGATGAAAGTATTGGTAGTCCTGTATCGTGGGAATGGCAAGTTACCCCTGCTGCAGGAGTTTTTTATTCTCCAAATGAATTTTATCCAAATCCGGATATTACATTTGACATTCCGGGAACTTATACAATTTCTTTGACTGTGTTTGATGGAACTACTCAAAATACATTAATATTTGATGATTATATTATAGTTCATGATCCGGCATTAACTATTGCAACTCTTGAAGCAGAAGTATATTATTGTCTACAATCAAATGAACCTGCTTGTTCAGCTTCAGCGGTTGATAATTGTACAACTGTATGTGATGGTTCAGAACAAACATTAAGAATCCATTTCAATGGAAATCCACCTTTTTCTGCTGTTATTACAGATGGCAGTAATATGTATAATGTGAACACAACATATTTCCCTAATCTTGATATAGATGAATATAATTATTTTGCTAACGTTAATGTATTTGTAGATGCGACACATAATCAGTTTTGGATACAATCAATTAATGATGGTTATTGTCCGGGGACAGGTTTTAATACTGTTGGATTTACAGTTAAAGATTGTTGTCCCAATTTAATAGTAGATGGTGATTTTGAAGGAATAAATGAAATACCTGCAAATCGTACTGATTTGGATTGGAAATGGGGTTCTCCACCACCTTCTAGTATCCATAATACTTATGAAATTATAAATGCCCCATTAGTTCCAACAATAGGAATGTCAATGGCTATTGATGGCACATCCCAAAATCAAAATCCACCTCCTGGTATTCCTGTTTTACTTTGGTCATCGGAGGAAACCAATGTTACTATAAATACCGAATATATTGTGGGATTTTATAATACACAATCTGGTTGGGTTATATCGTATAATTCTTGGTGGAGCATAGAAAGAGGTGAACAACAACTAAATTTATCTTTTAGAATAATGGATGGAGCCACGTTATTGTATAGCGAGGATATTAAGTATCCAAATACAGCTACATCACACGAATGGTTTGTTAATAATTTTTGCTGGACATCACCAATATCTGGTACAATAAGAATAGAAATTTATCAGGTTGAGGAATTTGAAGGCGTATTTTATGACTATTACTTAGATAATATTTTTATAAGAGCAGTTAATGTTCCGCCATTAACTGCAAGTATTACAAATACTGATGTAACATGTTTTGGAAACTGTGATGGAACAGCAACTGTTACAGGAGGTGGTGGAGTTGGTCCATATACATATTTATGGGATGATCCTTTGCTACAAAATACGCAAACTGCAACAGGACTTTGTGCAGGAATATACAATGTAATTGTTACAGATGTTAATGGATGCAGTGCAATCAATAACATCACAATATTACCAGGTGCATTAATTCCTGATGCAAGTTTTACTTATTCCGTACCGGGTAGCAATTGTATAGAAGTTGGTGAAATTGTATACTTCTATAGTGAAGGTGTAAGTGGAACGGAGTATTTATGGACATTCGGGGATGGCAATGATTCAAATTTACCTGATCCGGAAAACACATACGATGATATAGGATATTATTGCGTAACATTAACAGCCACAAGTCAGTGTGGACAAAGTATAAACAACATAAATGATCTGTTTGTTCATAATCCGAATTGCCCTTGCAATATACCTTATGATGTGCATCACGGACAGGAAATATTTGGAGCAAATACATGGAATCCTGTATCTTTCAATGCAACCGAAATCACACTTGATGGTGATCTGATTATTAAAAATGGAGCTTATCTTACAATCGAAGATCTTGTATTACAATTTAATAACAGGGGAAGAATTATTGTTGAACCGGAAGCTGTTTTGAAATTAGATAATTGTGAACTTTCGCGAATGGGAGATTGTGGTATGTGGCAGGGAATTGAGGTATGGGGTGTTTCAAATCAGCCAAGTAATCCCGTTGGTGTTCAGGGGCAGGTTATTCTTGCAAAGGAAGTATTAATACATCATGCGCATATTGGGATATTATTAGGAAAGCGAAGAATGGACCACATTTGTGATCCTGATCCGGGAAATGAATTTGAAACTTTTTTCAGTGGTGGTATTTTAAAAACTACACAAATAAGCCAGCCGGCAATACGAAATCAATTTAGAAATAATGGAATAGATATTAAATATGTAAGAAAAATGGATTTCGATGCAAGTGAAAATGATATATACAGCCTTGACTTTAGTTGTGTTAATGTAATTGATGAACATTACGATAGCCAAAGCGGATTAAATACATACCCAAATGAGCATAACCCCTGGGCAGGTAAAGCAAATATCGGTGTAAGAACATATTCAGCTATTGAAATAGAAAATCAGGAAGACTTAAATATTTTTGACTGTACATTTACAAATAAAGAATTTGGCATAAATTCAAAAGATGCACAATTTAATATTTATGATTCCGATTTTCTGCATACAAGATACGGTATAAGAATTGACGAATATACACCCGGTATTACTTTTGCACACACTATTGACAATTGTAATTTTACCGATATTGAAGGTCCTTTAAACCTCTCTGGTTATGCCATTAATATTAACAGCAGTGAGGGTGATCTAATTCAAAATTGTGTGTTTGAAAATACAGGTTTGAATGTTGATCAATTTGAATATGGTATTAAATTTTCAGGAACAATTGATTTTGATATTATTGAAAATGTTTTTACAAGAAATATGATGGGAATAGTTGTTAGAGATGGGGTAAACGGATGGATAGGTGCAGATGATCCCTCTTGGCTTGGTAACAGATTTATTGATTGTGAGCATGGTATTTTAACACAGTTTATTAATAACAATGTGGCTTTGAAATGTAATGATCATAATCAAGGTCCATTATCTGATTATACTTATACCTGGGATAATGCAGGTGAACTTGCAGCTCAGGGAACAAATCTAACAGGACAAGCAAATGATCCTGCAGGTAACAGGTTTACAAATGGGTTCAAACTTATTGAGTCATTATTACCTGGTTATGAATATTATTTTTTTGGAGATGATCAAAATCCTGCAAATATTTACAGACCTGATGCAATACCACCTATAGGGAATAATATTACCACACTGGCATGGGATGTAAATTCAGTCAGATGTCTGCCCTCAGATCCAATACCAACATTTTTGCCTCCATTATCATTTAGTGTACAACCATATCTGAAAATTGACAGCCTTGCAATTGTAAATGATAATTTGATTCAGATGCTTGACAGTATTATGGCTAAACTCGATAAAGGTGCAACTATTATGCTGATCAATGAAATAGAAAACAATCATTCACAGGGCAGTTTAAAAAATATGCTGATAGCTCATTCTCCATTATCAGATACTGTTTTATATACACTTATATTTGAAGATGCACTGGTACCTGGCAATTTTAAAAATGTAATGTTTTATAATTTACCTGTATCACGTAATATTGCACCCGACTTTTATACTTACATTGAAAATCTGCCAAATGGTATTAAAAACCAGTTGATGGAATTGCAGGGATATAATCCATACAGTATAACACCAACAACAATTACGAGGAAAATTGATCAGTTGGAAACGGCTTATTTTAAACTACTGAATGATATTGTTTCTACACTTCTTGATACAAATCATAATCGTTTGGATGATGCTATACAGGTGCTTGAGCATGATAATTCCGATAATTCAAAACGGATACTTTTCGGTACATACCTGCGTGAAGGCGATTATAGTCTGGCAATGCAGAAACTAAATGAATTGCAGGGAACAGGCTCAGAAAATGATGATTTTGTTACATTAAGCCAGATAATATTATCATTATATCAGCAGGGCAAAACAATATATGATATTGACAGCAGCGATTATTCCTTTGTTTATGATCTTGCATTTAATTGTCCGCCATATCCTGCTGTTTACAGTGCAAGAGCAATTGTTTATATAATAACAGGTATTGAAATTCCTGAATGTCCGGTTGATATTGGAACAAAATCTTTGGTAATCTCGGCAAACCAAAATAATAATACATTACCGGATAAACACATAAATATGGATAATTATCTTGGTAATAATTATCCCGACCCGTTTTCTGAAAAAACAATAATACCATTTTCATTAATTGATGATACAGAAGGAAAAATTGTAATAAAAGACCTTTTGGGCAGAACTATGAAAGAGATGAAAATATTACCGGAAAATGATGAGGTTATTGTTAATGCAGATGGCTGGGCAGAAGGAGTTTATACTTATAGTCTTGTAATTAATGGTAAACTGATTAAAACCATGAAAATGGTATTGAGCAAGTAATATAAGTTACATGAGCTTTAAGAATTTTTTAAAGTTTATGTATCTTGATTTATAAACAAAATAGAATTAATTTTGTAATACAATGAAAAAGTTATTGTCAAATATTGCTTTATTGTTTTTAACAGTAAACTTGTTCTCACAATATTTTGTACCCTTTGGTGAAGATTCTGTTTATCATAATTCAGGTGCAGCGCCAACTGTTAAAACTATTTATGTTGATGATACTGTATTATATATTGGAGGAGGAGGTATTGAGTTTGCAGGAACACAGCAAATAAATGAAATCGGATTATGGGATAATAATGATTGGTATTCATTAGATAATGGTTTTGGAAGTCTTTCCGGTGAAGTATATTGTTTTATGAAATATAAAAACAACTTATATATAGGTGGAAGTTTTCAGGATATACAAAATATACCACAAACTGAAGAAATAGGTAGATATAATGGAACAAGTTGGGAAGCTGTCCCTAATTCTTATGGAGATATAAACAGCATTGTTTATGACATGGTAGTACATGATAATCAGTTAATCGTGGGGGGGGGGTTTTCAGGAATAGGAACAACTCCGTTAAATTTCTATTATGTTGCTGCATATAATGATACTGATTATGTTAATATCGGTTCAATGCCTGCTCCTTGCAGAACACTTGAAGTTTATAACGGAGAACTGTATTATGGAGGGCTGTGGTACACAGTAAAAAAATATATTGGTAATCAGCAATGGGAAGATGTAGGCGGGTATTTTAACGATTACATATATGATATGACAGTTGATACTTTTAATAATTTTCTGTATGTATGTGGCGGCTTTAATATTGTAGATGATACTATAGCAACAGATAATGTGGCATGTTGGGACGGTTTTAAATGGAGCAGGGTTGGTTATGGCACAGGTGAAACCAATTTGAGAACTGCAATAGCATTGTATAGAGGTGATTTGTATGTGAATTCAAATATTGATACAATTGGCGGTTTTTATACAGGATATTTTATGAAATGGGATGGTATATCATGGTCGGAAGGAGTACCGGGGGGGCTTCAATTTGGCTCACTTGCTTTAGATGTATTTGATGATATGCTGTACATTGGTGGTAGGGGTCCAATAAGCGGTTCACAATACTGCCCAATGGATACGGCTAAGAAAACTCTTGCACGCTGGTATTTACCACCTGCCACAAACTGCAATTATCTAAAACCAAGAGTACAAACTTATGCAGATACATTTTACATAGCAAGCGGAGAAGCACAGGTACAATTTTATAATAACAATGCTTATGTAGATACATGGAATTGGGATTTTGGAGATACAGGAACAGATACCGTTAAAGACCCTTTGCATATTTATACAGACACAGGAACATACTCTGTTGAAGTAATTGTAACACATGGCAGTTGTGTTAAAACAGCATTTAAAGATATTACAATTGCCTGGCATGTTGGGGTAAGTGAATTTGAAACACAGGAAATTGGGTTTAAGTTGTATCCCAATCCTACTTCAAATACTTTGTTTGTTGAAATTAAGAATAATGAATTAAAAGCAAATAATGAGCTATTGAGGATTATTGATATTAACGGAAAAGAAGTACGAAACTTAAAGATTGACAGTGATAAATTGAGTATTGATATTTCTGATTTGGCAAATGGTGTTTATTTTGTGAGGATTGGAGAACAAACGGAAAAGTTTGTGAAGGAGTAAAATTAAGCGGATTGACAAGTTCCTCCCCTTTGGGGAGGTTAGGTGGGGCTATACTTGGCGATAATTATCCCGATCCGTTTACAGAGCAAACAACAATTCCATATAAATTACCTGAAGAAACTAAAGGGAAAATTATTATTACAGATGTTCTTGGAAGAACTGTTGAGGTAATCACGATAGTTCAGGAAGAAAATGAAATTGAATTAAAAACAAATGATTGGGAAAATGGAATTTATTATTACAGCCTTATAATAAGCGGAAAAGTAATTGAAACAAAAAAAATGATTTTACAAACAGAAAAATAAAATAAAATTCAAGTTTTTTAAAAATAACCAATTAGTTTATTTAATATCCAATTGTTTCATCTCCCCTGCAGGAGTAACAAAAATGTAATTGTTTTTAATTTCACTATCAAGTTTGGGCTTATCTAAAGTATATTTTACCTGAAGAATATAAATAAACTGAACAACCGGTTCAAGAATTTTTGGGTTTATAATTATATTAAATTCTTTATAGGGCAATTGATCATAAGCAACAGTTTTTGGCTTTCTGATCTTTGTAACACCTGTGTTCTTTTTTACTGCCTCAATAGACTGACTCACAAAAGCATCATAATCATTATATTGAGTTTCTGGATAAATAGTGTGTAAAGCATCTCTTGTTATATGGTATTTATCACTTAAATTAAGATTAAGTTTTTCAAATGCTTTAAGTTTTTTGTTTAAAAAATCTACAGAGAGTTCTATTAAAGTATCATTAATATTATGGCAGTCCTCAACAAAAAAGTCTATTTTAACCAGATCATAAATTTCATTTTTAGCTGCAAGTGTAACCAAATCATCAACATCGTTTATGTTGTTAAAAGAAACATGGATATTCTTTTGCATTTCAAAACCGGTAGGAACCTCATTATATGTTTTACTGAACAGCTTTTTTTCAACAGTAAACTCAAAAGTAGGAATTAGATAAATCATATCAATATATATGTCTTTTTCAGTTATCCCAAGTTGTTTTAAATTTAAAATAAACTCGTTGATTCTTGAATTTATCAACTCATCTGTTTTAGCTGCAGTTTCACCTATTTGAGTTAAATTGAAAACCGCTAAAAAATTACTCGCTTTAACATTAATCAAAGAACGTACTTCAAAAATAATTTCATTTTCTTTAATATATTGAATTATTCCTCCTGAACGTCTTTTGTTGTATCCATCACTGACTTGAAAAAGATTGTCATCATTTTCAAGCACCTCAAAATTCATTTCAATATTGCTTATTTTGGAACTGCTTTTAAACTTAGCTTGATTTGCATTTCTTTGCGACAATAAAGCTCCTGAGTAAGTTGTTAAAATTATTGCTAATAAAATAATAGCTGTGTTTTTCATTTGAATCTATTTTTATTACTTATTTGAATTATTGGGCAATATTACTGAAACAAAATAATATATGCAAATTTGTTTTTGAAATATAATGTTACAACTACACTAATTAGTTTCTTTATTTATTGACTTTAAAATGTTAATAAAAGACTAATATTACTAATACCATTAATATTCAAATACCGTACTTTTGCAAAAAGCATAACACATTTGGGTATGATTAAAATTGGAATATTTGGAGCTGGTCATCTTGGTAAAATTCACATTAAATTATTAAAAGAAATAAAAGAATTTTCTATTATTGGGTTTCACGATACTGATAAAACAAAAATTTCGGAAATAGAAAAAGAATTTTCTATTAAGCATTTTGATAATCAGGAACAATTAATAAACGAAGCAGATGCAATTGATATTGTAACCCCCACTATATCACATTATAATTGTGCTGCCAATGCTCTTAAAAATTCTAAACATATATTTATTGAAAAACCAATTACAAACACATTAGAAGAATCAGAATCTTTAATTAAAATATCTGAAGAAACAAATGTTATTATTCAGGTAGGCCATGTAGAAAGATTTAATCCTTCATTTATTGCTGCTCAACCTTATTTTAATAATCCAATGTTTATTGAAACACATCGCCTTGCACAATTCAATCCGCGTGGCACTGATGTACCCGTTGTATTAGACCTTATGATTCATGACCTTGATATTGTACTTAGCACAATTAAATCAAATATTAAAAAAATAAATGCAAGTGGAGTTTCTGTGGTGAGCGATTCGCCCGATATTGCCAATGCAAGGATTGAATTTGATAATGGCTGTGTTGCAAATTTAACAGCAAGCAGAATTTCAATGAAAAATATGAGGAAAAGTCGATTTTTTCAAAAAGATGCATATATCTCAATAGACTTCTTAAACAAAGAAACTGAAATTCTAAAAATGCAAAATATTGTTGGAAAAACCGACCCACTTTCAATTACAATTGACCTTGGAAAAGGCAAAGGTAAAAAAGAAATCTTTTTTGAAAAACCGGAGATTATTCCAAATAATGCAATTAAAGAGGAATTAATAAACTTCTTAAACTGTATTAAAAATAACGAAACTCCAATAGTTAGTCTTAATGACGGACATAATGCCCTACATGTTGCATATCAAATATTGGAGAAAATGAAATATACTACTGCAAAACTTTAAAAATAGAATTAGTTGTTTTACGTTTGTCGTTAGTTGTTTGTCACATGATACTTTAATAATTTTTCATGGCAAGAATTCAACAGGGTAAATTTGGCAAATTGCAAGAAATTTATGCAGGTTTGTTTTGATAATTAAAAAATGAAAATATAATTGCAGATAAAATTATAATGCCTGCATTTATATCAAAACCAACGACAAACGATTAATGATTTAAACCTTGTGAACGTTTACAAATTTATTTACTTTTGCCACACAATATTTCTAAACAAAAATCGTTTTAACGTATTAAATAAATTTTATTGTATTGATGGGTAAAATTTTTATTCTTTTATTTCTTTCTTTAATATTTTTATCAGCTTGTGATATTATTAATCCTACAGAAGATATTCCATCATTTATACATATTGATAAATTTTCTTTAATTACCACAAGCGAACAAGGAACAAATTCCCATAAAATTACTGACGCATGGGTTTATATTGATGGGAATTTTAATGGTGTTTACGAACTTCCAGTAACTTTTCCTTTATTAAATGAGGGAAAACACGAAATTAAATTATATCCGGGTATAAAAATATTTGGAATTGCTTCCAGCAGGGAAATATATCCGTTTTATAAAAATTTTGTTGCCCAAAAAGATTTAAAACCGGATAATATTGATACAATTTCCCCAACAGTATATTATCTTGATGAATTAAATTTTTCAGAATTATGGATGGAGGATTTCGAAGATGAAGGAATTAAACTAGACACGATTTTTGGTAGCAATGTTAAACTTGAACAAATTTTTGATACTATTTTAAATTCAAAGATTGGTTTCATCAATCTAACTGAAAATAATAATATTTTTGATTGTAAATCCGAAGGATTAGATCTTCCAAAATATAGCAAACGAGTATATTTGGAAATAAATTATAAATGTGATCATGATTTTGCAATTGGTTTATGGGCAAACCTAAATTCAAGCACTTTAAGACAAGCAATTATACAATTAAGCCCACACCCTGACAGTTGGAATAAAATATATATTGATCTTACACAAACTGCTACTGCAAATCCCAATGCTATTGATTTTTATCTTTTTATAAATGCTATATTAAATGATGGAAGCACTCTCGGAAATATATATATTGACAATTTAAAAATTATTCATTTCTAATGAACAAAAAACTACAAACTATAAAATATGTAATTTTCGATTTTTGTACTGCCAGTATTGCCTGGAGCATGTTTTTTATTTTTAGAAAAATATTTATTGAAACTGAAAAATTTGGGTATAATATTCCAATTGAGTTTAATACAAAATATTATTTGGGCTTAATATTCATTTCTGCATTTTGGCTTATTGCATACTATATTACAGGATATTATAAAGATATATATAGAAAATCAAGATTAAAAGAATTAGGACAAACATTTTTCATTTCACTTATAGGTGTAACAATTATTTTCTTCTTTTTAATACTTGATGATGAAATTGCAAGTTATAAAAACTACTATCTTTCATATTCAAGCCTGTTTTTAATACATTTTATAATTACCTACATACCCCGATTACTAATTACAACAAGAACAAACCATAGGATACACCGCTGCGAAATAGGGTTTAATACACTTGTAATAGGAAGCAGCCAAAAAGCCGTTGATTTATACACAGAAATAGAGAGTCAAAAACGTTCAACAGGCAATAAATTTATTGGTTTTATTAATGTTCATAATAAAGAAAAATATCTCCTTGAAGAATATATTGAGCATATAGGCGATGTAACAAAAACGGATGATATTATTGATAAAATGAACGTTGAAGAAGTTATTATTGCAATTGAATCTTCAGAACATGATAAATTGAGATCAATTATTACATTACTGGAAGAAAAAGATGTTCTTATAAAAGTAATACCGGACATGTATGACATATTAACAGGAAGTGTTAAAATGTCAACTATTTACGGTGCTGCTCTCATTCATATTTCTCATGCCCTTATGCCCTTATGGCAAACTCATCTTAAAAGAATAATTGATGTTATTGGTTCTGTCTTTGGATTTGTTGTGCTTTCTCCGTTATTTATATTTTTAATAATTGGCGTTAAAATGTCATCAAAAGGACAGGTTTTCTATACTCATGAAAGAATTGGCAAATATGGAAAACCTTTTGCCATATTCAAATTCAGATCAATGTATATTGGATCAGAAAAAGATGGTCCGGCTTTGTCAAGTAGGAACGATACCCGAATTACAAAATTTGGCAGGTTTATGAGAAAATCAAGATTAGATGAATTGCCTCAATTCTATAATGTACTTATTGGTGATATGTCATTAGTTGGACCAAGGCCTGAAAGACAATTTTTTATTGACCAGATTGTGAAGCAAGCTCCTCATTTTACACATTTACATAAAGTAAGACCGGGCATAACTTCTTGGGGTCAAGTGAAATTTGGTTATGCAGAAAATGTTGAAGAAATGATTCAACGCCTTAAATATGATATTATTTATATTGAAAACATGTCTTTATATGTTGATATTAAAATATTAATTTATACAATTAAAATTATTTTTAAAGGACAGGGTATTTAAGGGAACTTCTAATTTTAAAATCTTAACTCGCTAATACACTAACAACAATTTGCCTTTCTGTTCGAGGTCCATCAAACTCACATAAAAAAATGTTTTGCCAGGTAGACAAACCCATTTTACCATTAATAACTGGAATAGTTTCACTTGGTCCTATTATTCCTGCTTTCAAATGAGAATCCCCGTTATTATCCTGAGCATCATGTTCCCATACACCACTTGGAATAAGCTTGTTCAAAAGATTAATCACATCATTCTGAACTGATTGGTCCCAATTTTCTTGTATCATTATTGCAGCAGTAGCTCCTTGTACATAAACATTTACAAGCCCTGACAAAATATTGGAATTATTCACAATTTTTTCTACATGTTTGGTAATATCAAATAATCCATTGTGTTTATCAGTATTAATTCTTATAATTTTATGCATTGTTAATACTAAAAATAATTATTTATAAAAGGGTTTGTTCTTCGCTCAAAACCAATGTTTGTTTCCGGACCATGACCCGTATAAACAGTTGTTTCATCATTTAAACTCATCAAGCTATCATTAATACTATTTAAAAGAGTATCCATATCACCTCCGGGAAGGTCTGTTCTTCCAATACTTTCATGAAATAAAACATCCCCGGAAAAAACGATTTTTTGTTCGTTATTGCAAAACAATAAGCTTCCTGGAGAATGACCCGGTGCCAACAATGCTTTTAATTCAGAATTTCCAAAACGAATAATTTCATTGTTTTTTATTGATATTGTAGGTTCGGGTTGGTCATCAACACTCATCCCAAATAACTCTGCAGACTCCGATGATCTTGTGTATAAAGGAATATCATTATTATGCATCCCTATTTTGATATTATATTTTTCACTACAAAATTTATTCCCCATAATATGATCAAAATGAGCATGCGTATTTAATATCAACTTAGGATTAAGATTATTTTGCTCTATAAATAGAACTAATTCCTCTTGTTCATAATCGAAAAAACATGCAGGATCAATCAATATACACTCTCTTGTTTCATCATACAAAACAAAACCATTTACCTGTAGAGGATTAAAAGCAAAAATCTTTATTTTTATCATAATTTATTTAATATTAATACCCCATACTCTTTGGACAGGGTTATAGTCACAAAACTTGCCCAGAGTGCTCGGGAATAATGTTTTGCCCCATAGTTCCTCCCCTTTGGGGAGGTTAGGAGGGGCTTTTATTTAATTAGATGTTCCTTTAAGCAAAGGTACAAAAACAAAACTACCATGTTCTTTTTTATTATAATCATTTTCACCTGTTTTAGTTACAGATGTCATTGATTGCATATTGTTTCCACCAATTGGAGCAACAAGCATACCGCCAATTTTCAACTGCTTTAATAATTCTGTTGGAACATATGGAGCACCGGCAGTTATCAATATTTTATCATAAGGCATAAACGCCTGTTTGCCAATATAACCATCTCCATAAAATAAATCTGTTTTATAATTCAATTTGTTTAAAATAATTTGTGCAGATAAATAGAGTGCCCTTTGTCTTTCAATAGAATATACTTTCGCACCCATTTCAAGTAATATTGCTGTTTGATATCCTGAGCCTGTACCAATTTCAAGAACTTTATCTCTTTTACTGATATTTAATAATTGTGTTTGAAAAGCAACGGTATAAGGTTGTGAAATTGTTTGTTCACAAGCAATTGGAAATGCCTGATCTTTATAAGCAAATTCTTCAAATTCGCTTTGCATAAACAAATGTCGAGGAACATTGTTTAAAGCAAATAGTACATTTTTATCAGTAATTCCTTTTTTAGAAAGAGACTCTACCAACTTTTTTCTCTGCCCCTTGTGTTTAAAGGTATCTACCATTTAATAAAAGTTACCTTTCAATTAATAAACTCAATCCGCTAAATTGCTCTAATACATTAAATGCTTTTTAGATGTGTTGCGCCATTCGGCATCATACTTGCTGTCAGAAAAATAGATAATAAGATCTGCATCATATTTTGAATCGCAAAAGAAAATCTTTTTATCAGCATCATATTTTGAATCACAAAAGAACCAAAGACCTTTGTTATCATCTGTATCATACTTTGAACTTACTTTATAAACTACCAAATCTGCATCATATTTGCTGTCTGCAACATAAACTTTAACATCTGCATCATATTTTGAATCACAACTAAAAATCTTTTGAGAGAAAGAATTGTTTACAAACAAAATAATTCCCAAAACTGTTAAAACAATAAAAATTAACTTTTTCATAGCAATGTATTTTAAATAATTCAGGATAAAATTAGTTATAAAAACGCAATCAGACAATTTTAGTTTCTATTATTCAAAATCTACAACATCGCACTGCTTTTTCGTCTTTTCTTATATGGAATATTAAATACCGCCGATACCTCAACAGCCCCCCTGTGATTGTTTGCACGTGATAGTGCAGAAGAATTAAAATCGTAATTAAAACCTACTTTTGTGTTTTTTGAACCTATAACTAAAGTAAAGATAAAAGAATCTTTAATGCGACTATACACGCCAAAACTTATATAATTTTCAATCTTTTTCTTCGCATTATTTAATTCACTTATCTGCAGTTTTACTAACATTCCACATAATACCTCTTGTAGTTTTCCCTGTCGTTCGTATAAAAATGATGGTATAAGTGTTGCTCCTGTATTCTTTAAAATATATTGCAAATTTCCGTGCAACAACATTTTTCTATCTAATATTTCATTACCTACATCTAAGTAACGTAATTTAATAGGATTGATGTGATGTAGTGAAACCCCCAACATTGTTTTTATATATTTATCTTTTTTAAATTGCCAAGTAATTCCAGCCGATACATCTGGAAAAATATAGCTATCGTTTCTAGATGCAAATTCTGGAGGAATATTTATATTATAAGAATCATTACTATACTGAGAATCCCATCTCAAGTTTGAATAATCAACACTTCTTTGTCCAAACCCACCCTGAAATCCTAGCGAGAATATCTGATTTTCTATGAGTTCCATAAAATAAGCAAATGATACACCAACTTGAGTTATTCCCATTCGTGAATCACCAGCACGATCATTTATTAAAACAATACCCATACCCAAATAGCCTTTTCTTTTTGATTGGTTATTCAAATATTTGCCATCATAAAAAGCACTAGAAGTTACGTAGCCTTTTGTAAAAAATGAACCTTGTTCACGATAATTTAATCCGACTCTGTGTTCTCCTGTACAATTTCCGGTAAGACCCGGATTAATTACTAATGGTGTTTGACTAAACTGTGAAAAATGAACATCCTGTCCAAAGGTAATGTTTACAATTATAATTAGGATATATAATACTTTTTTCATCTCTTATACTTAAATTTTAATCTATTACTCAAAACATATAACGTCATTTAATTTTACCTAATAAGGCTAATATTACCCTTTAATACTTCTGTTTCCAAATTCAAAAATGTTACTTGCAGATAATACAAAAATA
>CAYTAU010000093.1:0-15428 GCA_964435855.1 uncultured Bacteroidales bacterium | reverse complement strand
GGATTTCCAAATGCCATAGTGATATATGTTATCAACTCCTGATTGTTTTTTAATGCTTTTTTAGAAAATTCTGTAATAAACTGTATGCTTTCTTTAATTGTAGTATTGATGTTTTTCTTTAAAAAAGTGGGTGAAATTGAAAATGGATATGAAATATATTTAATTTGCGGAAACTGCAAAGCTGTCTCCCCTCCTCTTTTATTGCCTATAAGCACCATTAAATGGGAAGATGAAGAATTTATGTTGAGCAATTTTAATAATTTGGCAGTATCGGCTAGCTGCGGTATTGCTTTTGGCGATACAAAACTTCCAAACTCAACAATATCAAACCCAACTTTAAGCAAAGTGTTTAAATATTGAGCTTTTACAGTTGTAGGAACAATTTTATTTATTCCCTGCCATGCATCGCGTGGTGTTTCTATTAGTTTCATGTGTAAATATAAATTTTATGGACACATGTAACTCGCTGTAATTGCCGTTTTCTTGTATACCAACATTATTATTAGCTCGTTTCATAAAACAATAAAGGGAATCAGTTGCCCCGCCTTTTAAGGCGGTGATATAAATATTGTAAAAATAGGGCTTTAGCCCAAAAGTCTTTATATTCTTTTTGGGCTAAAGCCCATTTAGTTTTTGTGCTTCAACCCCCGACCTAAAGGTCGGGGCAACTGATAAATGAACAATTAATCCCCTTTTTAAATATTTTTTTATCCATCCCCTTTGGGGAGGCTAGGTGGGGCTTAAATATCCATTTCAGGAATATCACCTTCTATAATCAGCTTGCCTGATGTTGCTGCTTTTATTTCTTCTACAGAAACTCCAGGCGCTCTTTCAATAAGTTTAAAACCATTATCGGTAACTTCAACAACAGCAAGGTCGGTTACAATTTTTTTAACGCAAGCTACTCCTGTTAGTGGTAATGTGCATTCAGGAATAAGTTTTGAATTTCCGTTTCTATCGGTATGTGTTGTTGCTACAATAATATTTTTTGCAGCAGCTACAAGGTCCATAGCACCACCCATTCCTTTTACAAGTTTACCGGGTATTTTCCAACTTGAAATATCTCCTTTTTCAGAAACTTCAAATGCACCAAGAACAGTTAGGTCGATATGTCCGCCACGTATCATTCCAAAACTTGTTGCAGAATCGAAAAAAGCTGAACCTGGCATTGTCGTAACAGTTTGTTTACCTGCATTAATAAGGTCGGCATCTGCTTTTCCTTTTTCAGGGAAAGGACCAATACCAAGCAATCCGTTTTCCGACTGAAGTGTTACGTTTATTCCTTCGGGTATATAATTTGATATAAGAGTAGGGATGCCAATTCCAAGATTTACATAATAGCCATCTTTTAATTCCTGTGCTATTCTTTTTGCTATTCCGTTTTTATCTAAAGCCATGATCTTTGTTTTTTATCTGATTAATAATTACCTTTCTGTAACAAATTCTATTTTTTTCACATAATCAACTCCTTTAAATATTTTTTGAACAAAAACACCCGGAGTATGAACCTGATTAGGGTCTAATTCACCAACAGGAACAAGTTCTTCAACTTCGGCAATTGTAATTTTACCTGCCGATGCCATCATATTATTAAAATTGTTTGCCGTATGGCGATAAATAAGGTTTCCGTTAGTATCGCCTTTCCATGCTTTAACAATTGCGTAATCTGCTGTCATTCCTAACTCTAATATATGAGGTTTTCCGTTAAAATCCCTTACCTCTTTGCCGGTTTGCACTTCCGTGCCATATCCTGCAGGAACAAAAAAGGCAGGAATACCAAAACCACCGGCACGAATTCTTTCGGCTAATGTTCCCTGAGGCATTAATTCTACTTCTAATTCGCCGCTTAATAACTGACGTTCGAATTCTTTATTTTCGCCAACATAAGATGCAATCATTTTTTTCATCTGATGTTTTCTTAATAATAAACCTAAACCGAACTCATCAATACCTGCATTGTTTGAGATACAGGTAAGCTCTGTTACATCATTATCAACCAGGGCATTAATGCAGTTTTCGGGTATTCCGCATAAACCAAATCCACCAAACATTACTGATGAACCATTTTCCAAGCCCTGTATTGCTTCCTGTGCATTTTTTACTACTTTGCTCATAAATAAAATTTTTAATTATTGTTTGTTTCTTGTTTCAATTTTAATAATCCCAATCTATTATTTCCTTTTGTCTACTTGCCTGCCGATAGGCAGGTTGTTAATTGCCTACTGTCAACTGGTATCAGCATCCAATATATCTTGAAATAACTAATCTTTGAATTTCTGAAGTTCCTTCACCTATCTGAAGAAGTCTTTGATCGCGATAAAATCTTTCGATATCGTAATCTTTCATTAAACCGTAACCTCCATGAATTTGAACACCTTCGTCTGCCACTTCTTTTGCTATTTCAGAGCAATATAATTTCGACATTGCTGCTTCTTTTGCAAATGGTTTATCGTTATCTTTTAACCAACATGCTTTGTATAAAAGGTTTCGTGCCAGTTCAACTTTTGTTGCCATAATTGCAAGTTTATCTGCAATAATAGGAAGTTTGCAAATAGGTTTTCCAAACTGAACTCTTTCCTGTGCATAAGCTAATGCCAATTCAAAAGCACCTTGTGCACAGCCCAATCCCATTGCTGCAATTGATAATCTGCCATGGTCAAGTGTATTAAGCATTATTTTTGAACCCTGTCCGCGTTTTCCCAGTAGGTTTTCTTCAGGAACTTTGCAATCGTCTAAAAATAATTCAGCTGTATTTGATGCTCTCCACATCATTTTATCGTGCATTGATTTTGCTGTAAATCCGGGAGTATTTTGCTCAACAATTATTGCCGAAAATTCTTTTCTGCCATCTTTTTCTCCTGTTACTGCCTGCATTGTAGAACCAATAGAAATATCAGCAGATGCATTTGTGATAAATATTTTTGAGCCGTTAATTGTCCACTCACCATTTTCGAGTTTAGCTGTAGTTTTTGTAGCTCTCGAATCAGAACCGGCATTTGCTTCGGTAAGACCAAAACCCCATAATGCTTCGCCTGTGCAAAGTTTAGGAATATATTTCTTTTTTTGTTCTTCGTTACCAAAATAATACAAAGGATTTACACCTAGAGAATTGTGTGCAGCAATTGTTGCAGCTTGCGAACCATCAATTCTTGCCAGTTCTTCAACTGCAATAATATATGAAATATAATCTAATCCTTGTCCACCATATTCTTCAGGCACAACCATTCCAAATAAACCCATTTCTCCCATTTTGCGTGTAAGCTCTGTTGAAAATTGTTGTTTTTCGTCTAATTCTTTTGCAAGTGGTTTAATTTCTCTTTCAGCAAAATCGCGAACACTTTCACGTATAAACTGTTGTTCTTCTGTTATTTCAAAGTTCATATTAATATAGTTTTATTAATGATGGTTAAACTTTTTTAAGGGCAATAAAATTAATAAATAATAAGTTACTTACAAGTCTTTATGTTGTATAATATACTTATTGGGATTAATAAATTCTTTATATTCTTTTTGGGCTAAAGCCAATTTAATTTTTGTACTTCAACCCCCGACCTAAAGGTCGGGACAATACCGAACTTTGTTCGAGCATTCTCGAAGCTCCGCTTCGGAACAGATAATGAACATCTCAACTCTTAACTTAATAATTGGTCCTGCAAGTACTCGGGGGCAGGCTCTAAAGGGGACTTTTACATTTTGAATATTGAATATTGGAATTTATTTGAAATTTGAAATTTGTTTTTTGGGTATTGGAATCTACCCATACATAGTAATACTCACTTTTTCCACCTGTCCGCCAAGTGGTGGATTCATTTTTGATATTTTTAAAGTTATTTCTTCAATAGTATCAAAATTATTTCGCAATCTTTTAATTATACGTTTTCCAATGTTCTCAAGTAAATAAGATTTGTGGTTTTGCATCTCTTCTTTTATAAGCCGATATACTGTTTGATAATTTAATGCGTTTTCAATTTTATCTGAATTTGCTGCAACAGAAAGGTCGGTTTTCAGGGTAATATTCAGTAAAAAACGACTTCCAACAACCCTTTCTTCTTCGTAATGTCCATGATATGCATAAAACTCCATGTTTTCTATTTGTATAAAGCCCATAATTGTTAATTTTGTTGTTTAAATATTTATAAAATAATTATTCAAATGAGTTCTGATAAAGATAATATATTATTTGATAAAGATAATGGTGAAGAAAAAAAATCTAACAATTTTATTGAAATTATTATTGACGAAGATATAAAAAACAATAAGAACAATAAAAAGGTACATACACGATTTCCTCCTGAACCAAACGGATATTTACATATCGGTCATGCAAAATCAATATGTTTGAATTTTGGATTAGCTGATAAATATAATGGCTTATGTAATTTACGTTTTGATGATACAAATCCTGTTAAAGAAGATATTGAATATATAGAATCAATTAAAAAAGATATTAAATGGCTTGGCTTTAACTGGAACAATAACGAACTCTATGCTTCTGATTATTTTGATCAACTCTATGAATGGGCAATTAAATTAATAAAAAAAGAGAAAGCCTACGTATGTGAACTTTCTGCTGAGGAAGTAAGTGAATATCGTGGTATCCCCACAAAACCGGGAAAAGAAAGTCCATACAGAAACAGAGCTGTGAAAGAAAATCTTATTTTATTTGAAAAAATGAAAGATGGTGAAATAGAAGAGGGAAAAATGTTTCTTAGAGCCAAAATTGATATGGCATCTCCAAATATGCATATGAGAGATCCTGTTATATATAGAATAAAAAAAGCACACCACCATAGAACAGGTAATAAGTGGTGCATATATCCAATGTACGATTTTGCTCACGGACAATCTGATTATTTAGAGGGAATTACACATTCAGTATGTACACTGGAATTTGAAAATCACCGTCCTCTTTATGATTGGTTTTTAGACCAATTGGCTGAAGA
Source organism: uncultured Bacteroidales bacterium (assembly GCA_964435855.1). Lineage (GTDB taxonomy): Bacteria > Bacteroidota > Bacteroidia > Bacteroidales > CAYTAU01 > CAYTAU01. The sequence goes on along the minus strand of CAYTAU010000093.1, from coordinate 10,485 downwards.
AAACAAAATCAGACCACGACAGATTGAATTTGCCCGTTTAAATTTAACCTATACTATTATGAGTAAAAGGAAATTGCTTGAATTGGTAGAAGAAGGTCATGTTGATGGTTGGGACGATCCAAGAATGCCTACAATTTCCGGCTTAAGAAGATGTGGTTATACTCCTGCTTCAATTAAGGATTTTGCCGATAAAATTGGTATTGCAAAAAGAGAAAATGTTATTGATGTGGCATTACTGGAATATAGTGTACGAAAAGACTTAAATAAAATTGCTTCACGAGTAATGTGTGTTTTAGATCCATTAAAACTTACTATTATTAATTATCCCGAAAACCAAGTAGAAGAATTAGATGCAATAAACAATCCTGAGGATGAAAGCATGGGTAAAAGAAAATTACCTTTTTCACGTGAAATATTTATTGAAAAAGAAGACTTTATAGAGGAAGCACCAAAAAAATACAGACGTTTAACTCCTGAAGTAGAAGTTCGACTTAAAAATGCCTATTTTATTAGGTGTGAGGAAATTATTAAAGATGACAAAGGAGAAATTATTGAGTTAAAGTGTACTTATGACCCTGAAACAAAGAGCGGTTCAGGTTTCAATGCTCGTAAACCAAATGGTACGATACACTGGGTAAGTGCCAAAGAAGCAATTGAAGTAGAAATTAAACTTTATGACAGATTATTTCTTGTTGAAAATCCTGTTAAAGATGAAAACATAGATTTTAAATCAAATATAAATCCTAATTCTCTGAAAACTATTAAAGCATACATTGAACCAAATATTAAAGATGCTAAACCAGAAGATAAATTTCAATTTGAACGACAAGGATATTTCTGTGTTGATAAAGATTCAAATTCCGAAAAAATTATTTTTAACAGAACAGTATCTTTACGAGACACGTGGGGAAAAACTAAAAATATATCTTATTGAGTTTTCACCTGATACAGAAAATTTTGCAATATCAATAATAAAACAGATTCCAGAGTTTTGCAAACACTATATAATAAGCATTGCATCTCCATAAGTCCCGAACTTGTATTTTTCTTTTATGGCAACATTATAAACTTTAAAAAGCAAGTCATAGCCCGCAAAAGCAGTAACCATCATTAACAACGTTGAATATGGCAAATGAAAATTAGATATCATTCTATTAGCAACACGAAATTTATAAGGAGGAAAAATAAATTTATTTGTCCAGCCTTCAAAAGGTTTTAAATATCCGTCTGTAGAAACAGAAGTTTCAAGAGTTCGCATAACTGTAGTACCAACTGCGCAAATATTCTTTTTGTTAGCTTTAGCACCATTTACTATGTCTACTGTAGTATCTGAAATTATTATCTCTTCGGAATCCACTTTGTGTTTTGAAAGATCTTCAACATCAACACTTCTAAAATTTCCAAGACCAACATGTAAAGTTATGTCTGAAAATTCTACTCCTTTTATTTCAAGTCGTTTCAGTAATTCTCTACTAAAATGTAATCCTGCAGTAGGTGCTGCTACCGCACCTTCATGTTTTGCATATATGGTTTGATAACGTTCTTTGTCTTCAAGAGTAGTTTCTCTTTCAAGAAATTTTGGCAAAGGTGTTTCTCCAAGTTTATAAAGGATTTTTTTAAATTTGTCATAATCTCCGTCATATAAAAATCTTAATGTTCTTCCTCTTGAAGTAGTATTGTCAATAACTTCCGCAACCAAAACTTCGTCTTCCCCAAAATACAATTTATTACCAATACGTATTTTTCGAGCAGGATCAACCATAACATCCCAAAGGCGTTGTTCTTTACTTAATTCTCTTAATAAAAACACTTCAATGCGAGCTCCTGTTTTTTCCTTATTTCCAAAAAGTCTGGCAGGAAAAACTTTTGTATTATTAAATACCATTACATCTTGATCGTCAAAATACTTAATTAGATCTTTAAAAATAAGATGTTTTATTTTTCCTGTTTTTTTCTCTACTACCATTAATCTTGATTCATCTCTGTTTTTAGCCGGATGCAAGGATAATAAATCTTGTGGTAGGTTATACCCAAATTGAGATAATTTCATAATTATTTTAATTTTTAAAAAAATTTAAACATCACTTATACGTTTTGCAATATTATATGTTACAATAAATTCAATTTATTTTCAAATTCAGGTATAGTTAATGAATTTTCAACATTATACTTACCAATTTTAATTCTACGTAAGTTTCTTAAATATGCTCCTGAATTTAAATGTTTTCCAATATCTCTCGCTAATGAACGAATATACGTTCCTTTTCCACAAAAAATCCTCAACTTTACAATTGGCATTTCAATATCCAATAATTCTATTTCGTGTATTATAACTTTTCTTGATTTTGGTTCAATATTTTTTCCTTTTCTTGCATTATGATACGACCGAACTCCATCAACTCTTATTGCCGAATAAATTGGTGGTATTTGTTCAATTTCTCCTGTAAACTTAATTAATGACCGTTTTATTAATTCCTCGCTAATATGATCAATTTTAAATTTTTCATTTATTTCTGTTTCTGCATCTAAGGATGGAGTTGTTGCCCCAAGCATTACTTCGGCAATGTATTCTTTGTTATCGTTTTGAATTACATCAATAGTTTTTGTAGCTTTTCCTGTACAAATAATTAATAAGCCTGTTGCTAATGGGTCGAGCGTACCGGCATGGCCTACTTTTAACTTATCATAATTGTATTTCTTCTTTATAAGATATCTGAATTGTTTTACAACTGAAAAAGAAGTTTGTCTGATATTTTTATCAATCAGGATTGTTTCTCCTTTCTGAAAATCTACATCCTTTTTTGTGCTAAATTTATCTATCATCTCTTAACTATACCCCTGTCAATCCATAAATAATTGCAATAGCTCCAATTATAAAACAATAAATTGCAAAATATATTAATTTTCCTTTTTTAACAATTTTAATCATCCATTTACATGCAAGTAATCCGGAAATAAAAGCTGCAACAAATCCAATTATTAAAGCTGTAATACCAATACCTTGTTTATTGGTAAATTCGCCCGAAAAAATATCAAGAAAATTTTCCCCTAAAATCGGAAGTATAACCATTAAAAAAGAAAACTTAGCAATTAATTCTCTTTTATTACCCAGCAAAAGACCAGTAGCGATTGTTGAACCGGAACGTGAAATGCCCGGTAAAACAGCAATTGCTTGCGCTATCCCAATAATAATAGAATCTAAAAACGATATTTTTCGTTCTTTGTGTTTAAATATAAATGTGAAAAACAACAATAAAGCTGTTACTATTAACATTGAACCAACTAAGGCAACATTATCGCCACTAAAAAAACTTTTTATAAAATCTTTAAAGAAAACTCCAATAATTCCAACAGGAATCATTGATACTAATATTTTGGCAATATATTTTGTTTCTTCATTCCATTTAAAACAAAGTAATCCTTTAAATAATTTTAAAAGGTCTTTTCTGAAAACAACAATTGTACTTAATACTGTTGCTCCATGTACAACAACAGTAAAAGCAAGTCCTTCTGTTGCATCAACACCAAGAATTGCTTTTCCAAGTTCTAAATGCCCGCTACTGCTTACAGGTAAAAATTCTGTTAAGCCTTGAAGCAAGCCAAGAATTAATGCTTCTAACCAATCCATAAATTAAAAATGAAATATTTTATGATTTTTTTACAGGGTTTTTCATAATGGCGTATATTTCAAAAATAAAGCCCAATAACACAAGCATAGGAGCCAATGTTATTCGCCTGAAACTAAATACTTCCGGATTGAAAATATTCGGGTTCTCTGCTTTTCCTCCGACCATTAAAATAAATCCTAATACAATAATTGCAAATCCAATTATCATTAAAATATAATTCTGTTTTCCTAAAGCAAAACCATAATCTTCTGTTGTTTTTCCTTTATTTTTCATATAATTTAATAATATAAATCGTTTGTTTTTAATCTTAAATATTTATTTACTGCAAAAAAAGTTGATACCCACGTTATTAAAATTCCTAAAAGAATAACCAGTAAAAATAATATCCCCACGAGTTCAATATCCTGAAAACTTACAACTTCTTTCAGTTCTTTTTGGGCAAAATATATTATTGCTATTAACATTCCAATTGCTATAAAAGCACCTATTATTCCGTGCAGAATACTACGCAATAAAAATGGCCATCTTATAAAACTTCTTGTGGCTCCAATAAGTTGCATTGTGTTAATAATAAATCTTTTTGAATAAACTGATAATCTAATTGTATTATTAATTAAGGTGAAAGATATAAAAAATAATATACCACTGAATATTAATATGACAAGACTGATTTTTTTCACATTTTCATTCACAAGATGAACCAAAGATTTTTGATAAAATACTTCCTTAATTTGAGGATATTCTGTAAGTTCTTTTTCAATTACAGCTATGCTGTCAGTATTGGCATAATCTGCATAAAACTTTACATCTATAGAATGTAATAGTGGATTAAATCCTAAAAACTCAACAAAATCTTCTCCTAATTCCTTTTTAAGGTCTTCTGCTGCTTCGTCTTTAGTAATATATTTAGTGGATTTTACATAATGAGTAGCATCTAAATCTTTTTGCAATCTTATAATATCTACTTCTTTTACATTTTCTTTAAGAATTACTGAAAACCCAATATTCTCTTTAACATAATCGGAAAGTTTCTTTGAATTTAAAATTAAAAGCCCTGAAAGTCCTAATAAAAATAACACCAAAGAAATGCTGACAATAGTAGTAATAAATGAACTTCTTAGTTTTCGTTTCGATATTTTGTCTCTTGTCTTTTTCACACTTACAACATTTTTCTAACAGTATGATGTTGTTATAAATCTTCCTATTAAAGCACGAAAATAATCTAAACATGCCCCTTGTCAAAATTAATTGAATAAAAGTTTAGGCTATTGAACAAAAACCAGATTGATTTGCCTTAATATCTGGCAAATACACAGTATTAAAAAATGTTAAATCTTTTCTAACAAAGTCTTCATATTTACCTTTTTTTCAATAATTTCTGAAATACTTGAAATATTAATTCTTTCTTGTTTCATAGTATCTCTATGTCTTATTGTAACAGTATCATCTTCTAAAGATTGATGATCTATTGTAATACAAAACGGTGTACCAATAGCGTCTTGTCTGCGATATCTTCTTCCTATGGAATCTTTTTCGTCGTACTGGCAAATAAAATCGAATTTTACATTATCCATTATATTGCGAGCCTTTTCTGGTAATCCGTCTTTTTTAATTAATGGTAATATCGCTAATTTTACAGGAGCTAATGCAGGAATAATATTTAATAAAACACGTTCTTCGGTACTTCCGTCTTCTTTTTCTATTTTTTCTTCCTTGTAAGCTCCACTTAATACCATTAAAAATGTTCTGTCAAGACCTAAAGATGTTTCTACCACATAAGGAATATAATTCTTATTTAATTCATTGTCGAAATACTGGAGTTTTTTTCCTGAATATTTTTGGTGTTGGCTTAAATCAAAATCCATTCTGGAATGAATGCCCTCAATTTCTTTAAACCCAATTGGGAAATCAAATTCAATATCAAAAGCAGCATTTGCATAATGTGCAAGTTTATCGTGCTTATGGAATTTGTAGTTTTCCTTTCCCAATCCCATTGCAAGATGCCAATTCATTCGTTTTTCTTTCCAATGTTCGAACCATTCAAGCTCATTTCCGGGTTTAACAAAAAATTGCATTTCCATTTGTTCAAATTCCCGCATTCTAAAAATAAATTGCCTTGCTACAATCTCGTTTCTAAAAGCTTTTCCTATTTGTGCAATACCAAAAGGAAGTTTCATTCTTGATGTTTTCTGAACATTAAGATAATTAACAAAAATTCCCTGAGCAGTTTCCGGTCTTAGATAAATTGTATTCGCATCATCGCTTACCGAGCCAAGTTTTGTTTCAAACATTAAATTGAACTGTCTTACATCTGTCCAGTTTCTGGAACCTGATACTGTACATGCTATTTCGGCATCAGTAATAATTTGTTTTATTTCATTAAGCTCGTCGTTTTCAAGCGCTTTAACAAAACGTTTGTGTATTGTTTTTATTTTTTCCTTGTTTGCTAACACCCTTGTATTTGTTGAAACAAATTGCTCTTTATCAAAGCTGTCGCCAAATCTTTTTTCTGCCTTATTAATTTCTTTCTGAATTTTTGCTTCAATTTTTTGTATGTATTCTTCAATTAAAACATCTGCACGGTATCTTTTTTTAGAATCTTTATTGTCAATAAGCGGATCGTTAAATGCTCCCACATGACCGGATGCTTCCCAGATTTTGGGATGCATAAATATTGCGGAATCAATACCAACAATATTTTCGTTCATTTGCACCATTGCTTTCCACCAGTATTCTTTAATATTGTTTTTTAACTCAACTCCATAAGGTCCGTAATCATAAACAGCACTTAATCCATCATATATTTCACTTGAAGGATAAACATATCCGTACTCTTTTGAGTGAGAAATTATTTTTTTAAAAAGATCTTCTTTCAACATAAGTTTTTAATTATTAAATTTCTTGCAAAGTAGTTAAGATTTGGTATAATTAAGAAATAAAATGAGTGACAAAGTTATTTAAAATCTTTTATTATTTTTATTTTTACATTTTTAATAAGAATTAAAAATAAAATTTTTGCATAATCATTTTTTTAAATATCTGATATTTATTTGCATTATAGCAATTCCAAAGTTTGAATATTTACAAAGTCCAAACGGAATACCTTTTATAAACAATTTTGACAGGAATATCTGAAATGTCTTTAAAAGAACAAAAAAATTATCTTGATAATTTTTTAATGCGATGGCAAGATGCAAACGATCAGGTTGACGACATTGTAATTATGGGAATAAAGCTATGATAACACAAAGCCAATTTAATTTACCTGCATTTCCACGTGGATTTCACCTAATAACAAACATTATTGAAAAAGAATTACCCCAATTGCCTGAAACAGGTTTGGTAAATTTATTGATTAAACATACTTCAGCAGCACTAACAATAAATGAAAACGCCGACCCTTCTGTTCGTATTGACATTAATAATTTTTTCAACCATTTAGTACCTGAAAAAACAAAATATTTTACTCATACTTGCGAAGGTCCTGACGATATGCCTGCACATATTAAAGCATCATTAATAGGTCATTCACTAAGTATTCCTATAACAAACCATAAACTGAATTTAGGAACATGGCAGGGAATATATTTATGCGAATTCAGAAATAGTGGTGGCAAAAGAAAAATTATTGCTACGGTTTATGGTTAATGCCAACTAAACAATTGTTCCAATTTTTAGGGCTTAATACAGTCAAATTTTATCAAATTATTTTCAAGACTAAAAAATTTAATAATTTCATTTTGTGTTTTAAAATACATAAATATTCAATCAATTTGACGATTTCGTGAACAATTAGTTAAAATAAAATTATAACACTGAAATATGTTTCATAATATGTAACCAATGATGAAATATTTTCGTAATATTTAATAGAGACGATAATTATTCAATACTAAATCAAATATTATGAAAACATTTACAAAATATTTCGCCACATTAATAATTGTTTTAAATTTTTCTTATTCTTTTGCAATTTCGCACAGTAATGTCAGCTTATTTGTGCGTTCACCTAATCAGGTAAATGCAGGGGAAATATATAGAGTTGATATTACAATAAATAAATATGAAATTGAAGGTTTTTCAAAATTTGAAACATTTTTGCCAAAAGGTTTCAAAATTGAACCTGTTAACCATACCGGTGCTATATTTATTTTCAAAGATGATGTTGCAAAATTTATATGGTTGGAATTGCCAAATACAGAAAGCTTTAACCTGTCATATAATATTATAGTTCCGGAATATTATAAAGGAAAAGAAAAAATTACGGGAGCATTTCATTATATTTTTAATAATAAAACACATTTTCAAAGTTTTAATTCACATTTAAATATCAAAAATGATAAGCTTGATGAATTAAGTCTTTTTGATGATAAAGAAAAAATGCCGGCAGATGCGCTTTTTACTTATAGTATAAATAAAGATGTTTATTTTAAAGTTCAATTAGCTGCTCTCGGCAAAAAGGTATCTGATGATTTTATTTCAGAACTTTACACACCTGTTTGTAGAGTAAAAAAAGAATTTGTTAACGGCTTATACAAATATTATGTGGGAGAATTTTATAATATTGATACTGCAATAAAATTTAAAAATTTATGTGGCGTTCAGGATGCCTTTATAATAGCATTTTATAAAAATGGAAAAATAACTATTAAGGAAGCTCTTGCTATTATTGAACAATAGAAATAATAAAATATTAAAAAACATTTAATTCTTTAAGTAATTTACCCGGGGTTTTTATAAGTTCCGGGTATTTATCTATATAAATCTGTCCGGATATTGATAGTTTTCGCAATTTAATTTTATAACCCAGTTCCTTGTCTTCAAGTTTTACAATTAAAAGAGGACCGATTTTTAATGAAAATTCAGGAATATTTTCAGAAGATTTTAGTATTTCGTCAGACATTTCTTTTAATTCACCAGAAGAATTTCTTTTAAAAGCATTATGAATATTATTAATCAATTTATAAACTTTTTCAATATCAATTTTCTCTTTTGAAACAGCCATTCTCTTATTATAAGACCCTGGTTCTTTATCGTGGTGATAGAAAACAAATCCCGATTTATCCAGTAAAGACAATATACTTTTATGAATTTTGTTTATGTCCTTTTTACTTTTTGTATCAAAAAATGAAAAAACAGGAACATGCCTGTTAAGCTTCCGTTGTTTGTATTCAGAACTTATAGAATTAAAAGAAATATATTCGGTAAATGAATTTTGATACATATATACCTGTTCTTTAAGTCTGCTAATTTCTTGCTTGTGTTCTTCTTCAAGTTGATTTATTTTCTTTTCATAATAATTGTAGAACTGTTTCATGTGTTTGTCTTTTGGACCTGCAGCAACTAATCTTTTCCCTTCTTCTGTGTCTGTAAAATTTTCAAAGTTTTCAATAAATTTTTCAGCGAGCATTTGAGCTTGTTCTACATAAGCTGTTTTATATTTCCATGAATTTTGCGGATTTAATATACTACTATCCACACCTTCAACTTCTAATGGGATATTTAAACCAAAAGTTGGTGATTCTTCATATTCTGCATCATCAAGAGAACCATTTAAAATTGCAGTAATAATATTTCTTGTTGATTGCAAATCAATTCTATTTCCCATTCCATACGAACCACCAATCCATCCTGTATTCACCAGATATGCTGTTGCCCCATATTTTATCATTTTTTCAGCTAATTCTTTTGCATAAACCGTAGGGTGGAGTAACAAAAAAGCTGCTCCAAATGCAGAAGAAAAAGTTGGTATAGGTTCTTTAATTCCTATTTCTGTACCAGCTAACTTTGCAGTATAACCCGATAAGAAGTAATACATTGTCTGGTCTTTTGTTAATTTAGCCACAGGAGGAAAAACGCCAAAAGCATCAGCTGTTAAAAATATTATCTTTTTTGGATGTCCGCCTTTTGATATTGGTTTAACAATATTTTTTATATGATAAATCGGGTAAGAAACTCTTGTATTCTCAGTTTTAGAAATATCATTAAAATCTATTTCCCCTGTTTTCTTATCATAAACAACGTTTTCTAATAACGCATCACGTTTTATTGCATTATAAATATCCGGTTCTTTCTCTTTGCTTAAATCAACACATTTTGCATAACATCCGCCTTCAAGATTAAAAACTCCATCATCATCCCATCCATGCTCATCATCGCCAATTAAAAAACGGTCAGGATCTGCAGAAAGTGTCGTTTTTCCTGTACCGGATAATCCAAAAAATATAGCTGTATCTCCATTTTTTCCCATATTTGCAGAACAGTGCATTGATGCAATCCCTTGTAGTGGCAAATAATAATTCATTATTGAAAAAAAACCTTTTTTAATTTCTCCCCCATACCAGGTACCACCAACAACAGCCATTTTTTCTTTTAAATTAAATGCTACATACACATCACTATTTAGTTTGTGTTCGTGCCACTTTTCGTTTATTGTTTTACAAGCATGAAGCATTACAAAATCAGGTTTAAAATTATCTAACTCATCATCACTTGGTCTGATAAACATATTTTTTACAAAGTGAGAAACCCATGCAACTTCCGATATCATTCTTATTTTTATTCTTGAATTTTTATTTGCACCACAATATGCATCAGTAACATAAAGTTTTTTTCCGCTAAGTTGATTTTTACTTAATTTATAAAGATCTTTCCATACATTATTATCAATAGGCTTATTATCGGAACCTTTTATTTTGGGATTAACCCACCAAATATTATCTTTTGAAGTTTTTTCAAAAACTATAAATTTATCTTTTGGAGAACGACCCGTAAAAATGCCTGTATCAACTGCTACTGCACCAAGATTAGTTTCAAATCCTTTTTCAAATCCTTCAAGTCCTTCAGCGATTTCATG
>CAYTAU010000092.1:0-15465 GCA_964435855.1 uncultured Bacteroidales bacterium | reverse complement strand
GGGGCGTACTCAACAACTGGTTGTGCCCATTCAATGACTGGTTGACAAGAAATAATTTTAGAGTGTTCAGAGAGTATTTTGAAAAATTTAGCTTATAAAACCCCTCTGCAACGTCAAGGATGGGACTATTGAGTGTTATGTTTTTGAGGTTCATCTTGTAAAGATATAAAATAAATTTGAACTTATGCAATTATTTAATGATTAAATGATAGAATGCTAAAATGATAGAATGCTAAAATGATAGAATGATTGAATGACAAGTTAATGACAATTGAATGACAATAAATAATCTGCGAAAATCTGCGGAATCTGTGGGAACTTACGCAATCTGCGGGAGTTCGCTAATACTCAATCTTATCTTTTTTATCACACCAGCTTTCAAAAGCTTTTATAGCATCTTCTCTTAAAATCTGTTTTGTGGGGATATTTCTTTTATAAAAAGGTTTATCAATTTCATCGTAAATAAAGGAATCGTCGAAACCTGCATTTGTAGCGTCTGTTTTATTACCTGCAAAATATATTTTATCTAATCGTGCCCAATAAATAGCACCCAAACACATTGGGCAAGGTTCACAAGAAGAATAAATCTCACATCCGCTAAGGTCGAAATTATTAAGTTTTTCAGCAGCAATTCTTATTACATTAATTTCAGCATGAGCTGTTGGATCATTATCTTTTGTAACACTATTTGATGCTTTGGCAATTATTTCTTTATCTTTAACTATTACTGCACCAAAAGGACCGCCTCCGCTATTAACACTTTTAATTGACAGCTTTATAGCTTCTTGCATAAATTCTTTTTCTCTATTTATCATTGCAATTTATTTCTATCGGTAAAAACCCCTCCTAATCCCGAAATAAATTCGGGACAGGCTCTCCCCAAAGGGGAGGAATAAGAAACAAAACATTACCTCCGTTACGATAACTATCGGAATGAGGCAGGTTTTACGATTAATCCCTAAATTAAAAGTACAGAGCATTAATGCTTAGTAAAAATCTCTTTATTCCAGGCATACAAAAATACAGAATAAAAGAATGCAAAAAAAGTTATTCCAGGTTGAGTTTCTAAAGTATCTTCATTTACCATTGAAAATATTATAATTGACATTAATACAAAAAATAATAAATGATGCTTTTCCTTATGCATAAAATATGGAGCAAATAAGGCAATCATTAAATATATAAAACCAAAAACACCAAATGTAAGCAACAGGGTTACATATTGATTATGTGCTCTTCTTTGATTGTTTTCATCTAACTTTGTAAGCATTTTTTCATACTGATTTTTAAACTCAATTTTAATATCACCGGTTCCTATTCCAAACCAAAAATTATCTTTAATAATACCTTTTGCAGCTTTTAAATACTCTAATCGTTGTGCTACTGAATGATTATTGGGATTTCCTGTTTTAAAATAAACATCTACCTCCCAAATAAGTTTATAAATAATAGCAGAAATACTATACTTATTAGTAAAGATATAGTTTGCTATTCCGTTTTCAATATTTTCAATATCCCATTTTGATAAACTTTTAACACCTTCCGCATCCTTTCTTAATCCTTTAGAAGTTAAATATCTAATAAGTGTATATTTTGTTTTTTGACCTTTTTTATCTTTTTCCCAATATTTATAATCACTTATTTTATTCCATGTTTTAATCATCTCTTTCTCGCATATATACAAATTGGTATATGTTCCATTTTCAACAAGTTTACTTTTAAAGTCATGAACATATAAATTATCCTGTTTTGTTTTTTTATCAATTGTTTGCTCTGTAATTTCTTCAATTTCATAAAACTGTTTAACAGAATTATATATATAAAATATTGATGCTGCAATAACAACTAACAACATGGCAGTTGTAATGAATTTTAAATATATTTTTTTGAATTTTAAAGCTCCCGAAAAAAGTAAAACTATTGTGATTATAATAAATATAAATATTCCTGACAATGACTGCAATAAATATAAAAACACAATAAGCCAGATAATTAGAACGGCATATATTATTTTTTCCCAAAATACCAGTTTGCCAAAATTTTTAAAAATAAAATAATACAAGACGAAAATTGCAAATACTATCATTAATGAAAATCGTATGTGCGAAATATAAATTGAAATATCACGGAAACTGTCAATAGGATATGAAAGAATACCAAGTAAAATACTTAAACTAACCAACGAGCCTCCGATAACCGCAGCAACAAAAAATAATATTAAAATTTTTGTCTGTTTAATTGTTAAGATACCTGATGTTCCTATTATTACGGGTAAAATAAGTATTGGCCCTTTTACTCTTATATCGTGAAATGCATAAGTAAAATCGGTAGTATTAATTAACCAGATAAGATGAATAGCTATAATTGAAACAAAAAAGAGAATGCTTTTTCTTGTTTTTAATAATGAAAATTTATTTTTAAAATTGCCTTCAAAAAACCAGTTAGCTGCTAAAATCAACTGGGAAACACTCATTAAAAATTCTGACAATGGAATTGCTACAGCCAGCATTACCAAGCCCCAGAAATAAATTTTCTTATGAATATTTTGATTTAAAATGCCCATGTATCTATAATTGCGCAAAAGTAATAAAGAAATTCTACTGTTTCATATTTACCTACATGATAAATATTGAATAACTACAAACGAAAAATTGTATTAAATATTGTATTAATTAATAATTTTGTTCTGTGCGAAAATCATTTTCATATCAAAGTAAAAATATTGAGCAATTTAAACAAAAATTATTGTATTGGTCAAATAAATTTGAGCATGCAACATTTCTAAACAGCAATAAATTTTCCAATAAAAACAGTTATAACACTTACGGTTCCTTGTTTGCTATCGGGTGTAAACAAAACTTAGTTTCAAACAATAATAGTTTTGAAAAACTAAAAGAATTTTATGAAAATAATAAAGACTGGGTGTTTGGATATTTTTCTTATGAGTTAAAAAACGAAACAGAAAATCTGCACTCTAATAATTTTGATGGAATAAAAGCTTCAAACCTACATTTCTTCATACCTGAATATGTTTTTATTTTCACAGAAAAATATGTAACAATTGAACATTACAGCAACAATATTGAAAAAATAATATCAGATATTGAAAATACTGAAATTAGTGTATCAACAAAAAATAAGATAAATATCAAAAATCGATTTGACAAGAATGAATATATTGAAACTGTTAAAAAACTAAAACAACACATTCAAAGAGGCGATATTTATGAAATAAATCTTTGTATGGAGTATTATTCAAACAATGTTGATATTGAACCTTTAAATATTTATTCAAAATTAAATGCTATTTCGCCTGCTCCTTTTTCCTGTTACATGAAAATGGGTGACATATACCTTATGTCTTCAAGTCCTGAACGATATTTGAAAAAAATTGGCAACAAAATAATTTCACAACCTATTAAAGGCACAAGTAAAAGAGGAAATAATAATATAGAAGATGAAAAACTTAAATCACAACTTTTAAAAGATATTAAAGAACGTTCAGAAAATGTTATGATAGTTGATCTGGTTCGTAACGACCTTTCAATAACTGCAACAAAAAAAAGTGTTAAAGTTGAAGAGCTTTTTGGAATTTACACCTTCAAACAAGTTCACCAGATGATAAGCACAGTTGTTTCTGAACTTTCACCAAAACATCATTTTATTGATGCTATTAAATATTCTTTTCCTATGGGTTCTATGACCGGAGCACCCAAAATAAGGGCAATGGAGATTATTGAAGAACATGAAAAAACAAACAGAGGTATTTATTCTGGCAGCATAGGCTACATTACACCAAATGGAAACTTCGATTTTAATGTTATTATAAGAAGCATTTTGTATAATAGCTCAGACAAATATCTTTCGTTTACAGCCGGAGGCGCAATTACAAGTAAATCTGTACCCGAAAAAGAATTTGAAGAATGTGAGTTAAAAGCAAAAGCTCTGAAAGAAGCTATTTCTTAATAAGCCTGTATTCGAAATAAGAAAAACTTCGGCACATTGTATAGAATCAGTTGCCACGGGGTTTAGCCCGTGGAATACTTGGCACTATCCAAAAAGAAAATTGAAATATTTTGTAATTTTATAATAAATTACAAAATATTTCAATTTTCTGTGGGGGAACCTAACTTCTCTCCTCGCCATAAAGGACGAGGCAACTGATTTGTTGGCATTTAAACAAATGCTTATATTGAACTCAGGCTAATACGTTCGTGTCATCGATTCTGGTACGCAAATAATATAATTTGCTTTTTCAAGATTTTCTTTTTCCAGTTTGCTAACATCTTTTTGCAAAACAGTACTTATTGTTAATATCTTTAAATCTTTATTCTGATTTTTCAAGTGCCACTCAACTCCTTCGTGATTATCGGAATGATATGCTCCTTGATAATGAATCAATAATTTTCCTTCTTTCCAGTTCTTTAAAATAAAATGTGCCATTGTTGCATCTTTTGAAGCTTGTGCTTTTGGAAAATTATCGTTTGGTTTCATTCCTCTCATTTTCATTTCCATCATTGCTTTGTAACATTCTAAATCCGCTTCATATTTAATTGGCAATGGTGCAATCCATTGTTTTTCTTCTTTTGGCAAAGTATCAAGACTTGCATATCCTCCTTTAAAAACCATAGATGCATACCGACGAGGTATGTTTGCTGCCACAAATACTAGTGAATTTATTTTTGCAAAATCAAGCAATGGTTTATAATCTGTTTTATAATTGGGCCACAGCCTTACATCTTTCTTAAACTCTTTGTCATCAATATCGTTTTTTAAATAATTATTTACACCTTCCTGATTATCTGTTTCAAACATTTCGGCACTTAAAACCAGATTTTGCTTTTTGTGTTTAAAAAGGTCTTTTGTTACTTCAAGTTCCAACCAGTGCGATATAGGATTATCATGCAACTCGCCAAATAAAACAATATCGGCAGATTGCAATTCAATTATCATTTTCTGATAATTAGCAGGATCGCCCGAATTGTTATATAATACATAAGCCGGTTTATCGTGTGTTAACGACATAGCTATTAATGATATTAACACTATTAAGAAAATTTTCATAGTTTAATTTTTTATATTTTGTTTCAAAAATATAAAATATAACCCAAATTGAGCGATTTGTTATCACAAATCTGCTCAATCGACAAAGTAATTGTAAAAATTCCACAAATTCCGTTACACTCAATTAGTGAAATTTAACAATTTCTAAGTAGGGGTTTACTCTAAGTAAAGCGATTTTTCACTACGTTTAAATCACTCAACTTAGATATAAATTTGAATTGCATTATGATTCTATAATTCATATCTCTCTGAACTATTTTATAATTACAATTGGTATAATGTCTCCGACCATTGAATTCACACTTATGCATTTATTATCAAAAATATTATTAATTTTATGCTTTGAAAAAAAACGGAAATTGAAAAAACTAAGTAAACAATATATCAAATATTTAATTTCACTAATTATTCTGCTGTGTTTTCAGTATTCAACAGCCCAGTTTTATAACGGGCACCAAATGAGTTTTGGAAAAAACAGGATACAGCATAATGATTTTGTATGGCAATTTTACAGATTTAAAAAATTCGATATTTATTTTTATCAGGGAGGTAATGAACTGGCAAAATATGTTAGCAAATATGCAGAAGTAAAAGTAGATGAATTTGAAAATTACTTTGAATATGCTCTTGATAAGCGAATAATATTTGTTGTATTTAATAGTTTATCCGATTTCAGGCAAAGTAATCTTGGATTGGTTACAGAAGATGACCAGTATAATATTGGTGGTACAACAAAAATTATTGACAACAAGGTTTTTATTTATTATGAAGGAGACCACAAAAAACTTAATGAACAAACATCAGGAGCTATTGCCGAAATACTTATAAACGAATATCTTATTGGAAGTGATCTGAAATCGCGAATGGCAAATTCAACATTGTTGGCTTTACCCGAGTGGTATATTAAAGGTTTGGTATCTTACTTGTCAAAAAACTGGGATTTTGAAATTGAAAATAAGGTTAAAGATGGTGTATTGAGTGGAAAATATGAAAAGTTCAATCATCTTTCAGGAGATGATGCCATTCACGCAGGTCACTCTATTTGGCATTTTATAGCCGAAAGATATGGAAAATCTGTAATACCTAATATTTTGTATCTTACAAGGGTTAGTAAAAATACCGATAGTGGGTTTATGTACGTACTTGGCACCTCATTAAAATATTTAACTTTTGAATGGCTAAATTATTACGATTCTAAATATTACGAAAAAGATAAACTCAGATCATTACCTGAAGAACAATTGGTAAAAGCCAAAAAAAATATTGTTTATGACAATGTTAAAATCAGCCCCGAAAATAATTATATTGCATACACAACAAATATAATGGGACAATATAAAATTTGGCTGTATAATACTCTAACAGGAAAGAAAAAGAAAATACTTAAAAAAGAACATAAATTAGATCAAATAACAGATTACTCGTATCCAATACTTGCATGGCATCCAACAGGGAAAATACTGGCATATATTATTGAAGAAAAAGGAACCGCATATCTTTATTACTACTTTTTGGAAACCGATAAAAAGACTAAAAAAGAAATTGTGTTTTTCGATAAAATTCTTGATTTCAGTTATTCCGATAATGGTTTAAAAATGGTTATGTCGGCAATTAGAAAAGGACAAACAAATATTTTTATTTATAATATTGCAGCAAATTCTATTACAGAAATTACAAGAGATATTGCCGACGACCATTATCCACGGTTTATTAATAAGTCAAAGGATATTATTTTTAATTCAAACCGAAAAAAAGACACATTAATTTTTAATCGTAAACAAACAACAAAAACTATTAATACTCACGATATATTTACTTATAATATTGCAAGTAAATCTAAAAACTTAACACGTATTACCGAAACACCAACAATTAACGAAGAACAAGCTTTTTTAGTCGGTCATAATTTATTTTGTTACAGAAGCGATGAAAATGGAATACTTAACAGATTTATTGCATCTTACGATAGCACAATTTCGTTTATCGATACTTCTGTACATTTCAGATATTATACAATAAGTAACCCAATAAGTAATTATTCAAGAAATATTTTATCACATGATATAAGTAAAAATAATAATAAATTTTCGGAAATTATTTTTTCAAATAACAGATACAGAATTTTTACCGATGAATTGAAAACAGCAAAAGATTCTTACAATGGAAAATATTTTAATACATCTTTCAGAAAAAAATACGATAAATTAAATTCTAAAATTGATAGTTTAACTAAAGTTCCCAAAAAAGAAACTGAGAAACTACCTGTAAAAATTATATATACCGATGACGATACTAATATAATATCAGATACCTTAATTGATATTAACAATTATACTTTTAACAGAGAAAGAAAAAACCCTTCTGAACTTGACAATTATAATAATGAAAATGACACATTAATAAATGAAGAAAGAATATTTAAACTGCCAAAACAACGATACTATTTTACATCATTTTATTCAAATTATCTTGTTAATCAAATTGATTTTGGATTCCTAAACCAAAGCTATCAAACCTATACGGGTGGAGCTGTGTACTATAATCCCGGATTTAATATACTTTTCAAATTAGGGACTAACGACCTTATGGAAAATTATAGAATTACCGGAGGATTTCGTTTTGCAGGTAATTTAAACAGCAATGAATATTTATTAAGTTTTGAAAATCTTAAAAAACGAATTGATAAACAAATTATTTTTCATAGGCAAGGACATGTTGAATTGTATGATTATAATTCATTTATAAAAACTACTACTCATGAGTTGTTCTACATTAACAAATACCCTCTTACTCAAGTTTCTCGTTTCGATGCAACAGCTATTTTAAGATATGACAAAGGCGTGCCTCTATCAGGATATTCAATTAACGAGTTAGGAATGAAAAATATTTATGATTACTGGATGGGGATAAAAGGAGAATATGTGTTTGATAATACACGAAAAATTGGAATTAATCTGTATAATGGAACCAGATATAAATTATTTGCCGAAGCATATAAGCAAATTGACATTGCAAAATCCGATTTATATGTTGTTGGATTAGATATCAGGCATTATCATAAAATTCACAGAAATCTTATTTGGGCAAGCAGAATTGCTGCAAGCTCGTCTTTTGGTAACAGTTTGTTATTATATTATCTTGGAAGTGTTGACAACTGGATAAACCTTTCTACAAAAGTAGATATTTTTGACCAATCGGTTAACCCAAACAGAAGTAAAAACTGGGCATTTCAAACACTTGCTACCGATATGCGAGGATTTACTCAAAATGTTCGTAATGGAAATAATTTTGCCCTGATAAATAATGAAATACGTTGGCCTTTTATAAAATATTTTTCAAATCGTCCAATAAATTCTGATTTCCTTAATACAATGCAGCTTGTTGGTTTTCTTGATGTAGGAACAGCATGGACAGGAAGCTCTCCTTTAGATGATGATAATTCGTATAATACAGAAATATATGAGAACGGACCAATAACAATAATTATTGATAATGAAAAAAGCCCATTTGTTTACGGATTCGGTGGTGGTTTAAGAAGCAAATTATTAGGATATTTTATTAGAGTAGATTGGGCATGGGGAGTTGATAGCGGAATAATTTTACCACGTATATTTTACTTATCATTAAGTCTTGATTTTTAAAATGAGCTATTTTCAAATATTAATTATAATATTAATTGGCTTAATAGCAGGTTTTGCCGGAGGATCATTAGGTATAGGTGGTGGACTAATAATTGTTCCTTCCTTAATGTTTATTATGGGCTTTTCTCAACATGAAGCTCAGGGAACAAGTATTGCTATGATGCTTGCACCTATAGGCATTTTAGCAGCAATAAATTATCATAAAGAAGGTTATATAAATTATAAATATGCAATTATTTTAGCAATTGCATTTATAATTGGTGGATATTTAGGAAGTTTGCTAGCTATAAAAATTGATGAAAAACTTTTAAAAAAGATTTTCGGTGTTTTTATTATACTGATTGGAATTAAGATGGTATTAGGAAAATAATGTATTAAATTATGGATATTTTAGGAAAAATAAAAAAACTTGCAACAGAATATCAAAATGAAATAATAGATATTCGAAGACATATACATCGTTTCCCTGAATTATCGTTTAACGAAACTGAAACATCAAAATTTATTTGCAGTAAGCTTAAAGAATATAATATTCCTTTCAAAACAGGATATGCAAAAACAGGTATTATTGCTGATATTAATGGTAAAGAAAATGGGGGGAAAATGATAGCCCTAAGAAGCGATATGGATGCTTTACCTATTAACGAAAAAAACACATTTCATTTTAAATCAGAGAACCCCGGCATTATGCACGCTTGCGGACACGATGCTCATATTGCAAGTTTACTTGGAACAGCAAAAATATTAAACCAGATTAAAGATTCTTTTAAAGGAACAGTTAGGTTAATTTTTCAACCTGCTGAAGAAAAAATACCCGGAGGAGCATTGCAAATGTTGAATGATGGAATTTTTGATGACAAAAAACCTGATTTTGTTATTGCTCAACATGTTGACCCACTAATTAAATGTGGGAAAGTAGGAGTAAAACCAGGAATGTATATGGCTTCAACTGATGAAATTTATTTAACAATATCAGGAAAAGGTGGTCATGCTGCAATGCCAAATATAATTACGGATAATGTTCTTATTGCTTCACATATTATTACATCGCTTCAGCAAATTGTTAGTAGAAAATCAAATCCTGCAATTCCATCTGTTCTCTCGTTTGGAAAAGTAATTGCAGACGGAGCAACTAATATTATACCTAATGAAGTTTATATTGAAGGAACTTTCAGAACATTTAATGAAGATTGGCGTGCTAAAGCACATCTTGAAATAAAAAAAATCGCAACTGAAATTGCTATAAGTATGGGTGCAAAATGCGAAGTAATAATTAAAAAAGGCTATCCATATCTTGTTAATGATAATAAACTTGCGGAAAAAATATTTAATTTATCGGGTGAATTTGTTGGTTCAGATAATGTTGAAGATCTTGAATTACGCATGACTGCCGAAGATTTTAGCTATTTTTCGCAAAAATATCCTTCAGTTCTTTATCGCCTTGGAGTTGGAAATAATGCCAAAGGTATAAATGCCCCTCTTCATTCCGATTTATTTAATATTGATGAAAATGCCTTGCTTTTAGGCTCAGGTTTAATGGCATGGCTTTGCATTTCTATTCTTAAATAAAAAAAGCTGCTTAAAATAAGCAGCCTTTCCAAATATTAAATATATTATATTATTCAAATACGAAACTTCCAAATTTGTATGTTTTTCCTTTTTGTCCATAAATAAAATAATTTTCACCTGTATTATAAAATAATCTGGGTACAAATACATTTTTAGCATCTTTACCCGGAAATATCATGTCTTTTTCAAAACTACCATCTGTATATATTGTAACAACAAAAGGAATTGCTTTAGGCGATTTTGCCAGCATAAATTTTATTTGTTTTGTTTTTTCAGGAAGCTTATCTTTTTTAGCATTTGCTTTATGATCGTTAAATATTATCTTCAACTTTGTTAATTCAATTGTAGTTGCATAAGAAGAATAGTATCCATTATCATCTAAGCTATTTTGGTTTTTAGGAATACGTTGCGCCCAATCCATTTTACCTTTTTTGTTCACTCCTACTGCAATTATATCATTATAATTATGATAAGTTAAAAGTATTTCCTCTTTAGCTTTAGGATCAAGGAAAGTTTTTTCAGTTATAAAATAATTTTCTGCAAGTAATACAAAACCTCCATTAGATAACATTAATAAATCTTTTAAGATATAATTGTTGTAATCTTCAGGGACAACACCATTTCTTTCCTGAGCATTTTCTGCTAAAAATGTTTTGTCAAATACTATAAAATCGAATTTTTTCTCGGGTACAGGTAAAAATTTCTCAATTCGTGGATCAATTATTTTATAAAATGCACCTAAAAATTGTCCTGCAACTTTTTGTGTTTTTGCACTAAAAAATCCACAAATAACAACTTCTTCTTTTTCATTTAATGTAAATAAAACATTAGTTGGTATATATTTTTGCATTTTAATATCATAAGTCTTAAACTCTTCTTTTTCCATATTATATACTAGCATAATATTATCATATTTTTTAGCTTTTTTCCCTCTACCTTTTCTTGATTCCACCTGAACTGCTTTTGCAAGTATATAGAAGTTTCCACTTTCACCAATATCTGTTTTAACTACTGAAAACTTTCTGTCTTTTAATGGAAGAATGAACTTTTCATCGAATTCAATCTTTAGACTTGTATCCATTACTTTAAAAGTAAATGGCTCTTCGTTATATTGCATAAATGAATTATGGTAAGAAATAAATATTTTAGACCTATTTTCTGCCAAAACAAAAATAAATCCATCTTCTTTGTTATTCCCTGTAGGAATTTCACCTATTTTTTTAGGTTTGTTTTTTAATTGCCCATTTTGTTCAAGATATTGAACATATAAATATTTTCTTTCTGTTTGCTCATTTGTTGCTGTAGTAAAAAGAATAAGTTTATTTTTCAAATAAAACATTTCTTCAAATTCAGTTGCAATTCCACCAACACTTGGCAAAATAATTTCGTTTTTTGCTTCTAATGTAAAAGTCAGGTTTGAATAATATTCCAACCACAATTGTTTCCTGTTTATTTCACCCTTTCCTTCACTGCTAACAGCGTAAAATCCATCTTCATCATGTCCAACAATTTTTTGAAACGATGTGTTTTTTTCTATTTCTTTGAATGTTCCCCATTCAACAACTTCTAATGTTTGAGAATAACTTAGTAAAGCTAAAAAGCTTAGAATCACAACAAATAAAATTTTTACCTTATTCATAATATTAATAGATTTTTAGATTAATTTCAGACTGCTAAAATATTAAATTTCAGATTAATCAAAAAAGAAATATGATGTTTTTTATTAATAATGAATTGTTAATAGCTTATTGTACTGATTTTCTCTTTTTTATAATATTTGCTAATTGACCACAAGCAGCATTAATATCAGAACCTCTACTATTTCTTACATTCACAATAATATTCTTGTTTTTAAGGCAACTAACAAACTCATTCTGTTTGGAGACTAAAGCTTTTGAAAAAGAAATTCCTTTAACAGGGTTATATTCAATTATGTTTATTTTACATGGAAAATTCTTACAAAACAAAGCAAGTTCTTTTGCATCATTTGTACTATCATTAATATCTTTAAGCAGCAAATATTCAATTGTAATGCGGTTATTTGTTTTTTTATTGTAATATTTTAAAGCTTCTGCCAAAGATTTTAAGTTGTTAATTTTATTTATTGGCATTAAATAACTGCGTTTTTTATCGTTTGCAGAATGTAAGGATATAGCTAAATTAAATTTTGTTTCATCATCGGCTAATTGTTTTATTTTTTTTATAATTCCTGCTGTTGAAACGGTTATTCTTGATGGTGAAAAACCAAAACTATTATTAACATGCTTAATTGATGTAAGTGTATTTTCATAATTAAGTAATGGTTCACCCATTCCCATATATACAATATTAGTTAGCTTTTTATTAAGGTGTTCTTCAGAAAATTTTGACAATAAAAATATCTGGTCGAAAATTTCACCTGCTGTTAGGTTTTTAGGAATTGTAATTTTTGCTGTTGCACAAAATTTACAATTTAAAGAACAACCCGTTTGAGTGGAAACACATATTGTTGCACGCGTATCAGTAGGTATTAAAACACTTTCAATTAGGCAATCATCTTTTGTTTTAAGAGCAAATTTAATTGTTCCGTCACTAGAAGTTTGCTGATCTTGAATTGTAAGATGCTCTAATAAAAAACTATTTTCGAGCTCGGCAATAAGTTCTTTTGGAACATTTTTCATTTCAGAAAAAGTATTCACATTTTTGTTCCATAACCATTCAAATACTTGCTTTGCACGAAATTTCTTTTCTCCAATTTTCTCTACAAAAATTTCAATATCTTGTAATTCTAATAAGCGAATATCTTGTTTATCTGAAATCATATTAAATGCAAAAGTAAAAAATGTTAATTTTGCAAAGGCAATGAATTTGAAATTTTGTTATTTATGTCATCATTAAAAACAAACTTAATTAGTTTTTTAAATATATTTTCAGGGTATATTCCTTTAAAATGTTTGATTAAATGTACAGGGCAAAAGATATTTTCACCTTTTTATCATATCATTTCAAACAATGCTCCAATACATGTTAAACATATTTACCCAATAAGAACATCCAATTTATTTATAAAGGATATTGAATATCTGCAAAAGCATTTTGAGTTTATAGATATTAATACTTTTATTGATCTATCGGCAAAGAAAAAACTTGATAAAAGATATTGTTTTTTAAGTTTTGATGATGGTTTAAGTGAATTTTACAATCTTATTGCGCCAATATTAAAACAAAAAGGAATTCCTGCACATATATTTTTAAATTCTGCATTTGTCGATAATAAAGATTTAATGTTCAGATATAAGGTGAGTATTCTGTACGAAGCTTATTTGAACAGTAATTTTAAAAGTAAAATTGATGAAATTTTGCAAAAGCAAATTGATAGCAACACGGATACTAAAAACAGATTTTTAGAATTAAAATATCATAATATTGATATTATTAATGAAATTGCCGAAACACTTGAAATTGATTTTAATGAATATCTTAAAACAAACAAACCATATCTTACAACAGAGCAAATTAATGAATTAAAAAATGATGGTTTTACTTTTGGAGCACATAGTATTGATCATCCTGAATACAGATATATAAATATTGAAGAACAAATAAACCAAACCAAACAATCGCTTGAATTTGTGCAAAAGGAATTTAATCCTAAATATAAGTCATTTGCATTTCCTTTTACCGATTTTGATGTTACTTTGGAATTATTTAACAAATTAAAAGAACAAAAAATTGTTGATTACACATTTGGTGGAGCAGGTTTGAAAAAAGAAAAAATATTATCGCAATTTCAACGTTTCCCAATGGAGGGAAATTTATTAAAAGCAAAGAAATTAATAAATACAGAGTATCTTTACTATTTAATTAAAATGCCTTTTGGCAAAAATATAATTAAAAGATAGGTGTTTACAATTAATAATTTAAAATGACTAAAATTCAAAATGACTAAAATGATTAAAAAAATCAGTAGTCCTGTCCTTCAGGGCAGAGCTAATGAAAGATATTCCCTGAAAACTTTTGATTATTCAAGTTAAGCATTTTGAATTTTAAGTATTTTAGTCATTTTAAGTATTTTAATTATAATGGAAATAAAAGAATTAAAAGCAAGCGATATAAAAACGCTTATCAACTCTAAGGAGTTTTTAAAAATGGAAGATATTCCAATATCAAGCATTAGGGCATTATCGCATATTGCAAACCCGCGACTGCAAGAAAATGATGTAATTCTTTTACTTGCATATATCGATGGAGTTTTTGGAGGATATCTTGGTGCATTGCCCGATAGCATTTTTTTTGATAAAAAAGAACATCATGTTGCATGGCTTTCGTGTTTGTGGGTTAGTTCAAAAATGCGGCGTAAAGGTGTTGCCGTAAAACTATTGAGCAGAGCAAACCA
Source organism: uncultured Bacteroidales bacterium (assembly GCA_964435855.1). Taxonomy (GTDB): domain Bacteria; phylum Bacteroidota; class Bacteroidia; order Bacteroidales; family CAYTAU01; genus CAYTAU01. Next base: position 816 of record CAYTAU010000092.1, on the reverse strand, counting down.
ATTATGGAAAAGTCAATTGCTTATTACAAATTTCACTCCTCAGGCAAAAGGCTCATACGATAAGTTAAATGTTTTTACTGAATTAAAAACATTTAACGGTGTTAGAGGATACATGAAAATGGACTTACATCGGCTACAGCCTAATAAAGATCCAAAATATAATAAAATAAAATTCTTACTGCATATTTTCGATTTTTCTTCCAATTTATTAATCGGAATTAGATTGTGGCTTATAAAACATAAATATGCGGTTAAAGACTTATCGGTAGAATTTGTTGATAGTATTGATAATGAATTAAAATTGTTTATAGAAAGAAACAACAGTCATGAATTAACCAAAAGAACAAGTGCGGACTTAAACTGGATAACAAAATATCCGTGGTTATCGGAAACTGAAATTAACGAAGGTGAAGCTGCAAAATATGAGTTTTCGTCTGTTGCAAAAGAATTTAAACTGCAAAATATTAAGATATACGATAAAAACAAGCAGCTTATTGCTTTTGTAATGATGCATATCCGCAATAAACACTTGAAAATACCTTATGTGTATTTTTTGCATTACAATATTGATAGCCTTGTTAAACTTATTTATAACATTATGCTTAAACAAAATTTAAGTATGCTAAGTGTTTATAACAGCAAAATTACCGAATATATTTCGGGACATGCTTCGCCGTTTTTTTTAAAGCGTAAAATAAACCGAACTTATCTTATTGCCAAAACTTTAAAAAGTAAAATCCCTAATTTTGATAATATAAGTTTTCAGGATGGTGATGGAGATAGTGCTTTTACGTAGAGAAGAAGAAGCCCCTCCCA
>CAYTAU010000091.1:0-16035 GCA_964435855.1 uncultured Bacteroidales bacterium | reverse complement strand
ATTATGGTGCCCAACGTTTGGCTAAACTGCGTTTATATGCTGTTTAGGTTTTGTTATGCCCTGTTTATTACAATCTTCACTCAACTGAAGTTCTTTGATATTTATCTTCTTTTATTATCGTAAATTTAGATGATTCAGTAATTTTATAGTCTATTACAACAGAATCAACTAAAGATATAACAGAGTCTTTATTGGATTTTAAAATTTCCTGTGATACAGATGTCATATGATAAATTGAATCCGACAGGAATTCTCCATAAAAGTTATAAATCCATCCTCCATCACCACCACTACCTGCCACTTTGAGATTACTAATAAGATTGTTGTTTTGGTCGTAAATCAAATAAAGCAAATCGGCACAACAATCCTCATAATGTTCAAGAATCGTTATAATTTTTTGAGTTGATTCATTTTTTTGAATTGAATAAAAATAATACTTAAACTCCTCCATTAAAAGGATACTATCTTTAATCTCAATTGAATTTTGAATGTATTTAGCCTTTTCTTTTTCTGATAATTGTTCTAGATTGCTAATCATATCAATGGTCAAGTCACTAAGGTCGAATTTCTCCAATTGGTTAATTTTAAATTTTGAAGAATCAATGAAACCATCAATTATATTTATTCTAAAGTAGGTTTCATAATCGGCATTTTCTTCTAAATAACTCTGAGTATACGGTTTATTAAATGAAACCAAAAAACTTAGTATGATAATACTTAATATGTATTTTTTCAGAGTCTTCATTTTCTTAAATAGGGCATAACTATTAGATAACGTGCATTAATGCTTGTTATATAATTTGCAGTATTAGCATTTTGACTTTATAAGTTGTTGCTAATGTTTAATAAAGCCGAATGTAAATGTTTAATGCAAAATTGTATAACATTACCTCCACAAATATAAACAAAAAATGGGAGAAAACTCGGATATTGGATTATCATTTACTATGTATACTAGCTACAAGCTCACACCAGCAGGGGCTAACAGCTCTACTGTTGGGTCTAACAACTCAGCTGTGATGGCTCACAGCTCCACTAGGGGGACAACAAATTTATATCAAACAACAATTATTTTATTTATAAACCAGTTAGCATTGCTAACTCAAAAATTAATTAACTATGGCATAACAGGATTATATTCCTCACAACAAGAAAGCGATACTGCTAAAATTACGGTTTAAAAAATAATACTAATTATTAATATCGGATTTACCGCCTGTTTTAAAAAGTAATTTTGTAGAACTTATTTCAATTTGTTTGTCAATTGGTTTAAGAAGATCGTAAATGGTAATTGCTACCACACTTGCACCATACATTGCTTCAACTTCAATACCTGTTTTATAATGGGTTTTGGTTTCAAGCTCAATAATTATTTCATTGCCCTTTATTTCAAATTCAATTATGCAATCTTCAACAGGCATAGGATGACAATGAGGAATAACATCGCTAGTTTTTTTTACTGCCAAATATCCGGCAGCTTTTGCAATTGTAAAAATATCGCCCTTAGGCACCGTATTGTTTTTTATTGCATTAATACTAATATCGCTAACTTTTACTATAGAACGTGCTCTTGCAGTTCTTAATGTTATTTTTTTCTGACTTATATCGCGCATAATTTATGTTTTTAAAAGCCCCTCCTAACCTCCCCAAAGGGGAGGGATAAAAGGCAAAACTAAGTTTTATGATTAAAAGCCTATATCAAAAATACAGGACATTAATATTTTAAATAATTAAATAATATTTTCTTTCCAATTTGTTGTGCCATCGTCAAATAATTCTTTTTTCCACACAGGTAAATCTTTTTTTATTAGCTCAACAATTTCCTCCGATGCCATAAATGCTTGTTTTCTGTGTTTTGAACCTACAAAAACAAATAAAGATAGTTGGCCGGCTTTTACCAAACCAATACTGTGCAAAATATATACACAAATTATTTCATTATACTTGCTGTAAATTTTGTCTTTAATGATTTTTACAGCATTATCAATCATTTCGGGATATGCCGAGTATTCTATTGCCTTAACGTTTTTTCCGTCAACAATATCTGCTCTTACCTGCCCCAAAAATATTGCATGTGCTCCAATTTCTGTTTTGCTTGTTTGTTTGGCTATATAATCTGATACTGCCTGTGGGCTAATTGCACCTTGTGTTAAATATATGCTTGTATTACTCATTTTTTATATTCCATTTTATAATGTTCAATATCTGCTTCCATAAACATATCGCCAATAGTATTAAAACCATATTTCTGATAGAATTTTACTGCCGACACCTGTGAATTCAAATATATTTTTTTATTTAAAGGCAAAGTTTCTTCTAAAACTTTTTCTAAAATTAATTTTGCAATACCCTTGTTCCTGTAATCGGTAAGAACTGCAAATCGTTCAAGTTTAATGCCCTCGTCTGTTTCTCTCCATCTGGCAGTTGCTACCGGAATTTTATTATAAAATACCAGATAATGAGTTGATATATCGTCAAGACCATCAAATTCAAGTTTGTGGTCAACTTTTTGTTCTTCAACAAAAACCTTTGTGCGTATATCGTTGGCAAAATTAAAATTATCGTTATCGGAATAATTAAACGATATAACTTTAACGTTTTCCATTAATGAAAATGTTCCTATTGGTTCCATATGTATAGTTGAATAAATTCCCATTTCTTTCAATATTCTTTGCTCAATTCTGCTTGCAACTGTATGTGCTTTGTTGAGTTCAAAATTTCCGGGCAATTCAATATGAAACGTTAATTCGGTATGATGTCCATACTGATGCATACGAATATGGTGTACGTTTAATTCTCTTTCGCAAATTGTTTGTGCAATTTTATTGATATTATCAATTATTTCGTCATTGGGTTTTTCACCAAGCAAAGGACTAATATTATCTTTTAGGATATGAAATGTAGTATAAAAGATAAGGATAGCAACAATGATTCCGAGAACAGCATCCATCCACCAAAAATAATCGTTTAAATAAATCCCTACAAGAATAATTATTGAAGAAATTGAATCGGAACGGTGATGCCAACCATCTGCAATTAGTGTTTTTATATTGTGCTTTTTACCTGTTCTAATGGCAAATTGTGCCATAGCTTCTTTTACAACAACTGAGATAATTGTTACCACAATTGCAAAAGTTCCAAAAACAACAGAATGTCTGTTTTGTAGCTTCTCAATTGCTTCTATCAAAAAATTAAATCCAACAATAGCAAGTAAAACTCCAATTACAATAGAGCCAATAAGTTCGGCTCTTCCATGTCCGTATGGATGTCTTTTGTCGGGAGGTTTTACCGATGCTTTTATTCCAATTAATACAATTATTGATGTTAAAGAATCGGAAAGGGTATGCCATGCATCAGCTATTAAGGCAACAGAACCTGTTATAACTCCTGCCCAGTACTTTACCACAAATAACAGAACATTGACAATTAGCGATAGCCAACCCTCTAAATAGCCATACTTTTTTATTATTCTATAATTTGCTTTCATTTGTTTATATACAGCATCTCTGAAATTATTGTATCGGAAATAAACATTCCTTCAACAGACAAAGTTAATTTATTGTTTTCAAAAATTATATGTTCAGCATCAATATATTTTTCAGATTGCTTAACACATAATTTATGATACTTTGTGCCGAAATTATTTTCAATATAAGTTAAATCTATTCCCCATATAGTACGTAATGCAGTAATTATGTAATCATTATATTTTTGGTCTTTTGTAAGTATCTCTGTTGAATAAAACTTTTTATCAGTATTTGTAAAATCAATGTATTGGCTAATATTTGAAACATTCCACTGTCGTGATGTAAAATCAAAAGAATGAGCAGAGGGACCAACTCCAATATACTTTTTTTGCTTCCAATAATTTGAATTATGCTGAGAGTAAAAATTCTTTCTCGCAAAATTTGAAATTTCATAATGTTCAAATCCTTCTTGTTTCACCATTTCAACTAATTTTGAAAACTGCTTAAAACTTTCGTTTTCATTAATAATTGCTATTTCATTTTTCGATAGCATTTTAAATAATGGAGTATTCTTTTCAATTGACAAATGATATGCAGAAATATGCTGAATGTTTAAACTAATTGCTGTGTTAGTTGATCTTGTCCATGTTTCAAAACTCATACAGGGAATTCCATAAATCAAATCAATACTTATATTTTTAAAGCCTGCTTTTTGTGCATTTTTAACTGCCTCAATTGCTTGATTTGAGCTATGTCTTCTGTTTAAAAACTCCAAAGCATTATCATTAAAAGACTGTATCCCAATGCTCAATCTTTTAATTCCCAATTTTATTAAATCTTTAAAATATTCAAAACTTACATCATCGGGATTAACTTCAATAGTAATTTCGGGATTTTTACTTACAGAATAATTATCATTTATTGTTGTCAATATATCTCCAACATCTTGCATATTCAACAAGGATGGTGTTCCTCCTCCAAAATAAATTGTATCAATTAGTTCGTTTTTCAGGTAATCTTTTCTAATTATCAGTTCTTTATTCAGAGCAGTTAGTAATTCCTCTTTTTTATGGAACGATGTAATTGAATAGAAATCACAATAATTGCATTTTTGTTTACAAAACGGAATATGAATATATATTCCAGCCATAATTAATGGAACTCGTATTTATATTTTATGGTGTTTAAAGGAGAAATTTCTTCAATAATTAAATCATTTTCATCAAATTTGCTTGTTAATATAAATTGCAGAGTCCCACTCATGTCAAATCGTTCTTCTGTTTTAGTTTTTTCTTCTGCGTTTATTTCAAATTTAGAATAATAGTAATCCCCAACTTTTTGTTCTGTTAAATTTCCTTTTTCATCATAAACAAAAACAACACTGTCAATTATTTCGTTTTTGCTATTTGTTTTCAAAAATTTAATAAGATTTTCATTCTCGTCATAAGTATAATTTATCTCTACTTCCAATTCGTTGTCTTTGTTATATTCCTTTCTATTGATAACATTACTTTTTTCATCATAACATACTATTTCTTTTTCGTCAAGTTTATTATCTTCGTCATAAATTATTTTTTCAATAATTTTACCTTTATCATCAAGTTTTCGTATTTCTTTTCCTTCAAATTCATTTTCATCATCAATAACATTTGCAATGATCTCGTTATCTGCATATTCATATTTTTTTATTGATAAGCTTCCATCAATATATTCAACTCTAACTTCATCAATTTTTCCCTCATCATTTCTTTTGTAAGTAAGTTTTTCGGCAATTTCATCTTCCGACATATAATTAATTTCTTCCAGTAATTCTCCTTTATCATTAAATTTTGCAAGTGTTTTGCTCTCAATTTCATTTTCTGAAAGATAAGTAACAGACTTGGTAACATTCCCGTTTTGGTCATATTCAATAATAGAATTAACAAAACCTGTTTCAATTGAATCATCCGGATCATTAAGTTTATATGTTGTTACGGATTTTATCTTTTGCATGATATAATTTTTATTCTTTAAATTTAAAAGGTATTGGCTTGACAGAGTATCCTTTTTTTCGAATTAAGACAATAACTCCTTTTTCTCCACCAAGATGTGCTGCTCCTATTGCATTAAAGGTTTTTTGCTTTTTACAAAACTTAATAATATTCTTTGCCATACCTTTATTACGGTCTATAAGAAATGCTTTATTAAATTTTTCAGGCAAAGAAGTATCGCTTGAGAGTACCAACATAGTATCCAGATTTCCTGACAAATATGCTTTCAGCAAGTCGTCAAATTGCTGTTCTTCTTTTAATGTATCTCTAATGGCATCCATAAGCATTTTGCATTGCTCATCAAGTGATATTTGATCTATTGCTCCTATTTGATCAGATAATTGTTCAATGCCAAAAATTAATTTGCTTGCTTTTTTTGCTTTATTTAAAAAATAAATATCAAGTGCTTCTTCCATATCCTTACTCATATCTGCTTGCATTAATTGAGATGCAATAAAAAATGGTTTCATTTTATTAAGCATTAACATACCTGCTCCAACCTTAGCTTTTAATGTACTGTCTAACAATGCGTAATCTTCTTCACTAAGTAATCCATTAATTGTATGTTTTTTCATCAACATTGATTTTTCAATATCTTCTCTTTTAATTTCATCAATTAATAACTCCATTGCATAAGCATCACATTCCATTATTTTTTTCTCAACTATATCATCGTATTGAAACACTCTTTTATCCTGAATATGAATTGTACCATATAAGTATGATGTTTTTAACCCTTTCCCGCTTATTTCCCATAATAAACTTTGCGGGGTAAGAGTGTTTGCAAAAAATAAAACTGAAATTAATGCTATTATTCTCTTCATAATAAAATTTTTAAATAAAAAAAGGTGTTAAAATTAACACCTTATATATTATAGATAATAATTATTTATATTTTAACACTTGCTATTTCAAGTCCATAGCCCTGTTTTTTATCCGATTTTTTCAATAAAAAGGCTAAAAATATTGAAATAACACCACAGCCTACAAGAATTAAAACAGGAATTGTATAATCAAATGGTGGGATTTCACCATTCAACTTCATATCTTTAATTCTTAGAGTAATTTCAGAACTATTAAGTCCCTGATCAATAAACCCTTGCCTGGCATTCGCTATTTGCTTAATTACAGCTGGATTAACAACATCTAATAAAGCTCCAATTCCCCAAAAGAACAAACCAAGTCCCCAGTTTTGAATTGTAAACATTGAAGCATATGCTGTTCCAAGCCTGTTTTCTGCTACAATTTTGGCTACAGAAGGCCACATGGCAGCAGGAACTAAAGAAAATGCAACACCAAGGCTAACTAAACCAACATATCCTAATAAAACACTATCAAAAATTGAAAGCGATAAATGAGCAAAAATCAGCAATAATGCACCTAATATCATCAAGGTAGCTGCTTTGCCATGTTTATCAACATAATTACCAAAAATAGGAGTAAATAAAATTGTTCCCATAGGAATCAATGAAGAGGTTTTTGGCCCATTAGTTAACCAAACAGCGAAAACATCTTTTAAGTAATATATAAATAAGCCAAACAACAAGAACATTATTACAATACTTGCAATTTTCCCCCCAGTTGCTTTAATTTTTGATGGAACCATAGAAAATCCCAAACCAAATATAAACAAAATTAAATAAATTAAAACACTTCCTATGGCTGTACTACCAAATATAATAAAATTCCCACTTTCTGGTAAATCGTAAGTGAAACCAAACTTATTTACAAGTAAATCCGGAGCATATTGAATAAAAGGAAATACTGCAGCATAAAATGAAACACATAATAAGGCAATATACAAAAATGATTTATTTTTTAATAGTGTTAATAAGTAAGACATTTTAAAATCTTCCTCAACTTCCTTTTTCTCATTAATATTCTGTTTATCAAGTCTAATGTCGAAAAATAAATATATAACAAATAAAATAAGAGCTAATCCGATTAATGTTGCAGCAAAACTAACTGAAGGTGCAACTGACCCACCTGCTATATCCAGGCTAATAGCTAGCCCTAACGCTGAACCTAATCGTCCAAATCCCATGTTTATAGCCATGGCTAATGCCATTTCATAACCTTTAAACCATTTAACTATAGTCCGAGTTGCAACAACACATATAACCTCTAAACCTGAGCCAAACATGATTCTACCTACAATCATCCATGTTAACATTGTAGATTTATCATCACCAAAAAAACCATATACAGCCATAGTAGAAATTACTGCTCCCAAAACAGCTAAACCGCCAAAAGCAAGACCGGCTAATCTTATCCCCCATTTATCAAGAATAATTCCACCGACTATAATCATACCAAACATGTTTGCAATTGTAGTGAAGCCAATAATTCGTCCAAACTCTTCACTAGTGATGCCCATCTCGGTATTCATCAATTCTTTCATGCTGCCAAAGAAATCTTGAAACCAATAAGTTGCAAAAGTTAACGCACTTAATAAAATAAGCACTAACCAACGTAATGCAACAGAATCCCTTATTGTTTTTTGCATATTTTCCATATATATTTTTATGCTTTAAATATCAAATATTTATTATTTAGTTGGTGCATTCTTCAATGTTTCTACCAAGAAATCCCAAAATTTTTGTACTGTTGCAATATTTACTTTTTCATCGGGTGAATGAGGAAAACGAATTGTAGGTCCAAATGAGATCATATCCCAATGAGGATAATTTGCACCAAGTATTCCACACTCTAATCCTGCATGTATAACTTTAATTTCAGGTATTTTACCGTATTTATTATTATAAACCTCCTGCATAGTTTTTAAAATAGCAGAATCGGCATTTGGTTTCCATCCCGGATATTCTCCTGATAATTCAACTTCTGCACCGGCAAGTTCAAAAACACTTGTTATCATTTGTGCTAAATCTTCTTTTGCAGAATCAACTGAACTTCTTAATAAACAATTAATAATTATTTTCCCATTTTCAAATTTTATAATTGCCAAATTTGTTGATGTCTCAACCACTCCCTCCATTGTGTCGCTCATACGAATTACTCCGTTAGGACATCCATAAACAGAATTAATTATTTTATTCTGAGTATTTACATCAATTACCATTGTTGGCATTTCAGTTTGTTCTATTGTGAATGATAATCCCGGCTCAACATTTCCAAGTTCTTTTTTATAGATTTCTTCATATTTCGAAATACATGTTTTAAAATCTTGTATTTTATCATTTGAAATAAGAACTGTTGCAAAAGATTCGCGAGGAATAGCATTTCTTAAACTACCACCTTGAATATCTGATATACGTAAACCATGTTCTTTAACAGAATGTTTGAAAAAACGAATTAAAAGTTTGTTGGAATTTCCTCTTCCAAGTGGAATATCTAATCCTGAGTGCCCGCCTTTTAGTCCTGTTACAGCAATTTTAAAAGCAGTCGTTCCTTCCGGAACAATTTCTTCTTTAAAATTAAACGTTACGTTTGCATCAACACCGCCTGCACAACCAATATATAATTCGCCTTCGTCTTCTGAGTCCATATTTAAAAGAATATCGCCATCAAGTAAACCTGATTTTAAGCCAAAAGCACCGGTCATCCCTGTTTCTTCATCAATTGTAAATAAACCTTCAATAGGACCATGTTCAATATCTGTTGATTGAAGCACTGCCATTGCAGCTGCAGCTCCAATACCATTGTCTGCTCCAAGTGTTGTACCTTTTGCTGTAACCCAGTCACCATCAATATAAGCCTGAATAGGATCTGTTTCAAAATTATGATCAACATCAGAATTTGCTTGTGGAACCATATCAATATGACCTTGTAAAATAATTCCTTTTCTATTTTCCATACCTGATGTTGCAGGTTTTTTTATTATTACATTCCCAATTTCATCAACATTAGTTTCCAAACCTAAGTCCTCACCAAATTTCTTAACAAATTCAATTATTTTTTCTTCTTTTTTTGAAGGATGAGGTATATTACAGATATTTTGAAAATTTATCCATAAATTCTTTGGCATTAAGTTTATAAGTTCATTCATTTCTTTCTTCTTTTTAAATTTAAGGCATTAAAAATACATTTAATTTTTAATTCACAAAAATTTCTTTTAATAAAACACACAAGATAAATTAGATTAAACATAGATGTACTAACATAAATTAGATTCCTTTTTATACCTCAGAAAAAATATCAACACAATAATGCATTTAAATTATTTGCAATAAAACACTTGTTGAAAACTTATTTTGAACAACATATATAACTTGTCAATTTCTATGTTAATTATTTATTTCAACTTAAAATTTATTTTTATCTTTGTTTGCTGATTTTTTATAAAAATTAAATTTGAAAATTATGAATTATCCAAAGAAAGTTACAATAGGAGAAATTACTGTTAGAGATGGATTTCAACACGAAGAAATTTATATTCCAACAGAAGCAAAACTATGGGTTTTAGAACAGTCTATACTTGCAGGATTTAAACATGTAGAAACAACAAATTTTGGCAACCCCAAAGGTATGCCACAATTTGGTGATGCAGATGATTTAATGAAAAAATTATATGCAAGCAAAAAAGTGAAACATCTTTTAGATGATGTTACTGTTACAGCTGTTACTATTAGAGAAAGATCTATAGAAAGAGCTATTGCAGCAAAAAAAGAAGGTTGGGGACCAAACCGTATTCTTGTTATGGTTTCAACAAGCGAAGCACATCATAAAAAAAATTCGGGCATTTCACTTGATGAATACTGGAAAATGTGTGAAAAATATATACCAATGGCTCGTGAAGCAGGAATTAAAGTAAATGGTACTGTTAGCACAATTTGGGGATGCCCAATTACAGGACCAACAAAATTGGAAAAAGCTATTGAATTTACTAAACGATGGTTAGATATTGGAGCAAATGATGTTGAACATGCCGACCATGATGGCTCTGCATCTCCCGACAGAGTATATAAATATTTTTCTATGTTGCTTGATGCAATACCAAATCCTGAAAAACATATTGCACATTTTCATGTTTCAAGAGGTTGGGGATTAGCAAATGTTCTTGCTGCATTACAAACCGGTGTAACAAATTACGAATCATGTTTTGGAGGAATAGGTGGACAACCTGCAAACTTTGTTGACAGAGTTCCTGTATCAGGAACAGGTTCTTATTATTATAAAGATGCTAGTGCAGTAGGTTTGGTACAAACTGAAGATATGGTTGTTATGATGGACGAAATGGGTATTGATACCGGTTTAGATATTGATAAAGTATTAGAAATTGGTAAAATGGTGGAGAAAATTATTGGAAGAAGATTACGTTCTGAAACACTATTGAATGGACGCATTCCTAAAACACTTACTGGTAATTAATATAAAAAATTATCCATTTTTCTCAATAAAATTACATTATAACTCTTAATGCAATAATAGAGCAAATAGATTATGCAAAAAATCAAGAAGCACCCAATTTTGGATATCCCCAAAGAGAACAAAGGGAGTTTTATATTTGAGGGGAAAAAAATTACTTGCGATAAAAATTTTACAATTGCCGCTGCTTTACATCAGGCAGGATTTCCTATTCATAGCCATAGTCTTAAAAACAGAGAAAGAAGCCTTGAATGTGGAATTGGTAAATGCGGTGCTTGCGAAATGCTTGTTGATGGTAAAATTAAAAGAATTTGCATAACTAAAGTTAATGATGTTAAAGAGGTAAACGAAATACCAAATAACTATAAGCCACATATTGAAAAAATTAATACAGATAACACTGTAAATGTTTACAGAACTGAAGTCGCAATTATTGGGGCAGGACCTGCAGGACTTGCAGCTCGTGAAATATTAAACGAACATAATATTTCAAACATTGTAATAGATAATAATGACAAAATAGGCGGACAATTTAATATGCAAACCCATCAATTTTTCTTTTTCGAAAAAGAGAAAAAATATGGTGGAATGCGTGGATTTGATATTGCCAAAACTCTTGCAGGAGAAAATCTTGACGGCATATTTTTAAATTCTACTGTTTGGGATATTCTTGAAGAAAAGCGACTTGCAGTAAAAAACACTAAAACAGACGAAATATATTATGTGGAAACCGAGCATTTAATTATTGCAACAGGAGCAATACCTTTTATGCCCGTTTTTGAGAACGACGATTTGCCGGGAGTATATACCGCAGCAGTTGTTCAAAAAATGATGAATGATGAATTTACCTTACTTGGCAAGAACATTTTAACAGTTGGTGCAGGAAATATTGGATATCTTACATCATATCAATTAATGCAGGCAGGTGCAAATGTAAAAGCAATTATTGAAGCACAGGATTGTGAAGGAGGGTTTCCTGTTCAGGCAAATAGAGTAAGGCGATTAGGAATTCCAATTGTTCTTTCTCATATTTTAGTTAAGGCTATTCCTAACAAAAATCACGATGGAATTATTGGAGCTGTTATAGCTGAATGTGAAAATTTTAAAGCAATACCAGGAACAGAAAAAATAATTGACGGAATAGATGCCATAAATATCTGCACAGGACTTGTTCCTGATGATCAGCTTTTAATAAAAGGCAATAATATTTTTGGACGAAATTGCTATGGTGTTGGCGATGCATTAAAAATTGGAGAAGGAACCAGCGCTGTTTTGCGTGGCAAACAATCTGCTTATGAGATACTCGAAAATATGAGTAAACGATACGATTACAATGAATATCTTTCAATATCAAAAGAATATATAGATTCGCAACAACATCCTATAAAAATAATTGATGATGTATATAAACCTGATGCCGACAGAGCAGAGCAAAAACCATTTGTATTAATTGATTGTAATTATGGATTTGCTTGTAATCCTTGCGAATTTGCTTGTACACATGGCGCAATAACAAAAACATCAACAAGCACTATCCCAAAAATTGATTTCGATAAGTGTATTGGTTGTATGGATTGCGTTTATCAATGTCCGGGACTTGCAATATTTGGATACAATCTAAAAAAGAATTGGCTATTTATGCCTATTGAATTCGATTATGAAGAAAATTCTCCCGTTTATCTTGTAAACAATAATGGCGAAAAACTTGGCGAAGGTATTATTGAAAAAATTCTAAAAAAATCTAACAAAACAAACATTGCAAGAATTAAAGCAATTGATGTTAAAGGTCAAAGCCTGATGAATGTTAGAGGATTTATTATTAAAGATAATTATCCTGAAAAAATAGAATATAAAAAGACTGATGAAAAAATAGAATCCGAAACATATATTTGTCATTGCGATGATGTTAAAATTGATGAAGTAATAGATGTAATTGGCGACAGAAAATTTATTTCGGTTGATGAAATTAAACACACTACCAGACTTGGCATGGGAGCATGCAGAGGCAATCGATGTATTAAAAGATTAAAACAAACAATTGGTGCTTATGGTATTTCAATAGTTGGAGATGCAACGCCAAGAGCCCCTTTATCAAATCAAATAAATATAGGAGAACTTTACCCTAAAGATAAACAAGAAAAAATTATTCCTAATTATTTGGGGAAATCTATAAAATCGATAAAAGTAAAATCCTTGATTGCTGGTGGAGGAATAGGCGGAAGTACATTGTTCAGATATCTTGCCGAAAAAGGATTTGAACCCGTATTAATAAATTATGGCAGAGGTGCTTCATGGAGAAACATTGCAGGTGGAAGACCAAATTTTAGCTTGCCCGAACTATCGGATATTGCTTCACATAATCTTGAAATATTTAAAGAGTTACAATCAATAAAAAATATTGATTTCAGACTAATTAATTATGTTACGTTTGCACACGACCAAGCAATGTATAAAGCCCTTGAAGAATCACTAAACTGGTCTGATGCATATATGGTTTCGCCAAAAGATTTCAGAAAAGAAATTTCGCCATATATTAATCCCAAGCTTGATAAATACAAAGCTGCTTTAATAACAAAAAACTGTTGGCAGTCAACACCCGGCAAAACTATTGATTTGATAAGAACAATAGGAATTGAAAACGGAGGCAGTATTCTTGAAGATTGCAAATTAATAGATATTGAAAAAAACGGGAACATATACAAAGTGCTTGTTCAGAATCATGATAAAGAATATATTGAATACCAAACAGAGATTTTTATAAATGCACTTGGACCAGATGCCGACAAATTTGCCAAAAAACTTGATATTGAAACAAACTTGTTTCCCGTAAAACATCAGGCATTTATTACACGCCGATTGCCAATGATGGGAATAAACAATACTCCACTGCCAATGCTCATTGACCGTAGAAAATATAAAGGATTTTTGGCTGTTTATGGTCAGCAATTAAGCGAAACAGGACAGATAATTGGTTGTGCATCGCCTATTAACGAGCCAATGGAAACTGCCAAAGACCTTAAAATTAATTCTAAAGAGTTTATTGAAATAGCTTCCGAAATTTTTGTTGACTGGATACCCGAACTTTCTTCTGTTGGATACCAAGCAATTTGGTCGGGTTATTATGTTGAACCAAGAATGATAATAGATACCGAGCTTGGATTATTTATTGGCTTAAGAGGTCAGGGTTTTATGCTGGCACAATATCTTGCAAAACTTTATGTTGATAAACTTACAGGTATTGACACACCAAAATATTTTAATCGCTTAGAATTAAACGGCGATGGATTATTGGAAAAGGCTTTTAAATAGGGATTGTTGATATTTCATTACGTTCTTTTAGTGAAATCAAAATTATATTCTTGTATTTCAATATTTTGTTCTTTTGCGTTCTCAAGCAAATCAACACTTGCTTTATGTAAACATATTAGTCCTTTTACTTCATATTTTTTGCCTATATTTTCCTTAATCCATTTTATATATTTCAGTGTTTGCGATATTACATCATTATAGCTGTCATCTTTTTTTAATTCTACAACTATTAATTCTTTCGTTTTCGTGTCAATTACTAATAAATCAAGTCTCCCTACATCTGGCATAATTAACTGTTTCCCATAATATAGCTCATCTTGATAAATTTTAAGTTTGCGTTGAAAAACGACCTCTCCTCTTTTTATTCTGTTATGAATTAATTCTTCTAACATACTTTCTTGACCAATTGATTTAGACTTTTTGAACTTTGAGATATGATAATTCTTGCTTTTTTTATCCTTATAATCTATTACTGCGTCTTTTATTTCATGTGATATGTCAATATTCTCAATCGTAACAACCTTGTTCTCTAAAGTTGAAATTTCTCTATTAATAGTTATTTTTCTCTTCGATGTCTTTTTTAATTTTCTCAGTATTACTAAAGCTTTTTCATAGTCTTTAATTCTTTTATAAACTCTTAAAAGGTTCCAAAGAGGAGTTTCTTTATCATTTTCTAATCTTGTTGCTTTTTTTAAATATTTTTCAGCAGTTTTGTATTTTTTTAAGCGAAATAAACAGTAACCATAGTTATTATTTAAGCCATTTAAATTAGGTGTAATCTTAAGACATTCTTTATAATATTCTTCTCCTTTTATTAAATCTTTTAATTTAAATGAATAAACATCACCTAATTTTAGTAGAATGTCGGGATAATAATCAATTTCAATTAGAGCATCTTTATATTTAAGTATATTTTCAAATTTCTTAACTCCATTTTCATAATTCTCATTATATAAATAATACATGCCTAAATTCAGATTTGCAAACCAATTATTAGTGTCTTCTATTATTGCTTTTGTAAAATAATTTGCAGATTTGGTTGCATTTTTCTCTATCAAACCTAACATTGATAATTTAAGAGATGAAGTTGAATTTTCGTCTTTTTCATAAAACTTCCTTAATAAATCGTTTGCAACTTTTATATTGAAATTCGTAATCAATGATTGATAAACTAGATGTTGCTTTGAGAATATATCACCTATATCAACTAATAAATACCATGCATAAATATATTCGAATTCTATCTCTCTTTTTAATTTATGATTAGAAATGGCATAAAGAAGATTTAAGGGAGAGTTATAAAGAATAGTTTCTTTATCTATCTTTTTTATTTCATGTAGAATAATTGTAAAATCGTCAGTTTTAAATTTTGTAATATTTTCGGAAAAATCAAAAAACAATTCCCCAATTTTATTGCAATTAGTTTTTGTCTTTGATTTCTGAAAATCTCTTATTGCGTTTATTAAATCTTTTATATTATCCATTTTTCAATTTTTGCAATGAATGTCAACGGTTATACGACACTCACCAATAACTGTTACTTACATTTTATTATATTATTCTCAAAAATACATAAGTTTATAATAATTTGCAAATGCTTATTAAATTATAACATTGTTAGTGTTTTGTGTTGTCATTAGATAGTCATTCAGTAGTCAAAGTAAATGACGTGAGCAAAGCGAACTAATGACTAATAACATATTTCTTACACACTTTTGTGATATAGCACTGTTTAGCAGAATCTTACTTTTATACCAACATCTCGCGGAGAGGCTCCGCAACATCGCAGAGAGGCTCGGGAACATCGCGGAGAGGCTCGGGAACATCGCAGAGAGGCTCGGGAACATCGCGGAGAGGCTCGGGAACATCGCGGAGAGGCTCGGGAACATCGCGGAGAGGCTCGG
>CAYTAU010000090.1:0-16352 GCA_964435855.1 uncultured Bacteroidales bacterium | reverse complement strand
TGTTACCAAGCGTATTTATTGTTTTATTAATTTTATTGTTATTGTTTGTTTATCAGTTATTACTTTTATTATATATATGCCCTTTGGCTGAGTACTTAAATCTACTTCTAGTTCTTTGCCTGTGTAGATTTGTTTGCCTTGCAGGTTTATTACTTCAATACTCTCAACTCCTTCTGCCATTATTGTAATTTTGCCAGTTGTGGGGTTGGGATAAATTTTAACATTTATAATCTTTTTTGCATTTTGAATTCCAACAGCTGTTGAGTTAAACACTCCATAAAACTTATAAACATTTGTTGTTTTACTTATACAAATAATTTCTAAATAAATAAGATTTGTACCTGCTGTATAGTAAACAATAACATCAAGATAAATTGGAGAACCAGTTTGCCAAAATACCCAATGAGTTATTACACTATCTAGGCTAATAATATCAAAACCATAAATACTTGCACTATCAACAGGTATTGAATTATTAAACAAACAAGAATCTATAATTGATGTTGAAGTATCAACAAAAGCAGTTATTGTGCTATCGTACTCATTTTCTATAATAAAATCATCATAAACCTGACAGTTATTAGTATCTGTTGCAGTTATACAATAATATCCTGCACATAAATTATTTAAATCTTGAGTAGTGTCACCAGTATTCCAATTATATGATAAAGGTACTGCTCCACCATTTACGATTAAATCTATTAATCCACTACATATTCCATTTGTTGCATTTATAATTGTGTCTAATGTTATATCTATTGAAATTGAAGGTTCAGTAATGTTTAAAAAATTAATATCAACGCACATTGTAGCAGTATCTAATATAGATATACTATACATGCCTGCACCATTATTAATAAAAGTATTACTTGATAAATAGGAAGCTCCTCCATCAATACTATATAATACATTCGTTAGGTTCGGGTAAATTGTAATTGTAGAATTTGTACCACCATAACATAAAATGTCATCATACGTAATACTATCAATAGCTATTCCTGAGTTATTTCCTACTGTAATATTCTCATAATATTCTGCTCCTAAATTATCTTTTACTCCTATTTCATATATCATTGCAGATAAACCTGTGAAATGATTATTTGGATAAAAACCACCACCATCAATAGAGTATTCATATGGAGGTGTTCCTCCATTACCATTAACCATAATTTCTCCATTATCGATTACACAACTCGTTACATCTATTATATTGTAAGACATTCCTAACTGTGAAAATAAATTGATGGAGAAACAAAATAATATAATTAATAAGTATAGTTTTTTCATATCGTTTAGTTTTTATTCCTACTAACGTCAAAGTTAGTTGTTTTAAATTCAATTAGTTAATAATTTTCAATTTTACTCATCTTTATATCATTTTTTGCCCTACGTTAGCTAAAAATTGTTGCGAAACACACTGATTGGCTGTTAATTAACTTTAACAATTCAGTAAAAGTAATTGATTACGTTTATTTCTATTATGGCAAATGTAATAAATCTATCGGACTTTTTATAGATATTTTTAACATTACAAAAATCATTACAATAAAGAATTGCCATAATTTTCTGCCGGCAATATTGTAAACGATAAAATTATTTCGTGAGAACCGCTATTGTATTTTCTTAAATTAGATGTTACAATATCATAAGAATAAGCTATACTAAACTGTTCTTTAATTTTTATACCTCCCATTAGCACAACAGCATCGTTATATCTGAATGTTATTCCTCCAAACACTTTATTTAAATAGTCTAGCTTACAATTAAAGTCTATCTGACTTGGACTGCCAATTGTTGTATTAAATAAAAACGAAGGTGTAAATATTAACTCATCCTCAAAATCAATATGATAGCCACTTATTATGTAGAAATGATTTGCAAGTGGTATTTCTCCTTCAAAATTACTATTATACAATTTAACTTTTGAGCCAATTAATTGCATTACAGATAATCCAACAAAATATTTCTCGCTATAAAGATAAACACCAAAAGAAGCATCGGGTTTCCATGCTCTGTCTGAAACTCCTTGTTGAACAGAAACATCTGTTTGATCTTTTATAGTAATATTATTTCCATCGAGACCATATTGCATAACGGTTGCAGCAATTCCAAGCGATAGTTTAAAATTATCAAATTCCAAATGATAGGCATAATTTGCATTAAATGTAATACGTCTTGATGGTCCTGTAATATCATTAACTATATAGCCTCCAAGACCCATATTCCCTTTTACTTTTCCATTATAACTTAATAGCTGAGTTGTAGGTGCTCCCGTAAAACCAACCCATTGACTACGGTGATGCAGTATTATTTCAGGGTTTTCTGTTGCTCCTACATAAGCAGGGTTATATACCATTACATCAGTAGTTCTTTGGCTTATTTGTGGCAGTTGTTGAGCATTAACAGTAATTGTCAATCCTAAAATTATTAGTATTAATATGTATATTTTCATCTTCATGGCTTATCGTATTATTGTTACATTACCTTTATGCACTTCTGTTCCATTTCCCAAATCTATTATATAATAATATGTGGCAGCAGGTAAATTATTGCCAAAATATTTTCCATCCCAATCGTTTTGATAATTGGTGGTTTCAAACACTTTGTGCCCGTTTCTATTATATACTTCAATAATATTGTTAGGATATTGTTCAATATTATCAATTACCCAGAAATCATTTACATTATCGCCATTAGGTGTGAATGTATTGTAAATGATAAAGCCACCTTTACCAACCAATATTATAATATCATCAGATGCAGTGCAGCCGTTGCTATCGGTTACCATTACATAATAAGTATATTCTCCTAAATCACTAATATTAATAATTGGATTATATATAAAAGCATTGCTTAAACCTGTTATGGGTGTCCACTCATAAGAATCGGCACTGCTTGTTGCATGTAATTGGGCATTTTCAGAGGCATATATAATAGTATCCATACCAGCATAAACATCAGGATTACTGTAAACAAAAACAGTTACAGAATCGGATGATGAACAAATTCCGTTTGAGACCGTTACAAAATATGTAGTAGTTACTGATGGTTTAGCATAAGGATTATAAATATTTAGGTTAGATAAACTTTCGCTATTGTTCCATATATAAACACTACCCCCTGATGCATTCAATTCAACAGAATCTCTTTCACATATACTTGAGTCTTGACCGGCAAAAGCATTTGGTTGTTGAATAACAGTAATACTATCAATAGCTGTACAGCCTTGTATTGTTACAGTAACATAGTATGTATCTGCTGTATAAATATCAATTGTTTGTGTTGTAGTTGATCCATCAGACCATGCATACGAATCAAAACCTGTACCTGCATCTATAGTAATATAGCTGCCATCACAAAAAAATGTATCCGGACCAAGTTCAATATTTGGAGTTTCTGATGTTAAGATATATGGGTCAGTTGAAAAATCATTCCAGTTTTGAATAGTAACACTACTTAATGGACTTGCAGAAATAAGGTTTGCCAAGCCCATATTTTCCCATAATGTTGACGGGACAGTATTCCATTGAGCTATTCCATCCCATAAACCATCAATAAGTTCATCGTAATAAATTGAGATATCAGCAGCATCACTTCCTGTTGTTCGGTTTATTCTGTGATAAAAATCTGGATTTGTGGCACAAATAGAAGTATCTGTTTGAGTTCTGTCATAACCATCACTTGTAGCGTCATTATTTACCATGCAAACTGTAAATATATTAGCACTTGCAGAAGCCGGAATAATTTCAACGGGTCTATATCTTAATGTTCCAATACTTGAGCCAACAGGAAATTCATAAACTAAATTATTACCAGTAGCTCTTAATAAATTTCCGTTATTTAAACTACTTACAAAACCTGTTGTACGTGTAATTGCATTAATATTTGTTGTTAATACTGACATTGTATAATCATCTGTGGCAAGTTCTCTGTCGTTTAGAGCTAAAATGCCATCAAGAGCAGTATTTATCTGCAAGGTTTTTATTCCTGTACCAATTAAATTAAGGTTATTAAATGTTGTTGACACAGTTCCTGTAATAAATTGATTGGCACCTTCAAGAAAAACACTACTTAAACCCGGATTAAAGTTGTTGTTGTTAATCCAATCGCCTGAGATATTGTATGTTCCGTTTCCGCCAATTAGAGCATTATTTGTAATATCACTTGTAATATAAAAGTCACCTTCATTTGTAATATTTCCGGAAGTTCCATTTTCAAGATCACCGTTTATTTGTACAGTAATATTATCTATATGAAAAATTGCTCCGTCATTATATACAAACTGTGCCTTAACAAATAATGCAGAAAACAGGAATACTAATATAAATATATATTTATTTGCTGTCATCATTAATTATTTATTATTTCTGGTTTGTTTAATATCTTTAAGTTTAATTGATTCATTATTAATAATTTCTTTCTTTTTAAGTGTTGGATTGTATGAGATACTCTTTTCTCTCGGTTGATTATATAACTCAGGTATCAGATATTTTCCTTTATTGCCATCGCGTTTTTCTATTTCAACTTTTGTGGAGTTTGGATATTGTTTTGTATACTCGTCATTTCTTTGAGCGTAAACAGTCCACGAAACTTTCATATTTGGATTACCACCTGAAACAGTAAATTTACCATTTGAAATTTCTTCCTTAATAAAAAGACCGGGAGCAGAGCTTCCTATTGCTGTAAGGTTATATGAATAATTTGTGTTAATTGCTTCAAAATAGTCTGGCATTTCAATTGTCGCATTGCCGTTGGCATCAAGTGTAACAACACCTCTGTAGAGATTTAATACTTCTGGAGATTCAACACTAAAATGTTTTAAATATTTATTTTCAGGATCAAGTGGGTGGTCAATCATAAATGCTTTTGTTCCTGTACATCCAAAATCACCATTTGCATATACACCAAAACCAGGACTAGTAAAATCATTTGTTTCACCCCAGACACCAACCCAACCAAGACCTGCAACACCAATATTATTGTAAGTTATTCCTGTACTCGAATTTTCGCCATAAACTCCATATCCTTCTCCCTGTACTGTAAGACCTATTGTGCCATAAAATCCTTGTCCTTCTACTCCCCAGCCTCCATCAGTTCTTGCATTCATACCAAATGTTCCTGCTTGTCCGTTGGCAGTTTGTCCCCAAACACCATAATATCCATCACCTGTAACACCACAAGCATTTCCTGTTGCACCATTATTCTGTCCCCAAAGTCCTGCTCCATCACCATAATTTGTTTCACCAACTCCACCATTAAAGCCTTGACCGTATAATCCGTATCCTCCATTAGTTCTATTGTTAACTCCCATTACGCCAGCAACTCCGGTTGACGCAGAATTATATACACTGCCATAAACGCCAACACCTTGTCCTGTTCCATCATAATATCCTGCAACAGCAGATGTATATGCGTTAGTACTATTTGTTGAACCTTCTATAGAATTATATGCATTTGCTGTATTTGTGTTTTCAGAATAAATGCTTCCGCCAACTCCACTGTTTTGAGCAATTATTGCTAAAGATGGCGTTCCTGATGTTCCTGTTGTTGAAATTACGTCAAGTGCAGATGTTCCATTTGTTGTGTTTGAAAGAGTAATTTCAACTGTACCAAAATCTGCAGCAATTGTTCTTCCTAAACCACTACCACCAAAATTATAAGCATCATCAAGAGTTCCTCCTCCTGAACTACCGGAGCCTACTTGTAACCATTCTGTACCATCCCAATACCAGAAACCGTGAGCTTCTGAACCGGTAGCATTATAAATTAATAAGCCTTCAACAGGCGAGGTAACGGGTGCTGTAGTGCTTGCATCATTTAAAGCAACTCTTGTAATTAATAAGCCTTTATCAGTAGCTGATAATTCCAGTACTGAAGATGCGTCTGGTGTATTTGTTCCAATTCCCACATTATTATTTTGAGCATCAATTTTCATAAAAAAGGACATTGCTAAAATTAGAATTAATGCAGATTTGTTTTTAAAATTATTCATAATCAATATTTTAATTTAATTAACGAAATATTACTATATGTAAAGATATTAAATTTTAAGCAATAAAAAAAAGTAAATTTTAAAGTGTTCTCAAAATATTTATATAATGTCTACGTTAATTATTTTGTATATTTTTACATTCTAAATTTTTATGAAAAGGATTATTCAAATATTATTACTTATTAGTTTTGTTTTTCTTTTATCATTTTGCAGAAAAGAAAAACTTTTAACTGATAATACTGCTAAACTAAATTTCTCTGTTGATACAGTAATGTTTGATACTGTCTTTACTAATATTGGCTCTACAACTAACAGATTAAAAGTTTACAACCCATATAAACAAGCAATTAATATTAGCTCAATTACTTTGGCAAAAGGCAGTAGTTCTAATTTCAGACTAAATATAAACGGAATTGCTTCTTATAAAGCAAGTGATATTGAAATACCTGCTAAAGACAGTATCTTTATTTTTGTTGAAGTTACGGTTAACCCTCACAATCTTGATAACCCTTTTGTAATTCAGGATTCAATAGTGTTTAGTATTAATGGAAATGTTCAGGATGTTGACCTTGTTGCATGGGGGCAAGATGCACATTATATTAACGGTGAAGTAATTTCTGGTGGCACTTGGGTTAACGACAGACCATATTTGGTTTATAATTCAATGGCTCTTGATAGTGGCGAAACATTAACTATACAGGAAGGTGTGCAGATATATTTTCATAGAAATTCACGTTTTTATGTATATCCAACTGCAAATTTAATAGTTAACGGAACAAAAGATGATCCCGTAGTTTTTCAGGGTGACAGATTAGAGTCGATGTATGATGATATTCCCGGACAATGGGTGGGAATTTGGCTGTGGGGTAATGGTTCAACTCATACCATTAATCATGCTGTTATTAAAAATGCAATTATTGGAATTGAAATTGATACACTTAATGATTATACAAACCCGTCATTAACGCTTACAAATACAATTATACAAAATATGAATGCTGTTGGGCTTTATGCCCTTGGTTCAAATGTTTTGGCAACAAATTGTGTTTTTGCAAATTGCGGTCAATATGCTGTAGGGTTTGCTATTGGCGGCACTTATGAAATGTACCATTGTACTATTGGTAATTATTGGACATACTCAACTAGGACAAACGGATCCTTACTCCTAAATAATTATTATAAAGATATAAATGGAGTTTATCAGGTTAGACCTCTTGAAAACGCAAATTTTGGAAATTGTATAATATACGGAAATAAAGAAAATGAAATTGATCTGGATATGTTTCCCGAACATGACAATGAGTTCAATTATAATTTCGATCATTGTCTTTTAAAAGTTAATGAAGATGTAAATACATCTGATGCAACACATTTTAACTCTGTATATATTAATCTTTCACCGGAATTTATTGATTCCAGTGAAAACGATTATCAACTAAATGTTTCCTCTAATGCTAAGGATAAGGGCGATATTAACATTATTAATGATGTCAATAGTCAATATCCTGACGTACACATATATAATGATTTAAATGAAGAAAGCAGAACCATTAATATTCCTGATCTTGGAGCTTACGAGTTTGTTGAATGAAGCATATTTTTAAAATAACACTAATTATAATTCTTTTTGCAAGTATATCTTGCTCTACTAATAAAGAAGCATCAAAAAATGATGATAAAACCTCATTTAATGATATTGAAAGAGGATATTTTAGAATAATGTTCTACAATGTTGAAAACCTTTTTGACACTTTTGATGATACATTAAAGAATGATAATGAATTTTTACCAAATGGCAACAAATATTGGAATAAGAGAAAATATTACAAAAAGTTAAACAATATTAGCAAGGTTATTACTGCTGTTGGAGGTTGGGAGCCCCCTGAAATTATAGGTTTATGTGAAATTGAGAACAGATATGTACTTGACGGAATTACAAAGTTTACGCCTCTTAAAAAATATAAATACAGGATAATTCATGATGAATCGCCCGATAAACGTGGTATTGATGTTGGATTATTGTATCAACAAGATAAATTTACTCCTATTAGATATCAATCTATAGCAATTAATTTTCCTAATAATGCCCGAAAAACCAGAGACATTTTATATGTTAAAGGCAAAACAACAAAAAATGATACTTTGCATATTTTTATAAATCATTGGCCTTCGAGATGGGGAGGACAATTAGAATCAGAACCTAAAAGAATTTTTGTGGCAAATGTTTTAAAAAACGTTGTTGATTCAATCTTCACTGCTAATAAAAATGCAAATATTATTATTACTGGCGACTTTAACGATGAACCAGATAATAAAAGTTTAATTGGGGTGTTAGATGCAAAAATAAAATATACAGATATCAAAGATAATAAATTATACAATTTATCTTTTTACCTTAAAGACAAAAAAGGACTTGGTTCTCACAAATATCAAGGAAATTGGGGCATCTTAGATCAGTTTATTGTTTCAGGAAATTTATTTAATTCAAATAACAGAATTAATACATCGCTTGATGATGTTCATGTTTTTAATGCAGATTTCCTTCTTGAAAAAGATGAAAGAAATATCGGTGAAAAACCTTTTAGAACTTATATTGGATTTAGATTTAATGATGGATTTAGCGATCATCTTCCTGTTTTTCTTGATTTAAAGAGAAAATCCAAATAGTTATAACTGTTTCAACTCTCATAAAACAAACTTTGTAAGTTCTAATTGGTTTCGCAGAGGGCATTGTGCTCTTATCCTCGTCCCCGCCTTAAAAGGCGGGGCAACTGATTTTTTCATATTGTTTAATTTTCTGAAATCAGTTTGAATTTACCAAACTTTTAATCAAATAACTGTATTATAATATTGTTATTTTAATATTATTGTTATAATTTTATTGTTTAAAGTTAAAACTCTTAAATATGAAAAGACAATACATTATTCTAATAATAATTTCCTTATTAATAACAAATTATAAATTTCTTGCTCAAACAAGTTCTAAGGGAACACCACCAAGTATAATATTTGAATTAAAAAATGATGGTATTGCGAATGTTAACATGCCTGATTTTAACATTGAAGCAATGCTTTTGGAAGATGAAATAAATAATGAAACAAAAGCTACAGCATTTAGGTTTGCAAAAGCATTTCAACTGGATATAAATCCACAAAATTCCGGAACATGGGAAATTTTACCAAATGGTGATAAATTATGGAGGTTATCTATAAAATCAGATAATGCATATTCTTTAAATCTAATATTTGATGAATATGAATTACCTGAAAATGCTGCCTTGTATTTGTACAATGAAGACAAATCATTTATTCTTGGAGCCTTTACAAATTTAAATAATAAGGAATCTAAAGTTTTGCCAACAGCATTAGTTCCTGGAGATAAAATATTTATTGAATATTATGAGCCTGCAAATGTGAAATTTAATGGCAAATTACATATTGGACAAATAGGGCATGATTATAGAGGAATTTTCAATTTTGAGAAAGATGGTAGTTTTGGTCAATCTGGAACTTGTAATGTTGATATTAATTGCCCTGATGGTGATGCTTGGCAAGTTGACAAACATGCTGTTTGCAGAATTATTATGGGAGGAGTATCTTTATGTACAGGAGCATTAATAAACAATACAAACAATGATGAAACACCCTATTTTTTAACAGCACACCACTGCACCGGGGAAGCATATAATACCTGGGTTTTTTATTTTAATTATGAGAGTCCTACATGTAATGGAGTTGATGGCTCTATAAGCCAAACTGTTTCAGGATGTCAATTAAGAGCAACTACAAGTGCTTCTGATGCACAAAATTTGGATTTCTGTCTTGTGGAATTATCAAGTACTCCAGAATCTGCTTATAATCCATATTATGCAGGATGGAATAAAGGGACAGCAGCAGCGAGTAATACAATAGGAATACATCATCCAAGTGGAGATGTGAAAAAAATATCTAAAGACAACGACGCTCCTGTAACAGGAGATTATGGAAGTTTTGGCGATAATGCACATTGGCAAGTACTTGAATGGGATTTGGGTACTACAGAAGGAGGTTCTTCGGGTTCTCCTTTATTTGATGAAAACCATAGAATAATTGGTGATCTAACAGGAGGTCAGGCATCATGTGCAAATTCTATAAATGATTATTATGCAAAATTTACTATTTCGTGGGATTATTATTCTACGAGTGCAAAACAATTAAAATCATGGCTTGATCCTGCTGGTTCTAATCCAACTACTTTAGACGGATATGACCCAAACGGCGGAGCTATTGTTGCATGCGATTTTATCAACAATTTTGCTAATGACCCTTTAACATATTATGATTTTAGCACTAGCAAGTGGGGTTACTGGACAGGTCATAACGAATATGCTTGGACAAAATTTGCCGATAAATACACTAACACTACATATCATTATGTTCATGGAATTAATATTCCTTGTGCAGTAGCTGAAGATAATTCCGGTTCTTCTTTTATTACTTTTAAGGTGTGGGAGGGAGGAACACAACCCGGTGCTGAGCTAGAATCAGTAAGTGTTTTAATTAGTGATTTTATAGTTGATTCGTGGAATTATTTAGCTTTTGACCCTCCAATTTTAACCGACGGGAATTTTTATGTTGGATATGAAATTTTATATAATACTCCACATGATAATTTTGCAATTTATCAGGCACATGACAGATATACAGGAGTAAACAGTTCTTATATTTATGATGGTAGTTGGAAAAGTTACAGTTCATTAGGTTTGGCTACTTCCTTAGGATTAGATGTCAGGACTTGTGTTTCTGAACTTTCTGATGGAACTATTACAAAAATATCGCCAATGAATGTTTCACATCCTAAAACAAACAATCCAAAATTTGTATCTAACGAGATAAATGTATATCCAAACCCTGTAAATAATATTATATATGTGAATTTAGGAAATGCTGAACTTAAAAATGCAAACATTAAGATCTATGATATTTTTGGGAAAGTAATATTTCAACAAGATTTTAATACATATAGTCAAAAAGTTGAACTTAACCTTACAAGTTTAAAAAGTGGGATGTATTTTGTCCACATTAATAATGGCACAGAAAAAGAAATTAGAAAAATCTCAATAATAAAGTAAGAAAAACTGCCTTAACAAGATAGTTTTTTCGACAAAGCATTTATTTTAAATAATCAAAACAGTTAACACAGATTATCTCAGATTTAATCCAGAGTACTTTGGATTAAATGTTTTTGACTTTTGATTTTTGGCTTTTTACTTTATTCTATCTATTCTCCGTCCAAAAAACCCTGCAGATAAGCATATAGAGGTGTTAGTTTCCCATCTTTAGTTATACTTGCACGTTCAATTATTCCTTCACTATCTTCGCCAAATAATGATTGAAAAACTTCATTCAGTAATGCTTTGCTAAAATCAACTGAAGCATCGCGTGGTAATTCTCCGGGAAGATTATCAACAGCCATAACTGTAACATTTTTTAAATCCCATGCATCGCCTTCTTTTCCTGTACTTGGATTATATCCATAAAACGGTTCCGCAATAGTTGAGGCTCTTAAAGTAGATGGAATAGGGTCTTTTATATCGCAGCTAATATCTGCAATTACTGAAATTTTAAAATCAGAAGCTTTGTAATCTTCTTCAGTCATAAATACAGGTGAACGCTTAGCCCAAAAATGACTAGGGATATAAATATCTGTTACTTTTGTAAATGCTTTAAAAGTACCTTCATACATATCCGGGTTTTTGAAAAAATGTTGAAACTCAAACTTGCTTCCATCTTTACGTTTTGTATAAACATCTGCATCGATCTGACAAATAACAGCTTCGTCGTATTTATTATTTAAAAAATCCTTGTATGAAACTTGTTTTAAATTTAATGGTGCAAGAGTTTCAATTGCACCCATACCAACTCTGCCTGCTCCTGTAATAAGGATTTTAATTGCAGGAAGTTTTATTTTACTTACCTCATTAAGCATGTCTTCCATATCGTGGCAATCTTTTGCACGCTTTAGCTCAAACAAATTGCTGCGTTTTCCAAAAGCTATTAGACTATTATAAGCGCCAACAATACCTGCCCATCTTCCAAAAGCAACAACCCTGATATTATTTTTATCAGTTAAATATTCATGGTCTATCATCTGAATATTTTTATCAATTATTTGTTTTAATAGTGGCTTATTATATGCTTGCATTTTTGCAGTATGAGAAAAGAAAAGATATTTTTTATTTTCCAGTAATTCAGGAATATGAACTTCTTTAACTCCAAGTAAAATATCACAATCGCTAACATCATTAACTACTGTTAATCCCAAATCGGTATATTCATTATCCTTAAAACATCTATTATCACTAGATTGTATTACTAATTCAACATTTTTAAAACGAGCTACTAATTCTTTTGCTTGTTTTGGAGCAACAGCAACTCTTCTGTCTGGAGGAGTTTTTGTTTCTTTTAAAATACCTACTTTTAGTTTATTCATTTTATTTCAATTATTTTCAATTATTTTAGTTTACAAAGTTAGGCATTTTTCAGAATAGGTAAATAGTAGTTTGCAAATTATTATAAATTTTGTATCTTTGAAAATAATAGATTGCAAAGAATAAATTATATTATCATTATTATGCAACCTTTCTATTACATTTTGAGTCTAATATAAAGAATAAGCAAAACATTTACTTATGAAAAAACAAATTTCTTTTTTAGTAATAATATTGATCTCAAGCATTGCAATTAGTCAGACTTTAGTTGATACCAATAAACTTTGGAGTACAGTTATACATCGCTTGCCTTCATTTACTATAATAACAGAATATATTAAAATAGAACAGGATACAATTATTGATTTAGAAAACTATAAGAAAGTATTTCGTTCAACTGATGAGTTTCAGACAAGTTGGTTACCATATGGCTATATACGGGAAACCATAGACAAAGAAGTTTATTACAGAACAGATACATCATTACAAGAAAGCCTTATTTATGATTTTGGAGCAAATATAAATGACACACTATATATTGCAGGTATAACAAGTTTTGGCAGTAATTGGTATTTTAATTCAATGCAATTTATAGTTTGCGAAATTGACAGTATCTTAATAGGAGGAAATTATAAAAGGCAATTTCATATGAACCCAATTTTTGGCGACACCATGGGTTGTGGAATAGAACGATGGGTTGAAGGAATAGGAAGTTTATCAGGACTATTGCATTTTACAAATGGTACTGTTGGAGGTGATTCTTTTGATTTATTATGTTTTTCAGAAAATGACACACTTAAATATCAAAATCCTTCATATAATTCATGTTATATCCTTACAAACGTAGAAGATGCCGGAAAAGCATTAAGTAATATTTCAATCTTCCCAAACCCCACAACAGGATTAATAACAATAGAGGCAGATGGAATCAAGAGAATAGAGGTTTTAGATATTACAGGAAAAAACCTAACAGGTTTTGAAAACCTGTTAGGTTTAAAAAAAATAGATCTAATCCAAGAGCCACAAGGCATTTACTTTATAAAAATTACAACAGATAAAGAGACAGTAACAAGGAAGATAATTAAACAGTAATTAGTTAATGTTATATAAAAATTAAAAAAATGAAAAAAACTATCTTATTTTCGTTATTAGGATTTATTATGTTTACCACATCAGTTTTTAGCCAAGTGGTTGATACATTGCAAGCACCATTGTCAGATAAGAGTCAATATAAACAATATATTGGTTTAAATGTTGGAGCAACAACAGGTATAGGTTTTGCTTATAGATATTGGCCTAATAAGCATGGTGTTCAAATAACATTTTTACCTATATATGATGATAACAATACATATGTAAGTTTTGGCTTAACTTATTTAAAAGAATTTAAAAAGAGTAATTTTTATCGATCTCTATTTTATGTTGGTAATCATATTACAAATTTCATTGACGATGAAATCTATGACAATATAGGGTTTGGAGTAGGTTTTGAATTTTTTCGCGGTTATTTTAGTATCAACTTCATGGTAGGTTATGCAGGATATAATATATTTTATAATCTTAAGACAAGACCAACAGGTGAAGTAGGTATATTTTATAATTTTTAATTATGTTATTCAGGTAAAGTTTGGGAAAACAAAAGAAGAAAGGATACTTGAATGATTTGTAATAACCAAGAAAATAATTAAGCAGTAAGTTATTAAGTTGAAGTTAAAATAGCACTATTTTGTAATTATGAATTCCATTTCTGGATGTGGCTCTCAGAATATATATCCCTTTTGCTTCATTACTTAAATCTACCTTTTTGGAAACATGCTTTTTAAGAATAATTTCTCCCGATAAATTTAGTACTTCTACATAATCAATATTATCGGTATCAATTGTAATAATACCTGTTGTAGGATTTGGGTAAACATTAATATTGTTGTTGATTGACATATTTTGTTCCAACATAGGATTTACTTCTCCTTTTATCTTCAACAACCAAGCAGAACCGGCGTCTGTACCACTATCATCATCATTACTTGCTCCAACAAGAATTGTATGTTGATCGCCAATATGCCCAATAAAAGAAACTGCTCTGCCAAAATAATCACCATCATATAAAGTCCCGGTGAACCCGTTTAAGCCGGTTGCTATTTTCTGATGTGCTTTTACTGTTCCATTAGAATCTAAATGTAAAATAAAAACAGCACCTCTATTATTTCCACCTGTATCGTCGCCACAAGACCCTACTACAATATCCATATTATTGTCCCAATCAAGATCGCCAATAGGTGCTAATGATACACCAAACAAACATTCTGAGTTTAGGGTTCCTGTAAAACCTCCCTGAGTTGCACTTATTTTTTGATAGCCTTTTACTGTACCATCGGTATTAAGAAATAATATATATATAGCACCGAAGTTTGTGCCTCCATCATCGTCGCGATATGAGCCAACAGCAAGGTCAATTACGCCATCGTGATCTATATCTCCTATATTTGCTACACTTCCTCCAAAGTAGTCTTCAAATTCAAGAACTGCTGTAAAATTACCTTCTGTATCACTAATTTTCTGATGACTTTGAACAGTCCCATTTGCATTTAAAAATAGTATCCATACCGCACCCCTTCTAGATCCTCCATCGTCATCACGTCTTGCCCCAACTGCAAGATCGGGATTACCATCATTATTAAGATCTCCTAAATTTGCAATATCAGAACCGAAAGTTACATGATCATTTAAAATTCCTGTAAACCCTCCTTGTGTATCACTTATTTTCTGATGACTCTGAACTGTTCCGTTTGTATCAAGAAATAGTATCCATACTGCCCCATGCCATATACCTCCATCTCCATCATACTCTGCCCCTACAGCAACATCAACAACTCCATCGCCATTAAGGTCGCCAAGCGAAGATACCGAACTCCCAAAAACATCTCCATCATTAAGAACTCCTGTAAATCCACCTTCTGTAGAGCTTATCTTTTGATATGCTTTTACTGTACCATCAGTTTTTAGGGCAATAATATATACTGCACCACGATCTGTTCCACCATCATCATCTTTGCTAGCTCCAACAATAATATCGGTTATACCATCATTATTTATATCACCAATTGAATCTACACTAACACCAAACATATCGCTATCATCTAATACTCCGCTAAAGTTCCCATAAACCTCATTTATTTCCTGATAGCTTATTACCGGAGTTTGAGCTTTAACAATTATTATTAATATTAATCCTATAAATACAAATAATGCTTTCATTTTTTTTTGATAATAATTTTACAAATATATAAATAATATGCCAGTAAACAGTAATGACCTCCTAAATCCTCATAAGAGGAGAACTTTCTCCTATTTTAGGGGAGAATTAAAGAGGGGTCATAAAACAATTAGGAAAACAGCACAAAAGGTTTTATATTTGGAGACTTGAAAAGACTTATTAAATACTTATTTCTATTTGTTTACTTGTTGATTTGCAGTGTATCTGCTTTTTCTCAGTTAAATGATTATTATTATTCCGATAGAAATCTTGAATTATATAATCCTGCAATATCTACCAATGGTTCAATATTAGTTAGTGTCTATAATAAGCATAGAATCAGACGTCTTACTTATAATGCATCAGCTATAATATTAGGTATTTCAGCAGACAGTAGCAATTTTACAGGATTACTTACATATATGGGTTCTTATGATCCAAATTATTTTAAGAATTTTTCTTTTAATGGTGGGCTTTCTTATAAATTTAAGAACCTTTCTTTTGGTGCAAATGCTGGCATGATATACAGCAGAGTTTTGTATAATCAAATTGTTATTGATCTTAGTGATCCCGTAGAACCTAGTCATGTTTCAGATATGGCATTAGATATTAATGCTGGTATACAATATTCATCTTA
>CAYTAU010000089.1:15355-16596 GCA_964435855.1 uncultured Bacteroidales bacterium | reverse complement strand
ATTTTTTTATCGCCGTTAAAGGCTGTTATAAATGCATCGTTAATGCCTTCGTTCATAAGAAATGTTTTTGTTTGTTGTGCCTGAGCATAGTTATTGAAATTACCTACTGAATAGATAGTAACTCCGTTTGCATTTTTTTTCTGGTTTAATTTATTGTTTGCTGCAATTTTAATAAAATCGCTTACTATATTGTTTGGTACTTGTTCTTTGTATCTTCCTATCTGCACTTTAAAACTTATGTTAACAGTTTCAATATTACCAAGGTCGGGTGTATTGTCAACCACATCTTGTTCTTTCATTCTAATATCCTGAGTTTCTGCAAAAATACTTACACCTGTTGAAATCTCAAGTACTCCAGCTTCGGCAAATGTTAAACGTTTTCCTTTATAATATACAACAACAAATGCGCTGTCAATACCAAGTTCAACAATCCTTTCCTTTTCGTTTCTTGCTCTGTCGTAATTGTTAAATGCACCTGTTGTATATCGTGTCAAATCATATATTTTATGTTCAAATATAGGACTTAAATAATAAAGTACGCTATGCGTAATTGGTTGTTTGTAAAGTCCAATTTGTACTGAATAAAATAAGCCTTCAACTTTATTAACATCTGTACCCTTAACTATACCTGCAGATGTTGTAACTACACGGTCTGTAGTGCCTGTAGATGTTGAAGCTGTTGTAACACCTCCTGTTCTGTTGTTAATAATTTCAACTTCTTTATCAGCCATAGCTGTGTATTCGGCAAGGTTACCATAAGCTCCCGATTTTATTAAGTTTCTTGCCTCATATAAATGTAATATTCGTTTTCCGTCTTTGTATGCAACAATAAATGCTTTGGGATAGCCCATTGACCTAATATCGTTTTGTGCAGCCCTTGCTCCTTCTTCCGTGCCAAACAAACCAACAAGGTATTTTGTATACTCACACTCACTGTTTGGAAGCTTCTCTCCCGTTACCGGATTTAATCCTTTAAAGGCATCTTGTCTTATAACTTTTTTAAATGCTCCAACCTGAACTTTAAATACAATGCCATCGGGTAAAGCTACATTCATTGGTATTGGATTGCCCGACGAATATCTTGAAACAGGCTCTATAGAAAAATTCAACACGGAACCTGTTGTTGATGTATTGTTATTTGTATTATCTTCTGTTGATTTGTCGGTTACATCTGTGTTATCAGTATTGTCTGATGTATCGGTTTCGGTGTTATCTTCTGTTGATTTGTCGGTTACATCTGT
>CAYTAU010000089.1:0-15255 GCA_964435855.1 uncultured Bacteroidales bacterium | reverse complement strand
CTGATGTATCGGTTTCGGTGTTATCTTCTGTTGATTTGTCGGTTACATCTGTATTGTCAGTATTATCTGATGTATCGGTTTCGGTGTTATCTTCTGTTGATTTGTCGGTTACATCTGTATTGTCAGTATTATCTGATGTATCGGTTTCGGTGTTATCTTCTGTTGATTTGTCGGTTACATCTGTATTGTCAGTATTATCTGATGTATCGGTTTCGGTGTTATCTTCTGTTGATTTGTCGGTTACATCTGTGTTGTCAGTATTGTCTTCGGTTGATTTGTCGGTTACATCAGTGTTGTCAGTATTATCAACAACAAGTTCGGTAGTATCAATTTCTGATATATCTGCATTGTTTTTAATTACTATGTCTTTATCAAAGATATCGGTATCATCGTTATCGGCAATTAATTCTGTTTCTTTAGCTTCTATGCCGAGATAAACGCCGTAAGCTGATTCCTGGTCTGCAATTGCTTTTAGTTCCAGCTCATTTGCTTCAACAAGAAAACTATATGCTTTGTCGGCTCTTTCTGTTAAGAACGATTTATCTCTAAGCGACCTTGCTTTACGGAAATTAACATTTGCATTTTTCTCTAATTGCTTACCTTGTTTTGCTTCTACAGATGTTCCTCTTATTCGGTTTTTTAAAAAGTTATCTTTATATATCCAGTATTTTGTATTGTTTACAAGTTCCGATAGTTCGCTTGCTCCAAACCTGTTTGCAAACATCCTTTTCTCTAACTTTATTATTTCTTTATTGTTCTGTTTCTTAACTTTTTCGCTTCCCGAAGCTTCATTTATCTGTTTAAGTTCATTAATTTTACTTTCAATTTCATTGGCTTCGTCTTGTAAATTTTGCATTGTAGTGCTAACTTTTTTGGTATCGTCTAATGCTTTCCTATCATCTTCTATCAAATTAATTTTATCAATAATGTCTTTTATGTCTATTTTAGGAACATTGTCAACATTTACAGTCTTGTTCATTGCTTCAAGCTTGTCAATTTCTACAAGACTGTTAATTGAAGCAAATTCAATTGGGTCAATCTCCATAAGAATATCAACAGCTATGTCCTGATTAGACATAGCCTGTTTTTCAAGTTCTACTGCTTTTTCCAGCAATTCAAGTCTTTGGTCCTGATTTTCTGTATTTCTTGCCTGAGTGTGCAACTCGCGTGCCTGTGTGTAATAGAAATCGGCTTCATTTGTATATTGACTTGATATTTTTTTATTGTTGCCAACTTCCGGTAAGGAAGTGTTTAATTCATCTAACTGATTCTTATATAGGTTATATTTTAAGCTATCTGATTTTCCTGATGCAATGTATGATCTTTCCAGATTGTTTTTTGCTTCTTGTTCTTTTTCATCTAATCCTTTCAATAATTTATTTTTATCTTTATTGCTGTATGTATTTGCGGCTTTGTTTCGTTTTGCTTGTACGTCTGCTAAATCTTTTTCTGCTTTTGTTTTTAAAGTCTCTGCAATATGATTTTCCTTTCTGCATTGTTTTAACTGGTCTTCTTCTTCTGTTAATAATATTAAAGACCTTTCATTATCGGGGTTTACATTTTTAGTTTCATTATCTGATGTTGTGTTTGTTTCGGTATTTTCAGCAACAAGGTTTTTATCCTGAATTTTCTTTTCATCAATATACAGGTCAATTGCATGTTTTTGATGCTGTAAAGCTATTAATTCATAATTCTTTGCTTTTATCAGTTCATCTGTTTTTGTGTCAACATCTCCAATTAAATCGGCGTTTTCTCTTATTAAATTAGCTTTTGCATAATATGCATTTGCATCTTTTTCAAGTTTATCGGCAAGTTTTGAGTTTTCATCATCATTAATTATTCTCTTCTTATCTAAAACATCTTTGTAAATATCATATTCTTCTTTGTTTGCATCGCTATATGCCTGATCGAAAGTTAGAAACTCCAGATTAGATTTTGCTGTTGCGTTATCAATATCTTTCTTAATTTTCTTTTGCTCTTTAGCATCATCTGTTTTATTCAGCTTTTCACTTAAGTCTTCAAGTACCTTTTTCTGCTTGTTCCACTTAGTATATGCTTTATCGGCAAACTGTCTGTCTAATGCAGTAAACTCAATTGTTTCTTCTTGTACTTTTGAATATTCAACATTGTTTTTAGATTCATATTCTGTTGCTTTTGCCAAAAGAGCTTCATTTGTTAGTTCGCTATCATCAACCTCACTACCTAATTCACTTTTCAGTTTTTCTGATAACTTATTACTTTCATCAGAAGCTTTTTTACTGTATGCTGTTAATTTTTCCAGTTGATCAATATCTTTCTGTAAGTCTTTTTTTAATTCTTTGTCTTCTGTTTTCTCAATATGGGCTTTCATTAAGGTCAACTTCTTTTCTTGCGCTTTAGATAAATTCTCGTAGTAATAAGCATTGAATTTTTCTTTCTCGTATTGTTTTGTTTTTGAGCCTACAGCATCATTTTTACTAAATTTATAAACAGGGTTATTGTCAATCAGATCTTCCTGATAAGTGGTGAAATTAAATGTCTTCTTTTCATGTTCTTCTGTTTTAATTGTCGCTAACTGGTCATTTGCTTGCTTATCTTTAATTTCTGCCAGTTCTTCAAGTTCATTTATTTCTGTTCTTATTTTTTCTTTTTCTTGTTCATTATCTGTTTTTGCCAAATCATTTTTACGCAATTCTGCAATGTATCTTAACGAATCGGCTATGTTCTTGTTTACTTGCGATTGATTGTATATTTCCTTTAAGTCATTATTATCTGTTGTGGAAGTTTCGGTGTTATCTTCTGTTGATTTGTCTATTATGTCAGTATTGTCTGATGTGTCGGTTTCGGTGTTGTCCACAATATCGCGACTATCATCTTCCGTTGATTTGTCGGTTACGTCAACATTATTTATATCATTTGCTAGATTATGATCGGCAGTAAGTTCACTGTCAAAAACATCTTTTTCAAGTTCTTCTTTGTTAATGTTATTAGCCTTTTCTGCAATATTTCCAGAAGATTCATTGTTTTCAGATAAGTTATTTTTAATATCTTTTAGTATTTCTACTTCATTATTTAAGTCGGCTACTTCTATTTTAAGTTTTTCAATCTGATGTTTCTCTTTGTTTTCTGATATTATTGCTTCTTTTTTATCATTTTCAAGCTCTGCAATATCATCTTTTAATATTGATATTTCAGTTTCATCTTTTGAATTATCTAAACGTTTTTCCAATTCATTTATCTGATTATTAACATCTAATTTATCATTTTCTGTTGCAAGCAAATTGTTTCTTGTTTCTTTTAGTTCGTTCGCTTTCTTATCGGCAAGTTCTTGTTTGTTTTCTAATTCTGAATCAATTGTAGTATATTTTTCCAAACATTTATTTTGATATTCCCTGTTACTGTTTAAATCTTTGACTAATTGCTCAACACCGGTATCTGAATTTTTTGTATTAGAAATAAATTGTTTTGTATCCTCTACATCACCTTGTTTTTCTGTTACTGAATTTTCTAAATTCTTTGCAAGATTATATGACAATACTGCTTCTTTCTCTAACTGCTTTGCTTTATCATCTATAATATCAGCTTTACCCGGGTCGGTTTGCCTTATTTTATCAGCTTCAATTCGCTTTTCATCTGCCTGTTTGTTCTTTTCGTCTGCTAATATGTATGCTATATTTGCCTCTTTTTCTGTGCTTTTTATATCTTCTTCAATTACTTTTACATCCTTATTCGATTCTTCAAGAATATCATTAATTGAAAGATTATTAGAATAATCTAATTGATTAAAATTGTAAGATAATTTATTTTTGTCTGAAGTATTACTCTTATATTGATTTGTTGTGTTTGTTGAATTGTCAGGATTTTGTTTATCCTGCATATCAGCCAGTGGTGTAACTTCTAATTTAGATTTGTATAATATTTCAAATAAATCATCATATTCTTTTAGTATAGGATCTTTATCAATTTCAATCTTATAAACAGTTACTTTGTCTTTATATGTTTCTCTGCTTGATGCAAAATACGCAAAATCCTCGTTAGCATCAGAAATAAAAAGAAAATCATCATAAGGAGAGTTTGTAGGGAAATCTAAATTTTCAGGTTTCGACCATGCATTTGTCGTTGTATCATAACTTGACTTAAAAATATCATATCCACCCATGGTATTATGCCCTTTTGAACTAAAATATAATGTCCTGCCATCTGCATGAATAAATGGGTAATCTTCGTCGTATTGTGAATTTATAGTATTACCGAGATTTTCAGGCTCACCCCATGCACCTTCTTTTATTTTTTTTGCTCTGTAAATATCTAAACCATTACTTTTATTATAACGGGAAAAATAAATATATCCCAGATCAGATATAAACATTAATTTTGAAGCATTATTTTTCTCGTCTGCTTTTGATATGAACTCAGGTGTTTTAATTATTAATTTACCACCATAATCATCAAGTTCGTATGAATATTGAAAGTTATCTCTTTTTATTTTTTTGTTATCAAGAACTATAAGGTCGCTTATATATCGGAGTAAATCTTTTCCATTTTTACACATATCTATATATTTGTCAACCTCATATTGCTTTAAAGAAGCAGGTGTAGCCTTATTTTTAAAACTCCCGTAATTTTTTAAAGCCTCATCGAATTTATAATTCAAATGGAAAGATCGTCCCATATAAAAATAAATAATAGGATTATCACTTCTTGCAGAAGCAAATTTCAAATAATCCAATGCCTTAACAGTATTAGTATTGGTTTCAATCAAACATACAGCATAACCGTAGTTATAATCAGGGTGTTTTGGATATAAACTTAATAATTGCGAAAACTTTGGCATTGCATTCTCATAATCTTTTTCACCAAACAAACTAAATGTTTCTGCAATTAATTTTTCCTCTCCTTCCGAAAGTTTTTGTGAATTTAAATTATAATTAAATGAAATTACAAGAAGCAATATAGATACTATATATGTAATCTTATTTATCATTTTATAGATATATATGTTTTATTATTAATTTATTAAAACTGTTACAAACAATTTATTATAAATAATTTGTAAAAACAAATATAATATAATTTATAAAATTAACAATATCTTATTAATGTTAACAATATAAAACCATTAATTATTAAAAATTTAATGTTAATAATCAAAAATACTGCAAGTTATTATAAATGATACACTGTATGGAAGAATTCCATAATTATTAGTGCAATTATTCCATGATATTATTAAAAAAATTTATCTTTGAAATTCAATAAAAAAAGTGTGTGAAAAATGAGAAACAGGATAATAGGAACAATTTTAGGACTAATAGCAGGAATAATTGATGTAATTCCAATGATAATAATGGATTTGACCTGGGATGCTAATTTATCAGCTTTCACAATGTGGATAGTAATCGGGTTTTTTATTTCTTCAGTAAACATAAAAATTAATGGAATTATCAAAGGAATTGTAATTGCGTTTCTGGTTTTACTTCCGGTAAGTTTTATCATTGCCTGGCAAGAACCTAAATCATTGATTCCAATTGCAATTATGACAACAGTTTTAGGTGGACTTCTGGGATTTGCAATTGATAGGATTGCTAATAAAAAAACAAAATCATAGAATTATTTAAGCAATTCATCCACGGGAAGCCTGATAACAGTCTCAACTCCTTCTATTTCCCAGTCTGAGTTAAAGCGGAGTATGTATTCCTTATTCATCTTATCCAATTCTACTTCGTCAGGAAAAAAAAGAAATCCTGCTGATTGCAATGGAAAATCAATATATGCATCATTTTCCAATTCCTGGAAATTCCAGTTTATTGACGGAAATCCCTTTCCTGATTTATTTGCTTCCTCAAGTGTAGGACTACGACCAAATGTAGCTCCTTGTGTTGAGATTTTATCTATCCTTATCCAATCTTCTGTTGCTTTACGGTAAACAAAAAATCCGGGATTACTATGCTTTGTAGCGGATCCATAGCTAACGGAGACCATTTTGACTTTGCTATCCTCATAAACAGGCCACTTTTTATCACCTTTAGCCGGAGCAACATTGGAGAATATCAACGAATCATGTGAAAAATCTTGCTTATAATTGCACGCAGAAATAGTTGAGAAGCAAAGCAAAATAATTAAAAATGTTTGATAATGTTTCATCTTATTTTTACATATATTCTATCTGCTAATATCAGGACATTATCAGTAAAAACAAAATATTATTTTGTTTAAAGATTATTTCAAAGTATAACATAATCTGGACAAGTGTTTTCAAAGCTTTTAACAAACAATATTAAACAATACTAAAAAACATATTTGAATATTAATTGATTTTTAATAATTTTATAGCTGAATTTTTGTCAAATAATTTACAAATGGAAGCTATTTGAAGTTAAATGAGATTTTCGAGAGGAATATATTGGTTTTAGTGGCAAAGCTCGGTTTTTATTGCATAGCTGAAGACCAATGAAATCAAGATGTTTCTCGTAGATTCTTATTTTAACTTTAAACAGTTTCATAATATTGGAGGTATATATCAATGGCTCAAAAAGCGATAACTAAATCTAAAACAAAGAGTAGTCTTGAAATTCATGTTGAAAATGTAATTTCGGGTAAAAGAAAATTTGAAAATGTTTTTCAATCAGTATCCCGTATGATACTTGATGGAGAGAATAAAATTGAAAAAGTAATAGTTAACGGTAGAACTACTTACGACTTTAAAGTTTTTCGCGAAGGGAAAAAACATATTATCGGTATGTTTGATGAAATAAACAGCTTTGTTTCTTTTGTTAAAGATGCAGCCGAGGGTGGTTCTTCTTCCGAAATGGCTTTTGTTTTAATTGGCGAACCCGGAAACGGAAAAACTTTCTTTGTCGATTTTTTAAGTAAAAAATATCGCGAATTTGTTGCTCTACCCGAAAACAGAAGATATACTTTCAAATTTACAGGATTGGATAAAATTGGTGGATACGGCAAAATTAAAACTATTGAATCTCAAACTTACGAAGATCCAATGATACTTGCCATGAATCTTTTTGATGAAAAAGAAAAAGGGATTGAATTTATTAAAAAACTTGGAGCAAAAGATAAAGACATTGATAAACTTTATAACAATTACCGCACAATTGGAGCTTGCTCGTATTATATATTTGATCAAATAAGAAATTACTGTGATGGAGATATTAAAAAAGTTCTTGAATTTATTGATATTATTCCTGTTCCGGTAAGTGAATCGCGAGGTACACTTACAGGTAAATATGCAGCTAAAGATAAAATTACATCATCAGCAGTAGACCTTCTTGGTGAAGAATCAATTTCAAGACTATTGCATATTACTGATACTGATAACCCTTATCGTTTTGATTTAAGACGTGGCGCATTGGCAAGAGTTGCCGGTGGTGGAATACATTTTGCCGATGAAATTTTCAAAAATAAAAAAGACCTTGTACAGGTTTATCTTGGAGTAATTCAAAACCGTACTGTTGAAGTTGAAGGTTTTAAATGGCCATTAGACACACTAATTATTGCAACAAGTAATAATTCAGAGTTTTCTCGCTTTATCGAAGAAAAAGAACAAGCACCCATTGTTGACCGTTGCAGACTTACTTATATGTCTCATAATACGAATTTCAGACTTCAGGAAGAATTAACTGGGTATTCAATAGGAAGTTTAGACAAAACAACTTTTACCGGAGAGAAATTACATATAGACCCTAATTTAAACTATTCTATATCTGCTTCTATGATATTATCAAGAATGCCTTTGTCTGATAAACTTACACCTGTTGAAATGATGAAACTTTCTGCAGGAGAAGTTGCCGGGGAAAAAAGTATAAAAACATTAAGCGAAGTAATTGACGAACTTAATCGCGAACCTGATGTTACAAAGAGATTTGGACAAAAAGGTCTCGGACATAGAAATCTTGGACGTTCAATACAAATATTACTTGAAAAATCGAGCACACAAGAAGGTAAGTGCATGTATGCAGGCGATGTGTTTGTTGCAATAGAAAGTGTAATACTCGATTATGTACACGAACCGGCCGACAGAACAAAATTCCTTAACGATCTTAAAATTGCAAAAGGATTACATAGAAAAAATATTATGACAACTATTTTTAATGCATATATGGACGAACCAAATGCCGTTGAAAAAGACGTTATGAATTATGTTAACATGATTATTGGAGTTGATGCTAAAAATCTTGGCACTGATAAGATATGGACATACAAAGATCCGCAAACAGGTAAGCTTGTACCATTAAAAATTGATGAATCATTTATTAAAAGCGTAGAAGAACGC
The DNA here is from genome assembly GCA_964435855.1 of uncultured Bacteroidales bacterium. Classification (GTDB taxonomy): domain Bacteria; phylum Bacteroidota; class Bacteroidia; order Bacteroidales; family CAYTAU01; genus CAYTAU01. The sequence continues at coordinate 6,989 of CAYTAU010000089.1, read as the reverse complement.
CTTGGATTAAAAACTGTTGAGCAACAACAAAGTTATCGTACAACAATTACTAAGATTTACGGTCAGAAAATGATGAAAGACCCGAATTATAATTTTATGGATAACAACGATCTTGTAAAAGCTGTTACCGATGTACGATTAAAATCTGATATTGCAGGCGCCGGTAGCCTTGTTGGCGCATTATCAAACCGTACAAACGAAGAAAATCAAAAACTTTATAACAGAATGGTTGAAACAATGGTGAAAAAACTCAACTATTGCTCTACTTGTGCTCAAAAAACAATAGAGTATTTCTGTACACAAGATGATGCTAATTAGGAATACTTAAAGTTTGAAAATAATTTAAAATACTTAAAATTTGAAATGACTAAAATTCAAAATAATTATAATCCTAAGGAATTTGGAAAATCTCTTGAAAAAAGAACTAAAAATTTTGCTGTACAAATAATTCGTTTGTCATTAAAATTGCCAAATACTCCTGAAGGAAGAGTCGTAAAAAATCAAATTACAAAAGCAGGCACAAGTGTAGGTGCAAATTATCGTGAAGCTAATCGTGCAAGAAGTAAAGCTGATTTTAGAAATAAAATAAAAATTTGTGAAAGTGAAGCAAGTGAAACTCAATATTGGCTTGAAATTATCATTGAGGTTAAATGGTTAAAAGAAGAAGAAATTAAATCAGAATATAATGAATCAGGTGAATTACTTGCAATTTTCACATCAATTGCTAGTAATACCAAAGTTTAGCTAATCGTTTTTAAATTTTAAGTATTTTGAATTTTAAATATTTTAGTCATTTAAATTATATAGTTTGAGAACAAGTTACAAATAATTGATTTGAAAAATAATACCCTATGACATCAAGGCACGAAATATTGTTTAAAGAAATTTTAAAGAAAAAACTGACCAAAGAGCAGAAATTCATTATTGAGCAAGAGTTGAAACTCTGTAAAGAAAATGAGTTTAATATTCAAACACAATATGAAGATACTTATTTAGGATTATACGATTTTAACGACCTTGAAGTATTACAAAACATAAAAATACCTAAAGACCTTTATAATATTGCATTAAAATCTCTTGATGAATTATTAGAACACGACAAACAAAGAGAAAAAGATGGTTTTCCGAGAAAGATAAGAATTGGAAAACTTATAAAACCCGGAAAAGGCGATAAAGCTAAAGTTGTTATTGTCCCTACCACTAATGAATCTAAATTCTACCACGACGATTCTGTTACAGAAGAAGACGATGGAGAAACAGGTGGTGCAGGAGAAGGAGAAGAAGGAGAAGTTGTTGGAGAACAACAAGCACAACCGGAACCAGGAGAAGGCGAAGGAGAAGGTGCCGGAGAAGGAAATGGAGCAAGCCACGATGTTACATCAAAAGCTTTTGACCTTGGTAAAATACTTACCGAAAAATTTGAATTGCCTAATATTAAAGATAAAGGCAAAAAACGTAGCATGACAAAATACGTTTACGACCTTACCGACAGAAACCGTGGTTTTGGACAAGTATTAGACAAAAAAGCTACCCTAAGAAGAATAATTAAAACAAATATTCTACTAGGTAATATTAATGGAACAGAACCCTTTGAAAGTGAAAATCTTTTATTAAGCCCACAAGATCAGGTATTCAGAATATTGTCACGAGAGAAAGATTTCGATAATCAGGCAGTTGTATTTTTTGTAAGGGATTATTCAGGTTCAATGCAAGGCGACCCAACAGAAGCAATTTCAACACAACATTTGCTAATTTACAGTTGGTTAATGTATCAATATCAAAACAATTTAGAAACCAGATTTATTTTGCACGATACAGATGCAAAAGAAGTTAAAGATTTTTACACCTACTATAGTTCAATGGTTGCAGGCGGGACAAAGGTTGCTCCTGCTTTTAAACTTGTAAATAAAATAATTGAAGATGAACAACTAGCTAAAGATTACAATATTTACATTTTTTACGGCACCGATGGAGACGATTGGGATAGTGATGGTAAAGAACTTACTGATGAAATTAAAATATCTCTACAATCAATAAACAGGTTAGGTATAACTGTAGCAAAAAACTCATGGACATCATCAGATAAAAGCACAACTGTAGAAGGAACTATTGAAAAATCTAAACTATTAACAGAACAAGCCGACTTAATTAAAATGGATGCTTTTTCTGCAAGTGGAGTATCGGAAGAAAGAATTATAGAAGGAATAAAAAAACTAGTAAGTGAATAGTTAAATGGAATTAATAAGTCAACATACCAAAAAAATAATGGAAGAGTGTAAAGTCATAGCACGTGATGCTGGACTTGCATTCGAAGACGAAACACTTGAGTATATTGTTACAAATCAGGATATGCTTAACCTTTCCCCAAAAGTAATGATACCTACTCTGTACGATTACTGGGTGCAAGATGTTGATGTATTGAAAGGACACGGTAAATACAAACTATATCCTTCAAATCCTTATGAAACTGTTATAAATTCACGACCTGCCATATCTTTCTATAACGATAATAATCCTGACTGGATGAATATAATGATATTTTATCATGTACTTGCCCATATTGATTTTTTCCAGAACAACAGAATGTTTGAAAATACATGGAATAACGATTTTGTAGGACAAGCACTTGCCGATAAAAGATTAATTGCAAATTTAAGAAGCGAATATGGCAGATGGCTTGATTATATTATTGAATTTAGCCGTAGTATTGATAATCTTGTTGGATACTTTCATCAGCTTGCTAAAATAAATTATCCCAAAAATATTAACCCGTCAGAAAAACTTGATTTTTACTTTGATGTATTCCTTCAGAAAATTGTTGGAGTAAGTGATATTGAACTTTACAAAGAAATTAATAAATACAACTCATTTTTATTGAAAAATCATGAAATGGGTGAAACATTATTCTTTTCTGATGTTAAAACAAGGTATCCTGAATTTCAGGCTAAATATCAAAAATATTCTGATAATGATAAAAATGGGTATGAAGATATAGTGGAATTTATTAGCGAAAACTCTCCATTTCTTAACAAAGATGAGAATTCGTGGATGAAATCTGTTTTAAATATAGTAAGAAATACATCATTGTATTTTCAGCCACAAATAAGAACCAAAACCATAAACGAAGGCTGGGCAAGTTATTGGCACGACGAACTTTTTAGAAAAGATAAACGAATAAAAGGTCACGAATCGGGATTTGCAAAGCTTAATGCAGGTGTAACATCTATACGCAGAATTGGATTAAATCCATACGCTATTGGATTACGTTTAATTCAAAACATTGAAGACCTTGCAAACGAAGGAAAATTAAGCTTCGATTTTCAGAAAATCCAAAACATTGATGAAAGAAAAGCATACAACAAAAATACAGGCAAAGGAAAAGATGCAATATTTGAAATAAGAAAACACTTTTCGGATTTTACCCTTATAAATTCATTTGTTGATCAGGATTTTGTTGATAAATACAATTTATTTACCGTAGGCAAACAGCTTGACAAACAGAGAGGAGTTTATCAGTATTATATTAAAAGCCGAAAAGCCGAAGATTATAAAAAAATGCTTATAAACTCGCAGTACCACCCTCCTATTATATCTATTAACCACGAAAAAACAAACGATAAAAATATTTACTTAGTTCATAAATTTGAAAAGAAACAATTAATTAAAGATTTTATTCCTGAAACAATGATTGGAATAGAATTTTTATGGGGAGAACAGGTTCAGCTCGAAACCACCGAAATAATAGTAAAAGAAACAGATAAAAAGCAGGAATTTGAATACAAGAAGGTTTTATATACCATGAAAAATAAAAAACTATCAAAACAGAATATATAAGATGGCTAAAAGCATAAAAAAGAATATTGAGAAATTAGGCGAAATTGAAGATAGAGGTAAAAGGCTTGAAGCACTAATTAATATTAGCAAAGATATTCAGAATAAAGAAAAACAAGATATACTCTCTTTCAACGATTTTTTATATACAGTATCTAACAAACCCGAGCTTTTCTTCAGAAACATTTTTCAGATGTTTTACGATATGGTAAACTATTACATTGATGATGGACACGAAGAATATTTAGATACAGGCGATAATGTAGGATTTGTAGAATACGATTGCTCAAAATTATTTCAGGAAAACTGCAGCGACCCGTTTTTTGCCGACCGTTTGTTTGCAAACAGATTTATGAATCTTGTTGAAAGCTTTAAAAAAGGAGTTCAGAACAACAGGATGTATTTGTTTGAAGGACCTCCCGGAAGTGGAAAAAGTACATTTCTAACAAACCTGTTATTTAAACTCGAAGAATATTCAAAAACCGAACAGGGAGCAATGTACGAAACCTTATGGAGGTTAGATATTGACCTGATAAATAAAATTGACGACGAAAAACTAACAATTGACGACATAAAAGAAGAAATAGAACTATATAGTGTAGAAGATTCATCTAAGAAAAAATATCTGGAAATAGCCTGTCCTAATCACGACCATCCAATATTACAGATACCTAAATCGTTTAGAAAACAATTTATTAGAGAAATAATATCAAATAAAGTAATAGAAAACCATATTTTTAACTCACGTGAGTACGAATGGGTTTTAAAAGATGAACCTTGCAGTATTTGTAATTCAATTTACAAACACCTGTTCGATAAAATTGGAGACCCTCTTATTGTATTTAGCATGATAAACGCCCGCAAAATGAGTTTCAACAGGCAGTTTGGAATTGGCATAAGCGTTTATAACCCCGGAGACGAAAGAATGGTAAAGCCAATTTTAAAGCCTACTATACAAAAATCGATAAACGAACTTTTAAAAACCGATAATATCAAATACATATACTCCGACCTTGCAAATACCAACAACGGAGTATTATCATTAATGGATATTAAAGAAAACAACATACTTCGCTTAAAAGGATTGCACGGAATTATTAGCGACGGCATACATAAAGTTGAAACTGTTGAAGAAAAAATCTCTACACTATTTATAGGATTGGTTAATCCCGAAGATAAAATACATTTTCAGAATGTAAAATCGTTTCAGGACAGAATAATAAATATAAATATACCTTATGTTCTTGATTATAGAGCAGAAGTATCGATATACAAAAACAAATTTGGCAGTAAGCTCGAAAAATGGTTTTTGCCAATGGTTTTAGAAAATTTTGCCAAGATAATAATATCAACAAGAATGAATTCCGATTCATTAACAATGAAAAAATGGATTGAAGGTCACGAAAAATATAAAAAATATGTTGATGAAAATCTCTTGCTTTTAAAAATGGATATCTACACAGGCAAAATACCCGATTGGCTTTCCGAAGAAGACACAAAAGGATTTACCAGACAAATAAGAAAAGAGATTCTTGCCGAATCGGAATATGAAGGCAGAAAAGGATTATCGGGCAGAAAATCGCTAAGTATATTTAATTCGTTTTTACTGCAACATGCAAAATCGGAAGACATGTACACTATGGATATGCTAATGACATTTTTTAATAAAAACCCCGAAATAATAAAACATGTGCCCGATGGTTTTATAGAATCGATAGAAGACCTTTACGATTATAACGTGCTGCAAGAAGTTAAAGAATGTGTGTATTATTACAACGAAGAGCAAATATCAATAGATATTCAAAATTATATATACTGCGTTAATTTTGATATTGGCAATACCGTAAAATGCGATTATACAAACGATGTTATTGATATTGACGAAGAATATTTTAAAAACATAGAAGCTATATTTTTGGGCACAACAAGTACTATTAAAGAACGCCAATCGTTTAGAAAAGATATACAAACAGAATATATTACCGATACACTTTCGCAGGATATAAAGGTAAAAGGCAAAAAACTAACTACAACAGAATTGTTCAAAAGCCTTTTTCATAAATATACCAAAAACCTTAAAGAAAACGCCCTTGCCCCCTATTACGATAACGAGAACTTTAGACGAGCCATTATTGCATACAGTACACCAAGTTTTGAAAAATACGACAAACGTCTAAAACGCGATGTTACACTGCTTATAACAAATCTTCAAAAGAAATTTAACTACAATAAAGAAAGCGCCCAGCAAATTAGTATTTATGTTATTGATAAAAAATTGGTAGAAAAGTATTAGTTACATTGCTAAACAAAAGTTTTTTTGTATATTTGCTTAATGATTTACTATAAATAAACGTAATCAATTACGTTTACTGAATTTTGGCAAATATTTTAAAATTTAAAACTATGAATACAGGTCTATTTAAAACAATTATAATTTTAGCGATATTTTTTGTAGCTATCATATTCCCATTTGAGAATTTTATGACAATAAGGATTGCTCTTTATATAAGTATTCCTGTATCATTTTTTGGACTTCTCCTTCCTTACTTGTTGAGTGTTTCAGGATTATCTTTTAATCTTATTTATGAAAAACCATTATGGTCAAGCAAACTCAATGAAAGGAATCCATTAACTTATATTCATTTTATTGGCTTTATGTTCATTTCAGCTGGATTAGGTGGTATGATTGGTGGATATGTATTTGATAATGCAATAAGTTATATTAGTGTGCTAGTGATTCTTTTTGGAATTTGCTCATTAATAGGTATTTTCCTATCCTTGATTAATAAAAGAAAAAATTAATAAAACAATAATACGCCTGCCAACAAAAAATAAAACCCATTAAAACAAACCATCCCCAAAAACATTTAATAAAAAAACAAAAATAAACACCTATATACTTGACATCGCTCTGTTTATTTAGTACATTTGCTAAAATTAAGAATTAATAATTAAAAAGGTTCTTTTACATTTTTGCAGATATATCGATTTATCGGAGTCGTTATCTCTATTTAAAACATTTTGAATCCTATTAACGGAGTCGTTATGTCTATTTAAAACTTTTTGAATCCTATTAACGGAGTCGTTATGTCTATTTAAAACTTTTTGAATCCTATTAACGGAGTCGTTATGTCTATTTAAAACATTTTAAATCCTAT
>CAYTAU010000088.1:0-16773 GCA_964435855.1 uncultured Bacteroidales bacterium | reverse complement strand
CTAACAATAGGTTTTTTGTCTGTATCTAAATTTGAATTATTGCAAGATTGAATAATTAAAAAAATAGTTATTATATATAATATTGTTTTCAAAATAAGCAGGTAAATGTAATTTCTATAATTTGGATTAGTTAAAAACTAAAATAAATAACAGAAAAACTAATTATTTTTTACTGTAGAAAGTACTTCTTTATTTACTATAATTTTATATTTATTTCTTAATTCCTCAATCCATTTGTTTTCCAAAAAAGTTTGATAATCTGCAGTAACCAAGCCTCTTGATTCCGCCAATGATTTTGGTTGAGGTTTTAAAACTTCATTTACAAAAATGATTTTATTTTCTTTTAATAAATATAAAAGGGTCTTATTTCTTTGAGTATTATCAAGTTTAAAAACAAGTTCATCAATATTATCATTATCGCCCTTAGAATATTTTTTACTTTCTACCAATTCAAGGTTTGCAGTATCTTTTTTATTAGTCATTTCAATAATTTTCTCAATACTATATGATTTCTTATCTTTTTGACCAAAATATTTTTCCGCAATAGTTTTAGCATTATCGTCTTTATATTTTAATATTGCAGCATCAACTCTTTCTCCCCACATATAATTATTTTTATTTTTATCGTAAAATGCTTGCAAACCAACAGTATCTTTCACTGCTTTTGACCATACCTGCCGATCTGTTAATTCAAATAATAAAATACCATCATGATATTCTTTCATTAAGTATTTAAAATCAGGATATTTTTCTTCCAAACAACTTTCCTCATATTCAATGATCTTATCGTCAGTATATTTACTAAAAATCACATCAATAACAGATTTAATTTCACCTTTTTTTCTTTTTCTTTTACTGTTGGCAATGAATTCAGCAAATTCCTGCTGGTTAATTGTTACATCAGAAAAAGTAATTAAAGTTTTATTTAAACCTTTAGCCTTTTCTATTTCCCATGTACCGTCAAAAATAGTAGTGTCAATTACTTTATAAAAATCGCTTAATGCTTTTTTATCATAATTAAAGTTGTATTCTTTTTTTAGTTTTTCAATAACGGCAATTCGACTTTTTTTAGCTCTGGCATCTTTTGATACTTTATTTTTAATTTCATTTTTAAGCTTCTCAATATCACCTAATTCTTTTTTATCAATTAACTTAAGAATATGCCATCCAAATGCCGTTTTAATTGGTTCAGAATAGTCTCCTTTTTTTCCCAGAGCAAAAGCTGCTGTCTCAAATTCAGGCACCATTTTGCCTGTGCCAAACCAGGGTAATTCTCCTCCATTTTTAGCTGAACCTTTATCATCTGAAAATTGTTTTGCAAGTTCTGCAAAATCTTCTCCTGCTTTCAGCTTATTGTAAAACTCTCTAATTTTTTCTTCCGATTTCTTTATTTTATCTTCATTTGAATCTTTAGGAACAGTTACCATAATATGTGCTACTTTAACTTGTCCCTGTGCTTTTCTTTTATCTGTAACTTTAATAATATGATACCCAAATCTTGTTCTTGCCGGCATGGAAATATCGCCAACTTTCGTATTAAATGCAGCCGATTCAAAAGGATATACCATCTGGAAAACAGTAAAATATCCAAGGTCTCCACCATTTTGTGCTACTGATGGGTCTTTTGAAAATTCTTTTGCAAGTTTTGCAAAATCTTCTCCTTTCAATATTCTCTCTCTTATCTTTATCATATCATTATATACTTTAAAAGTATCTTTTGGAAGTGCATCTTGTGCAATTTGTATTAAAATATGACTTGCCCTAATATCATATTGCATGCGCTCAAATGCTTCAACAATTAATTGTTCATCAACAGCAGGGTCAACAAAATATGGCTTTGTAAGCTGTTTTCTATATCCTGCGAGTTCTTTAATAAAAGATTGTGTGGTATCCATGCCAAGAGATTCAGCTTCAATAACTTTAAGTTTAAAATTAATAAACAACTCGAGATATTCATTTACTGATTTATTGTCAATTACATTATTTCGATTATTGTTTTTATTGTAAATTCTTTCGAATTCAGTCTTTGTGATTTTTTGATTATTAATTGTTAAAAGTATTGTTTCATCATTACTTTGAGCATTAATTAACATATTCCCAAATAATATTAGGCTAACTACAAAAAATGTTTTTTTCATTTCAATAATAAATTAAATCTACCTTAATCGGTAAACAGGTTAAACAATTAAAATTCTCTACTATAATTAGGTGCTTCTCGTGTAATTGTAACATCATGAGGATGGTTTTCAATTACACCGGCATTTGTAATACTTACAAATTTAGCTTGCATTAAACTTTCTATATTTTCTGCTCCACAATATCCCATACCTGCACGTAATCCTCCAAGCATTTGATATACAACTTCACTTAATGTTCCTTTATATGGAACTCTTGCTGCAATTCCTTCAGGTACAAGTTTACTAATATCATCTTCTATATCCTGAAAATATCTGTCTTTTGAGCCTTTTTGCATTGCCTCAATTGACCCCATACCCCTATATGATTTGAATTTTCTTCCATTAAAAATTATTGTTTCTCCTGGAGACTCTTCAACTCCTGCCAACAATGAACCTATCATAACCGAACTTCCTCCGGCAGCAATTGCTTTTACAATATCACCTGAATATCTGATACCGCCATCAGCAATTACAGGAATACCTTTATTTTTAAGAGCTTTAGCTACATCATATATTGCAGAAAGCTGGGGAACTCCCACTCCTGCAATTACTCTTGTAGTACAAATTGAGCCCGGTCCAATTCCCACCTTAACTGCATCGGCTCCTGCTTTTACCAAATCAATAGCAGCTTCTGCCGAAGCAATATTTCCAACAATAATATCTATATTATTATATTTCTTTTTAGCATTTTTTAGCATTTCAAACACTCCTTTTGAGTGTCCGTGAGCAGTATCAATAATAATTGCATCAACATCGGCATCAACGAGTGCATCAATTCTTTCCATTGTATCATGCGTTACACCTACACCTGCTGCCACCCGTAATCTGCCTCTTTCATCTTTACACGAATTAGGTCTGTCCTTTGCTTTTGTAATATCTTTATATGTTAGTAAACCTATTAATTTATTATTTTTATTTACTACAGGTAATTTTTCAATTTTATATTTTTGTAAAATTTGTGCTGCTTGTTCAAGGTCAGTAGATGCAGAAGTAGTAATAATATTATCTTTAGTCATCACATCAGAAATAAGCTCATTCATATTTTCATGAAAACGCAAATCACGATTTGTAACAATACCTATAAGTGTTTTATCTTTAGTAACAACAGGAATGCCTCCAATTTTATATTCATCCATTAAATTCAGTGCATCTCCTACTGTTTGTTCTTTACTGATAGTAATCGGGTCGTATATCATTCCGTTTTCAGCACGCTTAACACGTTTAACCTGAATTGCCTGTTCCTCAATTGACATATTTTTATGAATAACACCAATTCCACCCTCACGAGCAATTGCAATTGCAAGAGCTGATTCGGTAACTGTATCCATTGCTGCCGAAACAATTGGTGCATTTAATGTAATATTTCTTGAAAATTTTGTTGTAATATTTACATCTCTCGGTAAGGTTTTTGAATAAGCAGGCAGTATAAGTACATCGTCAAATGTTAATCCGTTTACAGCTATTTTATCTTCTAAAAATGACATTTTATATTAAAATTTCCTGTTTTTTAAAAATTGTGCTAAATTATAAAAAATAACAGACTAATGTAGTTTTTAAATTATTTTTTGATTTTATTTTAACATTTTTTAACCAATATAAAGATTTATACTTCTACTGAAATATAAGAAAATAAATAATAGTCTTGTTTTTTTGTTTTGTTTTTTCAAAACAATTTACGCAAGTTCAACTTGCTTATTACTGCATTGTGAAATTGATGGTATAAGCGTTAATTAGCGGGAGTAGCTACGTGGGACTTCTACCCATCTCATTACCACTCTTTTATATTTTAAGCCCGAAACATTTTCTTATATTTTTATTCCTATTACTGTTATATCATCAACTTGTTCAAAACGATTGTCTATTAACGGATCATTGTAGTCCATCCAGTCATCAAGTGCTTTTACAAGTGCAAGTTGTTGTTCATGCATTGAAAGTATGGAAATTTCAGCTATAAGCCTTTTAAATTGCTTACTCTTAAATTTCTTTCCTTTTGAACCTCCGAACTGGTCAGGAAAACCATCGGAAAACATATATAACTGATCGCCTTTTTGCAATTCAATCTCATGGTTGGTAAAATCATCCATACACACATGAACAGCGACTGGCATATTATCGCCTTTGATGAATTCTATCATATCAGCTTTATCTTCAAAATCATGGAATTGGACATCTTGTCTTATTATCCACAATGGATTATTTGCACCTGCCCATAAGATACGTTTTCTGTTTTTGTGTATTGCAACGATTGACATATCCATTCCGTCTTTTTGTGTGCCTTGCTCTCCTGTTTGTTGCAGGGCTTCGATTATAGATGTTCTTAGATGGTTTAATATTTCGGCTGTGTTTGTAACCTCTTTTTTTCTGACAATCTCATTCAGGAAGCTTACTCCAAGCATGCTCATGAAAGCACCAGGTACGCCGTGTCCCGTACAGTCGGCGACAGTTACCACAGTCCAATCTTTTATTTTGGTTGCCCAATAAAAATCACCGCTAACTACACTATGAGGTCTGAAAATTATGAAATGCTCGCCTAGTATTGAATCAGCATATTTGTCGGCAGGTAGAACAGCGGTTTGTATGCGTTTAGCATAAGTGATGCTATCTGTGATTTCTTTTGTTTTCTCTTCAATAATTTCATATGCAATTTCAATTTTTCTGTTCTTAATACTTAATTCTCTCTTTTGCTTTTGTGTAATACGCCATCGGTTGAACATAAAAACTGAAAATACAATTACCAGCAATAAGCCTCCAATAACAAAATATATTATTGACTTTTGCCTTTTATTTTCCCCAATTGCAATTTCTTTATCTTTATTCAGCAATTCAATTTCTTTTTGTTTTTTATCGGTTTCGTAAATGGTTTGCATCCGGGCAATGTTTCTGTTTGCATTTTCATTGAACAAAGTATCTTTCGTATTTACGTAGAACTCAAAATAATTATACGCATTTTCATAGTCGTCTGACTGATAGTAGATTTCCGAAAGTGTTTTATAAGGATTTTTTAACAGGTTCATTGAATTTAGTTGCCTGGCAAGACTTAAACTCTGTTTTGCATAATTTAATGCCTGAGAATAGTTTTTCTGCTTTAAATAAATTTCTGAGATATTATCAAATGCTTTTGCAATATTTATTGAATCATTTTGTTTGTTAAATATTTCCAATGCTTTATTGTAATATTCCAATGCCTTGGAAAAATCTTCTGTTTGTTTGTTTATTATGGCAATGTTGGCTAAGCTTAATCCGATTCCTCCTTCATCTTGAATATCGGTTCTAATTTTTAATGCTCTTTCATGGCAATCCAGTGCTTTTACTAATTGATTAGACTTATCGTATGCATTTCCTAGATCGTTTAAACTATTTGCTATTTGTGCAGAATCTCCAACCAAACTATCATTCTGAAAACCAAGAGAATGGTATTCAACTGCTTTTGAATAATTGCCCATAGTATGATACAAGATGCCTATTTCCCCGAGACAAAAAGAGATACCTCTTTTATTATCAATTTTTTCATGGACTTTAAGAGCATTAAGATAGTACTCAATTATTTTTTCATAGTTTTCGTCTGCTTTATATGTTAGTGCAATGTCGCCATATGTTATAGCCACTCCTGTCTGATGCTTTAATTTATTAAACTCCTCTAATGCAAGTAATAAATGCTGCCTCGCTTCATCGGTTTTTCTATTATTAAGAAAAATTTTGCCTAAATAAAGGCTGCTGTATGCAATTCCTTTGTTATAGTCCTGAATTTTACTTAAACGGTTGGCTTCACTCCCGTAATACAATGAAGTTTCGTACTCTCCGGTATAAAAATACTCCTCACAAAGCTTGTTAAGAATATTAATTCTATTGGTATCTTCCAAAGAAGATGATAATACTGATTTTAAAGAATCAATAACTGTTTCAGCTTTAGAAACTGAAAATTGAAAAAACGACAACAACAATAAAATTGAAATTAATTTCCTCATTAAGCAACAAATATTAAAAGTATCCTTCCTTTGAACATATAAGCAATCGAGAATAACAATTAGTGTACAATTATTTTCTTATTCAACAAAATGTCCCCGCAACTGATTTGTACATTGTAAATACCTGCGGGCTGCTTTAAGCTAATTGAAATTTCATTTGGAAGGTTTCGAATTAAGGTTTCTCTGAAAACTTCCTGTCCATATAGGTTAAAAATTCTAATTTCGCAGCTCTGTAGCTGGTTTTTACAGTTAGTTTTTAAAGTAAATACACCATTGTTAGGATTTGGAATAACCTGAAAAGCAAAACAGGAAGGAGATAAGCCCCTGACACTTTCCGGTGATGTTATTGGCAATCTAACGTTGGAACGGGAAGAGTTGTGATTCTCTGCTTTGGCAGGGTCACAACTAATGCTCCATTTAGTACTGACCCTCCATGTTGCTGTGTCCTGATAGGTTGCATATTGTGCATCGTTGTACAATGTGGAAGATGCGCTTAAAGTTTGAATGATAATATAGTTTCCTGTAGAATAATTGTCTCTTTCAAATAAATAATTCTGTAACGCTGGAACTGGCTGTACCTGCCCTTCAATTTGATACTGGGTCCATGCGAAGATAGAACCGCTGTTTATCAAAAACATGGTTTGATGATACGGGCTCATAGAACTCATTATATTGTTGCCACCGCAGGTATCTCTGTATGCAATTTTGTACCTCCATGAACTGGCATTTGGGTCGCCATTCGCAGCATAAAGGGTTCTTACCGTATCAATAAATATACTTAAAGAATCGTAAGAAACTTTCCCAATGAGTGCAAAATTATTATTAGACGTATCTCTGTAAACATAAAAAGTATCGGCAGTATAGGGGGTTTTATCCCAGTAAATAATATTGTTCTGCGATAAACTATCTACTGATACCATACAAATAACTGGCGTTACTGGCATGCAATCGCCTATTTCACGAATTACACTATTTAAACAGTCAGCTATATACAGATTCCCTGCCGCATCAAAATCGATGCCTTGTGGTCCATTGAATTGTGCTAAAATAGCAGGACCTCCGTCTCCGCTGTAACCTATGATACCGTAGATGCCTGCAATAGTGCTGATAATTCCTAATGTATTTACTTTACGCACATCTTGATTACTTCCTTCAGCAATATACAGATTTCCAATATTATCAATAGCCAAACCTGATGGATCCCACAGTTGTGCCGAAGCGGCAGGACCTCCATCTCCGCTATAACCTGCTGTGCCTGTACCTGCAAAAGTGCTGATAATTCCCGATGTATTTACTTTGCGAACTACATCATTACTCAACTCAGTAAAATAAATATTGCCTATTACGTCTATTTCAATTTCAAATGGTTCGTTTAGTTTAGCGGAAGTGGCCAGTCCTCCGTCTCCGCTGTACCCAGCTACATTGTTACCCGCAATTGTACTAATAATACCCGAGGTATTTACTTTGCGAATAACATTGTTATAATAGTCAGCGATATAAATATTACCAGTTGTGTCTATTGCTACACCGATCGGATAAAATAATTTAGCCGAGGTGGCCGGTCCTCCATCTCCGCTGTAACCTGCTATGTGATTACCGGCTATTGTGCTAATAATACCAGATGTATCTACTTTGCGGATGACATTATTTCCTGCTTCGGCAAAATAAATATTGCCTGTAACATCTACCGCTATACCTGTCGGATAAAATAATTTAGCCGAGGTGGCTGGTCCTCCATTTCCGCTGTAGCCAAATGTACCTGTGCCTGCATAAGTGCTTATAATACCCGAAGTGTTTACTTTACGGATCACATGATTATAAGTATCAGATATATAAACATTGCCTGCTGCATCAAATGCTACACATGCTGGTTTATTTAATGTTGCAGAAGTGGCGAGTCCTCCGTCTCCGCTATATCCTACTGTACCTGTGCCTACTACAGTTATAATGGTTTGTGCAGTTGAAGATTGTATCGCTATGCTCAAAAGAACGAAGATAATTAATATTTTTTTCATTGTATTGGTTTTTTAAATTTATTGAATCACAATTTTCTTCACTGCTATTCCTTTATCAGAAATTATTCTCAGAAAATAAATTCCATCGGACAAATTCAGATTAAGGATTATTGATTTTGGATAAAAAAGTTGTTCGGCATATAATTTTTCTCCATACACATTATAAACTTCCAAACCCTTTACTTCAGATGTCTCACTTCTCACTTCAAATTTTCCATTTGAGGGATTTGGATAAACGTTCACTATGTTCTCAAAATAGCTCTCATTTATGCCGGAGGAATTCATGCGATAGGAATTAGAATGAGAAGTATTTACCGTTGTTCCGTTTTCTCTGTTCTTTGAAGAGCCTGTAACAGTGCAACTGATGCCCCACTTAGTTTTAACACGCCATGTTGCATTTGGGAAAGCAGAATATTGTGCATCCATGTATAAAGTTGAAGAGGCGCTTAATATTTGAATGGTATCATAGTTCCCTGTGGAATAATTGTCTCTTTCAAATAAATAATTTTGTAACTCTGGAACAGGTTGTACTTTTCCTTCTATCTGATACTGAGACCACAGGAAATTCGCATCACTGCGTATCATAAATAGTGTTTGATGATAAGGACTCATGGGACTCATTATATTATTGCCACCACAGGTATCTCTGTAAGCAATTTTATATCTCCACGAACTTGCATTAGGGTCGCCATTAGCAGAATAAAGAGTTCTCACAGTATCAATAAACATGCTTAAAGAATCGGAAGGAACTTTTCCTATAAGCACATAATTGTAATTGGCGGTATCTCTGTAAACATAAAAAGTATCGGCAGTATAAGTGGTGTTATCCCAGTAAATAACATTGTTTTGCGATAAACTGTCAACCGTTATCGTGCAAATAAGAGGTGTTGCAGACATACAAACGCCAACTTCTCTAATTACATTATTATCTCGATCGGCAATATAAAGATTGCCTGCAATATCTATTGCTAAGCCTGAAAGACAACTACTTAATTGAGCCATGGTAGCAAGACCTCCGTCTCCGCTGTAACCTATTATGCCAGTGCCTGCAAAAGTGCTGATTATTCCCGATGTATTTACTTTACGAATCACGCTATTATTAACGTCACTTATATAGAGATTACCAAAAGCGTCTACTGCTATACCTGCTGGCCAATATAATTTAGCCGAAGTGGCTGGTCCTCCGTCTCCGCTGTAACCAGCTATGCCGGTGCCTGCAAAAGTGCTTATTATACCCGAGGTATTTATTTTACGAACTACATTATTAATATAATCTGCAATATACACATTGCCTAAAGCATCAATATCTAACCCGGTTGGCTCATTTAATTTAGCTGAAGTGGCTGATCCTCCGTCTCCGCTATATCCTGCTGTGCCGGTACCTGCTATTGTGCTTATAATGCCTGATGTATTTACTTTGCGAACTACATTATTACCATGATCGGTAAAATAAATATTGCCTATTGCGTCTATTGCTACAGATGCTGGCAGATATAATTTAGCCGAAGTGGCAGGTCCTCCATCTCCGCTGTAGCCCGCTGTACTGGTGCCTGCAAAAGTGCTTATAATACCCGAAGTATTTATTTTACGAATCACATGATTTATAAGCTCAGCTATATAAAGATTACCTGCTGCATCTATTGCTACGCCTCTCGGGCTAAATAATTTAGCCGAAGTGGCTGGTCCTCCGTCTCCGCTGTAGCCAGCTGTACCTGTGCCTGCAAAAGTGCTTATAATACCTGATGTATTTACTTTACGAATTACGTGATTACTAAGATCAGCTATATAAAGATTACCTGCTACATCTATTGCTACACCTTCAGGATGATCCAATTTAGCGGATATGGCAGAACCCCCATCTCCGCTGTAACCTTGTGTTCCATTGCCTGCTATAGTTATAATGGTTTGAGCGTTTGCAAATTGCCTTCCAAAAAACGAAACCGCAATGATGAAAATAATAATAAATTTTTTCATAGAGAATATGTTTAAAAAAAATAACCATTCGGGTGTAAATATAAACAATAAATATGATATAAACCTAAGTACATGACAAAATTTTAATTACTATTTCAATATTCTGATAAACATACCCAACTACCGCAAGTTTCTGAATTTGTGGTACAATCCGCTTTAAATCTTTCTAACCCCCAAATATAGCAAAAAAAAATGCTCTCTCTTTTAATTTTAGATTTACGATTTTATATTTTTTGTCAATTTAAAATTTACAATTGTACATCTAAAATTATTTTACTCTGTTTTTCTATGTTTTACATTAAGTCTGCCTCTAATATTTTTTTTATTTCTTTTTCTACTATTAAAGTGTCGTATTTGAATTTCTCAAAACTTTTATGACTTTTGGAACGTCCCAAAATGACTTGGGAATCCCAAGAAGTCATCTTCTGACTGACCCTTTCCTGAAAGCTTGACAACTATTTATGGGTTATATACAACTTAATGCAGATTTAATATCTTTTTGAATATCAAAAATACTGTCTAATTTCATAAGCTCTACAAGCTCCATAACCTCATTGTTAATATTGCATATTACAAACTTGCTTTCGGATTTTCTGCTGACTTTTAGTGCTGATATTAATACAGCAAATCCTGAACTGTCAATAAATTGCACATTTTCGAGGTCAAGTATTACTTTAGATTTCTTAATTTTAAATAAATCATTTAGTTGCTGTTTTACTTTGTCTGCAATAGTAATATTTAATCTATCTGACTCAATAAATGAAGCAATTTTAACATCGTTTTTATCAATAATTTTAAGCATAATATATTTGGTTTAACGTTTTTCGTTTTTCGTTTGTTGTTTGTCGTCATGCCTATCGGCAGATAAATTTGTTGTTTGTCGTTTTCTTCGACTCCGCTCAGGGCTAGCGTTTATCATGAACGCTTACTGAGTTTCTTAATAATTTCATCAAATTCTATCAAAGCTTTTTCACATACTAAAATAAACTTATTTACATAATTTTTATATGTTTCAACTTCTTTTTCTTCTTTTGCAAGGGCTTCCAAAGTTTTTATATCATTTGCCAATTCGTTTAAACCCATAATAGCCAATGATGACTTTGCTTTATGTGCCAATGATGCTAATGCTTGATTATCTTTATTTTTTAAATGTGTTTTAAAATCATTTTTAAATTCGGGATATTGTTCTTTAAAAATTTCTATCATTTCAATTATTAGTTCATTAGAACCATCAGACATTTCCTTTAAATATGTTAGGTCAACTAATCCCATTTTATTGTTTTTCGTTTTTCGTTTTTCGTTCCACTAAAATTTATTGTGAACGGGTACTTGTTTTTTCATTTTTTAAAACCTCATTAATTATACTTATTAACTTTTTTGGGTCAAAAGGTTTTGCAATATATTCATTCATACCAATTAAAAAGCATTTTTCCCTTTCATCACCCATTGATGCACCTGTTAATGCAATTATTGGAATATTTCGTTTATTGTTTTTTAATTTTGTTCTAATATGCTTAGTTGTTTCAAATCCATCCATTTCGGGCATATGAAGGTCCATTAAAATAAGGTCATAATTTTTTTCTTTTATCAATTCTATTGCCGTTTTCCCATTTTCAGTAATTTCAACATTAAAGCCACTTTTATTTAATATTTTTTTTGTGAGAATTTGGTTAAGTTTATTGTCTTCAACAAACAAAATATTAGCAGATTCAACACCCTCAATATCAACAGGTATTTGGGTACTGTCATTTTCTAATTCTTTTTTATCTTCATTTGTTTTTTTGAAAGACAGGTAAAATGAAAAGTTACTTCCTTCATTTGAGTTACTGTAAACATACATTTTTCCACCCAATAATTCTACAAGGTCCTTACTTATTGACAAACCTAATCCTGTTCCGCCATATTTTCTTGTAGTATCGCTACTTGCCTGAGAAAAACTCGAAAAAATAGTTTTTAATTTGCTTTTTATTATACCTATTCCTGTATCAATAACTGTAAATAAAATTGAAATTGTTTTATCTGTTTCATTTATCATTTTTGTTTCAACAATAACACTCCCTGTTTCAGTAAATTTAATACCGTTTCCAATCAAATTTAAAAGTATCTGATTTAATCTGTATTTATCTCCAATAATATATCTTGGTGTATCACCTGAAATGTTAAGAACTAATTCAATGTTTTTCTCATCCGCCTTAATACCAAGCACTTCTTTTATTTCAACTAATAAAGTATGGAGATTGAATTCAATTTCTTCGACTATAATCTTTCCTGCTTCAATTTTTGAATATTCCAAAACATCATTAATCAAAACTAAAAGACTGTCTGATGAGTTTTTGATGTGTTTTATATATGTTTTTTGTTCTTTGTTGAGATTTGTATCGTTTAATAAGTATGACATTCCTATAATTGCATTCATAGGGGTTTTTATTTCATGACTTATATTTGCAAGAAACTGTTCTTTTATTTTTGCCAAGTTTTCTGCTTTATTTTTAGCAAATTTCAAATCAATATCCTGCCGTTCAATCTGTTCTAACATTTGATTAAAACCTGATATCAAAGAACCTATCTCGTCATTTCCTGCCTTTTTAATTCTTACTGAATAATCTTTATTTTTAGAAATCCCAAGCATTATATCTAACAACTTGAATATTGGTCTTGAAATTATTTTTTGCAATTGCATTGATATCAATATTGCAATTAATAAAGCTGATAAAATAATTATACCAATTACTTTGATCAATCTGTTAATTTTTTCTGAATATTCAGTAAGATCTGAAAGAATAATAATATTGCCAATAAGTTCTTCTTCATATATTATCGGTTTTATTACAGTAATTGAATTTTCACTTGAAATAATACTGTCTTTTTCAATAAAAAAAAATTCGTTTATTATATTTGAATTATCCTTATTGTATTGTGTTAAAATAGAATTATCAGGCATTATTATTTCTGCTTCTCTAATATGTTTATTAAATCTTAAAGTATTTAGGATTTCACTTGATGCAATACTGTCATTAAAAGTTACAGCAGCAGAACTATTGTGTCCGATAACATCGGCAAGAATTGATAAATCTTTAATCGTTTTTATTTTAAACTCTTCTTTATCATAAATAAAAAAAGTAATACCTGACAACAGTAATGCAATTAAACTTGTTGAAATTACAACAAAAATTATTTTATATTTTATTGATATGTCTTTAAAATTTAATCTCATCTTCTGTAATAATTTTAGACAATGCCAATAATTTAGAGCTTATAATAATTTTCTTACGTTTAGCTGCATTATTATTAATATGAAACCTATATTTTGAATGCTTGCTCGTAAAGTTAATTATTCCTCCCAATTCACAAAAATCTTCAATATTATTTCCTACTGTCAAAATAGATTTTTCCTTTATTATTTTAAATAATTCTTTCAACTCTAATCTTGACATTTCAGATACAAACAATATGTGGCAGCGTTCAATATCTTCGGGAGCATCATAGCGAATTGCCACCCAATTTCTGTTAAGAATTTTCCTGTCTTTTAACACTTTTTCCAAAACTCTTTCAAAAGAATCATCCCCATATATTCCTATAATAAAAGGCGAAGTTTTAGAAGTGAATGCATTATCTGACCAAGTAACAAATTTTGAAAAATTATATAAATATCCTGCTTTAAGCTCATGTTCTGTATATCCCTGAGCATTGGCAGACAAGGAGTATAATAAGCTTAAAACACCAATCAATAGCTTAAATTTTAATAAATAATATTTTATATTTTTAATCTTTATCAAAATGCCTTTTTCTAATTTGTTTTGTATATTAAAATTTCTACTCTTCTATTTTCTGTTCTGTCTTTTTCATTTTTTTCATTTAATGATCTGCTTTCGCCAAATGCTTTAGTTAATATCCTGCTTTTACTTACATTTTTATTTAATAAATATTTCATTACCGAAATTGCTCTATTTTCTGATAAGTTTAAATTATATTCACTATTCCCTTGTGTATCCGCAAAACCATGCAACTCAACATCGAATTTTGGATTATTTATTATTAAACTAACTATATCATCAATTTGTTTATAATATTTATTTTGTACTGTTGTATCGGCAAGTTCAAAAAGTATATTGAATTGCACAATACAAAATCTTTGACCTTTAGTTTCTATATCCTCTGCTACTTCATCGGTTTTAACAGTATTTAATGGAGAGAGTACCCATATTGTATCTTGTCCTACCACCAACATTTTTAAATTAGTAGAATCTGAATTTGCATTATAAAAATATGATTGTGAAGATTTGTCCTCATAAACAGCAGTTTCGTTCAGAATATTTAAAGTTGTTGTATCTGTATTTTCAATAGCATTATCAATAAGATTTAACAATTCATCATATTTTTTTATTTTGTTTGAATCATTAAGCATTTCTTTATCTTTTTCTGAGTATGCTTTTAGATTATCGAAACCAACAGAATCTGTTTTTTCAATAATCTCATTAATTATTTCCAACAATTCAGAGTAATCTTTAAATGAAGCAGAATCTCCTTTATTAATATCTAAATCATATATATCATAAAAGATATTATTAACGAATATCTTTTCTCCTATTGTTTTTCCAATGGCATCTATAGAAATTGCCGACAAATGAATTTCTTGAAATAATTCGTAGAAATAAGTTTGATTAGGAATATAGATATTTAATAAATGAGGTAAAAAGTTGTCTGCTTCAATTATCATATCATAATTTTTCCCGGGAGGAAATATCATTAAATATTTTCCGGTTTTAGAATTTGAATTATAAACATAATTAATCTTTGAACCTGTTTCCTTGTCTATAACTTTAATCTTAGCTTTAACAGGTTTAGGCGGATCACCGGCAGTAATTATTCCTTTAACCAGTGTTAAGGGGATAGATTTATTAATAAATACCTTGTAAATATCGTAAGAATCATCTTTATTATTTATTGATGATGAAAAATACCCATAATTTCCATCGGCTGATAATACAAAGTTATTATCGTCTTTTGTAGTGTTTATTGGATAACCAATATTTATAGGGTTTGACCATTCGTTTTCGAATATGTATATGGATTTAAAAATATCATATCCGCCCATTGTGTTATGACCCTTAGAGCTAAAATATAAAGTTTTACCATCAGGATGAATAAATGGTGAATCTTCATCATATTTTGTATTAATTAAAGCGCCAAGGTTAACGGGTTTGCCCCAGTCTCCTTTTTCAGTTTTTTGAGTTTTGTAAATATCTTTACCTCCATAACCACCGGGTCTGCTACTTGAAAAATAAAGTGTATTACCATTGGGTGTAATGCTAACATTGCCTTCTTGAAATATAGAATTAATATTTCCATTAAGTTTTTGTAAACTTTCACATTGGGTATTATTTATTTGACAAGAAAAAATATCAGAATTATGTTTATTTATTTTAATTAATACAAACATTGTATTACCATCGGGTGAAATACCGGCAATTGATAAATCTTTATATTTATTTTCAGATTCAATATGAATACTTAATGCCTGTTGCCAAATATTATTTTCATTTTTTGAAATATAAATTTGATGTGCAGTATCTGCTATTACATTATCCTGCATTGAAAAATAATCTCGTGTAAAATACAAACTGCTTTCGTCTGCAGAAATATGTGGTGAACATTCAGAAAACTTTGTATTAATTTCAGATTTTATTTTTTCAATCTCAACTTCTAATGAATCTGATTTTATAGTTTTTGCGTAACTACATATATCAATCATTCTGACAACTGTTGATATATCTTTATCATCTTTATCTGCAAGTTTTAAATATCTTCTGAAAAAAACTTCCGATTTTTCAAATTCATAATTAAAGTGGTAAAGTATTCCCAGTTCTTTAAATACATCTTTTGGAATTAATGATTCTCCTTTTTCCAGTGCATATTCTAAATATGGTATACCTTTATATTTTTCATATTTGGTATTCAGATAACAAACACCAATTTGATATTTTAGTTCAAAATTGTCTTTTTTTACAGAATCTAATGGTAAAAATAATTTAAGTGCTTCTTCAAATTCTTCGTTGTCAAAAAGCTTAACGGCTTCGTTATACTTTTTTCTGTCAAAATTATCTTCTTGTGCATTTAAATTAATAAATGAAAGAATATTAATTAAGCAGAATATTAATATGTTTAAAGCAAATTTCAATATATACAGTTAATCAACAATGATTTGAAAGCAAATAAAGTTTAATGCAATACTAATAATTAAATATAAAATTATAAAAAAAAATGTAAGAGCCATATTAAATTTAATATTTCGCTCCTACGGAGCTTTATAATTAAGGTTATAACTATGTTCTATAAATATTTCACTCCTAACGGAGTTTAATAAATAATCCAATTCAACTCGCAGAGGTTGGGTATTGATTAAATCTATACCCCGCCCTGAAGGATCCCGAGAAATCGGGGCAGGACAGAGCTACTGATTTTTTATTAGTATTATATGTATTAAAAATTCAAATACTTTTATTATTTTTAAATTTTAAAATCAGGGTTACTTTTTAAAAAATATTTTATAAATCATATAATCTAAAAACTGGGAATCATGAAAAAAACGTATTTATTTATTGTAGTAACATTGTTTATTTTCTTTATTAGCTGCAGTTCATC
>CAYTAU010000087.1:4277-16998 GCA_964435855.1 uncultured Bacteroidales bacterium | reverse complement strand
CTATATGTAAATCTCCCATGCCTGCACCGTACATATTGTACCAGAAAGTTAACATAGGAGTAGTTAGGGTAGAAATATCTATCCAGGGTGTTAGAAGATCTGCTTGTTGATTTGGGTTGTTTGGATTAGTAGCTTCAGTAAAAGCAAAATAACCCGAACCGCTTGTATGGTCTCCTGATTGAGGTCCGGTATTTGGTGATGGGGTAGCGGTATTAAATTCCCAATCAAAGAAATCACCTACATCATTGACCCAGCAAATTGGAATAATGCCGCCATTTTCGAAATCTTCAATATAAGGAGCAGAAATAGTATTACAAATAGTTGAAAAAGTAAAAGGTCCAACCCAAAAACTTAAATCTCCACCTCCGCAATCAGACTGTACATAAAAATCATATGAAGTAGAAGCCGATAATCCGGTAATTGAATGAGGATTTGTTGTTGAACCATTAATCATAGTACCTGTTCCTTGTGTAAAACTAGAAGGACCGTATTCAATATTCCAAAGAGTAGCTGTTCCATTCTCTGTCCAACCAAAATCAGCATCTGTAGTTGTAATATTTGTTACGTTGAGATTAGAAGGGAGGGGGCAAGTTATGGGCACACACGAGGCTGTAAATATGTGAAAAACTCCGGCTGATGGATTATTTCCTGCTGTCCAGCTATAAACAGATACACCTAAAGGATCTTGCATGTCGAAAATTGTTTCATTATCATAAGTTCCGGAAGTCCATATTAGTTGAATGTTTGAACCATTACAAAGCATAACAGTTTCTGTGTTTGTTCCTCCTCCTGGTACTGTAAATGTTCCCATTGAAACACCATCCTGAATGACTTCTACATTAGCACCATTCCAACTGTTTCCTGTATCATTCATATATAAAGTAAACAGGCATTGATTTGATACAGAACATGAAGAAGTGGTAAAAGTAAAAGGACCAACCCAAGAACTTAAATCACCGCCACCACAATCACTTTGCACATAAAAATCATAAGTTGTAGAAGCAGTTAATCCTGTTAGAGAATAAGGGTTATTTGTTGTTCCGGTGATAGTGGTCCCGGTTCCTAGAGTGAAACCTGTTGTTCCCCATTCAATATTCCATGTTGTGGCAGTACCTTGTTCTGTCCATCCTAAATCAACAGAGACATCGGAAATATTACTTGCTGATAAATTTATTGGAAATGGACAAGTACCAAATGGAGTAAATGTAAATGTAAAATCAAATCCATCTGGCATCCATCTATCGTCCCATTCTATGTAATAGGTAACACCATTTGTTACTGGAATTCCTGTTAGAAAAGAAGCCCATTGAAAAGTAACACATTCATCATCTGATGTTCCTAATTGATTTAATGTTCCACAGGCACCATCATAAATGTATAAACGAGTATCAATACTTGAAAGATCGCATGCAGAAACATCAATTGTGCCGTTGTCGGTAGCGACAAAATAGTACCAATCGGCATTTGTTGCCGAAGTGGTATTTGTAGCGCCACCTCCAGTTGATGGACCATCAGCTGTATACAGACCATTTGTAATAATTTCAACGGCGGAAGCACAATCATCTCCCTGTGCATGTAACAAGCTTATAGAAAAGCTGAAAAATATTGTGCAAATTAAAATAAAGTGTAGTGTTTTCATAAGGATTTAATGTTTTAAATTAAAAATTTCATTTATACGACAAAATTTATACGATAATAAATAGTAATTTGTTTCCTAATTTTGATGTTATTTTTATAAATTTTATATTTCTTATTTTTCAGTTTAACTAAACATTTAGTTGTAACAAATATCAAGTTATTAGGCAATCCATTAATAAGACCAAATTTTATATAAAAGGTTGCTTTTAAAAAAAACTTTTTTTTAAAAGTCAGAAATACTTTAATTATTTTATTAAATAAAATAAAACTACAGAATATAACATTCCAACCAACATAATAACTTTTACTAAAATACTTGCAACATGAAAATCTTTTTTTCCTTTAGCTTTTAGTATTAGCCATGTTAAAATCAGCAACAGCGTTGCTAAAACTAAAACATGCCATTTTGTAATATTATCATTAATTAATAAGTATAACTTTGATAAATATTGAGTATAAACCAATACAATTGAAATACTTGTAATAAGCACTAATAAAACAGCAATATATTTTGCAGCATTTGTTCCAATAACAATTGGCATTGTTTTACAGCCAATTTTTGCATCTCCTTCAGCATCTTCAATATCTTTAACTATTTCTCTTATCATACTTGTGATAAAGGCAAAAAATGCAAAACCTAAAACAATATAAATAATATGAATTGTTGAGGATTGTTTATCTATTTTATAAAAATCAGGGATTTCATATAAAACAACAATAAAAGGCACAAATGCAGTAAAAATTGAAATTACGATATTTCCAATAAGAAATTTTCGTTTATAAGAAGTTGAATAGTACCACAGAATAACGCTAATAAAAAAAAAGATAAGTCCATATTTCCAATGCCCTGTTTTTACAGACACTAAAACACCTATAAATACACCCGTAAAACTCAAAACAACATGAAGAATAATTGCAAATCGCCTGTTTATTTTTGTTCCTACAATTACGCTTTTTGGGTTGTTTATTCTATCTGTTTTTCTGTCAAAATAATCGTTTATTACATAACCACCTGCTGCTATAAAGCAAACAGACAAAACGAGTAAAAGGAAATTAAAATCACTAAATTGAAGCGTAGAATTATGATGTTTTAAAATTGGAAAAATAACAGCCCAGCGTATTGCATAAAGCGTAACTGCCATTATTAAAATATTGTGTATTCTTATAAGCTTTAAGTATTTCATTTATTCATAAAAAAATTGAATTAATAAAAGTCCCTTAAATATATTACCATGAAAATGCATCTGCATCTAACCATTTGTTTTGAGCACGTAAAACTTGTTCAATAACATCACGAACACAGCCATCTCCGCCATTAATATTCGAAATGTAAACAGAAATTGCTTTAATATCGTCGGCTGCGTTTAATGGACAAGTCGGTACTCCGGTATTTTTCATTATTTCATAATCGGGTAAGTCATCACCCATATATAAAATATCTTTTGGCTCAAGTTTATGTTGAAAATAAAAATCTTTAAAATCTTTAAGTTTGTTGTCAGAACCGAGATAAACATCAGTAACTCCCAGCCTGTTAAATCTTGTTCTAATTGATTCAGAATTTCCCCCGGAAATTATTGCAATAGGGAATCCTTTCTTAGCCGCAAGTTGAATTGCATAACCATCTTTCATGTTCATTGTTCGAACTTGGTCGCCATCAGCGGTCAAAAAAATATTCCCAGATAAAACTCCGTCTACATCAAAGGCAAATGCTTTAATCCCTTTTAATTTTTCTTTGAAATTACTCATTTTTTAAATGTGTTTCAATAATACTTTTAGTTAAAATATTGTATATATTTTGAAATTCCGGATATAAAGATAATAATTCCAAATGTTTTTCAATAATTATTTTATCATTTCTTACAGCTGGTCCTGTTTGAGCATTAACTGGTTCTGTGTTTTTTATTTTTTTCGCGGTTTCTTCAATTAATGGCTTCATTATTTCAAAATCAAGATTTTTTTCTTTCAATATCTTTTTTGAAATATTGTAAAGATGATTAGTAAAATTACAAGCAAAAACAGCCGATAGATGTAAATATTTTCTTTGTTCTGAATTTATTAAATAAACATTATTGCTAATACTTTCTGCAAGCTTCTTAATGTTTTTTTCAGTTTCAGAATTATTTGCTTCTACAAGTATTGGAATATTTTGAAATTCGAGAATTTTATATTTTGAGAAAGTTTGAAGAGGATAAAATGTTCCATAATTATTACCTGAATTTTTTAAAACATCAACATTTACGCTTCCGGCTGTATGAACAATTATTTTATTTTCAACATTTATTTGTTTTAAAAGCTTAACTATTGAACCATCGTTTACTGCAACAATGTATATATCTGCAATATTGCTTATATTTTTTAAATCACTTGTATATTCTGTGTTTATTTTTTCTGCTAAAATACGAGCAGAATTTTGTGTTTTACTAATTATCTGAACAATATTATTTTTCTTGCTTAATGCATAAGTAAGGTTTGTTCCAACATTTCCTGCACCAATAATGACTACTTTCATCGAAATAATATTATATTAGCATTAATCAAACAAAAATAATAAAAAAGCCGAAAGCATCATTACAAAATTTATATTAAAATAAAAACCTTAAGCATTTAATAAAAATAAAAAATAATTATGAACTTTGTGCAATTATAATTTTAAAACTTGAAACAGATGAAAACAGTAGTAATAGGTGCAAGTACAAATCCAGATAGATATTCTTTTAAGGCTACAAATATGCTTCTAAAATATAATCACGAAGTTATACCTGTTGGTATTAAAAAAGGAAGTATTGGAGGATTAGAAATATTAAACAACAAACCTGAAATTAATGATGTTGATACTGTTACGTTATACGTATCTGCTAAAAACCAGACTGAATATTATGATTACATAATTAATGTTTTAAATCCCAGAAGAATAATTTTTAATCCGGGAACAGAAAATAACGAATTGGAAAAACTTGCAAAAGATAAAAATATTGAAGCTTCTATTGCTTGTACTTTGGTATTATTATCAACTGACCAGTATTAATTAATTTGTTTCTTTAAAACATACTCGATAGGAGTAAACTGTTTGTAAAACTTAATCCTATTATATAAATTATAAACCCTATAGGAGTTTTCTATTTCCATAATTATTGTTTCTCAGAGTTTTCAATCCAATCAAAAAGATATTTCGATTCATATAAAACTTCAAATTTTTCAAGAAAATCAATGTATTCTTCTTTAAATGTTTTCCTTTTATGATGTTTTTGTTGGTTCTTAATGTATTTTACAATTCTGTCGAGATGAGAACGAGAATAGGAAAATCCACCATAGCCTTCTTGCCACGAAAACCGACCACAAACCCAATCTTTTGAATTAATGAATTTTGATGATGCTATTTTAATATCATGCATTAAATCGGCAATTGTAATTGTTGTTCCAAAACCAATCAAGATATGAATATGATCAGGCATACTATTAATGGCAATTAATTTTTGTTTACGGTTTTCTACAATACCGGTAATGTACTTATGTAATTCTTCACGAAATTTGTCATGTATAAGGCTTTGACGACCTTTAACTGCAAAAACAAATTGCAGATAGATTTGTGTATATGTATTTGCCATAATTTTTATTGTTTCATATAAATCTTAGCAGGCAAGTCCTATGGACTTTGATTGTTGTTATATTGTTTTTATTACAAACAGGTAAGCCCTACGGGCTTTAACTATTTAATCGCCTTTTTTTAACAGTTTTTCACTAATGAGAAAATTTGCAATTTTACTATTTTTTTAATTTTTCACATTTCTACCATTATCCTATACTTTTATTTTAAAATTTACTCCATAGGAGTAAACTGTTTGTAAAAAAAGAACTGTTAAATGTAATAATAAACTCCGTAGGAGTTTTATGTTTTTGCTCATAGCATAATAATTTTTATCGGTTTATACAAGTCTTAACAGGCAAGTCCTGCGGGCTTTAACCATTTAATTATTTTTTTCGAACATGTTTTCCCCAACCTTTTTTAAGCAATAAAGCTTCCACAAAGGCTCATAATCAAATATCTGAAAACTTATATTACAATCACCGGCAAACATATTGCACCATTTTTCATTGCTTAGGATTTTTGCTGCATCAAATAGAGGTCTGTAATAATCTTCGGTTCGGTCTTGTTTCCAGTAATCCATATAATGTAGTTTTAGATAAAGAACTAAAGCATCGTGATTTGGATTTTCCGAAAATGCAAGAGGTTTAACAATATCTTTTGCCTTGTTGTATTCATTGAATAAAATAAAATATTCTGCAATATTAATGAGAGTTTGCTCGGAAAAGTTTTCCTGCTTTTTATAATAATTATATATAAATGCCAATGAATTTCTTGCTCGCTTAAATCCCATTGTCTCAAATATTTCCTCTGCTTTAATATAATTATAATGTAAGCTTAATGCCTGACTGTATTCATCATCAACACCTGCATTATTTGTGCTTTTAATTAATGAAAGTAATTTTTTTGAATTTTGGTATTCATCACATTCTGTATCTCCATAATGATTTATAACATAGGCAAGTAAATTGTAAAACACTAGGCTGTTAACATCTTCAACGGTGGAAAACTTTTTAATTTCATCAAAAAACTTATATTCTTTTATTCTCTTACTTTTTGCAACATGGTTAAAGTCAAACATCAAACGATTAAATTTTAATGTTGTAAATTCTGTTTTATCAGGAATTTTCATCAAATTAACAAAGCTCAATTTTACTTTTCTTCTGTTATATTGGTCAAACAAAAACAACTGAATTTCTTCTGCTTTTTCAATTAATCTTGCAACTTGTTTGGGTTTGTTTTTTTCTATAGCTTCGTTTATTTGTTTTATCAGTTTTTTATATTCGGTTATTGCAAATACTTTATATTTATCTCTTGTAGATTTTGTAACAGCAAATAGGTTTACCTGAACATATCTTTGTTTATCTAACATTTCTGTAAAATATTCAAGAGAATCGTTAACAAAATATCTTACATAAGAAGTATCTTTATATGCAAGACCTGAAAATTTAGTATTTCTGATCTGGGAATAAAAAAGGCTCCAGTTTTCCTGTGTTTTTACTTTTTTGCGAATATGATATTCCTGCTCGTTTTCAAATAAAGAAATAATATAATCTGCACGTTGATTAAATAAAATATTATTTGTTTTTGGATTTCCCTCTATACTTGCATTTGCATTTACAAAAGATTTTGTAATAACAAGTCCCTCTCTTTTAACAAAATCAATAATTTTTTGTATTTCTTTATCATCAGCTTCTGTTTCCCCTACCTTAAAATAAATTTTCAATTTTAAAGTATCGTATGTAACCGGTGGTTCATAATTTGGGTCATAAAGATTGTCGAGATAAGGTAATTTTTCAGGAATATATGAAAATGGCTGGCCACAAATTTGTGAAGGTTTTAAAACAGCACAAATTTTATTGTTTTTTAAAATTATTGCATTGGCTTCAAAAATTTCAGAATTTGTTTTAATTGAGCCAATATCCCGTTTAAAATCTTTTGGGTTTTCATCACCAAAGCCACCTTCTTTAAAAATATCTTCATAATAACGTGGTCTCATCAATGTCCCGTTTATCAAACTCAAATCATTTCTTTTTGATGGTTTGTAATAATCAAGAGCATTACAATTATAATCATCAAAAGAAATAACTTCAATTGCAAAGCCGTCCTTCTTTTTTTCTATCAACTGTTTTGCAGAAGATTCACCATCAAACAACACCGAAAGTCTTTTTTCATCACGAATTACATCTGCTATCTTCATTCTTTTTAAAATCCTCAATAAATCTTCACATTCCTCATCTTTTTTTGGAGGTTTTAGTTTCCAGTCATATTTTTTTACCGGTTTAAAAACTTCTTTTTTATTTGTTGAAATGGATGTCTTATCATAAGGAAAAACTGAAGGATTCAATTTGTAAACATATTCTTTATTGGTTTTTGCAATGTCATTAATCAGCATCAATGTATTGTTGTCAATATCTATTGCCAGACCTGTAATATTATACATGCGGGATAAGATATGAGCAAAATTTAAAGTGTCACTTATTATTAATGTTGTAAGTGAATCGGCAATTATTTTGTATGAGTATGCACTGTCTAAAACAAGTTTTGCAATTATTTCTCCAACAAGATAATCTGATGCTCCACATGCACTTGCACGTTTTTGAGGTGTCTTATTTTTCCTGCTGTCTTCAGAATATAACAATGAATGATTTTGCTTACAATATTCTGCATGATGTTTTGCAGAAATATAAAGCAAAGAGTCGTTATGAAGAAACTTTAATTTAAATTCTTTTCTAATTGAATCAATATTTTCTTTTATAAGACTTTCAAGATATGTTAAATCAATATTTTTATGCTCAACAATTACTAATGGGTCTTGTGCTTTTAACGTAAAAAATCCAAGCAATACAAAAGAAAAAAACAGCACAAATTTCTTGCTCATTTTACACATTGTAAATTTTCTGCAATATATTGTTAATTATTGAGATTTGAAAACACAATATTTTTTTATAATTTTATAGCATGAAATATGGTTTTCATACTTTTGTCTTGTGGCAAAACCTAAGTCCATGAACATTAAAAGATTTATGTTTACAGTAAAGAAATGAATATAAACAAAAAAAATATTGCTCGTTGTATTGAATTAGCAAATTTAGGTTTAGGCAATGTCCAACCAAACCCTATGGTTGGCTGTGTTATAGTTCATAATAATAAAATAATTGGCGAGGGCTATCATCAAAAATATGGGGAAGCTCATGCCGAAGTGAATGCAATAAATTCTGTTAAAAACACAAGTTTATTAAAGGATTCAACTATTTATGTTAATCTTGAACCTTGTGCTCATTATGGTAAAACTCCTCCCTGTGCAGATTTAATTGTTGAGAAAAAGATCCATAAAGTTGTTATTGGCACTGTCGACCCTTATGTAAAAGTTGCAGGAAAAGGCATTGAAATTTTAAAAAAAGGTGGATGTGATGTAATTACCGGCATTTTGGAAAATGAATGTAAAGAACTCAACAAACGATTTTTCACTTTTCATGAAAAACAAAGACCATACATTATTCTTAAATGGGCACAAACCGCTGATGGTTTTATTGATATTATAAGAAAATCAAAACAAGAAAACAGACCTACATGGATAACAGATGAAATATGTCGCACTCTTGTTCACAAATGGAGAACCGAAGAGCAGGCAATTATTGTTGGTACAAACACCGCCGAAAAAGATAATCCCAAATTAAATGTAAGAAATTGGAAAGGAAATAATCCCTTACGCCTAATTATTGATAAAGATATTAGACTTAATAAAAATTTGTCTTTGTTCGACCAAAGCATACCCACAATTGTTTTTACTTCAAAAACCGTAGCATCTGCCAATAATCTGGAATATTGTAAAATAGATTTTAACAGCGATATTATTCCGCAAATTTTGCAGGAATTACATAATAGAAACATTCAATCTCTTATAGTTGAAGGCGGGGCACAATTATTAAACTCGTTTATTTTGGCAGATTTATGGGATGAAGCAAGAGTTTTTGAAGGAGAAATTAATTTTACTAAAGGAATAAAAGCTCCCGATATTAAAGGAAAACTTATTTATAAAGATAAAATTGGGAATAGCAATTTGTTTGTTTATAAAAAAGCCCCTCCTAACCTCCCCAAAGGGGAGGAATTAAAAAAAGGCACAATAAATGAATGAAGTTAAAATTTTGCTGAAACGATTAAACAAATAAATACTCCCTCTCCTTTGGAGAGGGTTGGGGAGAGGCGGTAAAGAAAATTATATTAGAATAAATTCAATTTGCAATTAAAAATAAAAATAATGAGTTCCATCCAAAAAGCTGTAAAAATGAAATCTGTGATAATCTGTGTAATCTGTGGTAGCCTTTTTCAACTATCCGTTTTTTCCCAAAAACCCGAAGTTGTTCTTACAACCGGACATACCGATTTTATAAGTTCATTATCTATTTCGCCCGATGCAAAATTGCTGGTATCAGGCGGGCTCGACAAATTGGTAAAAATAAATGATATTGCAACAGGAAGAGAGCTTAGAACTATTGCCGGTAATAGTGGCAGAATTACACAAACCGATTTTGACAAAACAGGAAAATATATTGCTGCAGCAATGACTAGCGATGAGATTAAAGTATGGGAGTTATCTACCGGTAAATTAATTTCGGCATTTAATGCAAGTTCTAATTCTCCCGGATTTGATTTTTGTTTTAATAATTCCAAAATAGTTTATTTAAATCCGGGTTCAATACTTTGCTTAAAAGATTGGAAAAACAGCAGCGAACCAAAAGTTTTTAATGACGCTGCCGGTCTTACAAGAATAAAACTTTATAACGACAGCCTTGTTTATGCTTACGATTATAAAAGCAATTTAAAGCTAATAAGTCTTAATACAGGAAAAGAAAAAATATCAAAACAGCTTTTCGATAAATTTCTTTATTCAACCTGCAAAATGGATATAGACCATAAGGGAGAATTTCTTGCAATTGGTTTTTCCGATAACATTGTTAGAATATATAATACAGACGATTTAAGTCTTTTTGCCGAGTTTAAAGGCTTTAAAGGGCTTATAAAAAATCTGAAGTTCGACCAGAAATCTCAAACACTTATTGTTGTTGAACATTCAAATGATATCAGAATTTGGGATGTTCCAAATAAAAAAGAAACAAATAAATATGATGTTACAACATTTACCCCAACAGCAATAGCTGTTCATCCCCAACAAAAACTAATTATGATAAACGACGGCAAAATAATTCTTTACTTAAAACAGCGTTCGGGTAAAATAGTCAGGACCTTTAAATCGAAAAGTAATAAAATAATTAATATGGCTTACGACCAGCAAGGAAAATACATAGCTGCTGCCACAGGTGATATCACTATTAAATTATGGAATCTTAAAGAAAATAAAATTGATAAAGTGATACCCGGGTTTTTCCCTGTTGCTTTTAACAATACAGGAAAACAATTAACCACAATGGGTGGTACTATTTCGCTTACCGTATGGGATGTTGAAACGGGCAAAAGTTTATTTAATTTAGATACCGAAGGCGAATTAATACAGAATTTATGCTACAGCAAAGACGGGAAATATATTTCTGGAGCAGGATTTAATGGAATTGTTAAGATTTGGGATATCGATAAAAA
Source organism: uncultured Bacteroidales bacterium (assembly GCA_964435855.1). Lineage (GTDB taxonomy): Bacteria > Bacteroidota > Bacteroidia > Bacteroidales > CAYTAU01 > CAYTAU01. The sequence goes on along the minus strand of CAYTAU010000087.1, from coordinate 6,179 downwards.
AGAATTGATAAAAAAATTTACCGGACATGTTGGAGGTATTTATGGAACATGTTTTAGCCCCGACGGAAAATATATTGCCAGTGGAGGAATGGATAAAACAATAAGAATATGGGATTTTGAAACAGGAGAGGAAATAAAAAAGATTGAAGACCACAAAAGTATTGTAAGTGATGTAAAATTCAGTCCTGATGGCAAAATACTTGCCTCTGCATCATGGGATAAAACAATTAAACTATGGAATACCGAAACATGGGAATTGATAAGGATACTTGAAGGACATACAAATATGATATTATCAATTGATTTTGATAAAGAAGGTAAAGTTCTTGCAAGTTCATCGGGAAATAATGCGGTGTGGGAAGCCGACAATTCTATTAAAATATGGGATGTGAATACTGGTGAGGAATTATGCAGTTTTAATCAGCATACAGGAAATATACATAAAGTAATATTCGACAAAATCGGTGATATTGCTTTTAGCTCAGGCGATGATGGAATGATAAAAATATGGAGATATAAAGATTGTATTGAACTTGCAAGTTTGATATCGGTATATAAAAACGATTATGTTATTTTAACTCCCGAAAATTATTATACAGCAAGTCACGATGCTCTTGCAGGTGTTTCGTTTAGGCTGGGAGCAGTGCTTTATCCTTTCGAACAATTCGACCTTAGGTTAAACAGACCCGATATTGTTGCATCAAAAATTGGAAAAACACCTAAAGGATTAATTGATGCTTATAACTACGTTTATAAAAAACGATTAAAGAAAATGGGATTTAAAGAAGAAGACCTTGGAAAAGATTTTTTTCTACCTACAGTTGATATATCAACAAAAGACTTGCCCTTAATCACAAAAGACAATAATATTAAATTTGAGATACTTACAAAAGATGTAAATTATAATTTAAACAGAATTAATGTTTTTGTAAACGATGTTCCTGTTTATGGTGTTAATGGTATCAGCATTAAAGAAAAGAATATAAAATCGCTTAAATACAAACTTGATATAAAAATTATTCCGGGACCAAATAAAATACAGGTATCTGTTCTTAACAACAAAGGTGTTGAAAGTCTTAAATCAACATTTCATATTATAAAAGATGATGCAGAAACTAAGGGCAACCTTTATATTGTGGCAATTGGAGTAGCTAATTATAAGGATGAACGATTTACACTTAAATATCCTGCCAAAGATGCTAGCGATATTATTAATGAACTTGGAAAAAACAAAAATCTATACGAAAATATTTATACTATTAAACTGGAAAATGAACAGGCAACCAAAGAAAATATTCTTGCTCTTGCCGATTCGCTTAAAAACACAAAAATTGAAGATGCTGTATTGTTTTTTATTGCAGGACATGGTGTGTTAGACGGAAATTACGATTATTATTACGGTACTTACGATATGGATTTTAATAATCCACAGGGCAAAGGATTATCTTACGATGAACTCGATATATTGCTTGGAAATATTTCTGCACTTAAAAAACTTCTTATTATGGATACCTGTCATAGCGGCGAACTTGATAAAGATGAAATTGAAGACAACACAGAAAAAGAAACCGAACAAAATGATGTTAAATTCAGGGCGGCAGGTATTGGTGTGAGGCAAAAAGAAGGTTTTGGTATTGCAAACTCAGCAAATCTTATGCAAGCACTTTTTTCCGATATTAGAAAAGGCAGCGGTATTACTGTTATTTCGAGTTCAGGCGGTGTTGAATTTGCTATGGAAGGCGACGAGTGGCAAAATGGACTTTTCACCTATTGCATGCTTGAAGGTATAAAAACAAAAAAAGCAGACCTTAACAGAGATGGTAAAATTATTATTTCGGAGCTAAGAAGATATGTTTACAAAAAAGTTTCCAAGCTTAGTAAAGGAAAACAAAGACCTACATC
>CAYTAU010000087.1:3112-4177 GCA_964435855.1 uncultured Bacteroidales bacterium | reverse complement strand
TGCCGATGAAGCTCTACGAATTGGATTAGTTCAAAAAGTAGTTGAACCGGAAGAATTGATGAATGTAGCAATTGAAACTGCGAGAAAAATAGCATCAAAAGGACCACTTGCAATTAAAAAAATGAAAAAAGTTGTTAGAAAAGGATTTTTAATGGATTTTGAAAGCGGATGCAATCTGGAAGCTAATGAATTTGGCTCATTATTTGGCAACGAAGGAGAAGAAGGCATGAGAGCCTTTATTGAAAAACGAAAACCTAATTGGTAATAATAGAATCGCATATTGTACCTGAAGGTGTTGAAAGAATAAGGTTTTATAATTACGCTTGTAAAACTTTTAAATCAATACCTTCTAACAAAGGAATAAAAAAAGCCATTAAAAATGGCTTTTTTTATATTGATGGAGAAATTGCGCAATCTGGTAATTGGGTTAAAACCGGTCAAAAAATTGAACTTGCAGAACAGAATACCAAACCTCCAAAAATCTATAATTTATCATTAAAAATTGTTTTTGAAGATGAATTTATTGCAGTAATAAATAAACCTGCAGGGATAATTGTAAGTGGGAATCAGTTTAAAACAATTGAAAATGCTTTATTATACAATATTAAACCTTCAAAAGAAAATGATGCTTTAAAATGGGCAAAACCGGTTCATCGGCTTGACTATGCCACAAGTGGATTGCTAATTGTTGCAAAAACGAGTAAAGCAAGAATTGAACTTGGAAAACAATTCGAGAACAGAGAAGTTAAAAAAAGATATAGGGCTATTGTTATTGGAAAAATCTTAAATAAAGGAAAAATTGATACTCCAATTGATGAGAAAAATGCTTTAACTAAATATCAATTGATTAAACATGTTCCATCATTAACTAACCAATGGCTTTCACTTGTAGATTTGTATCCACATACAGGCAGAAAGCATCAGTTGCGAAAACATTTATCAAAAATTGGGTTTCCAATTATGGGAGATAAACTTTATCAGAACAAAGGACAAATGATAAAAGGAAAAGGCATGTTTTTGTGTGCTGTTGAGCTTAGTTTTTTTCATCCTATTACAAATGATAAA